>JAVBQN010000046.1:0-36528 GCA_031549025.1 Candidatus Adiutrix sp. | reverse complement strand
AACCTGATGGGCACCACCGGCGCAGCCATGCTGCTCATCCGGCCCTTGCTCCGGGCCAACGGGCACCGACGCCACCAGGTGCACTCCATGGTTTTTTTTATTTTTCTGGTGGCCAACATCGGCGGTTCCTTGACCCCTCTGGGCGATCCGCCCCTGTTTTTGGGCTTTTTGAAAGGAATCAGTTTTTTCTGGACCACCACCAACCTGTTTCACGAATACCTCTTTTTGTCCGTTTGCCTGCTCGGCCTTTATTTCCTTGTGGATTCCATTCTGTACGCCCGGGAAGGACGACCGGTGCATGACGATTTGGGCCCCAAGGAGAAGTTAGGGCTGGAAGGGGGGCTCAACCTGGTCCTTCTTGTGGGAGTGATGGGAGCCGTTCTGGTGAGCGGTATTTGGAAGACGGAAGGCGGCTTGACCATTTATCACGATATTAAAATAGCCTGGCCCAATCTGTTCCGGGATGCACTTCTTTTACTCTTAACTCTGGCCTCCCTGAAGCTGACGTCCCGGGAAACCCGCCGAGGCAACGACTTCACCTGGGAGCCCATCCTGGAGGTGGCCAAGCTCTTCGCCGGCATCTTCATCACCATGGCCCCGGCCATCGCCATTCTGCGGGCCGGGGAAAGCGGGGCCCTCCGGGACCTGGTGGCCCTGGCCACCGGAGCCGACGGCCAGCCGGTGAACCACGCATACTTCTGGCTGACCGGGGGCCTTTCGAGCTTCCTCGACAACGCCCCCACCTACCTGGTTTTCTTCAACATGGCCGGCGGCGACGCCCAGACCCTGATGAACGTCATCCCCGAAACCCTGACGGCCATCAGCGCCGGGGCCGTGTTCATGGGCGCCAACACCTACATCGGTAACGCCCCCAACTTTATGGTCCGTTCCATAGCCATCGAGCAGGGTGTAAAAATGCCCAGCTTTTTCGGCTATATGGCCTGGTCTGTGGGCATCCTGGTGCCGCTGTTCGTGGTCTTGACCTTCCTCTTTTTCTGATGCGCCGCTCGCCGGCGGACATGAAAAAGGCGGCCCCGCCCGGGGCCGCCTTTTTATTTTTCACGTCCGGACCGACCGGCTCAACCCGGCGTTCAGAGCGTTTTGCATGCTAGCGGAGTCTGCCCTCAACCGTACCTTTTCCTGCCGGGGCGGGCACTATGCCACGACTGGCTCCGACACACCATAAAGCACGAAGCCCCGGTTCCTCCGGGGCTTCGTGGGGGCCAGGGCTCTGCCCTGGCACAATCGCAAATAAGAATTTGCGATAAAGCTGAGATTGCAAACTGGAAGTTTGCAATGAGGGTGCGGGGGCGCGGAGCCCTCACTACTTTTAGCCCGTTACCGCAATCTCCTCATTCCCACTCGATGGTGCTGGGGGGTTTGGGGGAGATGTCGTAGACCACGCGGTTGACTCCGGTCACTTCGTTGATGATGCGGCGGGAGAGGGTTTCCAGGAAGTCGTAGGGCAGGCGGGACCAGTCGGCGGTCATGGCGTCGACGCTGTTGACCGCGCGGACGGCCACCACGTTTTCGTAAGTGCGGCCGTCGCCCATGACGCCCACGGTTTTAAGGGGCAGGAGGATGGCGAAGCCCTGCCAGATTTTGGTGTATAGGCCGCTTTCCTTGAGTTCCTCCTGGACGATGGCGTCGGCGCGGCGGAGGATGTCCAGGCGTTCGCGGCTCACCGGCCCGATGATGCGGATGGCCAGGCCCGGCCCGGGGAAGGGCTGGCGCCAGATGAAGCTTTCCGGCAGGCCCAATTCCGCGCCCACGGCCCGCACCTCGTCCTTGAAGAGTTCGCGCAGGGGCTCCACCAGGGCCAGGTTCATCTTCTCCGGGAGGCCCCCCACGTTGTGGTGGCTTTTGATGGTGACCGAGGCCCCGCCCAAGGGGGAGACGGATTCGATGACGTCGGGGTAGATGGTGCCCTGGGCCAGGAAATCCACGTGCCCCAGCTTGGCCGCCTCGGCCTCGAAGACCTCGATGAAGGTGTTGCCGATGATTTTGCGTTTCTGCTCCGGGTCCTCCACCCCGTCGAGGCGGGAGAGGAAGAGGTCGGAGGCGTCGACCACGGTGAGGTTGAGGTTGTAGTGGGCGGCGATGCGGTCCCGCACCTCTTCCACTTCGCCCTGCCGCAGGAGGCCGTGATCCACGAAGATGCAGTGGAGGTTGCGGCCGATGGCCTGGTTGAGCAAGACCGCCACCACTGTGGAATCCACCCCGCCGGAGAGAGCGCAGATGACCCGCCTGTCGCCCACCTGCTTTTTCATCTCGGCCAGGGAGCGTTCCACAAAGGAGGCCATGTTCCAATCGGCCGCCAGGCCGGCCAGGGCCAGGAAATTCTTGATCAGGTCCACCCCGATTTCAGTGTGGTGGACCTCGGGGTGGAACTGGACCCCGTAGAGCCGCCGCCGGTCGTCGGCCATGGCGGCCACGGTCAGGTTCGGGGTGCCGGCCAGGATTCTGAAGCCCGGCGGGGGGGTGTCCACCTTGTCGCCGTGGGACATCCAGACCCGGGCCGAGCGGGGCAGGTTGGTGAAAAGCGGGCAACTCGCGTCCGCGATATCCAGCTGGGCCGGGCCGTATTCCCGGTCCTCGGACCGGGCCAGCCGGCCGCCCAGGGTGTGGGCCAGGAGCTGGAGGCCGTAGCAGATGCCTAAGACAGGCACCCCCAATTCCAGGATGGCCGGGTTCAGGGCCGGGGCCCCGGGGTCGGTCACGCTGGCCGGGCCGCCGGAGAGGATCACCGCCCCGGGGTTTTTGCTCCGGATGTCCTCGGCCTTGGCCCAGGAGGGCAGAATCTCCGAGTACACCCCGGCCTCCCGCACCCGGCGGGCGATCAGCTGGGTGACCTGGGAGCCATAGTCGATGATGAGCACCTTGTTCTCAGGCATATTCGCTCCTTGCATTTTCCGGCGATATCCTTTACTGTTTTCGTATATGGTTTGAAGGGAATGGGGGCTTGAAGGCCGGCTCACGGTTAAAAATCCCATAATAAATGAACCGGGGACATAAAATCAAGGGAACCTTGAAAAAATCTCCGGAGCCTGCGCATGGCAAGAGAAACGGTCCGTCGGCGGCCTGGCCGCCCCGGAGAAAGGAGCGGAGATGTCCGAGGTTTTGGATTTTTTGCGGGCCAACAAGGTGTTTTTTCTGGCCACGGCCCAGGGCGACCAGCCCAAGGCCCGGCCGCTGGGTTTTGTCATGGAGTACGAGGGCCGGATCTATTTCGGCGTCGGCAACCACAAGGACGTCTATAAGCAGATGAAGGCCAATCCCAAGGTGGAGATCGTCTCCTGCGCGGCCGACGGCCAGTGGCTGCGCTTCCACGGCCAGGCCGTGTTCGACGACCGGCCCCCGGTTTTCGAAGCGGCAGTGGCGGCCATGCCGTTTTTGAAAGAAATATACGGCGCGCCCGACGGCCCCAAGATGGGCGCCTTTTATCTGGCCGACGCCGAAGCCGTGTTTTACGACATGAAGGGCCCGGTGAAAAGCGTCAAAATTTGACGACTTATTTAATTGCCGGAGCAATATAAAGCGAAGAGGGAGCCGACGCCTCTCCCTTTCGGCACCGGGCCGCGTACTTTTTCCAGGCGCCGGGAGAGGATGGGAATGACCGCGGCTGACCGGCGGCCGGAAAGTTGCGGCCATGCCTTGCATCCCGAAAAGGTTTGGTATATCATGCCGCTTTAAGCCGCGTCCCGAAAGCCCCGGGACGGGCCCGTCGAGCACGGCAAGTTACTACGGCGCTGGCCCCCCCGGTTCTCCGGACCGGGGGGGGACCGGCACGGGTTTGAAACCCTGGAGGGAAAATGGCTGACGTCTGCGCGCCGATGAGCGGCAATATCTGGAAAATTCTGGTCAAGGAAGGCGATCAGGTCAAGACGGATGACGAACTCCTGATCATGGAAGTGATGAAAATGGAGGTGCCCGTCGCCGCTCCCTGCAACGGCCAGGTCAAGAGCCTCAAGGTCAAGGAGGAGGACGCGGTCGAAGCCGACGTGGTGCTGGCGGTTATCGAGTGAGTCCCGGTCCGGGCCCCTTTCCGGCTCTCCCGAAGGGGGATTCGGCCGGCCAAACGTGAAAAGTCGCTGTTTCAGCGACTTTTCTTTTTGCCGCCGCGCGGAACACGTTTTCCGGGCGGTCATCGAGCCGGTTCCCCGGCGCGGGGACTTTCCAGAATTTTTCGGATATGTCATAATGCCAAAAAACAACCCCAGACCAAACCGGCAGGAGGCGCCATGCTGTCTTCCATAACGTCATACATAACCCGGTGCGTGTCCGTGGTGGCCCGGGTCACCGGCATTGACGTGGAAGTGGTCGACGCGGACCTCAAGCGTATCGCCGGCACCGGCGTGTATGCCGACAGCGTGGGCCAGAGCCTGGCCACGGCCGGGCAGATCTACGGCCACGCCCTGGCCACGGGGGAGCCGGTCTTCATGACCAATTCCGGCCACAGCGAATTGTGCGAGGGCTGCCCCAGCCGGGGGAACTGCCAGGAAAAACTGACCTTCTGCGCCCCCATCATGACCGAGGGGCAGGTCCTGGGCGTCCTGGGGCTGGTCTGCTTCACCGACGAACACCGGGACCACGTGCTGGCCCACTACGACACCTACACCTATTTCGTCGAACAGATCGCGGCCCTCATCAGCTCCCGCCTGGGGGAACGGGCCCGGCTCAACAAGGCCCGCCAGTTCAACGAGGTCATGGTCCAGGTGCTGGACATGAACGACCGGGGCATCATCGTCTTCGACAATCTCGGCCGGCCCTTCCACATCAACGCCCGGGCCCGCACCGAACTGGGCCTGGCCGAGGGCGACCCGCCCGCCGACCTCGAGGCCCACACCACGGGCGAGCGCTTTTCCGAATTTGACGAATTCGTGGTGGTGGTCGACGGCCGCCGGTCCCTGGTGGTGGGGCGGCGGCACCTTCTGGGCGGGCTGGACCCGGATTTTTCCTCCATTCTCATCTTCAACACCCTCACCCGCTTCAAGGACCAGATCTCCGGTTTCACCGCCGAGACCAGCGTGGGACCGGGCCTGGACACCCTGGTGGGCGCCTCGTCCCGGATGAAGCTTTTGAAAAGCCAGATCAAACAGGTGGCCGGGTCCACCTCCACGGTCCTCATCACCGGCGAAAGCGGCACCGGAAAAGAACTCGTGGCCCGGGCCATCCACGCCGAAAGCGACCGTCGGGACAAACCCTTCATCGGCCTCAACTGCGGGGCCATCCCGGAAACCCTCTTGGAAAGCGAACTGTTCGGCTACGCCCGGGGGGCCTTTTCCGGGGCCAACCCCAAGGGCCGCATCGGCAAGTTCGAGCTGGCCAACCACGGGGTCATCTTTCTGGACGAAATCGGGACGCTCCCGTTGTATCTCCAGGTGAAACTCCTGCGCGTCCTCCAGGAGCGGCAGCTGACCCGGCTGGGCTCCAACGTGCTGCTGGACATCGACGTGCGGGTCATCGCCGCCACCAACGCCGACCTGGTCAAGAGCATCGAGCAGGGCATGTTCCGCGAGGACCTCTACTATCGCCTCAACGTCATCCCCCTGGAACTGCCCCCCCTGCGGGAGCGGCTGGACGACCTCTCCCCCCTGGTCAACCACTTCCTGGCCAAATACGCCCGCCTCTTCGGCAAGGAAGTCGGGGCCGTCAACGAGGAGGTCCTGTCGGCCCTGGCGGCCTACGACTGGCCCGGGAACGTGCGGGAGCTGGAGAACGTCATCGAATACGCGGTCAACATGATGCCCGAGCGCGGCTACCTGAGCGCGGAGGTTCTGCCGGCCAAGGTCACGGCCGGGACCAAGCGGCCGCCTGGCCTGAAGCTGGAGGAATCCGCGGGCGAGGGCCTGGTGGAGCCTCTCTCCAAGCTGGAGCGCCGGGCCATCGAGCGGGCCCTGACCATCTTCGGCCAGGATTCCAAGGCCAAAGCCAAGGCGGCCAAGGCCCTGGGCATCGGCGTGGCCACCTTGTACCGCAAGATCAAGGAGCATCGGCTCTGAGGCCGGGGGCGCGTGCGGCCGCTGAACGCCCCGCCCCGGACGGATGGTCCGGGGCGGGGTTTGTCTATTTCCTGGGGGCGAAAAAGAACAGGATGGCCGAAAGTACGGATGTGCCGCCGATGACCACGAAGGTGTAGTGGAAGGCGGTCAGCACCAGGCTCAGATCCGAGCCGGGGCCCACCTGGGCCGTGCCCTGGAAAATGATGAGGATGCTTGCCGCCAGCCCCACGGCCATGCTCTGGGAAAGCTGCATCATCACCGACATCAGGGCGTTGCCGCTGCCCGAATCCGCATAGGGGAGATCCATGAGGGTATAGGTGTTGAGGAAGGAAAACTGCACCGAGTTGACCGCGCCCAGGGCCGCCAGCTGAAGGCAGAAGGCGACGGGATTGAGGTTCATCGGCACCAGGGCCAGGCTGGCGATGAGGGCCCCCTGGAGAAAGGTGTTGGTCAGGAGGATGGTGCGGTAGCGGAAGCGGCCGGCCAGGGGCCGGGACAGGAGCTTGGCGCAGACCGAGGCCAGGGCCATGGGCATCATCATCAAACCGGCCACCAGCGGCGAATAGCCCAAAACCACCTGCAAAAGAAGCGGCAAGAGGAACGGGGTGGCCCCGGAGCCCAGCCGGGCCACGAGGTTCCCGGCCAGGCCCACGCTGAACGTCCTGGTTTTGAAGATCGAGGGCTTGAACAGGGAATGTTCCCGGGCCGCCAAAAGCCACCAGTACACCCCCTGGGACACGAAGGTCAGGGCCGTGAGGCCCACGGCCAGGGGGTGGCTGAAACGCGGATTGCCCAGGCCTTCCAGGGCCACGGTGATCAGCACCAGCGACAGGGCGAAGACCAGGAAACCCGGGAAATCGAAGGGGCGGCCCTTTTCCGGTTCGAAGAGGGGCATGAGCCGGCGGGTGGCCAGGATGCTCACCACGCCCACCGGAATGTTGATGAGGAAGATCCAGTGCCAGGTGGCGTATTCCACCAGAAACCCGCCCAGGGCCGGGCCGATGAGGGAGCCGAAAAGCCCGGGCATGGGGATGATGCTCAACACCCGCACCAGTTCGCCCTTGGGATACATCCTGAGGATCACCAGGCGGCCCACAGGCACCATCAAGGCGCCGCCGGCGCCCTGGATGACGCGGGAGACGACCATGAAATACAGGCTCGTGGACAGGGCGCAACACAGGGAACCGAAGGTGAAGAGGCCGATGGACCAGGCCATCAGCCGCCGGGGGCCGAGCCGGTCGGTCAGCCAGCCCGAGGCCGGGATGCAGATGGCCATGGTCACCAGATAGGAAATGACCACGGTCTGCATCCGCAGGGGGTTTACGTGGAGGTCTCGGGCGATGCTCGGCAGGGCCGTGTTCAGAATCGTGCCGTCGAGCATCTGCATGAAAAACGACAACGCCACCAGCCAGGGCAGGAGCTTGGCCGTGCGGGAATCCATCTCGGGAGGAGAACTGGCCAAAAGGGCACCTCGCAAATGTGTATTCGCGGCGAAATTACCTTCCGTCTCCGCCGGCCCGGATGGGCCGACCTTTCCTAGTTTACCGTAAAAATTGCCCCGGCACAAATTTCATCGATTCTTGTGGCCCAAACCGGGGGTAATCTGGTATAATCAGGCCCGTTCCAGATATCGCGGCCCGATAAGCGGCCGACAACAAAAGAAGGAGCCGCGCGGGACTATCAGGACGGCGGTTCCCGGCCGGGCGTGTCCCCGCTTTTTTGAAAAGCCGGCGGCGCGCGGCCGGACCGGCGCTCGATTTCCCGCGCCGCCTTAGACCTCGGAGGTGTTTCGTATGGTCAAAAAGCTCATCGTTCTTTTCGCGCTGATGATGGCCCTGAGCGTCCCGGCCCTGGCCCAGGACAAGGACAAGACGTACATCAACGGCATCGACGCCAACTTTCCGCCCTTCGCCTACATCGGCCCCGACGGGAAGCCCACCGGCTTCGACGTCGACGCCATGAACTGGATCGCCAAGGAAATGGGCTTCAAGGTCACCCATCAGCCCATGGAATGGAGCGGCATCGTGGCCAGCCTCAAGGCCAAGAAGATCGACATGATCTCCTCGGGCCTTTCGGTGACCGAGGAGCGGGCCACCCAGATAAACTTCAGCACCCCCTACTGGACCGTCAAGCAGGTGGTGCTGGTGCCCAAGGATTCCGACCTGACCGCGGAAAAGGCCATGACCTCGGGCCTGAAGATCGGGGTCCAGTCCGGCACCTCCGAGGCCAAGGCCATGGCCGACACCAACGGCCAGGACGGCCGCAAGTATGATCTGGCCGAATATCCCAGCGCCGCCCTGGCCGCCGAGGACGTCATCAACGGCCGCATCGACGCCGCCGTCATCAACGACGCCCCGGCCGCCGACATCGCCGCGAAACTGCCCGTCAAGATGGTCGGCGACGCCGGCATCCCCAAGGAAGAGTTCGCCGTCGGCGTCAACAAGGACGACGCGGCCACCCTGGATATGGTCAACAAGGGCCTGGCCAAGCTCATGGCCGACCCCTACTGGAAGGAACTGGTCGAGAAGTACAAACCCGGCGAAGTCCACTAAGAGCGTTTCCGGCCGGCGGCCGACGTGAAAACGCCGGCGGCCGGCCGGGTCTCTGTTTTTCTCCCGCCCGCATCCGCTTCGAGTGATTATGGACCTGCTCCCCGTTTCCTTTTCCCTGTCCGCCCTGTTCGACGCCACGGAGATCACCTGGCCGACGGTGGTGTTCCTCGTGAGCGGCATGGGGACGACCGCCCTTTTGGTGCTGGGGGGCATGTTCATGGGCCTGGTGCTGGGGACCGCGCTGGCCTCCTTCCAGGTCTACGGCCCGCCGTGGGGGGCCCGGCTGGTGGGGGTGTACGTCTGGTTCTTCCGGGGCGTGCCGATCCTGGTGTTGATGTTCATGTTCTTTTTCGGGCTCTCGTCCCAGTTCGAGAATTTGGTCATGTCGCTTTTCGGCGTCCGGGTGCGGGTGCCGGCCTTCGCCTGCGCGGTGGTGGTGCTGGGGCTGTGCAGCACGGCCTACCAGTCGCAGATTTTCCGGGGGGCCATGCAGTCCCTCCCGGCCGGCCAGTTCAAGGCGGCCCAGGCCCTGGGCTTCGGCTCGGCCGGGGCGGTGTGGCACATCATCCTGCCCCAGGCCTGGCGCATCTCCATCCCGGCCTGGTCCAACGAATACTCCATCATGCTCAAGGATTCGGCCATCGCCTTCGTCATCGGGGTGATGGAAGTCATGTCCCGTTTCAAGGCCGTGGCCTCCACCACCCACCGGACCCTTTTGATGTACATCCTGGCGGGCCTGGTGTACTACCTGATGACCTGGATGGGGGTGAAGCTGCTTTTGCATCTCTACCACCGGGTGCGCATCCCGGGCCTGGCGGAAGTCGATTCCAGCGCCTCGTAAAGTGATCATATGACGACACCCATCCTGGAAGTGAAGAACATCTCCAAAACTCTCGGCGGGAAGCTGATTCTGGACGACGTCTCCCTGGATCTGCACAAAGGGGAGCTGAAGGTCCTGATCGGCCCGTCCGGGGGCGGCAAGAGCACGCTCCTGCAGTGCATCCACTACCTCATCCGGCCGGACCGGGGGGACGTGGTTCTGGAGGGCCGCTCGGCGGCCGAGATGGGCCGGCGCAACATCTGCGCCTTCCGCCAGGAAATCGGCATGATCTTTCAGGATTTCAATCTGTTCGATCATCTGACGGCGGAAAACAACGTGGCCATGGCCCTGCGCAAGGTCAAGAACCAGCCCAAGGACCAGGCCTTGGCCCGGGCCCGGGAGGAACTGGCCCGGGTGGGTCTGGCCGACAAGGCCGCCCTGTATCCGGCCCAACTGTCCGGCGGCCAGAAGCAGCGCGTCTCCATCGCCCGGGCCCTGGCCATGGATCCCAAGGTGATGCTCCTGGACGAGCCCACCAGCGCCCTGGACCCGGAACTCATCGGCGAGGTGCTGAACGTCATCGCCGACCTGGCCAAAAACGGCATGACCATGCTCATGGCCACCCACCAGATCGGCTTCGCCCGTCACCTGACCAGTGAAATCGTCTTCATGGAGGCCGGCCGCATCGTCGAGGCGGGATCGCCGGCCACGCTCCTGGCCGAGTGTTCGGGCAGCCGCACCGCCGATTTCTGTTCGAAGCTGACCGAGCTTATGGGCTCGAACCCCCACTGACGGACCGCCCGCGGAGCCTGTGGACCACATGTTCGACACCGCCTATTACGATCAACTGTTTTCCCAACTGACCGAAGGGTTCTGGCTGAGCCTGTCGATCATCGTGCCCTCGGCCCTCTGCGGCCTGGCCCTCGGCGTCCTGGTCGGGGCCGTGCGGGGGACGGGGTATCCGCGTATTCTGGTAAAACCCCTGTCGGCGTATGTTTCGGTCTTCCGGGGCACGGCCCTGGTGGTGCAGCTGGTGGTCTTTTACTATGGCCTTCCGGATTTGGGAATGCTGCTGCGGTCCTTCTGCCAGGCCCACGACCTGCCGGAGTTCTGGCGGATTTTCTACCTTTCGCGCTACCAGGCGTCGGTTCTGGTGTTTTCCCTGTGCAGCGGGGCCTACCATTCGGAATACATCCGGGGGGCCATCCTCTCCATCAAGCGCGGCCAGTTCCAGGCCGGCCGGGCCCTGGGCCTCACCCAGGGGCAGATTTTCCTCAATATCGTCATCCCCCAGGCCGTGCGCCGGGCCTGGCCGGGCTGCGGCAACGAGATCGTCTACCTCATCAAGTATTCCTCCCTGGCCTTTGTTCTGTCGGCCATGGAACTGACCGGCATGGCCCGCTCCGTGGCCGACCAGACCTTCCGCTACACCGAAACCTTTTTCGTGGCCGGGCTCTATTACCTGGCCCTGGTGACCATGGCCACCTGGATTCTGCACCGGGTGGAAAAGGCCTGGGCCATACCCGGGTTCGGGCACCAAAGATGACCGCGTTTTCCAAAAAGTACTACCGCTCCCTGGCCCCGCTCCTGAAAGCCGTCGATCACCCCCGGCCCCTGGACTGGCCCGGGGTTTTCGGCCGTTCGGCCCCGCTGGAACTGGAGATCGGCTTCGGCAACGGCGAATACCTCCACCGCGTCAGCCGGGCCGCGCCCGAACGGGACTACGTGGGCGTGGAGGTGGCCTGGGCCTCGGCCAAGCGGGCCCTGCGGCGTCTGGCCGACCCGCCCCGGGACAACGTGCGGGTGATGCTCATGAAGGGCGAGGCGGCCCTGGAACGTTGCTTCTCGCCCCGGAGCCTCGACGTGGTCCGCTCTCTTTTTCCCATTCCCTGGCCGGACGAGCGGCAGGCCGGCCGGCGCCTCTTTTCCCGCTCTTTCCTGGATTTGGCCGCCAGCCGCCTCAAGGACGACGGGCTTTTCCTCCTGGTCACCGACAGCGCCGAATTGGCCGAATGGACCCTGGACCAGGCGGCGGGCTCGGCCCTGGCCGTCACCCGCGAGGACCGGCCCGGGGAGCTGGACACCAAATACGAGCGCAAGTGGCGGGTGGGCGGCCAGCGGAACTTTTTTCACCTCACCGGCCGGAAGGTCTTCCACCCTCCGGTCGGGGCGCCTTTGGAGATGGAGATGCAGGCCTTTTACCGTCAGGACTTCGACCCCCAAACCTACCGCCCCCAAGGCTGCGCCGAGGACGTGGTGGTCCGCTTCAAGGATTTCTTCTTTGACCGTGAGCGCCAGCAGGGGCACCTGCGAACCCTGGTGATAGAGGGCTCCCTGACCCAGGAATTCTTCATCGCCATCCGCCGCCAGGAGGACGGCCGCTGGAAGATCAGCCCGGCCATAGCCTCCCAGCTCTTCCCCACCCGGGGACTGGCCCGGGCCCTGGAACTGGCCGCCCTATGAACGGTCCTCCGAAGGCCGGCCCCCCGAAGGCCGGTCCTCCGGCGACCGGGCCCCCCCCCGCCGACGGCCCGCTGGAAAGCCTCGCCGGACGGATCGAGCGCCTCACCTTCGTCAACGACGACAACGGCTACACCGTCATGAGCGTCCGGGTGCCCGGCCGCCGCCAGCCCGTGACCGCGGTCGGCCACCTGGCCGGCGCGGCCGTGGGCGAATTCATCGAGATGGAGGGCCGCTTCTCCACCAATCCCAAGTATGGTCCGCAATTTACCGTCCAGAGCCACCGTCTGGCTCCGCCGCAATCGGAATCGGCTTTGAAGAAATACCTCGGTTCGGGCCTCATCAAAGGGGTAGGCCCGGTCCTGGCCGGCCGCCTGGTGGACCGCTTCGGCGACCAGACCCTGGACATTCTGGAAAAATCGCCCGAACGCCTCACCGAGGTCGAGGGCCTGGGCGCGCAGCGGCGGGAGAGCATCATCGCCGCCTGGCGCCGCACCCAGGGGCTCAAGCGCCTGTTGAGCTTCCTGGCCGAGTTCGGCCTGGGCCCGGCCGTGGCCCTGCGCGTCCTGCGCCGTCTGGGCGACGACGCCGACGCCCTCATCCGCGAGGACCCGTACCGCCTGGCCTACGAGATCGACGGTGTGGGCTTCGTCACCGCCGACAAGGTGGCCCGCACCCTGGGCCTGTCCCCGGCCGCGCCCCAGCGGCTGGCCGCCGGCATTCTTTTCGCCCTCAACCAGGCCGCCGACGAGGGCCACGTGTTCCTGCCCGATCGGGAACTGTGGCCGGCCGTTTCGGCGCTTCTCCCCGAGGCCGGCCGGCCCGGGCTGGAAACGGCCCTGGCCGCCCTGATCCTCGACAGCCGGGTCAAAAGCGAGCCCCAGGACGAGCCCGGCGGGGTCAACCTCTACCTTCCGCGCCTTCAGCGGGCCGAAAACTGGGTGGCCCGGGATCTGGCCGCGCTCCTCCACACCCGGCCCCTCATCGAGGTGCCCCGGCCCGAGGCCGCCCTGGACTGGGCCCAGAAAACCCTGGGCCTGGACCTCTCCCCCAGCCAGCGGGAGGCCGCCCGCCTGGCCCTGGACCACAAGCTTCTGGTCATCACCGGCGGACCCGGCACCGGCAAGACCACCCTCACCCGGATCATCACCGCCATTTTCGGGGCCGTGCGCGCCCGCCTGGCCCTGGTGGCCCCCACCGGCCGCGCGGCCAAGCGCCTTTCCGAGGGCGCCGGCCTGACGGCCAAAACCGTGCACCGGCTTCTGGAATACTCGCCCCAGGCGGGGGGCTTCATGCGCGGCCCCAGCCACAAGCTCGATATCGACCTCCTCCTGCTCGACGAGGCCTCCATGGTGGATCTCCCCCTGATGAACCAGCTCACCGGGGCCCTCCCGCCCCAGGCCCGGCTCATCGTGGTGGGCGATCAGGATCAGTTGCCTTCCGTGGGTCCGGGCCGGGTGCTGGCCGACCTTATGGAATCGGGCCTCGCCGCCGTGGCCCGACTCACCGAAATCCACCGCCAGGCCGGCAACAGCCAGATCGTCCGGGCCGCCCACCAGGTCAACCAGGGGCTTTTTCCCGAGAGCAGCCGCGACCGGGAATCGGGCGACTTCTTTTTCCTCGAGGAAAATTCCCCCGAAAAAATTTTAGCCAAAATCCTCCACCTGGTCACCGAGCGCCTCCCGGCCAAGCTCGGCGTAAATCCTCTGGAGGACATCCAGATCCTGACCCCCATGCACACCCGGGAACTGGGCACCGAACACCTCAATCAAATCCTCAGCAACCGCCTCAACCCCGACGGCGGCCCGGCCCTGACCCGCTTCGGCCGGCGCTTCAAACGCGGCGACCGGGTCATGCAGCTTAAAAACAACTACACCCGTGAAGTCTTCAACGGCGACAGCGGGCGGGTGGAAAAAATCGACTTCGAGGCCCAGGAACTGACCGCCTCCTTCGACGGCCGCCCCATAGTTTACGACTTCGCCGACCTCGACGAACTGACCCTGGCCTACGCCATCACCATCCATAAATCCCAGGGCTCGGAATTCCCCGTGGTCATCATCCCCCTGACCACCGGCCACCACATCATGCTCCGCCGCCGGCTGCTCTACACGGCCATCACCCGGGGCCGCCGCTTCGCGGTCCTCATCGGCTCCGCCGAGGCCGTCCGCCGGGCCCTCGCCAACGACCACGAACACGCCCGCCACTCCCGCCTGGCCCCCAAACTGGCGGGAAGATATTGACCCGGCAACTTTAGAAGTCTGTTCCCGGCCGCTGAAGCCCAGTGATTTCGGGCTTTGGCGAAATCACGGGTATGACTTATTTAGCTGCCGGAGTAATAATTGGCAAGGTGCGGGGGTCAGCCGCCTAAAGGGCGCAGGCCGGTGACGGATACGGAGAAGCCGTCCGGGGTCAGGTTGCGGAAACTGAGGGAGGCGCCGTGGAGGGCGGCCGCCCGGGACACGATGGACAGGCCCAGGCCGGAGCCGCCGGCCTCCTGGCCCGGGGGACGGAAGAAGCGTTCGCTGAGCCGCTGAACGTAGTGGCCGGGCACCGTGACCCCGCTGTTGGTGACGGTCAGGTTCGGGCCGGCGAGGCGTATTTCGATGCGGGCGCCCTCCGGGCTGTAGCGGCGGGCGTTGTCCAGGAGGTTGCGCAGCATCAGTTCCAGGAGGAAGGGGTGGCCCCGGGCCAGGGTCGGCCCGGGTTCCTGGTGGAAGGTGAGGTCGTGATGCCGCCCGCCGGAGGCGGCTTCGGTGCGGGTGATGGCCTGGTCGATCAAGGCCGGGAAATCGAGGGACGCCGGCTCTTCGCCGGCGCCCCGGTCGAGGCGGGAAAGTGCCAGAAGCTGCTCCACCAGCCGGGCCACGCGGTCCAGGCCCAGGGTCAGATGGGCCAGGGCCCGGTCCCGGGCCGGGGGATCGTCGTGGGCCAGTTGGGCCACTTCCACCTGCACCTTCAAGGCGGCCAGGGGCGTGCGGAGTTCGTGGGCCGCGTCGGCGATGAAGCCGCGTTCCCGGGCCAGGAGGTCCTCCAGGCGCTGGAAGAGGCTGTTGAGGGTGTGCCCCAGGGGCGCGATTTCCGGGGGCAGGCCGGCGGTTTCCAGCGGGGCCAGATCGTCCGGACGGCGGTCGGCCAGGTTCCGGGTGATGGATTTCACGGGCCGCAGTTCCCGGCGGACCAGCCACACGCTGGCCCCGGCCAGGAACAGAAGCCCGGCCAGCCAGGGCCACAGCACTTCGGCGGCCATATCCAGCGAGGCCTCGGCGCGGTATTCCAGTTCCTGCCCCACGGCCACGGTGGTTTCCCCGTCCGGCGATTTGATCCAGACCAGACGCCATTTTTCGCCGTCGGCCAGCTTCCGGTTGGTGAAGCCCACAGCCCGGGGATCGTAGACGATGCGGCGCCCCTCTTCCCCGTCGCTGAAAATCATCTCGCCCCGCCGGTCAAAGACGGCCAGGCCCAGGGCTTCCTCCTCGGCCCGGCCGTCGCTGCCCCCGGCCTCCTCCAGGCGGTCCCCGGGGGACGGTATGGTCCGCGCCGCATCCGGCGTGAAGCCGCGCCAATCAACGGCGGCCAGTTGGTGGGCCAGGAGGAGCTGGTAGCTGTCGAAGAACTCGTCCACCTGTTCCCGGCCGCGGGACCAGGACAGGAGGCCCGCGACCAGCCAGACCGCGAGGGACACCCCCAGGAACATCAGCGTCAGGCGCGGGCCCAGGCCCAGCGGGCGGCGCGGCCGGGCGAACAGGTTACTCATGCTCCGCCTTCCCGTCGTCCAGGACGTAGCCGATTTTGGGCGCGGTGCGCACCACCTCCGCCCCCAGCTTGCGCCGGAGGTGGTGCACGTGGACCTCCACGGCGTTGCTTTGCGGCTCCTCGCCCCAGGAATACAGCTTTTCCTCGATGAGGCTTTTGCTCAGAACCCGGCCCCGGTTCAACAGAAAAAGTTCCAGCAGCTTGATCTCCCGGGGGGCCAGGATCACCTCCCGGCCGTTCCGGGTCACGGTTTGGGAGGTTTGGTCAAAAGCCAGCGGACCGTGGACGAGGATTTGGGGCAGTTGGCCGTGCCGTCGGCGGATCAGGGCCTTGAGCCGGGCCGCCACCTCGGCCAGGGCGAAGGGTTTGGCCAGGTAGTCGTCGGCCCCGCTGTCCAGGCCGAGGACTTTCTGGTCCACCTCGCCGGCGGCGGTCAGGATCAGCACCGGCTCCCGGCGGCCGGACGAGCGCCAGTCCCTCAGCACGTCCAGCCCGCCCCGGCCCGGCAGGCCCAGGTCCAGGACCACGGCGTCGTATGGCGCCCGGAAAAGGGCCTCTCCGCCGTCCAGTCCGTCCCTGAACCAGTCCACGGTGAAGCCCAGCCGGCCCAGGCCCGCCGTGAGCCCGTCGCCGATCAGGGGATCGTCCTCAATGACCAGGATGCGCATGGCGGACCGGCCTACTTTTTGGCGATGCGGTCGACTTCGATTTCGAAGCGGGTCCAATCCTTGTCGACTTCGCCGTGAATCACCACCACATCGTTCGGGCCCACGGTGAGACCGCCCCAGGCATCGTCGTCGATCTCCAGGGCGACCGTGCCGGTGTCGTCCCGGAACTGATAATTTTCATGGCCGAGCTGCCGGTCGATCCGCCCGGTGAGGCTCACCCAGGCCTCGTCGCCGAGCTTCAGGGCTTCGGCCACGGTCATCGGCGCGGCCCCGGGGCCGGTGTAGCCGCCGCCGGTCTGGTCACCGGCGGTGGCGGCGCCGCCGGCGGCCTGGAAGCCGCCGCCCCGGTTGTGGTCGTCGGCCCGGGCCGGGGCCGGAACGGTTAGCAGAAACGCCAGCACGAGGGAGAACAGTGTGGTTTTCATGTGACAATCTCCTTTTCCAAGGTTGGGCCTCCGACAGGGGCGGCCAGTCCGGCGGGCGTCGATCCGTCCGCCGTATCTTCATTGAAGCACCCCGACCTTAAGAAAAGCTTAACAGACGGTACTTTTTTCGGTTCATCAGTTCCGCCACTGGTCCCTCCCATAGTACACCCGCGGGCGGTCCAAGGCAACGGGCCCGCCTCGTCAAGACCCAAAGCCATAATGAGAATCACCCCGGCTTGACGAACGGGGGCCGGCTTGGTACTCTGGCCAGGAACGGCTTTTCGCATTCCGGCCGTTGAGAGGCGGGCATGTTTGCGTTTTTCGGAAAAATGGCCGGCGCGCTGCGGAGCGACTTCTGGGGGACCCTGGCCCGCTGGCAGGACCAGCGGGCCGTCTGGCTGATCGGCGGGGGCGCGGCCCTGTTCCTGGAGCTGTTTTCCTGGGCCTATTTCCAGATGTTTCTGGGGCTTAGGCCGTGCGAGCTCTGCGTCTACATCCGCTTTTCCATGGTGGCGGTCTTTGTCGGGGCGGCCCTGGCGGCCATCAAACCCGCTTGGCCGCCGCTCAAAATCGCGGGATATGTCATCGCCTTCTGGGGCTTGGGCCGGGGCCTGCGCTGGGACCTGGCCCTGGCCCTGGACTACGCCAAGGCGGCCGAGTCCCCCTGGAGCATCCTGTGTTCCCCGGGTTCGGTGCGCTTTCCCTTCGGGCTGCCCCTGGAGGAGTGGCTACCCGGCCACTTCGCCCCCACCGCCTTGTGCGGCGAGGACGGCTGGAGTCTCCTGGGCCTGAACATGGCCCAATGGCTGTTCTTCGTCTACGGGGCCTTTCTCGTGGGCCTGGGCTTGCTGCTGCTCGCCTGGCTATGGCGCGGGCGGCCGTCTTCGCGTTCCTGACCCGTCCCCTCTCCGAAAACCTTTCCACCCATGGATTTTTCCCGGCCGGCCCCGACAACGCCCTTAACTATCGGTGTTCTCCGCGGCCGATTCGCCGGCGGCGGCGGGGTGGAACGATTCGCGCGTGATACAAAATATTTATCAATGATGACGCATAATTTTTCTCATCAATGGTATCGCCTCATTGAGGTTATCAGACGGCGCAGGCAAAAAGCGTTCCAATTCAAGCGGAACCGCGGAACGAAATTCGTTGACGCTTTTTCCAATTCAAGAATTTTTTTGAGAATGCGACTTTGGGGGCTTGACATCGGGCGGGGATTGTGAGAATATACTTTCAAAGTTAAGAGTCGTCTTCAGATGGGCGTCAGCCTGAAGGCCAGGGAAGCCTTCTTTTTGTTGAACCTGATTTAAAACAAACGTTTGATTTTAAAATCGCTTGTCCGCTCGTCGATTTGGCAAATAATCATTAAATTAGTTTTTGTTGGCGGCCGCTCTCCGGCTCGGCCGCCGGCATCACCAGCCGGCCTGAATCGCGGTTCGTCCCCGATTCTCTTCTTCGCAAGGGGTCCCATGGCCGCCGAAAACACCGATCGCGCCCTGGAAATACTGGAAGTGGCCACCGCCCTTTTCGCCCAGCACGGCTATGCCGGGGTGTCCGTGCGGGACATCTGCTCCCGCCTGGACGTCAACTGCTCGACCATCTCCTATTATTTCGGCGGGAAACAAGGCCTGTACCGGAAAATCCTCCGCACCCAGTTCGAGGCCTACGAAGAGGCTCTGGACACCATCATCTCCCACAACCCCAACCCCCGGGAGGAACTTCTGGCCCTCTGCGACCGGCTCGCCACCATCCATTCCATGTGTCCGCACCTGTCCGCGATTTCCTGCCGGGAAAGCGTCAACCCCAGCCCGGAATTCGTCGAGGCCCTGAGCGCCCACGAAGCCAAGTACCGGGGCGGGCACCTGGCCAACCTCATCCGGTCCGGCCAGAAACAGGGACTTTTCAACTCCGACCTCAACCCGACCTATCTGTCCCGAATTCTCAGCCTGATTTTCAACAGCCAGATCATCGCCCGGTCCACCTGCGGCTTTCTCCATCCCGAGACCCGGTTCTCGGACGCCGAATATTTCGCCACCGTCAAATCCGTTTTGGCGGGAGGACTTCTGACGTCTTCAGCTGAAGATTTCGACGCGATTTCGCCCGCCAAACGGGCCCGCGCCGCCCGAACCACCAAGGGGATATCTTCCCGAGCCCCCAAAGAAAGGAACAGTGTCTTATGAAAAACAGCGTTTTTGATCTGATGAGAGCCGAAGACCTGACCAACCTGAAAATTCAGCGCGACTGGCGCACGGGCAAGAGCGTCCTCTATGCGGCCCACGAATGGGACAAAGACATCGACTGGACCAAATACAACACCAAGTTCACCGCCTATCACCTGCTGACCCCCAACGCCAAGTATTACGGCGACCAGGACGCCCGGGCTCTCTTTGCCAAGCACGGCCTGGCCCCCTACCTGGAAGAGATCCTCACCCTGATGGCCAAGGGCCGCAACCTGATGGAAGACTTCTACTATTGGGAAAAAGAGGACATCCGCTTCGTCAACAACATCCACAGCCTGCGCCGCGGCCTCAATAACCGCCTCGACTGCGTAACCATCGGGGCCATGCGCCGCCACATCCGGGAAGAGGATGAAATCGAGATGCTCGTCGACGGCATGAACCTGGGCCGGGCCATGGCCTTCAAGAACTTCGCCGGCGAACTCCCCATGGGCGGGGCCAAGATCACCGTCCAGCAGGACGAGCTCGACCTCAACAACCTGGCCAACATCGGCTTCCTGTCCTACGCCACCGACCGCACCCACGACGCCCCGGGCCCCGACATGCGTTATCCGGTGGAGATGGTCGAGCCCATGAACAAGTACTTCACGCTGAAAATGTCCGGCCACCACAACGGCCTGGGCGCTTCCGGCACCCCCACCGCCTACGGCTGCTTCCTGGCCTCCAACGAAGTCGCCCGCTTCCTGTACGGCACCCCCACCTGGGCCGGCAAGAAGGTCGCGGTCATGGGTCTCGGCGCCGTGGGTTGGCATCTGGCCAAGCATTACGCCGAAGTTGACGGCATCGACCTGACCATCGCCGACATCTCCCAGGCCCAGGTGGAGAAGTTCAAGGCCGCCTATCCCGGGAAGAAAATCAACGTCGTCCCGGCCGACCAGGTGATTTTCGCCGACGTCGACCTCGTGGCCCCGGCGGCCATCGGCGGCATCGTCAGCAAGGAGAACCTGGGCCAGTTGAAGTGCAAGGCCCTCTTCGGCCCCGGCAACAACCAACTGAAAGCCTCCAGCACCGACGAGGAGATCGAGGTCGCCAAGATGCTGGCCGCCCGCGGCATCCTCTTCCAGACCGAATGGTATCACAACGTGGCCGGCGTCATGTGCGCCTTTGAGGAATACAGCAAGCAGGGCGAAGCCAGCCGCGAATTCCTCTACAAGAAGATTGAACGGGTCTGCGGCGGCAACACCCGCATCAACCTGGAAGAATCCAAGAAAGAGGGCGTCACCCCCACCGAACGCTGCTATCGCATCGCCACCGAAGCGATCTACGCCGAAGAGCCGGCCTGGCCGACCCTGGACGACCATCCCGTCAAAAAATAAGCGGGAAATCGAGAGAAACGCCGCGCCCCCGCCATAGCGGCGGCGGCGCGGCGCCCGACGGATCGCGGCTGTCGGCGCGGACCCGCGGAAATCGTTTCCTCAATACCGTTTTTGGTCTATAATGCCCGAAGTTCAAAAATGTATTGAGGAAACGGCTTCTGTCCGCCCGCGAGACTGAAAGACCGCACAGCGGATAATCACGGCATTTTGGCCCCGACTTCTCGGGACGGGTCAGGGTGCCGCCCCCCCGGCCGAGCAATCTTCGGGCCTTCGCCCGGACGGCCCACGATACTCTATTTGAGGAGGTCATATGAGCAAAGTGATACTGAGCGGCGACGAAGCCGTCGCCCGGGGCGCGTATGAGGCCGGCTGCCTGGTGGCCGCCGCCTATCCCGGCACCCCCAGCACCGAAATCCTGGAAAACATGGTGGCCTATAAAGAGGTCAATTCCCGCTGGGCCTCCAATGAAAAAGTGGCCCTGGAGATCGCCAGCGGCGCCTCCATCGGCGGCGTCCGGGCCCTGGCGGCCATGAAGCATGTGGGCCTGAACGTGGCCGCGGACCCCCTGTTCACCATGGGCTATATCGGCGTTCTGGGCGGCCTGGTGGTGGTCACCGCCGACGACCCCGGCTGCCACAGCTCCCAGAACGAGCAGGACAACCGGCTCTTCGCCCCCATCGCCAAGCTCCTCATGCTGGAGCCCTCGGACAGCCAGGAATGTCTCGACTACACCAAGCTGGCCTTTGAACTCAGCGAAAAGTTCGACACCCCGGTGCTTCTGCGCGTGACCACCCGGGTCTGCCACTCCAAGGGCCTGGTCCAGCAGTCCGAACGCCAGGACGTGCCGCCCAAGCCGTATGAGCGCAATATCCGCAAGAACGCCATGCTCCCGGCCCACGCCCGTCTGCGCCACGTGGTGGTGGAGGAGAAGCTGGTCCAGGCCGAGGAATATGCCAACCACTGCGCCGTCAACCGCATCGAGTGGGGCCAGAAGAAAAAGGTGGGCATCGTCACCAGCGGCGTCTCCTATCTCCACGCCCGGGAAGTGTTCGGCGACACGGTGTCCTACCTGAAGCTGGGCCTGACCAATCCCCTGCCCCGGAAGCTCATTTCCACCTTCTGCCGCAGCGTGGACCGGGTGTACGTCATCGAGGAGAACGAGCCCTATCTGGAAAACGCCGTGCGGGCCCTGGGCTTCGACTGCATCGGGAAGGAACGGCTCCCCATTCTGGGCGAACTCGACGCCAACACCGTCCGCCGGGCCTTCCTGCCCGACCCGGGCACCAAGCTGTACCGCAGCGACGTCCAGGCGCCGCCCCGGCCCCCGGTCCTCTGCGCCGGCTGCCCCCATCGCGGTATTTTCCACACCCTGGGCAAAAAGAAAAAGGAAATCGTGGCCTGCGGCGACATCGGTTGCTACACCCTGGGCATCCAATCGCCCCTGGAGGGCCTGGACACGGTCATCTGCATGGGCGGCGGCTTTTCGGCGGCCATCGGCATGGCCGAGGCCCTGAAGGCGGCCGGCGATCCCCGCAAGGTCTTCGGCCTGGTGGGCGATTCCACCTTCTTCCACTCCGGCATGACGGGCCTGGCCGACGCCATCCACGCCCAGGCCAACGTGTGCCTGTGCGTCCTGGACAACAGCATCACGGCCATGACCGGCCACCAGGAAAATCCCGGCACCAGGCAGGATCTGATGGGCCAGGGCGCGACCCCTCTGGACATCCTCAGCATCATCCGCGGCATGGGCGTCCCCGAGGACCGCATCGCCGTGGTGGACCCGCTGGACCTGGAAAAAGTGACCGCGGCCGTGGAAAACGGCATCAAGGCCGAAGGCCTGACCATCATCGTCACCAAACGCCCCTGCGTCCTCATCAAAGAAGTCCGCAAGAGCCTGGAAGGCCGGCACTGCCAGGTCGACGCCGACGCCTGCAAGAAATGCAAGCAGTGCCTCAAGGTCGGCTGCCCGGCCATCGCCTTCAAGGACGGCCATTCCAACATCGATCAATCGGCCTGCGTCGGCTGCGAATACTGCCTGAAGGTCTGTAAGTTCGACGCCATTCACAGAGTTTGAGGAGGCTGAACCATATGACTACCAAAAGCATCCTTTTAGTCGGCGTCGGCGGCCAGGGGGCCATCCTGACCTCCAAAATCCTGGTGGCCGGCCTCATCAGCGAAGGCTATGACGTCAAGATGTCCGAAATCCACGGCATGTCCCAGCGGGGCGGCACCGTGACCACCCAGGTCAAGTACGGCGACAAGGTCTACGCGCCCAACATCGGCCTGGGCGAAGCCGACCTGATCGTGTCCTTCGAAAAGGTGGAGGCCCTGCGGGCCCTCCCCTACCTCAAGCCCGGCGGGACCCTGGTCACCGACGACCACGAGATCTATTCCATGCCCGTGGCTTCGGGCGTGGCCAAATATCCGGAAGGGGTCGTCGAGGAACTGAAGCGCCTGGTGGAAAACATCATGGTGGTGCCGGCCGGGAAGATCGCCCTCGAACTCGGCAACGTCAAGGTGCAGAACATCGTGCTCCTCGGGGCCCTGATCAAGGCCATGAACCTGACCAAGGCCGACTGGCCCGCCCTGGTGGCCCAGTACGTGCCGCCCAAGGTCAGAGACCTCAATCTCAAGGCCTTTGAGGCCGGCCTGAAAGCAGCCTGAAACCAAAGGCGCCGGAAGCGGCGGCCCGCACTTGTCGGACCGCCGCTTTTTTTGGTATACTAGCCACCAAGCGAGAGGGTAATGTACAAGATACTGGCCATCAACCCCGGATCGACCAGCACCAAAATCGCCGTCTATGAGGACGAAAAGCAGTTCTTTGTCAAAAGCCTGCCACATGAGCGCGCCGCTCTGGACAAGTTCGAGAACATCATCGACCAGTACGAACTGCGGCGGGACCTGATCCTGGCCACCCTCCGGGAAAACAACATCGACCCCGCGGGATTCGACGCCGTGGTCGGACGGGGCGGTCTCCTGCCGCCGGTGCAGTCCGGGGCCTACGAAGTCAATCAGGCCATGATCGACCAGCTGCGGTATAAACCCGCCGGTCAGCACGCCTCCAATCTCGGGGCCATCATCGCCGACGAAATCGCCAGGCTGGCCGGGGTCAAAGCCTACATCTACGACCCGGTCACCGTGGACGAAATGATCCCCCTGGTCAAGGTCACGGGCGTTCCGTCCATCTCCCGCATCGGCATGGGGCACAACCTCAACATGCGGGCCTCGGCCCTCCGGTACGCCCGGAGCCGCAACCTGGACTACAACACCCAGTCGCTGATCGTGGCCCACCTCGGCGGCGGTTCCACCATGAGTCTCCACCACAACGGCCGCATCATCGATATCATTTCCGACGACGAGGGCCCGTTTTCCCCCGAACGCGCCGGGGGGCTGCCGGGCTTCCAGCTCATCGACCTGGCCATCCAGATGGGCTGCGACGCCAAGGTGATGCAGAAATACCTGCGGGGCCAGGCCGGGCTGTTCGCCTATTTCGGCACCTCCGAGGCCCGGGACGTGGAAGCCCGCGTCGAAGAGGGCGACGCCCAGGCCGCCCTGGTTTATGAGGCCATGGCCCTGAGCGTGGCCAAGAACATCGGCAAGCTCGCCGTGGTCGTGGCCGGCCGGGTGGACGCCATCATCCTGACCGGGGGCCTGGTGTATTCCCGGATGCTGTCGGGCTGGATCGTGGACCGGGTGAAGTTCATCGCCCCGGTCTTCCTGATGCCCGGCGAAAACGAGATGGAATCCCTGGCCAACGGCGCGCTGAGAGTGCTCAAAGGAGAGGAGGAAGCCCGGACGTATGTGAGTCCGAATATGTAACTATGTAAGAGCAACGCGAACGACGGCGGGCGGATCGGCCGCCTTGCCGCCGAATGAATATAGTTCAAATCGAGTAATCCCGTACGGGGCTTAGAGTGGAGCCCCCTGAAAATCAACCTTTTTTCTCAAAAGGAGACACACAGTATGGGTGAAGGTTCTATCGAGCATGGTGGTGAACTGAAACGCGGACTCAAAAACAGGCACATCCAGTTGATCGCGCTTGGCGGCGCGGTGGGTACCGGCCTGTTCCTGGGCGCCGGCAGCGCGATCTTCGCGGCCGGGCCCTCGGTCCTTCTGGGCTACGCCATCGCCGGCTTCCTGGCGTTCATGATTATCCGGCAACTGGGCGACATGGTCGCCGAAGAGCCCGTGGCCGGCTCCTTCAGTTTCTTCGCGTACAAGTACTGGGGCGATTTTCCGGGATTTCTGTCCGGCTGGAACTACTGGATTCTTTACGTCCTGGTGGGCATCGCGGAACTGACGGCCGCCGCCGCCTACATGCAGTACTGGTGGCCTGAAGTGGAGACCTGGAAGACGGCGGTGGCCTTCTTCATCCTCATCAACGCCATCAACATGGCCACGGTCAAAGCCTACGGCGAGGCCGAGTTCTGGTTTGCCATCATCAAGGTGGCCACCATTTGCGCCATGATCGTCATCGGCTTGTACATTCTCTTCTTCAACTCGAGCCTGGTGGAAGGGTCCTCCTTCCATAACCTGTATCAGGCCCCGACTCTGGGTGAACACATGGGCGACCCGGCGTATTCCGGGTTCATGCCCCACGGCCTGGGCGGCTTGATAGTGGCCCTGCCGATCATCATGTTCGCCTTCGGCGGCCTGGAACTGGTGGGCATCACCGCGGCCGAGGCCGACGATCCCCGGCGGGTCATCCCCATGGCCTGCAACCAGGTCATCTGGCGTATCTTGATTTTCTACATCGGCGTCATGGTCGTTCTTCTGTCCCTGTATCACTGGAGCAACCTCTCGCCCGACCAGAGCCCCTTCGTCATGGTCTTCAACAAGATCGGCTTTGAGAAGGCGGCCGGCTTCATCAACTTCGTGGTGCTCACCGCGGCCCTGTCGGTCTACAACAGCTGCGTGTACTGCAATAGCCGCATGCTCTACGGCCTGGCCATGCAAGGGAACGCCCCCAAGATCTTCCTCAAGACCGACAAGCGTGGCGTGCCGTTGTGGGCCATGACCGTGGCCGGCCTTCTGACCTTCCTGGTGGTGCCCCTGAACTACTTCGTGCCCGCCGTACATGAGGCCTTCGGCATGGCCATGAGCGTGGTCGTGGCCGCCCTGTTGATCAACTGGGTCATGATCAGTCTCTCCCACTACTACTTCCGTAAGCAGAAGGACAAGGAAAACCACAAGACCGTCTTCCCGTCCCCCTGGTTCCCCTTGAGCAACTACCTCTGCCTGATCTGGGACGTCTTCGTCCTGGGGGCTATGTTCTTCGCCCTGGGCATGCACGCGGCGGTCATAGCCGTGCCTATTTGGGTGGCCATCGTCTTTGTGGGCTACAAGGTGCTCAAGCGGAAGCCCGCGTAACGCGGAAACATCACCTCAAGCCATCCCTTTGGAAAGGCGGCGGGGTCAACCCACGCGGCGCCCCATGCGGGGCGCCGCTCTTGTTTATCAAGGAGTTTACGGATATGCAATATTACCGGAATTGGGACGAGGTCATCAAAAATGTGAAAACCCTGCCCCGCGCCCAGCGGGTGGTGGTCGCCGCCGCCCAGGACGAACACTCCCTGGAAGCGGTGCGGGACGTGGTCAAGGACGGGCTGGTCACCCCGGTGCTGGTGGGCGACAAATCCGCCATCCAGGCCATCGCGGCCAAGCTCGGCTTACCCCTCGATTCCGCCGTCATTCATGACGAACCGGACGTGGAAAAGGCCGCCCGGCTGTCCGTGTCCCTGATCCGCGAAGGCCAGGGCGACTTCCTGATGAAGGGCATCCTGGAGACCTCCCAGCTCCTGAAAGCCGTGGTCAACAAAGAAGAGGGCCTGGGCCAGGGCAAACTGATGAGCCATGTGGCCTACCTGGAAGTGCCCAGATACCACAAGATGCTCATCACCACCGACGGCGGCATGGTGCTCTATCCCACCCTGGAGCAGAAAAAAGAAATAATCGAGCACGCCGTGAACATGCTCCTGGCCCTGGGCTATGACCGGCCCATCGTGGGCATCATGGCCGGGGTGGAAAAAGTCAACCCCAAGATGATCGAAACCGTGGACGCGGCCGCGCTCAAGGAAATGAACCAGAAAGGCGAAATCGCGGGCTGCTTCGTGGAAGGCCCCATCTCCATGGACCTGGCCCTGGTCAAGGAAAAAGCGGCCATCAAGAAATACGGCAGCCCCGCGGCCGGCGAAGTGGACGTCCTGGTGGCTCCCAACCTCTGCACCGGCAACTGCGTCAGCAAAGCCATGGTGGAAATGGGCGGGGCCCGCATGGCCGGCCTCATCATGGGCGCCAAGGTGCCCATCGTGGTCACCTCCCGGGCCTCCTCGGCCGAGGAAAAATACCTCTCCCTCGTCCTCGCCGCCGCCTCGAGCGCGAAGAAATAAGCGGCCAAGAGGCGTTTTGAACCGTGGGGCTCCGCCCCCAAGCCACCGCAAGGGGGGCATCGCCCCCTTGACCCCCTTCGAAACCGGCCGCCTTGGGCCGGTTTCGGCGTGGTTCAATGAGGTGGTGTCCCTTGGCGAGGACTTGGGTGCCGGCGCGCCAAAGATTACCAAAGCCTTTTCCTGTCCGCCCGGCCGGTCCGATCTTCGGCGTCCGCAATGCGTCAACCCTGAGGGTTTCAGCGGCGGCGTATTTGTTCGGGGTTGAACCCGAGGTTGAAGGTATAGCGGGATCCGAAAGCGGGGTGCAGCGGGGGCAGGGGGGAGGCGTTGCGGAGAGCCTGCCCCACGGAGCGGTCGAAGGCCGCGTCCCCGCTGGCCCTGGTCAGCCGGATGTTGGAAACCTGGCCGTTGGCGTTCACCGTGAAGGAATAGCCCACCACCAGGCGGGAGGAGATGTTGGGGCTGGGCGAGACCCAGTTGGCCTGGATTTTGGCCATGACCCGCTGGAGATAGCGCTGGATGTCCGGGTTGGGCCGGCCCTGCGCGGTCCCCAGCGTCTGGGCGATGGTATCCCGGCCCAAGGTGCGGTTGAGCATGTCGTAGACGTTGCGCGGCTTGGCGGGCTCCGGCGGCTTGGGTCTGGTCCGGGCTTCGCGCTGGGGCGGCGGCGCTCGCTTGGGCTGGGGGGGCGTTTCGGCCTCCACCTCGGGCGGCTTGACCGGCGGCGGCTTCTGGCGCCGGGTGATCTTCGGCGGTTTGGCCTCGGCTTTGGGGCCCAGAGGCATGGCGTCGGTCAGGGCCGAGGCTGCGGGTGGAGTCTCGGGCTGGGCCGGCCCGGGTTGGGCTTCGGGGACCGGCGGCGTGGCCGGGGCCGGCGGCGGGGACTCGGGCTCGCTCCCGGCCGGGGCCCGCAGGCGGGGGCTGTCGCCCAGAAGCTGGACCATGATCGCGTCCGGCGGCGGCGGCGGGGGCGTCCCGCCCCTGGCGGCCTGGAGGATCACCAGCAAGAGGAAAAGCAAGAGCAGGTGCGCGGCCAGGGACAGGAGAATGGCCCATACCAGCCCCGCCTCCCGGCGGTCTGGCCGGTGCTCGTCGTGCCCGACCTCGGCAGCCTTGGGCGATTGCGGGAAAATAGCCGGCCTCCCTCGAAAAAATCAACAAAAGTAAAACATGGGGCGAAAAAAAAGTCAAGATGCCGCCCGAGCCCGGGGTGCGGCCGCTTTGGGCGAGGAGACCCGGAAGAGGGTTCGAAAATTTGCAACCAAGTAAATTATTGATTGGGACCGGCCTTCGGCCGCTGTTTCTCATGATTTTTTTATCTCATAATTATTGAACTCATTGATGATGTCTTTAGTTTCCAAACAAAATGTGCTATTATTTAGTCATAAATGAAGCCTTACCTTATCTTGACGGATGATCCATATAGCCGGCGTGTTTCAGGTGTCGGAGGCGGGGAATCGCAAAAAATCACCGGGGCCTGGGCGCCGTCATCTGGGCGGGCCTCATCTGAAGCCGGCCGGAGGCGATGATCGGGGCATTTCAGTTTATCACCGGAACGGCCGATAATTAAAGAACGAGAAATCCGATGGGCGTAAAAGCCCATACATACATCCAACTGCCTGAAACAACACGAAGAGGGCCTTCGAGGCCCTTATCATGACCGAGGCGGCCGTTTTTTGCCACCCCTGAAGGTGTTCGGCGGGGTTTTTTTACTGAACAGCTCGATTTCGGAAGTTACATATGAACTTGAAATGGCGGATATTCCTGAACATGCTGGCTCTGGCCGCCATGTTCAGCGGTTTGGGCGCGGCGGCCTGGGCCGGGGAGCGCCCTCAGGTTCGAGTGGGGTTTTTCCAACTGCCCGGCTTTCAGGAACTGGCCGGCAACGGGGCCCGGGGCGGATACAGTTATGAGTATATCCAGGCGGTGGCCGCCTGGGCCAACTGGGATCTGGAGTTCGTCGACGCCTCGTTCGCGGAATGCCTGGAACTGCTGGCCGACGGCCGCATCGACGTCATGGGGGGCCTCCACTATACCGAGTCGCGCGGCCGCGAGATGCTGTTTCCCGAAATCCAGGCCGGGGTCAATTATGCGACGCTCCTGGTCGGTGAGCATTCGCCGCTGGCTTTCGAGGAATTTTCGGCTTTTGGCGACGAGCTGACGGTGGGGATCATCCGCGGCGACGCCACCGAGGCGGATTTGTCGCGCTACAGCCAGGCCAACGGCCTCCGTCTGGATATCAAATACTACGATACGGATGAGCGCTTGTCGGCCGCCCTGGCCTCGGGCGCCGTGGAGGCCGTGCTGGCGCCCAGCCTCTATTTTCGGCACAAAAAGCGGGAGGTGGCCCGTTTCGCCTCCCGGCCTTTTTATTTCGCGGTCAACCGGAATCGGCCGGAGCTGTGGAACCAGTTGAACCAGGCCCAGACCCGGCTCCTGGTGGCCGATCCCCTGTTTCCCAGCCGGCTGATGGCCAAATACCTGGCCATGGAGCCTCATCAGACCGTACTTCTCTCCGGTCCGGAAGAGGACTACCTGGCCACTGGTCCGGTGGTGCGGGTGGTCTATGACGCCCAGGCCGTCCCCCTGGAATATCTGGACACCCAGTCCGGGGCCATAGCCGGCTTCGCGGCGGGCCTTTTGGACAACATCGGCCGGCGCACCGGCCTGAATTTCTCCTTCCGGCCGGCCCGGAGCTATGCCGAAGCGCGTCGCCTCCTGGCCGAGGGGGAGGTCGACCTGATGTGCGGCTTCGAGGCGGACTATCCCTGGATGGCCCAGTGGCAGGTGCGGGCCACCCGGCCCTATGTTTCGCTCCCGATGGTGCGGGTCGTCAATCCGGCCGGGCGGGAAAGCACTGTGGTGGCGGACGACTATCTGGCCGGGTTCTGGGCGTCCCGACTGACGGCCGGGCGCTCGGTGGTCCGGGTGGCCACGGTGGAAGACGCTCTGCGGCGGCTGACTTCGGGATTGGCCCGGGAGACGTATCTCAACGTCTACGCCGCCGACTATTATCTGAACGATCCCCGATACGCGGGCCTGATGTCCGCGCCGCTGCCCGGGTATCTGCGGGAGCTGACCCTGGGCGTGTCGCCGCGGGCGCCGGCGGAGCTGCTGGGCATTTTGAATAAAAGCCTCGACAGCCTGTCGGGTCTGGAGGTCACCGACCTGCTCGTCGAATCCCTGGCCGCTTCCAAGCCCCTGACGCTGAAAACCTTCATCATGAAAAACCCGGTCGCGGCCCAGATTTTTCTCCTGACCATCATCGGAGCGGTCATCGCCGCGCTGCTGATTGTCATGTGGTATCGGGGCCAGAGCCTGAAAAAAATCCGGGAGCAGCTCTTCGTCGACCCTCTGACCCGCCACTGGACCGGGCAGAAATTCCGGGCGGAGGCCCAGAAAGCCCTGCGGGCCAGCCCGGAGGTCCCCTACGCCATCGTCTACCTCGACATCATCGAATTTAAATACATCAACGAGGCCCACGGGTATCCCGAAGGCGACCGGGTGCTGCGGATCGTGGGCGAGCGGCTTCTGGAGAATCTCCGCCCCGGCGAGATGTCGGCCCGGCTCATGGCCGACCATTTCATCATGCTCCTGCGGGGCGAACCTTCGGCCCTGGGGGCCCGGGTCCGCGGCTTGATCCAGGATCTCGGCACCATCCGGCCCACGGACTGCTATCCCCTCTCCTTCAGCGCCGGCATTTATTCCCGCCTGTCCGGCGGGGGCGACATCTCGGCCATGCTGGACCGGGCCAACTACGCCCGCAGCGCGGCCAAGCGGGCTTTGCCGGACATGGTGGTCTTCTACGACGAGAGCCTGCGCGAATCCATCCGGCAGGAAAAGAGTGTGGAGGCGGTCATGCGCACCGCCCTGGCCCGGGGGGAGTTCGTGCCCTATTTCCAGCCCAAGGTGGACATGTTCACCGGCCGGATGGTGGGCGCCGAAGCCCTGGTGCGCTGGATCCGGCCCGGGGGGGAAATCGTGCCCCCGGACCGCTTCATCCCTCTCTTCGAACGCAACGGCTTCATCGTCGAGCTGGATTTGTACATCTATGAGCAGGTCTGTCTGCGCCTGCACCGCTGGCTGATGACCCAAAGGGTGGTGCCGCCCATTTCCTGCAATTTTTCCCGGCTGCACATCCGGGACCAGGCCTTCTGCCGCCGGCTGAAAAAGGTGGCCGACCGCTACCAGGTGCCGACCCGGTACCTGGATTTGGAGATCACCGAAAGCGTGGCCATGGAAAACGTGGATCTCCTGGTCACGCTGATGCAGCGGCTGCGTCAGGCCGGCTTCATCATCACCATCGACGATTTCGGGGCCGGCTATTCCTCGCTGGGCTTACTGCAGAAGCTGCCGGCCAACGTCCTGAAGCTGGACCGGGCTTTTGTCAGCACTGTGGCCCACCCCACCAACCGGGTGGTGGTCCAGGCCGTGGTGGACATCGCGGAAAAGCTGAACATGCAGGTGGTCTGCGAAGGTGTGGAAACCCGGGAACAGGTGGAGGTGCTGCAATCCGTCAACTGCTCCATCGCCCAGGGCTTCTTCTACGCCCCACCCCTGTCGACCCCGGAATTCGAGCGGTATCTGGCCCGATTCGAATACGACGCCCAAGTCTGGGGCGAAATGCGCCCCGTGTAACCAGGGCCCGGGTCTCGTATTATGGGGCTTCGGTGGCGCGGGGGCCGTCGGGCAGGTTGTGACAGCGGCCGTTCTGGTCCATCCAGCTCCGGCCGCCCAGGATGGCGCAGAATTCCGGGGCGTGGACCCACATCTGGCCGAGGCTGTCGCCCCGGCAGCCCTTCCACTGGAAGCAGTTGCCCCGGTCGTGCGGCCGTTTTTGGGCCACCAGCAGGGGATGGTCGACGGAGGAGGAGGGGGGTTGGGCCCGGCCGGCCGCCGCCGCCCAGACGCTCAACAGGAGAAAAACCGCCAGGAGCGGGAGGCGGGGGATCATAACACTTCCTCGGGAAAAAAATCAATGGATAGCAAAACGCCGCGGCGAACCGCGGCGTTTTGCTTGAAATCGGCCTGACCAGTCAGAAGACCGGTCAGATCTCCAGCCAGCTTTCGCTGAACAGGGAGTGGCCCAGGACGACCTTGGCCGTCTTGACCACATCGATTTCCTCTTTCTTCATCGAGCTGTAGTCGTATTCCTTGCCGTCCATCACGCCGTACACCAGGTCCACGAACCAGGGCATTTTGCCCTTGGTGATGTCCATGATGATGGGATCGAAGGCGTCGACGATGCAGCTGTACATGCCCTTGCGCTTCAGCATGCACATATAGACCTGGTTCAGGATCGGCCGGAGGTGGTCGGGGTTGCCGTTGGAGATGTTCGACAGGCCGTTGGTGCTCTTGCAGATGCCGCCTTCCTGGATGGCGCCGACGATGTCGGGCAGCATTTCAAAGAAGGTCAGGTTTTCCATGAGCTGGTCCTGCTGGATGTTGACCGGGGTGATGATGGGATCGACCCAGGCGCGTTCCACCGGGATGTCCAGGGCCTGGGCGGCCATCAGAAGTTCCGTGGTCAGCTCGGCGCGTTCGTTGGCGTCGCGGGCCATGCCGTTGGGACCCCACATCAGGGCCACGTAGTCCGCGCCGTAGTTCTTCACCAACTGCAGCATGGGCTCATACCGCTCGGGCCGGACCATGATGGAGTTGATCAGGGCCGGCTTTTTGCAGACCTTCAGGCCCGCTTCGATGGCGGCGATGTTGGAGCTGTCCAGAACCAGCGGTATGTCGGTGATTTCCTGGACAATCTTGACCACCCAGGGCATCAGTTCCTCGCCGTTCTTGCGGGCCGGCCCGAGGTTGATGTCGATCCAGTCCGGTTCGGACTTGATGATGTTCTCAACCATTTCGCGAACGGGCTTGGGATCCATGTCCTTGAAGCCGGCGCCGACTTTCTTGTTGATGACGTTGAGGTTTTCCGCCAGGCTGATCATGTACTTTTCGGCCATATTGCATCCTTCCACTTGTTGTAAATTGGCTCTGGCCGCCAATGCGGCCGGTCAAGACAACCGCTCCCGGCCGCGATTCTGGGCGGTCGGGAGCGGGAGGGCGATTTTACGCTTTGTAGTCTTTAAGGAACTTCGGCAGGTGGGCCGCTTCCCGGGGACCGATGGTGACTTTCCAGCCGGGCAGTTCCTCTTCCATGTCGCCGAGGATGGAGGCCGCATAGCCGGGGATGATCACGGATTTATGCTTGATCTTGTCGGCGATGCCGATCTTCTTGACAAAGGAGCCCACGTCGTCGCCGGAGAACTTGCCGGCGGCCCAGGCGGTCAGAACCGACAGGCCTTCCGCGTTCTTTATCAGCAGCCACGACGGCACGCGGCTGCCTTCCACTTCGCCCGAAACGATGAAGTAGGTCAGCGAGAAGTTGGTGGTGACCAGCACCGGGCTGTTCTCGTCGGGGTTGTTGATGGGATAGATGTCTTCCACCATGGTCATGGGGCGCTGGGGGTCGGTGAAGATGTTCAGGCGCTCCAGAAGGAGGGGAAACACCACGGCGCCGTCGAGGTCAGACAGCACCACCACACCGGCATACTTGGCGATCAGGGCTGACGCGATGGCGCCCTGCATGGCCAGGTTGTCGGTGATCTCGGCCGGGAAGGCGATGGTCGGGAAGCCGTAGTCACGGTTGCCGCCCAGGGCCGCGCGGCGGATGGCCACGGAGTCGGTGAAGGCGTCCTTGACGGTGCGGGCGCCGGAGTCGATGACGATGTCCTTCAAGCCGGCGGCGGTGAGCTTCTTGGTCAGCTCGGCCACTTCATCGATGTTGGCGGCCTTCAGCCAGACCGGGGCCTTGGCTTCCAGGGCGACCTTGGCCACGTCGTCGCAGTTGGCCACGGTGGCGGGCCCGATAAGGGGGTTCTTGCCGGCCAGGGCGTCGGCGGCCTTCTTCAGGGCGGCGGCGTCTTCGCTGTAGAGAACCACGGACAGGTCGCTGTTGTCGACCACGGCCTTGGCCGCTTCGGCCAGGCGGGGCCCGCCTTTGACCACCACCAGTTCCGGCCGCAGGGTCAGACCCACGCGGGAATACTGGAACTTGGCATAGCGTTTGACCTTGGCGGCGATGTCCGCGTCGGATTCGCAATCGCAGACCATGGCGGCGATGCCGGTGGGGTTGAAAAAGGTCTTTTCATGACGGAACAGCACGGTTTCGCCGCCGACCTTGGTGGCCGTGGCGCCGTAGCCGATGGTCAGGGGGCGGATCGGAGGCGCGGAAGCCGCGGAAAGTTTTTCCCGGGACTCGGCGGAAACGTCGGGGCAGGCATCCAACTCGGCCTTGCCCGAAGCCAGGTTCATGGCGAAGGCGAGGCAGGTGGCGGCGCCACACTTTTTGCAGTTGGTGCCCGGCAGCATTTTGAAGATTTGAATACCGGTCAGAGCCATTGGTTTACTCCTCTATGTGGTGTATGAAGGCGGGCGGAACGACGCTCGTTCAGCCCTTCGGGAACTTTCGGCCCGCGAGGCCAGAATCGGATCGATCCCCGGGCCGGCTTTATGGTGCCGGCCCGGAGATTTTTCGGGCTTCCGCCGGGGCTGGTCAGGCGCCGGCGGAAGGTTCGGGTCAGCCCAGGATGCTGTCCATTTCCAGGGCGGGGTGTTTCTTCTCGGTCAGGAAGGGCAGGATGTCCTCTTCGGAGAGGCCGACGGTTTCATCGGCGATCCGGTCGTAGAAATCCGGAATGCCCATTTCCTTGCCGCGGGCGTCGATCTTGTCCTTCAGTTCTTCCTTCAGGCTCTTGGGCATCCAGACCATACGGGCCAGGCCGCCGTCGCCGGCGAGGAATTTCCTCTGGACGATGTTGTACTTGGCGTGGCCCACAAAGCCGGGGCTCTGGTTGCCGCCGCCCATTTCGCCGGCCAGGGTGGTGAACTTCATGCCGATGGGGGTTTCACCGGTGTAGTCGCGGTGAACGGTCATGACGCCGTTGCAGCTCGGCAACACCGCGGCGATGCATTCGCAGCAGCCGCAGGTGGTCATGGGGTCGTTCATCAGGCTGTAGAAGCACACGTTGTTCACGGCCTGGCGGGAGGCCTTCTGGACGAAGTCGTTGGCCCCTTCGTAGACGCCGAGCTTGGAATCCACCACGGCGCCCTTTTCAATGGGCTGGTTGGGACCGGTGGGGTTGATTTCAAAGCTGGCCTTGCAATCCATCCAGTTGTAGGCGCCGCAGAGGCCGGTCCGTTCCGGGCTGACCACGCAGACGTGGTTCGGCGCGAAGCTCTGGCACAGGGTGCAGCTGTAATAGGTCTCGGTGCCTTCGTCGGTCATGTTCTCGACGCGGGCGTCACGGGCGGCCCAGACCTTGCGGCAGGTTTCGCGGATCTTTTCCACTTCCTTGGTCTCGGTGTAGATCTTGACCTGGAGTTTGTCGAAGACCGCGCCGAAGTCCTGATGGAGCTTGCCGTGGAGGATGGTGCCGATGTGTTCGAGTTTGAAGCCCTTGGCCATGGCCTCCTTGGACACGCGGACCATGCCGATGTCGCGCTGGCCGGTGTGCATCAGGCCCTGGGCGTAGTTGATGAGGTGGTGGATCTGACGTTCCAGGATGGGTTCGAAATCTTCCTGGAACTTGCGGCCGGCCACTTCGACCTTGATGCCCAAGGCCAGGGAACCGCCCTCTTTGACCGCCGAGAGATCGGGCCCGATCAGTTCGACCTTGCCGTCCTCGACCTTGTCCATATCGGCGCTGGTGACCCATTCGAAAGTCGGGGTCTTGGAGGCGCCGCCCATTTCCACGAACATGTCGCCCTTGCGGATACGTTCGCCTTCAAAGGCCGGGCCGTAGGCCATGGGGATGTCGATGGTGGCCACGGTGGTCTTGAGGCCCCGGACTTCCACGGACCGCTGGACCATCTCGTCATAGCCGACATTGGCCACCACGTGCTCGTAGGTGCACACGCCGGTGGGGAGGATTTCGGGAATGTCGGTGTCGGCCAGGGTCGGGAAACCCCAGTTGACGCAGCCGGCGGCGTTGGCGGCCCACTCGGCCCCGACTTCGCCGAAGGCGTTGACGAAGGCGAAGATGCGTTCTTTGTTATACAGAAGCATCTTCTGGAAGTCGCCGGGCTTGACGCCGCCGAAGGCCATGGCCGCGCGGTTGGCGAAGCCCAGGGCGAAGACGGCCGCCGAGATATCGGGACCGAAGGGCACCAGGCGGGTGTTCCAGCCGATCTCCACGCCGGCTTCGATGAGCTGCTGGGAGAAGGTGGTGCCGCCCTGGTTGGCGCACATGAACACGTAGATGGAGCGCTTCTGGTATTCCAGAGCGATGGCCTTGGCGATCTCCGGGTTGGGAGCGGCGCCGACGATGGCCGCGAAGCCGGGGGCCGAGCCGTCCACGAACTGGACGCCGCGCTTCCGGAAGACGGTGTCTTCGGCCGCGCCGAGCCAGATCTTGCCCTTTTCCAGGTCCACATCTTCAGCGGTGAGGTAGAAGTCGGGGTCTTCGACGTAGCGGATGGCTTCGACGATTTCCTCGGCCAGGATGGCGGCCATACCGGCATCCAGCAAGGGCCCGAGGTAGGGCAGGTGCTGGAAGTTCTTCACGTGCGGGGGCAGAAGCTTCCGGGCCACTTCCAGGGGCTTTTTGGCGTCGCCCAGGGTTTTGACCGGAATACCCAGCAAAGAATAGATGATGGGCAGATAATACGCGGTGTTGGGGAATTCCAACTTTTTGTCCGGACCGTATTTCTCCAGGGCCTGGGCATAGGTGCCCTCGGCTTTTTGTACGATATTGTATCCACCCTGAATGGCGGCAAAGGCTACGAGTTTCGACATCTGAGTAATTCTCCCTTTCGGCTGGGGCGGGGGGGGGGCGGGGGAGGGGGGCCGGGGCGGGGGGGGGGGGGGGGGGGGGGGGGTGGGTAGGGGGCCAGAAAAACCGAAACCAAGCG
>JAVBQN010000033.1:0-35161 GCA_031549025.1 Candidatus Adiutrix sp. | reverse complement strand
GGGGGCCCTTCCTTTTTCTTAGTCGCGGGGGGGGGTTCGGGGGCGGGGGCCGGGGGGGGTGTGCACCCCCGGGCCCGCCGGAGCCGATCATAGGTAGCGGGCGACGAAGATGATGAGAATGACCACCGGGCTGAGATACTTGACGCAGACCCGGAGCCACAGCTTGGCGAAATCGCTCTCCACGTTGACGGCTTTGAGGAAATTGTCAATACCCCAGACCCAGCCGACAAACACGGCGATGATGAAGGCGCCGATGACGATGACGTAGTTGCTGGTGAGGTTGTCCATGAACTCGAAGAAGGGGCTGCTGAAGATGGAACCGATCCCGATGGCCACGATCAGGGCGGAGGCGATGGCCAGGGCCCGGCCCCGGCTGAGGTCGAAGCGGTCCTTCAGGGCGCCCACCAGGGCTTCCAATACGCCCGCCGAGGAGGTCAGGGCCGCGATATAGAAACCCAGATAAAACAGGGTGCCGATGACCCGCCCGCCCGGGATCTGGTTGAACACGTTGGGGAGGGTGATGAAGGTCAGGCCCGGGCCGGCGGCCGGTTCCAGGCCGAAGGCGAAGACCATGGGGAAGATCATGAACCCGGCCGACACCCCGGCCACGATGATGGCGCCGCAGATGTAGTTGGCGCTCTTCATGATGTTTTCCCGGGGGTTCTTGATATAACTGCCGAAGACCATGGAGGCCAGCATGCCGATGCCGATGGCGAAAAAGGCCATGCCCAGGGCGGTCAAGAGGGAATCGGCGGTGAATTTTGTGAAATCGGGCTTCAGGAGGAAGGACACCCCGGCCTCGGCCCCCGGGAGGCGCAGGCCGTAGACGATGATGATCAGCATGATGACCGCCAGGAGGGGCAGGAGGAACTTGCAGAGCCGCTCGATGCCCTTTTCCAGCCCGCCTTTGACGATCCAGATGTTGAGGCCGAAGTTGAACAAGGCGAAGAGGACGACCACCGACAGTTTTTCGCCGCCCCAGGTCAGGGATTCGAAGTGCGCGCCCAGTTGGGCGGCGTCCAGCCCCGCCAGGCCGCCCACGGCCGTACTGTAGAGATAGTGCAGAATCCAGGCGTAGATGGGGGCGGTGTAGCCGACGATGAACAGGGCCGCGGCGATGTGGAGGTAGGCTCCCAGATACCAGGAAGTGCCCGGGGCGATGGTTTGATAGGCGGCCACCGGGGCCTTTTTGCTGAAAAAGCCCACGGACAGTTCGGCGGTCAGAAGCGGCACGCCGATCAGCAGAATGAGGAGGATGTAGACCATGATGAAGACCGCGCCGCCGTTGGCCCCGCAGACGTACGGAAAGCGCCAGAGGCTCCCGACCCCGACCGCGAAGCCGATGGCCACCATCAGGAAACCGAGGAATGACCCGAATTGTTCTTTAGGCTTGTTTTGGCTCATACAAACTGTACCTTCATTTCAGGAGGTCCCGCGAGGGAGTGAAAAAATTCGGCGCCTCCGCCCCGGACGGGGCGGAGACGGCGCTCGGTCATCAATCGAACAGCAAGCTGGTGGCCTGTTCGTAGGCGCGGCGGGTGGGGGTGAGGCCGGCCTTTTTGGCTTCGGTCAGGTTGGTCCAGGTGTTTTCGAGGGAAATCTCCTCGATGATCTTCTTCAAGGCCTCCCGGCTGGCCTTTTCCTGGTGTATATATTCCTCGAAGCCGGCCCGGACTCCGGCCAGGTTGTGCATCCAGTCGGTCTGGAACAGGACGCCCCGGGCGGCCACCTTTTCGGCCAGGGCGATTTCCGCGTCCGGCGACACGGCCCGCAGCTGGTTGTTGGCCGAGCCGAAGATGGCCCGGCATTTCAACTGGTCCAGAATCCCCTCGTGGATCACGCCGCCGATGGCGCAGGGGGACAGGATGTCGCATTCGGCGGTGATGACGGCCTCGGGGGCCACCACCTCGATCGAGGCGCCGGGGTGGCGTTCCTGAAGGTGGCGGATGGCGTTCTGGTCATAGTCGGCCACTTTCACCCGGCAGCCGGCCTTGAGATAGGCCTCGGCCAGGTGGAAGCCCACCGCGCCCAGGCCCTGCACGGCCACGACTTTCCCGGTCAGGTCGTCCGAGCCCCACAGGAGCTTGGCGGCCATCCTGGCGGCCAGGAAGACCCCGTAGGCCGTGGGTTCCCCGGTTTCGCCCAAGGGGCCCGTGGGGTCGCCCACGATGCCGTCGGACCAGTTCTTCTTGATGATGGAGGCCATCTCCGTGGGGAAGCGCATGTCCGGCCCGGTCACGTTGAGGGTGCGGTCGTTGGCGTAGGCCAGGAAGGCCAGGTTCTCGAGGTTGTCGAGGTTCAGTTCGTCCTGCATGACGGTGATCTTGCAGCCGCCCTGGGGCACGTGCGCGGCGATATTTTTATATGACATGCCCCGGCCCAGGTTCATGCCGTCGACGATCATCTCGATCTCTTCCTCTTCCCGCACGTGGCGGCGGATGCCGCCCATGACCATGGTCTTGAGGCGGTTGCGGCGGCCGAGGCGGGTGTTGTGGATGTTGTTGAGGAAGCGGATGTCCTCCTTTTCCCAGTAATAAAAATCCTCCAGGCAGTGGCGCGAGCCCCGCATGAGGTCCTTGATCTCCTCGAGGTAATCGAGAATCCCGTGTTTCTTGAACATGGCCTCCAGTTCGGCGGGGCTGTGATATTTGGGATTGGGGGTCAGGAGGGTGGTGACGTCGAAGGTCCGGTTGTAGTCGGTCCACCTGAGGTCCTTTTCCCATTCCTTGGCCCCGTAGAGGCGGAATTCCCCGACCCGCCAGTCATAATGAATCTGGAAGTGGGTCAGGCCCTCGGCCCGCATCAGGTCGAATACGCTTTTTCTCATGGTCAGACTCCTTGCCTGAATCGCGGCCGCGAAATCCGGCGCCGGGGGCGGCGGGATCTGGGGTCCGCGGGGAATTACTCCCGGCCGCGCAAAAAGGCCGGGCGGGTATATTGGGATCTCCGCATGTTTATTCTGCAAGAAATGAACCATTCCCGTAAAGGCCGGGGACGGCCTCGCGGCGGGCGGGAAATTATTAATCCGGCAACTGAACAAGTCATACCAGTGATTTCACCAAAGCTTGAAATCACTGGCCTTCATCGGCCGGGAAGCGACTGCGTCACTTGCGGGTTAATAAGAAAACCAAAATCCAGGCCTTGCCAAAGGCGGCCTTTCTCATGTAAAATATCGGAGTAAAAATCATAAATTTATGATTTATTTTCCATTTTTCGAGGTATTCATGAGCGGCCACATCTTGGACCAGACCCGATTGGAGCAGATCATGGGCCCCACCTGGCCCATCGTCCACCTGGTTTTCGACGCCCTCCCCCTGGCCGTGACCATCACCGACGCCGGCGGGGTGGTGGTGTATTGCAACTCGGCCCAGCTGGACACGGACGGCGTGGAAGCCGGGGAAATTTTAGGCAAATTCCTCTGCGATGTCTTCTCGCCCTACGCCAACAGCGTCATCCTCTACTGCCTGAGCGTCCAGAAGCCCGTCCTCAATCGCTGGCAGTATTACGACAGCCCCACCAAAAAGAACATCCACGCCAACAACCACGCCTTTCCCCTGTTCCAGGACGGCCGCCTGACGGGCTGCCTGAATATTGCCAAAAGCTATCCCAAGACCGAATACGCCGGCTATTTCCAGGACCGCTTTCCGGAAGAGCCGGCGGCCGGCCACGATCCGGCGGTGCGTTTCGGCGCCTTGGTGGGCCGGGCCCCGGCTTTCCGCAAAGCCATCCAGGCCGCCCGTTCCGCGGCCGAAAACCGGCTGCCGGTCTTGATCTACGGGGAGACGGGGGTGGGGAAGGAGCTGTTCGCCCGGGGCCTTCACAACGCTTCGGCCCGCCGGAAGAAGCCCTTCGTGGCCGTCAACTGTTCGGCCATTCCCGAAAACCTTTTCGAGGGCCTGATGTTCGGGGTCAGCAAGGGGGCCTTCACCGGCGCGGAAAAACGGCCGGGCTTTTTCGAGGAGGCCAACGGCGGCACCATCTACCTGGACGAGTTGGATTCCCTGCCGCCGGCCCTCCAGCCCAAGGTGCTGCGGGTGTTGCAGGAAAACGAGGTGCGGCGCCTGGGCTCGCGCACGGACGTGGCTCTCGACGTCAAGGTCATCAGTTCCGTGGCCCAGGCCCCGCTGAGTCTGGTGGAGCGGGGCCTTTTGCGGGCCGACCTGTTCTACCGGCTGGGGGCCGCGCTCATCCCCATTCCCCCTTTGAGGGAGCGGCCGGGCGACTTGTCCCTTCTGGTGAGCCACTTCATTGAAAAGCACGCCCAGCCCCTGGGCAAGCGCATCCAGCGGGCCAGCCCCGACTTCCTGGAACTGCTGGAGCAATATCACTGGCCGGGCAATGTCCGGGAGCTGGAACACGTGGTCACCGGCGCCCTGACCCTGGCCGGCCACCGCCGCCTGACCCTGGGCGCGGACCTGACGCCCGAATATTTTCGAAATTTTATATTCGCCCGCCCTGATACGGCCCCGGCGCCGGACAAGGCCGCTTCGCCCTGGCCGACGGCCGATCCGGGATTCCCCTCGGCCGTCCTGTCCTTTATCGGCCAGGCTCCGCCGGAAAGCGCCATTCCGCGGCCCCCAACCCCGCCGGTCCGTAACCCCCTGATGGAGCACCAGCGGCGGAGCCGGGACGAGGAAAAACGCCTTATAGCCGATTACCTGCGCCAGTCCTTCGGGAACGTGGCCCTGGCCGCCCGCCTGATGGGACTGCCCCCGCAGAAACTGCATTACAAGATAAAGAAATACGGCATAGACGTGGGGAACTTCAAGGCCTGACGCGGCCAACGCCGAAGCGGAGAAACAAGCGAAGGGCCCTATCGCCCTTGAGGTGGGCGGACTTCCGGAACAGCCCCGCGAAATGGGCGCGTCAAGCCGGTTAAAAATCGAAAATCATAAACCGGCCCGCCTCGATCCCCAGATCGAGGCGCAGCTGCGCGGGCTCATCGCCGAAAACGACGCCAGGAACGGCGGATGATTTTTCGCTTGACAGCTTTTGGAGCCGATGATATTTTATTCCAGTATTTCATTTTCTGAAGAACCATAAGGCGACCATGATTCTCAACCTGACCACCTCCCGCTCCCGGACCGTCTCCCAGGCCACCTCCTCGTGGCAGGGTTACGGTTATTCCTATTTTAGCGGCGGGGCCGTCAGCGGGAGGATTCGGGTTTAGCCAAAAATACATCCGAACCAAACCAACCGCCGACGCCCCCGGGACTCGGCGGTTTTTTTATGCTCGCCCCTCCCCCATCCCCGGTCGCAGTCCGCCTCACAAGGAGAGAAAAATGTTGACCAGTCAGAAAATGGCCGCCCTGGCCACCGGTGGAGCCACCATCCGCAAGATGTTCGAAGAAGGCGCCCTTTTGAAGGCCCAGATCGGCGCGGACCTGGTGTACGATTTTTCCATCGGCAACCCGGACGTTCCGCCGCCGGCCGCCCTGCGCGAAACCCTCATTCGCATCCTCCAGGAAAACCGCCCCGGCGCCCACGGCTACATGCCCAACGCCGGCTGGCCCCAGGTGCGGGAACAAGTGGCCGCCGGCCTGACCCGGGAACAGGGGCGCGAACTGGAAGGCGCCTTCACCGCCCGCCACGTGGTCATGACCGTGGGCGCGGCCGGGGCCCTCAACATCATTTTCAAAGCCATTCTGGATCCCGGGGACGAGGTCGTCACCCCGCGGCCTTACTTCATGGAATACAACCAGTACGCCGAAAACCACGGCGGCCGCATCGTCCCGGCCGAGCCGGGCCCGAACTTCCGCCTGGACGTCAAGGCCATCGGCCGGAAGATCACCCCGGCCACCCGGGCGGTCCTCATCAATTCGCCCCACAACCCCACGGGCGTGATCTACACCGCCGAGGAACTGGCCGGCCTGGGCGCGCTTCTGGTCCAGGCCAGTCAGCGCAACGGCCGGCCCGTCTTCCTCATCGCCGACGAACCGTACCGCAAGCTGGCCTACGGCGGCCGGACCGTGCCTGCGGTCTTCCCGGCCTACACCCACACCATCGTGGCCACCTCGCATTCGAAGGACCTGTCCGTGCCCGGCGAGCGCATCGGCTACGCGGCCATCAACCCGGACCTGCCGGGGTCCAAGCCCCTCTTCGAGGCCCTGGCCACGGCCAACCGCATCCTCGGCTTTGTGAGCGCGCCGTCCCTGATGCAGCTGGCCCTGGGCGAGCTCCAGGGCACCACGGTGGATGTGGCTCTCTATGAGCGCCGCCGCGACCTTTTCGTAGGCGGCCTGAAAGCGGCCGGCTATGACCTGACCGTGCCCGAGGGCGCCTTCTACCTCTTCCCCAAGAGCCCCATCGCCGACGACACGGCTTTCGTGGAATTGCTGAAGGAGGAAAACATCCTGGCCGTGCCCGGCCGCCTCTTCGGGCAGCCCGGGCACTTCCGCCTCAGCTACTGCGTGTCCGAAACCACCATCGCCAACTCCCTCCCCGGCTTTATCCGGGCCCTGGAAAAAGCCTGCGCCCAGGCGGCTTGACGTTCGATCGCCCTATCCCCTTCAAAAAGCCGGCCCGCGAAAAGCGGGCCGGCTTTTTTGACTTTGATAAACCTAACACGTTCAAAAGCGCCGGTTCTTCAAAAAGTCATACAGCAGCCAGAAGCCCACCACGGCCGCGACCAGGAAGCCGGCCAGGCCCAGAACGGGCAGGTCGAACCATTTGGGGGGGATGTCCGCGTGGATGACCACCGAGGAGCCGATGACCAGGGAGCCCAGCACCAGGGCGAAGGACAGGCGGTAGCTGGCCCGGTCCAGGCTCTGGCGCAGTTCCTCCAGGCCTTCGAGGTGGAACTCGCTTTTGAAGCGGCCGCTTTTGAGCATGTGGTACAGGGGCCGCAGATCGGCCGGGAGGCCGCCCATGAAGTCCTTGAACTCCATCAGGTTTTCGCCCAGGCGCTTGATCCAGTAACGGGGATTGAAGCGGCGGCGGTACTGGGCCATGACAAAGGGCCGGGCCACCTGGATCAGGTCGAAATCCGGATCGAGCTGGTAGCCCAAACCCTCCACCTGGGTCAGGGCCTTGACCAGCAAGAGCAGGTCCGACGGCAGGGACAGCTGGTATTGGGCGGCGATGTTGAGCATGTCGCTCAAAATGTGGCCGAAATTGAGCTCCCGGAGCGGCCGGCCCATGGTGGCCTCCAGGAAGAGGTCCACCTCCACCTCCAGCCGTTCCCGGTCCGGGACCGCGCCTTCGGGGGTGTGGACCAGCTTCAGCAAAGCCGTGGTCACGCCCCGGGCGTTGCGGTGGATGGCCGCCAGGGTCAGGTCCAGGAGGGTCTCCCGGGTGTTCCGGTTCAGGCGGCCCACCAGGCCGAAATCCACCAGGGCCACCCGGGGGCCGGGCTGCACCAGGAGATTCCCCGGATGCGGATCGCCGTGGAAGTAGCCGAAGACCATGATCTGTTCCAGAACCACCTCGGCCCCGAAGCGGGCCAGTTCCTTGAGGCTGTAACCGGCCTCGGTCAAGGCCGAGGCGTCGTTGAACATCAGCCCGTGGACCCGCTCCATGACCAGGACCCGGTCGCTGCAGAGGGAGCGGTAGAGGCGGGGAATCTTGACCTTGGGGTGCCCGGAATAGAAGCGGCCGAAGCGTTCGAGGTTGATGGCCTCGCGGCTGAAATCCAGTTCGGCCATCAGTCCCCGGCTGAACTCGGCCACCAGTTGCCGGGGCCGGGTCGAGGCCAGGGCCGGCAGGTGCTTTTCCACCAGGTCGGCCAGTTCCTGCAGGATCTCCAGGTCCGTGGTCACCCGCCGCCGCAGGCCCGGCCGCCGCACCTTGACCACCACCTCCCGGCCGTCGGCCAGCCGGGCCGCGTGCACCTGGGCCACCGAGGCCGCGGCCAGGGGTTCGGGCTCGAGGCCCACCAGGTCGCCGGCCGTGACCAGGGGCTCGACCAGGCGCTCCACCTCTTCCAGGGGCACGGGCTGAACCGCGTTCTGCAGCCGGGTGAATTCGCGGATATAGGCTTCGGGGATGAGGTCGTCGCGGGTGGAGAGATACTGGCCCCACTTGATGAAAACCACCCCCAGTTCCTCCATCACCAGCCGGACCCGTTCGGGCCGGCCGAGGTGCCGGTCCTGGACCTTCAGGCCCACCAGGTCCCGGACGTGGGCCAACAGGTCGCTGAGTCCCAGGCGGACCAGGAGGTCGTCGAAGCCGAATTTGGCCAGGACGCTGGCCACCTCCGTGGCCCGGCCCAGATGGCGGTAGAGCCGCCCCAGCTTGGCCAGCCCCACCAGGGGGCTGCCGGCCAGGGGCCCGCCGGAATTCAGAGCGCCGGGATTGGGGTCGGTGTGGTTCATCTGTTCCGTATCCTTTTATTGAAGCTTCAACCGGCTTATGGTACCATGAAACGAACTGTCGCGCCACCCGTGGAACAACCCGGCCGGCCCGGAGACTTCGTTCCTTGACCGCTGAAAGAACAGGGAGGACCCCATGGCCGATGAGCAGCATACCAAAACCTATATCCTGAAAGATTCCGACCGGACTTCGCCCCTGGCTGAAGGTGGGGCGGGCCCGGCGGAAAATCAGCCGGCTCCCGCCGCCGGGCCCCGGCCGGTTCCCGAACCGGCCGCCCCCCCTTCCCCGCCCCCGCCGCCGCCCTCCCAGGTGGAACTGGATATCAAGGAGGCCGGCCTGACCCCGGAAGAGGCGCTCCGGGCCTCCCAGGCCCTGGCCGCTGAAAACGAGCGGAAAGCCGGCGGGCGGAGCGGAACGGAAAACCTGGCCGTGGCGGCCCGCTTTCGCTGGCTGTTCCTTTTAATCCTGTCCCTGGCCGCGACCCTGACCTGGGCCATCGAAACCCAGTATTCGGGCCGGCCCTACCACTGGACGGCCTGGGGGCTCTTCCTCGCGGCCGTGATCCTGACGTTGCCCACGGCCAAGTTCCTGCGCCTGCCGACGCGGGCCGGGCTGGCCGCCCTGGGCTGGTCGGCCGCCTTTTTCATATCGGCTCTCTACGGCCCCCAGGACACTATTTTCAACGGCATACCCGCGGCGCTCCCGTGGGCGGGCCTCCTGACCCTGATCGTCTTGTTCGCCGCCGTGGCCATTTGGCGCAAGGTGGGGCGCTACAAGGTCATCGACCTGGCGCTGGCCCTGATCCTGATCTACGCGGCCTTGAGCCCCCTGTGGTCCCTGATCGACAACCTGAGCGCGGGCGGGGCCCTGGCCCTCAAGTTTGAAATTCTTTCGGCCAGCCCGGTCCGCATCACCAGCCACCTGCCGTGGTATCTGTGGCCCATGACCGTCATGGTCCTGGGCATTCTGCCCCTGGCCGCCCTCTTCTCTCTGTGGGACCAGTTCTCGGCCCTGCGGCGGAAAGGCGCCCGCCACGGGGGCAACTTCTTCCTGGCCCTGGCCTTCCTGGGCCTGATGCCTTACGGCTTCCTCTGCTTCGACCAGGCGGTGAGCGCGCAGCCCGGCTGGGCCCAGGCCCTGCGCGCCATCCTGCCCTCGGCTTCGGACTATGCCCGGGAAGGCGGGGTGGAATGGTCCGCGCCTGACGGCGGCGCCCCGATTCCCAGCGAACTGGCGGAACCGCTGACAACTCCGCCTGAGGAATCCCCGGCTGAAACAGTGGCCACGGCAGAACCGGAGACCGCCGCGGCTCCTGACGAAGCGACCGAAGCCGCGCCCGCGCCCACGACGGAACCGGCGGTCCCGGCCGGCACCTCAGCCCCGCCTCCGCCGCCGATGGCGGTCGAGCCCGAAGTCCCTTCGATCACCCGGGCCGTGCCCGCCCCCCCGGCCAGCCCCGAGTCCGCCGGCCGGCAGGATCTCGACGCCCGGCTGCGGATCGCCGAGCAGGAACTGTCCGCGGCCCTGGAACGGATCAAGGCCCTGGAACGGAAGCTGGACCAGTTGACCGCCGCGCCGGTCCCGCCCCCGCCACCAACCCCGATCCCTCCGGCCCCCGAAGCGGCCCCGCCGGCGGACCGGCCGTGGCCCGAATCGGCCCCCGAGCCCATTCCCAGCCCGCCGGCCAACGGCGACGCCTCCTCGTATTCCAGCACCGGCGCGGGACGGCCGAGCCCGCCGCTCCCCGGCTTGGCCATCTGAGTTCATCGGCCCGTTTTGCCTCCGGCCGAGATCATCGCCTGAAGAAGGCTTCCGATGATCTCGGCCGTTCTTTATGATACAGCGGCGGGCCGCAGGCCGGTCCGGCTTCCATCGCTTTCGAGACGTCACCCCCCGCGAAACCGAAAAACGCCCATTTTCTGTCAAAGCATGGTATAATAAGAAGGTTTGAAGCATCGCCGCCGGGTCGTCCCGGGCCGGCGGTCCGCCGCTGGCCGGCGATCACTTTTGCAACACGAGGTGTTCCAGTGAACCATGACGTCAAAGACCTGACCCTGGCGGCCAAGGGCAACGCCCGCATCGAGTGGGCGGCCAAGAGCATGCCTGTTCTGGCCCTGATCCGTCGCCGTTTTCAAAAAGAAAAACCCCTGGCCGGGCTCCGCCTGGGCCTCTGCCTCCATGTGACCACGGAGACCGCCTCCCTCTGCCGGACGCTGAAGGCCGGCGGCGCCGAGGTCCACCTCTGCGCCTCCAACCCCCTCTCCACCCAGGACGACGTGGCCGCGGCCCTGGTGAAGACCGACAAGATCCCGGTCTACGCCATCAAGGGCGAGGACCACCCCACGTATTACCAGCACATCCACGCCGTCCTCGACGCCCGGCCGAACATCACCATGGATGACGGGGCGGACCTCCTGTCCACCCTCCACTCCGAAAAAAGCGCCTACCTCAAGGACGTCATCGGCGGCACCGAGGAGACCACCACCGGGGTCATCCGCCTGAAGGCCATGGCCGCGGACGGGGCCCTGAAATACCCGGTCATCGCCGTGAACGAGGCCAACACCAAGCACATGTTCGACAACCGCTACGGCACGGGCCAGAGCACCATCGACGGCATCATCCGGGCCACCAACCGCTTGTTGGCCGGCTCCACCTTCGTGGTGGCGGGCTACGGCTGGTGCGGGCGGGGTCTGGCCCATTCGGCCAAGGGCCTGGGCGCCAACGTGGTCGTCACCGAGGTCGATCCCCTGAAGGGCCTGGAAGCCCTCATGGACGGCTTCCGGGTCATGCCCATGCTGGAGGCCGCGGCCATCGGCGACTTCTTCGTCACCGTCACCGGCGACATCAACGTCATCCGCAAGGAACATTTCTCCGTCATGAAATCCGGGGCCATCGTCTGCAACTCCGGCCATTTCAACGTGGAACTGGATTTGATCACCCTGGCCAAAATGGCCGTCGAACGCCGGGAAATCCGCGACTACGTCGAGGAGTTCACCCTCAAGGACGGCCGCCAGATCTACGTGCTCGGCGAAGGCCGCCTCATCAACCTGGCCTCGGCCGAGGGCCATCCCTCCAGCGTCATGGACATGAGCTTCGCCAACCAGGCTCTGGCCGCGGAATTCGTCAAGCGCAACAAGGGTAAACTGGCCCTGGGCGTCTTCGACGTGCCCCGGGAACTGGACGACGAAATCGCCCGCCTGAAACTCCAGGCCCTGGGCGTGAAGATCGACAAGCTCACCAAGGAACAGGCCCAGTATCTGGCCTCCTGGCAGTTGGGCACCTGACGCCCCGCCAGTCCGCCGACCGTTTCCCGCCCGTGGCCGCCGGGGCGGGAAACGTTTTCAGGAACCGTATGCCGTCTCCCCGCCGGGCCATATCCACTCCGCGCCTCCTGGTCGCTCTGAGCTGCGGCCTGATGGCCCTGGCCCTGGTCTGCCCCGCGCCGGCGGCCCGGGCCGCGGGCGCGGCGGACCTCCTGCGGGCGGACTACCTGCGCCTCAAGGAACGGTTCGAGGCCCAGGCCCGCCAGAACACCGATCCCCGGGTGCTGTCCTGCCTGGCCGTGGAAACCGTGGCCCTGTCATGGACTCTGGCTGCGGCCCAACTCACCGAGGACGAGGACGCCCGGCGGGAATGGCGGACCAAGGCGGCCGAGTTCGAAGCCTCCTGGAACGAAACTTCCTGGGAAACCCGGCACCTGCGGGCTTTGGAATTGTATTACGAGGCCTTGACCGAGGTGGACCTCTACCTGGTCACCCAGGGCCAGCGCCAGGCCCTGGCCAAGGAACTGACCCAGATCGACAGCCAGACCCAGCGGCAGCTTCAGGCCCTGGCCGACCGGGAGGACCTGGAAAAGCGGGTCATCCTCTCCGGCGCCCTGGTGAGCCTGGCCTCGGTGGCCATCCGCTCCCTGGGCGGGGCGCCGATGGAAGAGCCGGTGGGGGCGCTCCTGCAAGCCCTGGTGGTCAAGTCCGGGGAAATTCAAAAGCGGTCCGACCTACATTACCGGGCCAAGCTGAGCCTTTTCTACGCCAACAATCTCAAGGGGCTGACCTCCCTGATCTTTCTTTTGGGGCAAACCGCCGGGCCGCCCTTGAGCCGGGAACTGGCCCTGATCCACCGGTCTCTGAACCAATACGGCCAGGGCCACAGCCTGCCGTACGCCAACAGCCTGGTCTGGGTGGCCCAGGCCCAGGCCGTGCTGCCCCTGGCCTACTGGGTGGCCACTCACTAGGGCCGCCGGCCACAACCGCTTGCCGCAAGCGCATTCTTCGAGGCGAATGTCGATGACCGCTCCCCCGATCTATCTTATGGACGCCAGCGCTTTCATCCACCGCGCTTTCCACGCCATCCGGAACCTTTCCACCAAAAGCGGACAGCCCACCGGGGCCGTGTACGGCTTTACCACCACGGTTCTGAAGCTGTTGAAGGACAAAAGGCCCGAAGCCCTGGCCGTGGTCTTCGACAGCCGGGGGCCCGGCCGGCGCCACGAACTCTACCCGCAGTACAAGGCCAACCGCGGGCCCATGGATGAAGACCTGGCCGCCCAGCAGGAGCCCATCCGCCAAATAATAACCGCCCTGGGCCTTTTCAGCCTCGAGCGGCCGGGCTTTGAGGCCGACGACCTCATCGCCGCCGCGGCCCGACATTTCGAAACCGAGGGGCGGGAGGTGGTCATCGTCTCCGGCGACAAAGATTTTTACCAGCTCCTCTCCGACCGGATCTCCATGTACGACCCTGATCCGAAAAAGGATTCAGCCCTGACCCAGGAGGCCTTCCGCGAGCGCTACGGCCTCTCGCCCTCGGCTTTTCTGGACATGCAGGCCCTCATGGGCGACTCCAGCGACAACATCCCCGGCGTCCCCAAAGTGGGGGAGAAGACGGCCCAGAAACTCATCGCCCGCTTCGGCTCGCTGGACAACATCTACAGCCAGCTCCCGGAAGTGACTCCGGACAAGCTCCGCGACAACCTGGCCGCCAACCGGGAATCCGCCTACCTTTCGCGGGAACTGGCCGCCCTGGGCCACGGCGTCCCGGTGGAATTCACCGAGGCGGACCTCCGCCCCTCCCCGCCCGACCGGGAGCGGCTGACCACCCTGTTTACCGAACTGGAATTCACCCGCCTCTTGAAGGAACTGGCCCCGGTGACGGAAAACGCGCCGGCCGCGCCCGTGGCCGCGCCGGACCAGCCGCCGGTGAGTTATGACCGGTATGTGCTTGTGGACGGCCCCGAAGCTTGGGATCAACTCCTGGCCTCCCTGTCCCGGGCCGAAGTTCTGGCGGTGGACCTGGAGACCGACAGCCCCTGCCCCAGCCGCTGCTGTCTGGTGGGCATGAGCCTGTGCGCCGAGCCGGGCCAGTCTTTTTATATCCCGGTGGACCACCGCACCCTGGGCGCGAAAAACCAGGACTGGGCCCTGGTGGCGGAAAAAGTCGGCCCCTGCCTGACGGCCCCCGCGCCGCGCAAGGTGGGGCAGAACGCCAAGTTCGACTGGCTCATCCTCGCCCGCCACGGCCTGACCCTGCCTCCGCCGGCCGACGACCCCATGCTGGCCTCCTATCTTCTGGACCCCGAGGACCGGCACGGGCTGGACCACCTGGCCGGCCGCTTTCTGGGCCACCAGAACATCACCTTCAAGGAAGTGGTGTCTGACCCCAAAAAAAACTTCGGCGATCTCACCCCCGAAGAGGCCCTCGACTACGCGGCCGAGGACGCCGACGTCACCCTGCGTCTGGCCGGCATCCTGCGCGGGCAATTGGCCGAACAGCGGGAACTCCTGGCCCTGTATGAGGAAGTGGAACTGCCCCTGGAGGCCCTCCTGGCCCGGGTCGAAGCCACCGGAGTCCTCATCGAGGCCCCGGCTCTGGCCCGGCTGTCCCAGGAACTGGGCGAACAGCTCAAGGCCATGGAGGCCAGGATTTTCAGCCTGGCCGGCCATCCCTTCAACATCGGCTCGCCCAAACAATTGTCCGAAGTGCTTTTTAGGGAACAGGGTCTGGCCCCGCTGAAAAAGACGGCCAAAAAAACCGGTTTTTCCACCGACGACGAAGTCCTGGCCGAGCTGGCGCTCCTGCATCCCCTGCCCCGGGAAATCCGCGAGTGGCGGTCCCTGGACAAGCTGAAAAGCACCTATACCGACAAGCTCCCCCGGGAGATCAACGAGCGGACCGGCCGGGTCCACACCTCGTACAACCAGACCCAGACGGCCACGGGCCGCCTGTCCTCGTCCGACCCGAATCTGCAGAACATCCCCGTGCGCGCCGGGGAAGGCAAGCGCATCCGGGCGGCCTTCATCGCCCCCCCGGGCTATAAAATTGTGGCCGCCGACTATTCCCAGATCGAGCTGCGGGTCCTGGCCCACTTTTCCCAGGACGAGTCCCTGCTCAAAGCCTTTGCCCGCGACGAGGACATCCACACCCAGACCGCCGCCGAAATTTTCGGCCTCGACCCCTCCCAGGTCACCCCGGCCCGGCGGCGGGAAGCCAAGACCATCAACTTCGGCGTGGTCTACGGCCAGGGCGCCTTCGCTCTGGGGAAACAGCTGGGCATTCCCCAGGCCCAGGCCCGGGATTTCATCGACCGCTATTTCGCCCGCTTCCCGGGCGTGAAGCGCTATATGGAGGAAACCCGCGAAACGGCCCGAACCACCGGCCGCATCACCACCTGGTTCGGCCGTCCGCGCACCCTGCGGGGATTCGCCGGGGGCTACCAGGCCCGGCAGGAAGCCGAGCGCATGGCCATCAACACCCCTATCCAGGGGACGGCCGCCGACCTCATCAAAATGGCCATGCTGGCCGTGGACGCCCGCCTGGGGCGCGAGCACCCCCAAGCCCGGCTCATCATGCAGGTGCACGACGAACTGGTGCTGGAAGTTCCCGAGGCGGAGGCCTCCCAAGTGGGCGAACTCTTGCGGACCGAAATGGCCGCCGTGGGGGTCAAGCCGCCCCTGACCGGCGGGCGGCCGTTGACCTCCCCCCTGAAAGTGGACGTGGGCATAGGCCACAACTGGGCCGAAGCGCACTAAAGCTTCGGCCCTGGCCGTCGGGAAAGAATTCAATACGGGAACTTCAGGCCGCATTCATCGGCGATGGTCCGCTTGCTCCGCAGGAACAGATCCTCGAACTCCGGCGTCGGCCGGAGGGTATCGTGAGGGAGCCCCCCCAACGAAAGCAATGACAAAAGGCCGCTCGAAAGCGGCCTTTTGTCAACAATGCCAGTCAGAAATTAATAGCGGCGACCGCCATACCCCTGATTCCTCGGCCCCTTTTGAGGCTTCGGCTGGGAAATATTTACTTTGATGTTGCGCCCGTTGCATTCCGAACCGTTCAGAGCGGATATCGCGGCTTGCGCGTCCGATTCGTTCGCCATCTCGACGAAGCCGAAGCCGCGAGATTGCCCGGTCTCTCTGTCGGATATAACATTGGCGGAAATAACTTCGCCATAGTTACCGAAGAGGGTCTGTAAGTCCGTAGGGTCGGTTGAGAAGGAAAGATTGCCGACGTAGATGGAAACTGTCATGTGAATAACTCCATGAGTGGGATGGTGGGAACGTTGAATTGATGAATGGAGCTAAGCACAGGCGAAGATCGAATCAAAAATGAACTGGTCCCGGTTCTGATGAACCTGTCGCTGACCATACGCCTTATTTTACCAAAAGTCAAGGTTTGAAAATAATTTTTTTCGACAGTCGGCCGCCGACGCGGTTTGCGGCCTGGCGCGGATTCGTTTTCGCGGGCCTTCCGCGGCCAAGCGATCCGGACCGATGCCGTCATTGCGCATTGTCGACGACGACCGGGAGCTCAAGCGGCCGGCCCTATCGATCGGGTTGAATTCGCTGTTCAAAAATTTCCCGAGTGGAAAAGCTCTTGACCATAAATTGTTAAACGCTATAATAGAAATAAATTTTTTCTATAGGATGGTTCGCTATGAAGAACTTCTTCGCTTCCAACAAGGGGATTGTTGCGGCCGGCGTCTTGATCGGCCTCATTGCCGTGTGCCTCCAAAAACTGGGCAATCCCGGCAACATGGGCCTTTGCGTGGTCTGCTTTGAGCGCGACCTGGCCGGGTCCCTGGGGCTGCACCGGGCTGACATTGTCCAGTATGCCCGTCCGGAAATTTTCGGGTTGGTGCTGGGCTCGTTTCTGGCCGCCCTGTTTTGCGGGGAATTCCGGCCCCGGGGCGGGTCCAGCCCGGTGGCGCGCTTTTTCCTGGGGGCGGTGGTTTCCATCGGGGCGCTGGTCTTTCTGGGCTGCCCCTGGCGGGCCCTGCTGCGCCTGGCCGGCGGCGACGGGAACGCCATTTTCGGCTTGGCCGGCCTTATCTGCGGGGTGGCGGCGGGGACGCTGTTTTTCCGCCGGAATTACTCGTTGGGCCGGAATGGGCCGGGCCGCCGGGGTTTGGGATTGATTTTTCCATTTTTCATGCTGGCGCTTTTGGGCCTGAGACTGGCTTTCCCGCCCATTGAAGGTGAAACGAAAAACGACTTGCTTTTCTATTCCCTGAAAGGCCCCGGCAGCATGCATGCCGCCCTGGGCGTGTCCCTGGCGGCCAGTCTGGCCATCGGCGTTTTGGGGCAGCGCAGCCGCTTTTGCTCCATCGGGGCGTTTCGCGATCTGATACTCTTCCGGCAGGCGCACCTGTTCCTGGGCGTCGTCGGCTTTCTGGCGGCCGCTTTCGCGGGCAATTTCCTGCTCGGCCAGTTCCATCCCGGCTTTGAGAGTCAGCCGATAGCCCATACCCAAAGCTTGTGGAATTTCCTGGGGCTTTTCACCGCCGGATTGGCCAGCGCCCTGGCCGGGGGCTGTCCGGGCCGCCAGCTCTTTATGGCCGGCGAAGGCGACGGCGACGCGGCCTGTTTCGCGCTGGGTCTGATGGGCGGCGCGGCCATGGCCCACAACTGGAGCATGGCCAGTTCCGGGACCGGAATCGGTCCCCACGGCATGGCCGCCGTGGCGGCCGGCCTCCTGATCACTCTCTTCATCGGATGCATGTTCCGCACGAAAAACGAGGCGTAGAGCGTTTTGTAATTTAATCGCCGTAATACATTGAACAAAACGCCAATACATCCGGGCACTTTTCATTTTATGCCCATAACCTTTAAACAGAAAAGCGCTCTAACCTCCCACCCGATCTGAAAAGGAGCGGCAATGAGCAGAATAGTCGACGCCCGGGGATTTTCCTGTCCCCAGCCGGTGATGATGGCTTTAAAGGCTTTGTCGGACAGCGGCGGGGGTTTCGTGGTGGAAGTCGACCATGAAACCGCCGCCGAAAATGTGGAGCGAGCCTGCCGGGAAAAAGGACGGGCCGCCAAGATCAATAAAACCGAGGCCGGTTATTCCGTGGAAGTTTCCCCGAAGTGACGTGGTTGAAACGGTTTTCTGATTTTTTCCGTGCGGCGCCCAAGATGGCCGTGAATCCCGGCGGCGCTTCAGCGTCTTCGGGATTCATGGCCTTCAGCCACACCGGGCAGGTGGTGGCGGCCCGAAAAGCGCTCCTGGCCGCCGGGCTGTCGCCGCGGATCAAGGCGCCGCCGCCCAGCTTGCGTGAAGGCTGCGATATGGTGCTGGAATTCCCGATTGAAGAGCAGGCCGTATATTTGGCGGTGTTGGCTGAAAAGCGTCTCAAGCCGCTGAAGGCCATGGCCGCCGACGGCCCCCTCACCGCGCCGGAAAGCTTGTTCAAGCGTGTGGATTTCAAAAATCATCTGATGATCAGCGCGGCCAACATGAAAATAACCATCACCCGCGACCGGGGGCGCATCGTCAATGTTTCCGGGGGCGGCTGCCCGGATGTCCCGGCTTTGGCGGCCCGCCTGGCCGGCGCCCTGATAACCGAGGCCGTGGCCACGGATGAATTTCGCAGCCTGTGCTCTTTCAGCCTGTCCCAGGCCAAGGAAGAGGCCGAGCGGATTTTCCGGGCCGGACTGGACATTTCAGGACCGGACCGGCCGCTCAACGCCGCCGGCTTGGACCGGCCGCCGCCCTGGCCCAGGCGCCGCCCGCGAGGCCGGCCCAAGCCCTGGCTGGTGGTCGGGACCCTGGCTGACCCGGCGGAAGAATTGGCCGAAGGTCCCTTCTTCTGGCGGGACGGACAAGTGGTCTGGAATGAACGCGTCATCGCCCCGGAACGGGGCACCGCCGCCTTGATGGCGGCGTATGCGATCACCGCCGAAGCCCTGGGGCTGCCGCCGGGTCGGGCCGTGCTGGCCGGCGACGACGGTGGGGGCGACGGCAGCCGGGCCGTTTACCGTTGGCTGGCCTCGCAGATACCCGAAAACAAATGGAGCGGCCTGACCTTTCATTATCTGTACCCGGACGCCGACAGCCACGGCCGCCTGTTCATAAATTTTGAGGCGCTTTCCCCCCGGCCCATCCTGGCGGCGGACGCCGGGTTTATGTATGTGGCCAAGCTGTGCGGCCAGGCCCCGGAATATGACCTGTTCACTCCTGACAGCGGTGAGATGGCCTATCTGGCCGACCCGGAAGCCTCCCATCCGTTCTATACCCGGGGAGCTTTGATTCAAAAGGAGCCCGATCAGGCCGTTTTTGAATCCACATATCGCGAGGGAAACGCGGCCAAGGCCATGCTGATCAAAGGACGTTCCGACTATATGGTCTGGCGGGGGCGGATAGTCCATCAAGTCGATGGTCCGCAGGTGCCTGCGCTGGAGGCGGTCGGCGGCACCGGCGACACGGTCACCGGTATAGCCTCGGCCCTGATGGCGGGCGGCTACAGCCCCATTCGGGCCGCCGCCCTGGCCGCCCACTTCAACCGCCGAGCGGGCCTGACGGCCTCGCCTGATCCAGGCAGCGGCATTATCGCCGTTTTGCTGGGGCTGGAAAAATATATCCGAGGACAGATGTAATCACCTTCATTTTTGTGGAGGAAGAGGGGACCCAAAAAATCAACCCAGCCCCGGAATTTTTTGAAATCGGCTGCCGCCGGGACGGGGCTTGCGGAGAGGCCCGCCAGCCCTTACTTTTATAAAATGGACGGTTCTCTCGCCGCGCTTCGGCCCGGCGCGGAACAGGCTTTCTCTCGGATCACCGCTTCGGCCCGGCCAAGCCCCCGGGCCTGAAGCTGACAAGGAGGTTCCTCATGGCCATTACCATCTCTCCGCAAGAAACCGCTACCCTGGTCTCCACGCAACGGGCCCTTTTGATCGACCTGCGCGAACCGGAAGAATATTTTTCCCTGCGCGTCAAAGAGGCGCTGCTGTTTCCCCTGTCCGTGCTGCCTCTGATGACCGCCCCATTGTCGCTGGAAATAAAGGATCGGCCGGTCATTTTTTTCTGCCACGCCGGCAACCGCACCCGGGCGAACGAAGGCCTCCTGGACACCCTGGCCCCGGGCCGGGCCCATATCATGGAAGGCGGGATAAGGGCCTGGAGAAAGGCGGGCCTGCCCGTTATCGAGGAAAAGCGCCCCTGGCCCATCATGCGCCAGGTGCAGGCCACGGCGGGCGCCCTCATCCTTCTGACGCTCCTGTTGTCCCTGGCCGCAACGGGTTTTCTCTGGCTGACCGCCTTCATCGGCGCCGGCCTCGTCTTCGCCGGCGTGACCGGCTTCTGCGGCCTGGCCCGAGTGCTCATGCGCATGCCCTGGAACCAGAAGAAACCCTGACCGGATGTACAAAAACGCAAACGGCCGGGGCCGTCATCATCAGATGACGGCCCCGGCCTTTCGCTTTTCCAGCCCTCACCCCTACGGGTCATCCGTCAAGTCGGGCTAAGAACTGTCGCCACTGGGCGTCCATCAAGCCTTCGACCTTCACCGCCCGCCCCGGGCCGTATAGGCCCGCCACAATTCCACGGTCGTTTCCAGCTCGGCCGACCAAGCCCCTGCGGCTCTCCCCCTTATTCGGAAATGGGTCCAGGGCACGTGCCCTGGTGTCCCGCGCGGACCACGCGCTCACCAGCCCCAGGATAGGTATTGGTGCATGGAGTCGGCGGCGATGCGGCCGGCGCCCATGGCCAGGATGACCGTGGCCGCGCCGGTGACGATGTCGCCGCCGGCCCAGACCCGGGCCTTTTTCGTCTTGCCGTTTTCGTCGGCCAGGATGTAGCCGCGCCTGTCGGTGGCCAAACCCGGGGTGGTGGCGGTGATGAGGGGGTTGGCCCCGGTGCCCACGGCCACCACGGCCAGGTTGATGTCCAGGGTGTATTCCGAGCCGGCGATGGGCACCGGACGGCGGCGGCCGGAGGCATCGGGCTCGCCCAGTTCCATCTTCTGGAGACGCACGCCGGTGAGGCGGGACTGGTCGTCGCCGAGAAATTCCAGCGGCGCGGACAGCAGGCGCAGTTCCACGCCTTCCTCTTCGGCGTGATGGACTTCCTCGATACGGGCCGGGATCTCGTCGCGGCTGCGGCGGTAGACGATCTTCACATCCTCGGCGCCGAGGCGCAGGGCGCTGCGGGCCGCGTCCATGGCCACGTTGCCGGCGCCGAACACGGCCACTTTCTGGCCCCGGTACATGGGGGTGTCGAACTCGGGGAAGCGGTAGGCCTTCATCAGGTTGGACCGGGTGAGGTATTCGTTGGCCGAGAAGACGCCCACCAGGTTTTCGCCGGGAATGCCGAGCATGGTGGGGGTGCCGGCGCCGACGCCGATGAAGGCGGCGTCGTATTCCGCCAAAAGCTCGTCCACGGTGTGGATGCGGCCGATGACGCTGTTGACCTCGAAGCGCACGCCCAGGTCGGCCAGGTTGTCGCACTCGCGCTGGACAATGGCCTTCGGGAGGCGGAATTCCGGAATGCCGTACACCAGAACGCCGCCCGGCTGGTGCAGGGCTTCGAAGACGGTGACGTCATGGCCTTTCAGGATGAGGTCCCCGGCCACGGTGAGGCTGGCCGGACCGCTGCCGACGACGGCCACTTTTTTGCCCGTGGCCGGAGCTTTGGGGGGAATGACCTTGTGGCCCGACTCGCGGGCCCAGTCGGCGGCATAGCGTTCCAGGCGGCCGATGGCCACGGGCTCGCCTTTCTTGCCTAAAATGCAGCGCTCCTCGCACTGGCTTTCCTGGGGGCAGACCCGGCCGCACACGGCCGGGAGCGCGGTGCGCTCGGCCAGCTTGGCCACGGCCGCCGGCATGTCGCCCTCACGGACGGGCAGAATGAAGCCGGGGATGTCGATGCCCACGGGGCAGCCTTCGACGCAGCCGGGCTTCTTGCACTGGATGCAGCGGCTGGCCTCTTTCTGGGCCGTCTCCGGGGCGAAGCCCAGGGGCACCTCTTTGAAGTTGCGGCGCCGCTCCTGGGCCGGCTGTTCGGGCATGGGTTGACGGGGAATCTGTTCGCTCATGGTCTTCACCTCCGGTCTTTCAGCGGTCGCGCCCGATTTTGCAGGGATGGTGGGCATCGTATTGTTCAGCGGAAATAAACTCCTGGGGTTTATACGCCGTCAGACGCTGCATAAATTCATCCCAGTCCACTTTATGGGCGTCGAACTCCGGGCCGTCGACGCAGGTGAATTTGGTCTCGCCGCCGATGGAGACGCGGCAGCAGCCGCACATGCCGGTGGCGTCGATCATGATGGCGTTCAAGCTGACCAGGGTGGGCACTTTATACTCGGCCGTCATCTTGGAGACGAAGCGCATCATGGGCGCGGGGCCGGCGGTGACCACCTCGCTGACCTTCTCGCTCCCCTCGAGGTACTGCTTGAGGATGTTGGTGACAAAGCCATGGTGGCCGTAGCTGCCGTCGTCGGTGCAGACCTCGAGCTTGTCGGAGGCCGCGGCCATCATGTCCTCGAGGATCAGGAGATCCTTGGTGCGGGCCCCGATGATGGAGACGACGCGGTTGCCGGCCGCCTTGAAGCCCTTGGCGATGTTGTGGACCACGGCCACGCCCGTGCCCCCGCCGACCACCAGGACCAGGCCCGGGTGCTTTTCGATGTGGGTGGGGGTGCCCAAGGGGCCGACCACGTCGAGGAAGCCCTCGCCCTCGTCCAGATCGCGGAAGAGTTTCGTGGATTTGCCGACCACCTGGTAGATGATGGTGATGGTGCCCTTCCCGGGGTCGCTGTCGGCCATGGTCAGGGGCACGCGTTCCCCGGTCTCGTTGGCCCTGAGGATGACGAACTGGCCGGGCTGAGCCTTCCGGGCGATCAGGGGGGCCTCAATTTCATTGAGAACCACGGTCCCCTGGGCCATTTCCTGGCGCTTAACAATCTTGTACATTAGTGCCTCCCAGCGGTTGAAAAAGTGCCGCGCACGACAACCGTCGGATGGAGATAACCCCGGGCGCGGCCGTCGTTTTCAAAATCACAACCAATCCAGTACTTTAGAGTGACAAACCCATTTGGTTTCGCAAACTAAAACGGTATTTTATACGTAAAGCGCTGATTTGTCCAGTTTGAATTCGGCCCAGGACCGGCCGGAACGGCCGTATTTCATGAGTTTTTCCCAGAGATGGCGGGAGTAGCCGAGAAAGCGGGCCGCGGTGCCGCGGCGGGGTTCGAAGCGGGCCGAGGTGAGGTAGGAACGGGCCAGGCCGAAGGTCAGGCGGGCTTCCAGGGTGTGGTCGTGCTGGGAGGCGGCAAAGTCGCGGCCAAAGGTCCAGACGCGGCGGGCGGCCAGGGACAGGCGTTCCCGTTCGGCGGCCCGGGCCAGGGGCAGGCGCAGTATCGACAGGATCATCACCGACAGATCCTGGGCGTAGTCCGACAGGCGGCTGCGATAGAGGTCGATGAAGCGGTACCGTCCCCGGGCGTCGTCGCGCATGAGGTTGGAGAGGTTGAAATCGCCGTGGATACGCACGGCGAAAGGGGCCGGCAGATCGCGCTCGAACGGGGCGGCCTCGGCCATCAGATCCGCCAGGGACCTGATCCGCAGGCCGCCCAGGGCGCCCTCGAAGTTCACCAGCTCCGGATACAGGGCCCGGACCGGGCCGAGGCGCTTTTCGGCCTGGCGGACGAAGCCGGCCCTGGTCTCCCCGTCCACCCGGGTTTCGCGCCAGATGTCGGCCATGATGTGCAGGGCCCCGGTGAGTTCGTCCAGGGCGGCGTGGTTGTCGGGCAAGAGGAACATGTCCTTCAGGGTGGAGCCCCGGATGAATTCCAGAACCAGCGCGGCCTCGCCCCCGCCCTCGGCCGGGACAAAGGCCCGCACGGCCGGCGGCAGGCCCGGCCACAGCCGGGCCCAGGTCTCCAGGTTTTCCCGTTCTTTTTCCAGCTTGGCCGCCGGGCCGTGCTTGAAAATGACGGGCTCCCCGGCCACCTCGCCCACCTGGCCGCCCAGCGCGTCCCCCGGCCCCACCACCCCGATGCGGCAGCCCGAGCGGCCGCTCCAGATGGACTGGAAGGCCTCGGGCCGGCCGCCGCCGGTGACCGAAAGGGCCTTGGAAAGGGCCTGGTATTGGGAAAACTTCAGCTGCTCGCCGAGGAAGATGTGGATCAGCTCCTCGCCGATTTCCAAAAGGATATCGCCGATGCGCTCGAGGTAGTGCACCACCATCAGGGTGGTCACCAGGTCGCCGGCCCGGTCCGGACGGGCCGTGAGTTCGCGGACGAGCCGGGCGAAGCGGTCGGCATACCGGGCGTCGAGCTTTTCCTCCAGCTGGCAGAGGCGGACGGCCTGCTTGATCTTGCGCTGGGACAGGGCCGGCCGGATGAGGCTCAGGCCGAGGTCGATCTCGTCGAAGAAATCGGCCAGGTCATAGTCGTCGAGGAAATCGGGGCGGGAGAGGTGGGCGTGTTGGCGGGCCACGTTGAGGGCCAGTTCGGAAATGCGGGCCAGACGCCCGGTGATGGCCGCCAGCCCGTGGTAGAGCCGCCGGCCGTCCTCGTCGGCGCCGGCCGTCTCCAGGTCGTAGTTCTGATTGCGAATCCACAGGGCCAGGGTGGAGATGTAGGCCAGCTTGTGGCGCAGGTCTTCGATGGCGCCGGCCTCCGGCCCGGCCAGGTAGGCCCGCACCTGGGCGAGGAATTGCCCCACCTCGGCCAGGAGCAGCCGCAAATCCCCCCGCACCGCTTTGGACGGACCCGCGGCCGGCCCGGCCGGAAGGTGGAGAGTTTCGGCCGGGCTCATGCTTCCTCGCGGGCCGGCGTCAACAGGGGCAGGTCCAGCCCTTCCTCGGCCCACGACAGTTCCAGGCGCACCCGGGCCCGGCCGTTTTTGCGGCGCACCTTGAAATCCAGGTCGATCAGCCCCCGGGGAGAAAGGGAAAAGACGCGGCCGGATTCGGCCACGGGCAGGCGCCCGTTCTCCACGGCCTCGGCCAGCGCCGTCAGGTATCGGGCCAGATCCCGGGCGTCCACGGCGGTTTGATGTTGGAAGATATCTTTCATGGGACCATTATACACCCCGGCTGAAAAAAAGCCAGCCGGGGGCCGGAGGGGCGGCGGCGCCCGTCACCCGCAGTTCACCTTCAGGCTCAGGAGGCGGGCCAGCCGCTCGGCGGCCGAGACCATCAGGGGGCCGGCTTCGGTCATGGCCTTTTCCAGGGACAGGGGCCCGGGGGCCAGGCTGGCCAGGCCGTCGATCCCGTGCTGGTACAGTTCCTCGTACCCGCGCCCCAGGGAGCCGGACAGGAGGACCACCGGGGCCCCCAGTTCCCGGCCCACGGCGGCCACACCCACGGGGGCCTTGCCCCAGGCCGTCTGCCAGTCGCTCTGGCCCTCGCCGGTGACGATGAGATCGGCTCCGGCGGCTTTTTCCCGAAACCCGCCCTCCTCCAGCACCACCTGCACGCCCGACTGAAAACGGGCCTCGGTGAAGAAGAGGAAAGCCGCGCCCAGACCCCCGGCCGCGCCGGCCCCGGGCCGGGTGTCGGCCTCCCGCCCGGTGACGCGCCGGGCCACCCGGGCGAAGTTGGCCAGGGCCGCGTCCAGGAGGGCGGCCATCGTTTCGTCGGCCCCCTTCTGCGGGCCGAAGGTGTGGCTGGCCCCGTCCGGCCCGGTGAGGGGGTTGGTGACGTCCGAAGCCACGACGATCTCCGCCCGGTCAAGGCCCGGGTGGAGACGGGCGAGATCGATGTCCGCCAGATCGGCCAGGGCCAGGCCGCCGGGGGGGAGCGGCCGGCCGGCCGCGTCCAGGAAGCGGGCGCCCAGGGCCGACATCAGGCCCGCGCCCGCGTCGTTGGTGGAACTGCCGCCCAGGCCCACGACCACCCGGGTCACGCCGGGGTGCTCCAGGGCCCTGGCCACCAGTTGGCCCGTGCCGAAGCTGGTGGCCCGGGCCGGGTCGCGCTCGGCCGGGGCCAGGCCGGCCAGGCCGGCCGCCGCGGCCGTCTCCACCACGGCGGTGCGGCCGTCGCCCAGGAGCCCCCAGGCCGCCCGCACGGGCCGGAGAAAGGAATCGAGCGCGTCCTCCTCCCGCAGCGTGCCGCCGGTCAGGTCCACCAGGGTGACCACCGTGCCCTCGCCTCCGTCGGCAATGGGAAACAGAACATATTCGGCCCGGGGCCAGACCCGGAGGAATCCCTCCCGGACCGCCTCGGCCGCCTCCCGGGCGCTTAAACTGCCCTTGAATGAATCCGGGGCGATGACTACACGCACGATCTTCCTCCCATTTTCCCTGTTTGGCCGGGCCGTTCCGGCACCGACGGCGGATGTGGGGGAAAGTATAGCACCAATCGGCCCGGGCGGGAAGGCGGCAAAGCTACCGCGAGGTATTTTACGCCGCCCCGTTCCCACTGAAACGTCTTTTTCCGGCGGCCAGCCCAAATATGATATACTCGGGCGATCGGGCTGAAAGCCAGCCTGCGACAACGTTGAGACTCCGTAAAGGATCCCTTGATGTTCAATGCCTCCCCCCTGGCCGCGGCCGAACGTTTCGAACAGCTGACCCGGGAGTTCCTGGCCGGGCCGGCCAACGATCTGGAGATGGCCTCCGGCCCGGAGCCGGCCTTCGGTCCGGCCCTCCTGGGCTACGCCGACGGCGACGACCCCATTTGGGAAACCTTCAAGGAAGCCGTGGACCCGCAAGCCTGGACGCCCCTGGAAGCCTTCCGGCTGGCCTTCCCCGGCCGGCCGGTCCAGGCCGAGGAACTGGCGGTGGTGGCCTGGATTCTCCCCCAGACCGAGGGTACAATCCGCGAACAGCGCGAAGCCGCGTCTTTCGCCGGCGAACGCTGGACCCGCAGCCGCTATCTGGGACAGCCCAAAGTGGTCGACGGCCTGGCCCGATTCCTCCTGGAGAAACTGCGGGAGGAGGATATTGATGGCCTCTGCCCCGACCATCTGCCCGAATTCAAAACGTTCGACAGCCGGCGCTTCGTCATCAGCAGCGCCTGGTCACACCGCCACGCGGCCATGGCCGCGGGCCTCGGCACCTTCGGCCTCTGCGACGGCCTCATCACCCCTCTGGGCAAGGCCGTCCGCTGCGGCTCGCTGGTGGCGCGGCTGAACCTGCCGGCCACTCCCCGCCCCTACCGCGAATATAACGACTACTGCCTGTTCTACAATTCCGGCACCTGCGGCCAGTGCGTCAAGCGCTGCCCGGCCGGGGCCGTGAGCAAAAAAGGGCACGACAAAAAACTCTGCCGCCCCTATGTTTTCGAGGCCAGCCGGGCCCACATCCGCGAAACCTGGCCGGAACTGGCCGGCGCCTATGCCTGCGGCCTGTGCCAGGTGAAGGTGCCCTGCGAACGGGGCCTCCCCCCCAAACCGCGCCGGGCGGACGCGGAGAAGCCGTAAATATTACTCCGGCAACTAAATAAGTCACACCCGTGATTTCGCCAAAGCCCGAAATCACTGGACTTCAGCGGCCGGGAACAGATTTCTATAGTTGCCGGGTTAATAATAAGAAGGCTCGCATGTCTGATTTTCTGGATCTCTGCCGCCGCCCGGTGGAGCACGGAAAACCGGCCGCCGGCCTGGAGGCCGCCCGCCCGACGCCTTCCGCCTGCAACTCCCAGCCGTGGAGTTTCGTGGTGGCGGAAAACCCCGAGATCGGCCCGGAAGTGGCCAAATGCGCCCAGCAGTTGGGCATGAACGAATTCGCCTCCAAGGCCCGGGCATTCTTCGTGGTGCTGGGGGACACGCCGTCCTGAGGCCCGGCCTCCGCCGCCTCCTCGACAGCCAGTATTTCGCCAAGGGCGACCTGGGCGCGGCGGTCGTGACCCTGTGCCTGCCAGGGCCCGGGCACCTGCATCCTGGGCATCTACGGCCGGGAAAAGCTCGGCCGGCTTCTGGACATTCCCCCGGATAAGCGCTTCGGCGGCCTCATCGCCGTGGGCTACCCGGCTGCGGACACGGTGCGCCACAAAACCCGCAAACCCTTGGGAGACATAGCCAGCTTCGTGTAGCTCCCCCCCGCGCCTTTTTCTCGCGGAAAGCCCGGCCGCCCCTCGACCGGGCTCTTGCGTTTTAGGTCGGATGATGGTATATTCCGGCGATATAAATTAAAATTTATGTGGGCAACATGGGCTATTTCGACCGTCGATCCGGGGAAACCATGGACCGGGCGGGCGGGAGGCAATTATTTTTAATAAAACGTCTTTACTTTAGCGCCGCGTACCCGACCCCCCCGCCCGCGAGCGGGGAACAGAACAAGGAGGAATGATTTCGATGAGCGTGATCAAAACACCGGCGGAGTGCATGGTGACCGTTTGCACCATCGGCTCGAACAAGCCCAAGATGCCCTTGATCAACAACCTTATCATGGCTTTTTTCGCCGGAGCCTACATCGGCTTCGGGAGCCTTCTGGCCATCAAGGTGGCCGGCAACATCCCCGTGGAGCAATGGGGCAACCTCACCCGCCTGATTTTTGGCGGCGTGTTCCCGGTGGGCCTTTTGCTGGTCCTGGTGGCCGGGGCCGACCTCTTCACGGGCAACTGCATGTACCTGCCCTCGGCGGTGATTCACAAAAAATGCTCCGTGGGCGGGCTCTTGCGGTCCTGGGTGGTGTCCTACGCCGGGAACCTCATCGGCTCCATCTGCATCGCCTACTTCCTGGGTCTCCTGGGCGGCGTGCTTTTTGACGCGGCCGCCGACGGCGGGCGCCCCCTGGCCGTCTACGCCGTGAAACTGGCCAATGCCAAATGCTCCCTCCCGTTCGACGTGGCCTTCCTGCGCGGCATCGGCTGCAACTGGCTGGTGTGCCTGGCCATCTACATCAGCCTCACCGCCAGCGACGGCATCTCCAAGGTGGCCTTGATCTGGCCCCCCATCACCGCCTTCGTGGCCCTGGGTTTCGAGCACAGCGTGGCCAACATGACCTTCATCCCCCTGGGCATTTACCTCGGCCAGAGCGATATCTACATCAATAACGCCGTGGCCCTGCCCGCCCTCACCGCCGACTGGTACGGCTTCTTCGTCACCAACCTCATCCCCGTGACTCTCGGCAACATCGTCGGCGGCATGGTCTTCGTGGGTATGCTCTATTACAAGGCCACCGGCACCAAGCCGGAATAAGCGGCCCTTCGGTCCACACAAAGAACACCCCGGTCCGGCGCCTGGAAAAGGCGCCGGACCGGGGTGTTCTTTTGAGGCCGAGTCAGCCTTCAGTCCGGGGCGGGGGTTTTCTCCCGAGCTTGGCGTATAAGGTCGTGCGGCTGATGCCCAGCACCCGGGCCGCCTGGGAGAGATTGCCCCGGCACTCGGCCACCACGCTTTCGATAGTCCGCAGTTCGGCCTCCTTCAGCACGCCCTCAACCGGGGGCTCTTCCGGCGGAGAGAAAAATTCCGGGCCGGCCGCAGCGCCGGTGAATTCGGGCGGAAGATGCTCGGGACCGAGGCGGCCGGCATCGAGCACGCAGAAGCGGTTCAGGGCGTATTCCACGGCCCCCACCAGGGCCCGGACATTGCCCGGCCAGGGGTGGGCCCGGAACAGCGCGCGGACCGAAGGCTCGAGGTCCGGCACGGGCAGCCCCATTTCCCCGGCCAGGCGGGCCAGGTGGTAGTCCACCAGGGGCTCGATGTCCTCGGGCCGTTCCCGCAGGGTCGGGAGGCGGATCACGGCCACGTTGAGGCGGTAGAACAGGTCCGCCCGGAACCGGCCGGCCGCCGCCTCCCCGGCCAGGCGGCGGTTGGTGGCGGCCACCACTTTCACGTCCACCGGGACGGGCCGGCCGCCGCCCACCCGGGTGACGGTTTTCTCCTCCAGCACGCGCAGCAGGTTGGGCTGAAGTTCCAGGGGCATCTCGCTGATTTCGTCGAGGAAGATGATCCCGCCCCGGGCCTCCTCGAAAAAGCCGGCCCGCCCGGCCCGCTCGGCCCCGGTGAAGGCGCCGCCCACATAGCCGAACAGTTCGCTCTGGATCAGCTCCCGCGAGAGGGCCCCGCAGTTGACGGCCACGAAGGGGCCGCCCCGGCGCGGGCCCTGGCTGTGGATCATCCGGGCCACCAGTTCCTTCCCCGTGCCGGTTTCGCCCTCGATGAGCACGGTGGAGTTGGTCCGGGCAAAGCCCCGGACCAGGGCCAGCACTTCCTCGCCTTTGTCGCTCCGGCAGATGAATTCCCGGTCCCGACGGCCCGTCCCGGCGGATTCGGGCAAGGCCGGACCCGCGCCCGGCCGCCGCCACCCGGCCGGCTCCACCAGGGTGATCAGGGTGCCCAGCCCGCAGCCGCTGACCGATTTCAGGCCCTGGGCCGTGGCCGCCAATTCCGCCTGGCCCCGGCAGCGGACCGGGGTCTGTTCCGCGCCCTGACCGGAACGAAGTTTGCGGAAATACGGCCCGAGGTCGAACAGCTCCTCGCCGGGACGGCCCATCAGGTTCCCCGGCCGGCGGCCGAGCATGACGGCCGCCGCTTCGCTGGCCCCCACCACCTGGCCCCAGCGGTCCAGCACCACCAAGCCCACGGTCAGGCCCGGCGGGAGGGCCCGCAATAAGGTCAGGGGCCAGGTGGAAAGGTCCTGGGCGTGTTCCCGCAACAGGCGGTGCTCGATGGTCCGGGCGGCCCAGAGGACCAGGTTGAGGGCCTTGGAATGGTCCCCTTCCGAAGGGCCGGAGATGTCGAAACAGCCCACCGCCTCGCCGTGGGGATCGTAGAACGGGGCGGCCGTGCAGCGCCAGCTGTGGTGGCTCTGGCAGAAGTGCTCCTGATCGAAAATCTGAACGGCCCGGCCCGTGGCCAGGGAGGTGCCGATGGCGTTGGTGCCGACGCTGGATTCGCTCCAGTTGGCCCCGGGCCCGAAGTTGAGGTGGCTGGAATTCAGAAGCGTCCGGGGGTGGCCGTAGGTCTGGACGATGAAGCTGTCGGGGTTGATGATGTTGACGATCAGGCCCATGTCCCGCACCAGCTTGTACAGCTGCGGCTCCAGGTCGCCGGTCAGTTCCTTCAGGCGGGCCGCCGATTCGGACAGGAGGCCCGGGGCCAGGAACTCCCAGCACTTGCGCGGCGAAGGGTCCACCCCCATCCGGGCGCAGCGCCGCCAGGATTCCAGAAGCAGCGGGTCCAGGGGGGCCTCCTGGGGCTGTTCATCGAGAAAATTCTTCCACGACCGGTAGTCCACCCGGCCCGGACTGTGGCGCACCCAAGGGAACAGGTGTTCGCCGATCTCCTCGCTGAGATCCAACACCGGCTCCTGTTGGTTGACCTCGAACTGTTCCTGATTCCAGACCAGATAGTGCATGGGCGCCTCGCGGTGATCGCTCATCAGAGGGACGGTCGCCGTTTCGAAAAGACAAACACTATTTTACTACTATAAACCAAGGCGCTTCGGAGGTAAAGAGGTGTTTTCCCCCTTCCGGCCGCGCGGCGGGCGGGACGGGGGAGGGAAACGGCGGATCAGGATCGGCCGGTGGGCAAATCGTTCGCCAACGCCAGGCTCCGCAAATCGTGCGGGGCGGCGCCGGCGATGAGGCGGGCGGGGTCGAGGCGGTCCAGGGCCGCCTCCAGGGCGGCGGCCGTATAGGGGACGCCGGCCAGCCCCTCTTCCAGAACTTCCAGGTCGCGGCCGAAAAAGTCGCCGAAAAGGCGGGCCTCCACGATGAGGCCATTCACCACGTTAAGGCGCAGGCTGGCCCGGCCCCAAGGGAAGCGCCGCTCCCGCCGGACCGTGAACTCCGGGGATTCGCCCCAGTTCCAGGCCCAGGCCGCGTATCTGGCCCGGGCCAGTTCGTCCACGGCGGCCAGGTCGCCGGCCGACAGGGCGGCGGGCGGGGCGGCCAGTTCCCGCCGCAGTTCCGCCTCCAGATGTTCGAGGGTGATTTCGGGCGGCAGCCACTCTCGAAGGTTGGTCACCCGGGACCGGACCGACTTGAAGCCCTTGGAGAGGAATTTGTCCGGATCGGGCCGGAGCAGGCGCGTCAGGCGCGAAAGGTCGGTGTCGTACAAAAGCGTCCCGTGATACAGGACGCTGGCCGGGCCGGCGTGCTGGGCGGTTCCGGAAAACTTCCGGCCGCGGACGGTCAGATCGTTGCGGCCGGAAAGTTCCACCGGAATCCCCAGGCCCCGCAGCGTCCTGAGGATCGGATCGGCCAGAGCCCGGAAATCGAACCCGGCCAGATTGTCGTGGGCCACCACCAGGGTGTAGTTGAGGTTGGCCAGGTCGTGGTAAACCGCCCCGCCCCCGGTCAGGCGGCGCACCACCCGCACGCCTTCCCGGAACGCGCCCGCCTCGTCGATCTCCTCGGCCGTGTTCTGGAAGCGGCCCACGATGATCGAGGGCGCGTTGCGCCAGAAGCGGACGAAGCTTTGGCCGGTCCGGGCCGCCAAATGGAAAAGGTATTCCTCCAGGGCCAGGTTCCAGGCCGGGTCATGGCCGTAGGCGGGCACCAGAAACATGGCCCGCTCCCCTTTACAGCGAAGCCAGAGGCCGGCCGAGCGCGGCCAGGGCCGCCTCGCCGAAGGCCTCGTTCACGGTGGGATGGGCGTGGATCACGGCCGCGACATCTTCCAGCGCGCCTTCCATGGTCAGGGCCAGGGCGGCCTCGCCGATCATGTCCGTGACCCGGGGACCCATGAGGTGGACGCCGAGAATCTCGCCGTATTGTTCGTCCGCGACAATTTTAAAAATCCCTTCGGCCGCGTCCATGACCAGGCTTTTGCCGTTGAACAGCATGGGGAAGCGGCCGACTTTGACCCGGTGCCCCCGGGCCCGGGCCTCTTTTTCCGTAAGACCGACCCAGGCGATTTCCGGGGAGGTGTAGATGGCCCCGGGCACGGCCCGGTAGTTCATGCGGGCTCGGCGCCCCATGATGTTTTCGGCGGCCACCTCGCCCTCGCGGGAGGCCACGTGGGCCAGCATGACGGGCGAGGCGCAGTCGCCGACGGCCCACAGGCCCGGAAGGTTCGTGGCCATACGCTCGTCGACCTTGACGCGGCCCTTTTCCACCGCCGCGCCGATCTCGGCCAGGCCCAGGCCCTCGAGATTGGGCCGGCGGCCCGTGGCCACCAGGACTTTTTCCACGGTCCGGCGGAAAGGTGCCGGCCCGCCCACGCTCACCGTCAGGCCGCCGGCCGCCTTTTCCACGCCCTGGACCGTGGCCCCCGCGTGGACCTTGATCCCCCGCCGTTCCAGAAGCCCGCGCATGATCCCCACCAGCTCCTCGTCCACATTGGGGAGGATGTCGGGGAGCATTTCCACCACGGTCACTTCCGTCCCCAGGGGGGCGAAGACCGAGGCCAGTTCCACGCCGATGACCCCGCCGCCCACGATCAGCATCGACTTGGGCGGCGTGTCGAAGACCAGGGCCTCGTCGCTGGCGACCACGCCGGGCAGATCGAAGCCGGGCACCGGGGGCCGGGCCGGCACGCTGCCCGTGGCCAGGATGATGTCGTGGGCCGGAATCTTTTCCTTCCGGCCGTCGGGCCGGGTGATTTCCGCCTCTTTCGGCCCCAGAAGCCGGGCCGTGGCGCTGACGACCTCCACGCCCCGCCCTTTCAAAAGGCCGCCCACGCCGCCCACCAGCCGGCCCACCACCTGGGACTGACGCCGCCGCAGGGCCGGCCAATCCACCCGGACGTCCGGGGCCGCCAGGCCCAGTTCGGCGCCGCGCCGCACCTCGTTATACAGCTCCACCGTGTGCAGCAACGTCTTGGTGGGGATGCAGCCCCGGTTCAGGCAGGTGCCGCCCAGGGCGCCCTTTTCCACCAGGGTCACCCGGGCGCCCAGCTGGGCGGCCCGGAGGGCGGCCACGTAGCCGCCGGGCCCGCCGCCGATGACCAGTATTTTCTTTGTACTCATATATCATTCTCCAAAATAATTGAATAAAGGCCCCGGCCGTCCCGGTCCACCACGGCCCGGCCCTCGAAGGGGCCCCGGCCGTGGAGGAAATACGGGGCCAGGGCCTGGAAGGCCGGGTGGGCCCCGGGCAGATTCGGGGCCTGGTCCGCCTCGGCCCAGAAGACCCCGCCCTCGGGTCCGGCGGCCATGGTCCCGGTAAAATCGCGGGTGACGAAATAGAAGGAGAGGAAATCCCGGGGATCGCCGGGGAATTCGATCTCCAGAAAGCCGGCCAGCTTCAGGTTGGTCACCTGAAGGCCGGTCTCCTCGGCCATTTCCCGGGCGCAGGCCTGGCGCAGGCTTTCGCCGTGGCGCTTGTGGCCCCCGGGGATGGTGCACGCGCCCTGATACGGCGGCCGGGCCCGCCGGATCAGGAGCACTTGGTTTTCATGCAACAGGACGCAGAACACCGTGACCACCGTCTGGTGGCGGTCGTGAATATCAGCCATGGCCCACCCTGTTTGGATTGGAGGTCAGAACATCTCGTCGCCGGATTTATGGCCCAGGCCGGGGTGGCCGTCGAAACGCACCACGCCCACGGCGGCCCGGCCGGCGGCCGCCTGGACCACCCGGGCCGTGCCCCGGTGGCCGAAGCCGCCGCACAGCTCGATGGCCTGGATGCCTTCCCGGGTGATGAGCTCCTCCACCACGGCCGCGATGGCCGCATAGTCGGGCACAGCCAAGGTCAGGAGTTCCACGGCCGGGGTCTTGACCCACTGGCGGTCCCGGGCCGGGTCGGTCTGGGGGGCGATGAAAATGAAGGCGGCTTTGAGGGCCATAATGCATCCTCCTCTGGATGGGCGGGCGGCCGGGAAAACCGGCCGCCCGGGATGAGCGGTCAGACGATACCCGGCAGCGGGTCTTCGATGAGGGTATTCAAAGCGGCCATGAAGGCGGCCACCGGAGCCCCGTCCAGCACCCGGTGATCGTGGGTGACGGACAGGCTCAGCACCGTGGCCACGGCCGGCTCGCCATTCTCCGCGACCACCGCTTGACGGGCCCGGCCCACGCCGATGATGGCCGCCTGGGGCGGATTGATGATGGGGCTGAAATGATCCACCGCGCCGGAGCCGCCCAGGTTGGAGACGGTCAGGGTGCCGCCGCTCATTTCGTCGAGCTTCAGGCCCCCGCGCTTGGCCCGGTCGGCCAGGTCCTTCAGTTCCCGGCTGACGGCCTGAAGGGATTTCTCCTCCACCCGGCGGATCACCGGGACCACCAGGCCGTCGTCCAGGGCCACGGCCACCCCGAGGTTGACGTGCTTCATGACCGTTATTTCCCGGCCGTCGAAGAGGGCGTTGATCCCGGGCTGGGCGGCCACGGCCCGGCCGATGAGCTTTATCAGGAGGTCGGTCACCGAGACTTTGTCCATGGGCTCCAGGCGGGCGTTGATGGATTTCCGCAGCTCGAGGAGCGCGTCCGCCTTCACCGTGGTGTGGAGGGTGACCCGGGGGATCTCGGACCAGCTCTTGTGCATGTTGCGGCCGATGGCCTGGCGCATCCCGGCGTACGGCACCCGCCGCAGGACTTCATCCGCCGGGGCCGGCGCGGCCGGCGCGGCCGGCGCCGGGGCCGCCGGACCGGCGGCCAGGGCCGCCTCGACGTCCTCCCTGGTGATGCGGCCGCCCGGGCCCGTGCCCGTCAGGGTGTTCACGTCCAGGCCGTTATCTTCGGCCAGCTTCCGGGCCACGGGGGTGATGGCCACCCGCCCTCCGGCCGGCCGGGCCGCCGGCGCGGACGCGGCC
>JAVBQN010000087.1:0-37282 GCA_031549025.1 Candidatus Adiutrix sp. | reverse complement strand
GGGGGCCTTTGAGAAGATATATGGATTTCTGCTTTTCGTAGAATACCCGGTATAAAACCCGGATGGGTTTTTTCCCTGTGGGGACGCTGTCCAAAGCCCTGCTGGGGAAGGGCTGCGCAGCCCTTCCCCAGGCCCCATCCGGCGCCAAGGGGGCTCTGGCCCCCTTGGATCCCCCCTTGGAGAGCGGCCGGGTGCCGGTGGGATATGATCCGTCCGGCCCCGCCGCAACTCGCTTCGCTCAGACAAGCGGCGGGGCGGAGAGGACCGGCGCAACGGGCGCCGGGGCGGCGGGCCGGGCGGCCCGTCTTCCTGTGGGCGGCCGGGCGCCGATAGGCGACGATCCGTCCGGCCCCGCCGCAACTCGCTTCACTCAGACAAGCGGCGGGGCGGAGAGGACCGGCGCAACGGGCGCCGGGGCGGCGGGCCGGGCGGACCGTCTTCCTGTGGGCGGCCGGGCGCCGGTGGGATATGATCCGTCCGGCCCCGCCGCAACTCGCTTCGCTCAGACAAGCGGCGGGGCGGAGAGGACCGGCGCAACGGGCGGCGGGTCGGCGGGCCGGGCGGCCCGTCTTCCTGTGGGCTCGCGATTATCAGTGTCCCCGCGATCTTTGACTTACCCTGGCCGCCTGAAGACGGGCCGTATGGCCCGGCTTCAATGCGCCCGTCGCCCCGGCCGTTCCGGCCCCGCCGCTTGTCTGAGCGAAGCGAGTTGCGGCGGGGCTTGACGGGTCATCGCCTACCGGCACACAGTCGCTCTCCGAGGGGGGATCCAAGGGGGCCAGAGCCCCCTTGGCGCCCGAGGGGTCCAGGGGAGGGGGGGCGAGCCCCCTCCCCTGGCGGGGTGGAGGGGCGGAGCCCCCCTCTGCAAAAGCCAAATTCCAATTTCCTCACTCGGCCATGGGAATGGCGTCCGGGTAAAACACCTGCCGGCCTTTCAGCTGGTAACCGGCGATGACGCCCTGCCCGCGCGAGGAGACCAGCCAATCCGCGAATTTTTTCGCGGCCTCGTATTTCACGTGCGGGTATTTGGCGGGGTTGACGGGAATGACGCCGTAGGGGTTGAAAAGCGCCTCGTCGCCTTCGACCATGATTTCCAACGAAGTGGGGGTGCTGGTGCCGAACTTCTGGCTGATGTAGGTGCCCCGGTCAGCCAGGGTGTAGGCCTTCTTCTCGGCGGCCATGATGAGGGTCCGGCCCATGCCCTGGCCGATGCTCAGATACCAGGGGCCGGAGGGGGCCTCGAAGGCGGTCTCGACTTCCTTCCCGTCCTTGACGGCCTTCTTCACGGTTTTTTCCAGGGGCACGCCGGACTTTTTCCAAAGCTCCAGCTCCTTGAAATGGGTGCCGCTCTCGTCGCCGCGCGAGATGAACTCGGCTTTCCGGTCGGCGATGGCTTTGAAGGCCGCGGCCGCGTCCTTCCCGCCCGCCAGGCCGGCCGGGTCCGAAGGATCGCCGAGAATGACGAAGTCGTTGTGCATCACCTTGTACCGCTCGGTGCCGTAGCCGTCGGCCACGAATTTCTCCTCGCGGGCCGGGTCGTGGACGAAGATGACGTCGACGTTGCCGTCAATGCCGTCGCGGATGGCCGCGCCGGTGCCCTTGGCCAGCACCTGCACGGTGATGCCGGTGTCCCTGGTGAACTCGGGCAGGAGCGCGTCCAGGAGGCCCGAATCCCGCGTGCTGGTGGTGGTGGACATCTTGATGGTCTCCTCGGCGGCCAGGGCCAGCGGCGCGGCCAATATCAGCATGGCGGAAAGCAGGGCGGCGGTCAGTTTCTTCATGGTCGTTACCTCCGGAAAGGAATTTAATCGTCGGTGGAAAAGGTGTCGCACAGGTTGGGGTCGCCGGAGTCGAAGCCGCGCCTGAACCAGCGGAGCCGCTGGGCCGAGGTGCCGTGGGTGAAGCTGTCGGGCACCACCCGGCCGGCGCTCTGTTGCTGCAGGCGGTCGTCGCCGATGGCCTGGGCCGTGCGGAGGGCCGTCTCCAGGTCGCCCGCCTCCAGGAGGCCCTCCCGCGCCATGGCCTGGCCCCAAACCCCGGCCAGGCAGTCGGCCTGGAGTTCCATCCGCACCGAGAGCCGGTTGGCCTCGGCGGGCGGGGCGCCCTTCTGTTGCCGCCGCACGTTCCGGTCGATCCCCAACAGGTGCTGCACGTGGTGGCCGACCTCGTGGGCGATGACGTAGCCCTGGGCGAAATCGCCGCCGCCGCCCAGCTTGTCCTTCATGTCCTGGTAAAAGGACAGGTCCAGATACACGGTCTGGTCGCCCGGGCAGTAGAAGGGCCCCATGGCCGATTCCCCGTAGCCGCAGGTGGTCGGGGTGGCCCCGGCATACAGGACCAGCCTGGGCGGGGCGTAGGCCTGGCCGGACTGCCGGAAAATGCGGCCCCAGGCGTCCTCGGTGGTTTTGAGGATGACGGAGCTGAAACGGGCCATCTCCTGTTCCCGGGGCGGGCCCTGGTAGGGCTGGGTATAGGCGGGGCCGCCCGAATCGCCGCCGGTCAACAGCGGGCTGAGGTCCACGCCGTAATAGCCGGCCGCCAGCACCACCAGGATGGTGAGGAGGCCCACGGGCCGGCCCCGGCCCCGAAAGCCGGGGGAACGGCCCCGGCGGTCCTCGACGCGGCCGCTTTCCTCGCGGTTCTGCCAGCGCATGGGTTCCCTCCTGCGGCATATTTGGCGTGCGGAAGTTTTTTTCATTTCGGCGGAAAAAAAATCGGCCGGCCCATACATTATACGGCAAACCCGCGCCCGTGACCAGCGGCGCGGATTTTTTCCGGGGCCTGGACAGCGGGCCGGCTTTACGGGTATAATGCCCGGTTGACAAGCAATCGCCGCCCCGCCGGGTCCCCGGCGGGGTTCACCTTTATTGTATGCGAAGGACGGTGCGTTATGAGAAGCGAACAGATGACCAAGGGCCCCACCCGGGCCCCCCACCGGGGCTTGCTCCGGGCCCTGGGCCTGACCGACGCCGAAATGGAGCGGCCCCTCATCGGGGTGGCCAGCGCCTGGAACGAGATCATCCCCGGCCACATGCACCTCGACAAGGTGGCCGAGGCGGTCTGCGCGGGCATCCGCCTGGCCGGCGGGGTGCCGTTCCGGTTCGGCAACATCGGGGTCTGCGACGGGCTGGCCATGAACCACCTGGGCATGAAGTATTCCCTGATGAGCCGCGAAGTCATCGCCGATTCCATCGAGATCATGGGCACGGCCCACCCCTTCGACGGGCTGGTCCTCATCCCCAACTGCGACAAGATCGTGCCCGGCATGATGATGGGAGCCTTGCGGCTCAACGTCCCGTCCCTGGTGGTCTCGGGCGGGCCGATGCTCCCGGGGCGCTATCAGGGGAAAGCCGTGGACCTCATCAGCATCTTCGAGGGCGTGGGCGCCAACGCCGTGGGGAAACTCCCCGCCGAGGAGCTGGAGGAGCTGGCCCGGCGCGCCTGCCCCGGCCCCGGCTCCTGCGCGGGGATGTTCACGGCCAACAGCATGAACTGCCTCAGCGAAGCCCTGGGCCTGGCCCTGCCCGGGAACGGCACCGTGCCGGCCGTGTCGGCCGACCGGCTGCGCCTGGCCAAGGAAACCGGCCGGGCCATCATGAATCTGGTGGAAAAAGAAATAAAACCGCGCGACCTGGCCACGCCCGGCGCCTTCCAGAACGCCCTGGCCGTGGACATGGCCCTGGGCTGCTCGACGAACACGACGCTGCACGTCCCGGCCCTGGCCCACGAGGCCGGGGTGGAATTCGACCTGCGTCAGGTCAACGACATCAGCCGCCAGGTGCCGCACCTGGTGAGCCTGTCCCCGGGCGGGGCCCACCACCTGGTGGAACTGAACGAGGTGGGCGGCGTGCCGTCGGTGATGAAGGAACTGGCCCGGGCCTCGCTCCTGGATACGCTGGTGTTGACGGCCACGGGCCGGCCCCTGGCCGAAACCCTCCGGAAGGCCCCCGACGCGGACGGCCAGGTGGTCCGGCAGGTGGCCAAGCCATACCACAAGGAAGGCGGCCTGGCCGTCCTGTACGGCCGGCTGGCCCCGGACGGCGCGGTGGTCAAGCAATCCGCGGTGGCCGACTCGATGATGAAATTCGCCGGCCCGGCCCGGGTGTTCGACAGCGAGGAGGAGGCCACCGGGGTCATCCTGGCCGGGGGCATCAGGCCGGGCGACGTGGTGGTGGTGCGCTACGAAGGGCCCCGGGGCGGCCCGGGCATGCGCGAGATGCTGAGCCCCACGGCGGCCATCGTGGGCATGGGTTTGGGGGAGAAGGTGGCCATGGTCACCGACGGCCGCTTCTCGGGCGGCTCGCGGGGCGGGGTGATCGGCCACGTCTCGCCCGAGGCGGCCGAGGGCGGCCCCCTCGCCCTGGTTAAAAACGGCGACGTCATCGAGATCGACATCCCGGCCCGGGCCTTGAACCTCAAGGTCGCGGACGAGGAGCTGGCCAAACGGCGGGCGGGCCTCCCGGCCTTCGAACCGAAGATCCGCACCGGCTACGCGGCCCGGTACGCCCGCCTGGTGTCCTCCGGGGCCAAGGGCGCGGTCATGCCGTAAGAGGGGAAATGTGACGGACGGGAAGGCCGCGAAGAAACCGGCCCCAAAGAAAGACCCCCGCGAGGGGCACCGCGAGCGGCTGCGGGACAAGTTCCTGACCCACGGCGTGGAGAAACTCACCGACGAGGAAGTGGTGGAGCTTCTCCTGACCTTCGGCACGCCCCGGAAGGACTGCAAGGACGCGGCCCGGGCCTTGCTCGCCGCCTTCGGCACCATCCGGGAAGTGCTGGAGGCGCCGCCGGCCCTTCTGACGCAGGTGCCGGGCGTGGGCCCGAGCAACATCGCGGCCCTGAAGCTGATCCACGCCACGGCCGGCCGGTATCTGGAACTGCGGCTCAAGGGCCGGGACTACCTGAACTCCTCGATCCAGGTGATGGAATATCTGCGCCATCACCTGGAAAGCCGGGACGAGGAAGTCCTGAAAATCTTCTACCTCAACCACGACAACGTGATCCTCAGCGTGGAGGACCTCAGCCGGGGCTCGGTGACCGAGGCCACGGTCTACAACCGGCAGGTCATCGAGCGGGCCATACAGCTCAAGAGCACCGCGCTGATCCTGGTGCACAACCACCCCAGCGGCAACCCCGCGCCCTCGGAAGGGGACCGCAAACTGACCTTCGGCCTGATGCACGCGACGGTGCAGACCGAAATCCAGATCCTCGACCACCTCATCATCGGCCGCGACGGGCAATACTACAGCTTCAAGGACGCGGGGCTCATCCTGCGGTACGAACAGGCCATCCGCGACAACGTCCGCACCCCGCCCCGGGGCACCGGGGGCTCCCTCCACGAGGACGGCCCGGTGACCTTCGGCGAGGTGTACGACAAGATCAGCCGCCGGGCCGGGCGGGCGGCGGCCCGGGCGGCCGGGGGAAGCGTCCCGGCCGTGGGCGAGCCGGCCCCGGCGTTCGGCGGCGGCGGGCGGGCCTTCGTCAACGTCACCTGCGGCGGCGACGGGGACGGCTACGACGGGGACGGCGGCGACGATTCGGAATGATCTCCGGAAAATGAGCAACGGCAAAGGGAAGCGGATGACGCTTCCCTTTTTTGTCGGCGGACGGGCGGGGGCGGGGCCGGCCCGCCCCTCACCGGGCGTCCGGCGAAAAGATGAGGAGAAGAAACAGCCTTACGCCTCAATGCCTTTCGTGCGCAGGAAATCCCGCATGTCCCTGACGGCCGAGGGCGGGAGGTCGGGCGGCCGGTAGGCTTCGAGAAGGCGCTTCTTCTCCTTGGCCAGGCGCTCGTTGAATTGGCTATGGCCGGCCGGGCCGCCGAGGTGGCCGCGATGGGCCAGGGCCGGCCGCCAGGCGCGGCGGCAGTGGCGGGTGGTGTGGCGGTGGGTGAGGTAGCCGCCGTCCGCGCCGAGTTCCGCGACCACGTCCAGGGCCAGGGAGGCCTCGTCCACCGCGATCCCGGCGTCCAGGGTTTCGATGACGCCGAGAATCTCCAGGTCCACCAGGTATTGCTCGAAACTCATGGCCGCGTAGCCGCAGACGATGCCGGCCCCGTGGAGCACCAGGTCATAGCCGGCCCGGCGCGTGGCCAGGCCCGTGAGCATGGCCTCCCAGCCGCTCTGGGCGCTGACCCGGTCGGCGTCGGTCAAAAGGCCCCCGCCCCGGCAGGGGAGGCGGTAAAATTTGGCCAGGGCCCCGCCGTGGGCGATGAAGAGGGCCTGCTCGGGCGCGCCGATGGAAATGGAGGCCGTGCCCGGATCGGACGTGGTGGACTGGCAGCCGTAGAGGACCGGCGCCCCGGGCCGGACGGCCTGGGCCAGGGCCACGCCGGCCAGGGTCTCGGCGTTGCTGACCGCGATGGAGCCGGCCAGGGTCATGGGCCCGGTGGAACCGGCCATGGTGCAGGGGGTCACGGCCACGGGCTGACCGAGGCGGGCGGCGGCCAGAAGCCCTTCCAGGGAAGGGTGGTCCAGCCGCAGGGGGCTGAGGGTGCTGGTGATGGCGAAGAGGCGCGGCCGTCTGGCCAGTTCCTCCGCCCCGCCGAAGAGGGCGGCCGCCGTGCCGAGCACGGCCTCGTTGACCCGCCTCTCGCCGGTGACGGCGACGAGAACCTTGTCGGACAACTGCGCCGCGTGAAAGAACTGGAGCGCCGCCGAATCCCTGACCGGCAGATCCGAGGACTGCACCACCAGGGTGCTCAGAACGTCCAGGCGCGGCGTGGCCTGGGCGATTTTCAGGAAATCGGCGAAATCGCGGAAGGTGGCCGGCCGGTGGCTCGAATCCGGCTCCAGCACGTTCGAGGCCCCGCCGCCGGTGGCCCAGTGGGTCTGGCCCGCGCCGACCGCGACCGCCCGGCTCTCGTTATACGGGGTGACGGAAAAACTTTCCGGCGCCTGGCCCACCAGGCCCATCAGCACTTTTCCCGGAAAAAGCACCCGCTCGCCGTCCACGGCGCAGCCGTGCTTTTTCAGCGCCTCCCGCGCCTCCTCGTGGTGCATGACCACGCCGGTCTTTTCCAGGATCGCGAGGGAAGCCTCATGCAGGCGTTCAATATGTTCAGGCTTAATCATGGCGATTCTCCGCGGCGGGGCCGGGAGCATGACCTCCCGGCCCGTTGATATATAAAGGTTTCAGGCGGCGGCGGCCGCTTCGCTCCGCTTGATGGCCTTCGCCCGCCACAAAACGGCCATCGAGGCCACGCAGCCGATGACGGCCATGGCGGCGGCGATGGTGAAGCAGATTTGATAGCCGGCCGCGCCGGGGTTTTTGTCGAGGATGTTGCCGGCCAGGGTGTAGACGAAGGCGTCCGGGGCGAAGCCGATGAGGGAGGCGAAGCCGATGGCCGCGCCGACGATGGACGTGGGCACGCGCAGGTCTTCCAGGACCGCGAAGTAGACGCCCCGGATGGCGTAGATGGCGCAGTAGAGGCTGGCCGCGATGATGACCATCAGAATCCAGATCGAGGGATCGGCCGGCACCAGCATGATGACCGCCAGGATGGCGATGAGGAAGCCGAACAGCACCACCAGCACCACGGGCCGCGAGCCGATGCGGTCGGAGATGATGCCGCTGACGGGCGGGGCCAGGAACTGGCTGCCGTAGATCCAGAAGCCCGAAAGGAAGGTCACCGTGGTGGCCGAGACGCCCACCACGCCGGTCATGTAGGGCGTGAGGTAGCCGCCGAAGACCATGGCCGTGTAGCAGGCGAACACGATGAAGGCCACGCACCAGATCCAGGGCGACTTGAGCACTTCGAAGATGTCTTTCCCGAGCGAGGGGTTGGGGGTCAGCTCCACCGGGTCGGTGAAGAAGAACCAGGTGAGGACCGCGCCGAAGAGGCAGGCCCCGTTCATGATGTTCAGGACCACGCTCATGCCCTGGGCCGGGTTGTCGGTTTCGTAGAAGGAAAAGACGAAGCCGCACAGGGTGATGGAGGCCAGGGTCAGAAGGCCGCGCCCGCTTTCGAGCAAACCGTAGAACCGGCCCACTTCCTCTTTCGGGGCCATGTCCTTGGTGGCCCGCAGCATGGCCGCCCAGAAGGTCAGGGTGGTGGAGACGCCCCAGGCCGCGTGGATGGCCACGCACATCCCGTAGCTGGGAAACGTGGCGAAATAAATGCCCAGCACGCCCGTCACCAGATAGGAGAAGCACAGCAGGTAGCGCGGCCGGACGCGGTCGGCCAGCCAGCCGCCCGGCCAGTAGCTGACCATGGCCGTCAGGCCGTAGACGCTCATCATGTTGCCGAACTCGGTGTGGTTGACGGCCAAGGCCTGCTGGAGGGGATCATACATCAGATACCGCATATAGGGAACCCGGTAGACAAAGGCCCCGCCCCAGGCCAGGATGAACAGTCCCCAGTACTTTTTCATAAAGCTTTGCGCCATAATGGTTTCCTTTCGTCGTACGGCCGGCCGTCAGGCCAGGAGTTCACGTTCGGCCGCCCGGGCCATGTCCCGCAGTTCGGCCAGAAGATTCTCGTTCACCGGGTTGGGCCGGTGGGTCTCGATGATCCGGCGGGTGCGCGCGTAGAGGACGTCGCGGCATTCGGGCCGGCCGTCGTTCACCCAACTGTCGTGCTGGTCCTTGCGGAAGACGTTGGGAAACCACGATTCCCGGCGGAAGTGGGCGATGGAATGCTTGTGGGCCAGGAAATTGCCGCCCGGCCCCACCTGGTCGATGACCTCGGCGGCCAGGGTCTCGGCCGAAACCTCGATGCCGTTCATGACGTGGCGGGTCCAGCTGATGAGCTCGTCGCCGAGCACCATCATGGCCGCCGAGCACGACAGGCCGCTGTCCACATAGCCCACGTCGTGGATCACGTTCACCCCGGCCAGGGCCTGGGTGAGTATGCCGATGGCCGCCTCGGCCCCGGCCTGGGCGTCTAAGGCCTTGGAATCGGTGGCCCCGGCCAGGCCCCAGGTGGGGAGCCCCAGCCGCCGGGCGATCTGCGACTGGGCGGCGATGGTGAGGCAGAACTCGGGGCTGGCCAGACAGTCGCTGCCGGTCTTGTGGTTGACCGCGCCCACGGAAGTGGTTAAAAAGCAGGGGCTCCCCGGCTTCCGCAGCTGGTTGAGGGTGATGGCGAAAAAGCTTTCGGCCGTGGCCAGGGCCACGCACCCGGCCAGGGTGGCCGGCGCGGTCTGGGTCATGAGCTGGGCCCCGCTGTTGATCTGGGGCACCCCGAAATCGCAGCAGACGAACATGCGCGACACCACCTCGTCCGGAAAGTGCAGCGGGGTAATGGGTTCCGGATAGGGCACCACGAAGGGCCGGCGTTTCAATTCCTCGCGGCCGCCGGCCACCGCGGCGGCCATTTCCAGCACCTTGGCCACGCCCTTGGCCGAATAGCCGCAGAAGACCACCGGCTTGGCCGTGGTCTCCATCAGGGCCACGAACTCGTGCACCTCCCCGGCCTTGGCCGGCACGTCCTGGGCCGTGCCGAAGGGCATGACGAAATCGATGTTCGGGAGGGCGTCGGCCACCAGGGCGCCCCGGGCGATATCCTGGAGCGTGGTGGGGCGGCGCTCGCCGGTCAGGGCGTCGAGGTTGTTGGGGCTGGCCGTGGACGTGCCGTAGTAGCTGCGCCCGTTCGTCAGCGGCATCACCGGCCGGCCGTCGCGGGAATACAGGACCAGGCCGCGCGGCGTGGTTTCCAGCGCCTTCTGCACCATCCAGCGCGGCACCCGCACCCGGTCGCCCCGGACGTCGGCCCCGGCCTCGGCCAACAATGACAACGCTTCGGGATGGGTGATCTTCACCCCGGTGCGTTCCAGAATCAGAAAGGCGGCCTGGATGAACTCCTCCACCTGGCTGTCGGTGACGACCCGGAAATCGGGACTGATGCGCGTGGCGTAATTGGGCTGCATGAAAAAATACCTCCTGGAAGGGACCGCGCCGCCCGGATCGGGAGCGCACGAATCCCCTTATCCGTCAACGTCGGCCGACGGAATATGCAACAGCGTTTTTGACTTCGGCCCAAACCGGGCACAGCGCGGCCAGGGCGCCCTGACGGCGGCCGGATGGGTATGGGAAATGGCGGAAAGCCGCCCTGAACAAGAGCAGGAATCGGGCCAAGCCGGAGGGAGGTTTCGGGTCCGAACAAAATCAAGCGGTTCGAAAAATACAGCCGGCCTTGACTAGAAAACATATTTGCGCTATATTTTCAATTATGAAAATATATTTTCGTAAACGCTAAGCAAACCTCTCCCCGGAGACCCCGTGCCCCACTCCACCCCCGACCAACTGTGCGAAAAAATCCTCCACGGCCGCGTCCCCCTGCGCGAGGCCTTCGAGACCCTGCCTTACGGCGTCATCATCACCGACACCCAGAGCACCATCGTCTATTACAACCCGGCCCAGGCCCGCATCGACTCGCTGACCCCGGAGGAAACGCTGGGCAAGAAAACCCACCGGGTCTACGGCCCCCACCCCGAGCCGGGCCTCATCGCCACCTGCCTCAAAACCAAGAAGCCGGTGGTGAATTTCGTGGGGCTCTACCGCACCTACCGGGGCAAGGTGGTCAACTCCACCCACACGGTGGTGCCGCTCTTCGAGGGCCGCACCCTGGTGGGCGCCCTGTGCTTCATCGTGGAGCTGAAAAGCCTGGTGGCCGCGGCCCCGGTCTCGACCGTGAAGAACAAACCCAGCGCGCCCAACGAGGTCAGCTTCGACACCCTGGTGGGCCAGAACCTGGCCTTCCAGCGGGCCATCGAGGTGGGCCGCATGACGGCCCTGTCGCCGTCGCCGATCCTCCTGGCCGGGGAGACGGGCTGCGGCAAGGAGATGTTCGCCCGGAGCATCCACGAGCACTCGGAACGGGCCGGCCGGCCCTTTCTGGCCGTGAACTGCGCGGCCATCCCCGAGCCGCTGCTGGAGGGGCTCCTGTTCGGGACGGTCAAGGGCGCCTTCACCGGGGCCCTGGACCGGCCGGGCCTGTTCGAGGAGGCCCACGGCGGCACCCTCCTTTTGGACGAACTGGATTCCATGCCCCTGGACCTTCAGCCCAAACTCCTCAGGGTGCTGCAGGACAAGACCGCGCGGCGGGTGGGCGGGAAACGCGACTTCACCTTCGACCTCAAAATCATCAGTTCCGTCAGCGGCCCGGCCGAGCGGATCATCGAAAGCGGCCGGGTGCGGCCCGACCTCTTCTACCGCCTGGGCGTGGTGGTGATCAGCCTGCCCCCCTTGCGCGAACGGCTGGACGACCTGCCGCTCCTGGTGGACTACTTCCTCATGAAGTACAATTACATCCTCGGCCGCCGCGTGCGCCAGGCCGACCCGGAAGTGCTCTCCGCCTTCCTCTCCTACGCCTGGCCGGGGAACGTCCGCGAGCTCGAACACATCATCGAGGCGGCCATGAACCTGGCCGGCGACAACGAGATGCTCACCCTGGACCTTCTTGACCACTTCCGCGGCCGCCGCGCAAGCGCGGCCGTCCCGCCGCCGCTCATCGTCGGCGCCGCCCCGCCCTCCCCCGCCCGCTACCCCGCCCCCCCGGAATCAAACCCCGCCCCCGCCTTCCCCCTGAACCTGGAAGACGCCGAGCGCCAGGCCATCACCGAAGCCCTGCACCGCACCGGCGGCAACGTCACCCGCGCGGCCCGCCTTCTGGGCCTCTCCCGCCAGCTCCTCAACCACCGCCTGAAACGCCACGGCCTGACCCGGGAACGGTTCCTGCCGGGGTAAGAAGTTAGGGAATGCGGGTTTTTCAAAGCGGCGGGCTGCCGGGCGCGAGGAAACGGCCGATAGATCAAAACGGCGCCGGACCGCAAAGCGGTCCGGCCCGAACCTTTTCTCTTCCCCCCCGTCCGAACGCGCCGTCGGTCAAGTCGGGCCGATCCCGGCCGCCTCCGGGCGTCCGTCAAGCTTTCGATACGGGACGCCCCGCCGCCGCCGGGGTTCCACGGCCGCAGCCGGCCCGGCCGACCAGGCCGCTCCCGCTCTCCCCCTCACTCGGAGATGGGTCCAGGGCCCGGCCCTGGGGGTCCAGGGCCCGGCCCTGGGGATCCAGGGCCCGGCCCTGGAGCGCCCTGGAGAGGAGAGCGAGGGCTTGGCGGCGTTCGGCGAGTTCGGCGGCGGTGAGGGGGGGCTCCATTTTTACGGTGGAGGGACGGGTCCATTGGACGGCGGGCTCGGGCGGGGCCGGACGGTCGGCCCAGCGGCCTTCGCGCAGCCAGCGGACCGGGGACGGCACGAAACGCGGGAACTCGCGCGCCCAGACCGGATTGCCGGCCCGCTGCTCCGCGACGGCGGACAGGAGATCGGCCAGGGGCGGCAGATCCCCGGACCGGCGGAGCCGCCGGTACAGCGCCCGCGCCGCCTCCCGGCCCTCGGCCCGGGGATAGGCGGCCCAGAAACGGGCGAACTCGGCCTCCGGGGCGTCCTCCGGGGCGGACGGGATGGCGGGGGCTTGACCGGCAAAGGGTTCCCCGGGAGCGGCGGGCGCGTCGGGAGCTTGTCCGGCGACGGGTTTCGTCCGGGCGCGGCCGCTGTCGGCGGCGGGAGCCGGCCCGGCGGCGGGTTTCGTCTCCGCGCGGCCCCGGCGGGAGGCGGCCCGGGCCTTGTTCCAGCGGGCCTCGGCCGCCTGGCGGGCCCGGGCCTGACGGTCGGCGCCCCGGGCCGCATAGGGGTTGTGCTCCCCCCAGTCGTGGACGGTCAGGCCGCGGCCGGGGGCCGGGTCCAGAAACCCCGTGCGCTTCAAGGCCCGGATCAGGACGCCGGGCCGGCCGGTCCAGCCGGCCGCGATCTCCACGTCGGTTCCGGTCAGGCCGGCCAAATGGCCGTCGGGCCGGTAGCTGGTCACGTATTCGAGCAGCCGGACCAGGCAGCGGAAGGCCTCCTCGCCGCAGAGGCGGATCAGCTTGCGCGTCTTGGGGTGGTCGGCGAACCCCACCTTGAGCCGAAAATCCATGTTCATCGTCCGCCTCCGGCCCGAACTCCGTTCCCCCCCGATCCTCACGTCAATACGGCGCGCCGCGTTCGCGCCGCGCGTCCCCGTCCTGTTCCCCGGCCCGGTCGAGCCAGGCGGCCTCCAGCCGGTCCAGGTCGGCCCGGTCCAGGCCTCCGGCCCGGAACAGGGCCAGGGCCCGGGCGTTGGAAAGCTCCCACAGGCGGTCCAGCAGCCGGTCGGCCGCGTCGGCCGCCGGCCGGCCGTAGTCCCCGTTGAGCGTGTCGCCGAAACGGCCGGCCAGGATATGTTCAAAAATGCCTTCCATGCGTCGCCTTTTGGATACGCTCCGCCCCGCCCCCCGCCCCACCCTCCTCCGCACCCGCCGGCGCCTCCCACTCGAGGCCCGGACAGTTTTGGCAGCCGAGGTTGAGGCGGAGGGGCCGGCCGGAGTAGCGGGGCTCGGGCCGGCGGTATTGCCGGCAATCGGGTTCGGTCAGCCAGGCCCGCAGGCGGCGGCAATAGCCGCGGCGGTCGGTCCCGGTGTTGGCGCAGGGCGCGGACGGCATGGGGCGACTCCTTCGGAGAAAAGCGTTCTAGGCGGCGGGCCCGGGCGGGGCGGCCGGGTTGGGTTCATTTGAGGGAACCTTGGGTTTGGGCAGCAGGTCTTCGGGCACGCCCAGCTGGATGAGCTGGGCCAGGCGGTTGGCCGGGGCGGTTTCCCCCAGGCACAGCTTGCGCACCGCCACGTGGGAGAGGCCCATTTTTCGCGCCAGTTCCGTATACGAGACTCCGGCCCCGAATTTCCACACCCGGAACCGCTGTTGACGGCTCCAGTCGCTTACGTTGAAATCGAGAAACGTGTATGGCATGGCGTGTCCACCGGCCCGGCACGAACGACGCCGGCCGGCGCCGGGGTCGGGTGGAGGGCGGACGTGTTTCCGGGGCGGGGGCGCGCCGGGCCGAACGGATTCGGCCGCCCCCTCCCGGCGGGGAGCGCCGCGCGCCGGCGGCCCGGATCTCCTGGAATTCCCGGCCCGGGGGCGGAACCGGCCGGCCCCGCGGGGGGACGGCCCGGCCCCGGCCGAATCCGTCCCGGCGGCTGAAAAGTGATTTTTAGAAATTCCCTCCGGGCTCTTCGCCCTGAATGACCTGGCGGAAACAGCGGGCCGCGCGGAAGTGGAGCCGGCGGTGGGGCGGGCCGGCGAGCGGGCGGCCGGAACGGAAGTCCCAGCCGCTCCGGGCGGGGCGGCTGACCACCCGAAAAGAGCCGAAGTTGCGCAGCGTCAGTTCCGCCGCCCCGTGTTTTTTCAGGGCCCGGGCCAGGACCAGGCAGAGGTGGTCCAAAACCAGGGCCACCATCCGGTCGGTCCGGTCGCGGCTGAGGCCCGTGGCTTCGCTGAGCGATTCGACCAGGCAGCGGCGGGTGAGTTTTTCGACGGGTGGTTCCATGGGGCGCCTCCTGGGGGCCTCTTTGCGGACCGACCCCACGCGGCCGGAACTGCTTGACATGATTTATTTTTTCTGACCGAAGAGAGAGCGCAGCGTTCATGTTTTGCACAAAAGTATATATAACTTGTTAAATTTAAATTATAACAAGCTTAAAACGACTTTAATAATCTTATATCAGAATTTTTTTTAAAATTCATCACGAATTTTCTTGGTCTCAGTCCACTCCCGCAGGGCCCGCTTGTCCGCGTTGCCCCGGCGCACCGCCTCCCGCAGGGCCAGGGCCCAGGCCAAAAGGTCCCCGTTGGTCCGGCCCCGCCACTCGGGCTCGGGCACGTCCGCCAGGCACACGGCCGGCGGGTCCGCCGGCCGGACGGGCGGCTCCGGCCTGGCGGCGCAGGCAGTCCAGGACAGCGCCAGGGCAAGGAGCGTCAGCCCAAGCCCGAGATTCCGGATCGCTCGCATACACGTCCTCCAGCCGGCCCCGGAGGGCCTCGTTTTCGGCGGCCAGGCGGGCGCGCTCGGCTTCCCGGCCGGCCAGGGCTTTGGCGGCGGCCCGGGCCTCGGCGGCCAGGGCGGCGTTTTCCCGGGCCAGGCTTTGCGCCCGCAGCGCCCACAGGTCCCGCTCGGCCCGCAGCCGGCCGATCCCCAGCCAGGCCGCGCCGGCCAGAACCGTGGCCAGGACCACGGCCAGGACCATGGCCCCGGCCCGAAGCTTCCAGTCAACGTTCCCCATCGCCGTCCTCCGGCCGGCCGCGCCGGCTGAAACCGCTGACGGCCTTGCCGCCCAGGTTGTAGGCCAGGACCAGCCCCAGGGAGTTCTCCAGGCTGGGCGGCACCTCGCGGCCCCCGGCCCAGAACCAGAAACACAGCCCGAACACCAGCCAGAAGGCCACCCGGCCCAGGGACAGGGTGTCCCGGCCGCCCACCACCAGCCCGGACAGCCGGCTCAGACGGGTATCCATGCCGCCCTCCGCAGCCAGCCCCGGAGAAATTTGGCCCGGGCCGGCCGGGCCCGGACCAGGGCCCGGTAGTGGTCGGCCTGGGCCTCGGCGCAGGCCGCCAGGAGGCGGTCCTCCCCGTCCGGAGCCGCCAGGGCCGCGTCCAGGGCGGCCCGGGTGCGCGGGCCCACGATTCCGTCCACGGCCAGGGGGACGGCCGGGCCCAGCCGGTTGACGGCCGCCTGCAGGAGCCCCGCGGCCCGGCCGGTCCCGACGTTGACGGCCGTGTCGAAGAGCTTTCCGGTGAGGCGGGCCGGCAGGCCCAACCGGTCCCAGGGCCGCCAGAAGTTGGCGCGGTAGAACCCGGCCACCAGCCGGTCCATGGCCGCGTCGCGGGCGAAGCGGCCGTCGAGGGCCCGGGCCGAGCGGAGCCCGGCCGCCCTGGCCGCGTCGATCAGGGCCCACCCGGCCCAGTCGGGCCAGGACCGCCGGCTGACGCCCCGGAAGGTTTCGCCTCCGGCGTCGTCCGGATCATTCACATAGCCGCCCTCGAATTCCAGCAGATGTTCCAACGCTTCTTCAAACGACATCGGCCTTCCCTTTCAGTCCCAGCCCTTCAGGGCTTCTTCAACCGGCCCGACCGCCTCTTTCCCGGACGACCAGACCGCCCGAAACGACCAGGCCGCACAGTCCCAGCCCTTCAGGGCTTCTTCAACCGGCCCGATGGCCTCTTTCCCGGACGACCAGACCGCCCGAAACGACCAGGCCGCACGGAGACGGGTCCAGGGCAAGCGCCCTGGCTACTCCAGGCCCAGGCCTTTCAGGATGTAGCCGATCACCACGCTCAACAGCGCGGCCGCGCCGATCACCTTGGCCTGGCTGATCTTCATCGATTCCACGTCCGCCGTCACCTTTTCGATGCGCTCGCCCCGGTCCGCGCAGCGCTCGCCCAGAAGGGTTTCGATCCTGGTCAGGCGGTCGAAGATACGGCCCACGTCCCGCCGCAGTTCATGCACTTCGTTTTCACCCATGATCGGCCTCCGGCCCCGGCTCAGGCGCTGGGATCGCAGTATTCGAGGATCACCGCGCCGTTGCCGCCCCGGCCGCCGTAGACCACGGCGCCCCAGGACGTCCCGCCGTCGCCGCCCTTGGAGCCGCCGTCGGGCGCGTTGCCGCCCGTCCCCGTGAAATAGCCGTTGCCGCCCGAGCCGCCGCCCCCGCCGCCGTAGCCGGTGCCGTTCGATTCGCCGGCGCCGCCGTTGCCGCCGATATACGAGCCGTCGTTCTGGGTCTTGCCGCCGGTGACGCCCATGCCGCCGCCGTCCCCGCCCTGCCCGGCGCCGAACTGGTAGGCCGCGGAGTTGGCCCCGGGCAGGGCGCCGGCGGCGTTCTGGGCCGCGGTCGCATAGGCGCCGCCCGAGCCGACCGACACGTTGCAGGTCTGGCCGGCGGCCAATTTGAGATACGCCACGCCGACCCGGCCGGCCCCGCCGCCGCCGCCGCCGCCGATGGAATAGTTGGCCTGGGCACATGAACCGCCGCCGCCCGAGCCGCCCCGGGCCACCTGGCCGGCGAAGCTGGTGTCCCCGCCCTTGTTGCCGCCGCGCCCCTGGCTGCCGCCGCCGGCCCCGCCGCCCCCGATCAGGGTCACCCGATACCAGCCCGCGACCGGCGCGGCCCAGGCCGAGTTGGACGAAGTCAGGACCACCCGCTTGTTGGGGCCCCCGCCGCCGGCCGCCACGTTGGTGGCCACCCACAGGGGCGTGACCGCGGCCGTGTCGCTGGTCTTGTCGGTCAGTGCGGCCAGCCGCACCAGGCCGGCCAGGATGGCCGTGGCCTGCCGGGCCGAGAGCCCGGCCGGCGTGACGGCCTTGTCGGCGCTGGAGGTGTCGGCGCCGGCGGCCAGCTTGACCAGGCCGGCCAGGGACGCGGTGGCCAGGCGCTTGCCCAGGGCGGACGGCGTGACGGCCTTGTCGGCCGCCGCGTCCCCGGCCGTTTCCGAATCCGTGGCGTAGGCGGTCAGGCCCTTTTGCGTGGTGGAGGCGTTCAGCGTCCCCAGGCCGCCGGGGGTGACCGCCTTGGCGGATATCGTCAAGGCTTGGGTTTCAGCCGCCGTGGCCGTGGCCAGAAGGCCGGGCGTTGCGTCGGTGGCGGTCATCCCGGCCAGGCCGGCCGGGGTGACGGCCGCGTGGTCGACGGCCTGGGCCTTGGTCTCGTTAGGCGTGGCGTAGCGGGTCTGGCCTTTGACAGTGGTTGTGGCATCGGGAATGGAAAAATTTTCCAAAGCTTTCTTCAGCCCTACCGGGGTCACGGCCTTGTCGTCCGAAGCCGTGTCGCTGGGCGCGGCCAGCTGGGCAAACCCTTTGTGGGTAATGGTGGCCGTCAGGAAGGACAAATTCTTCGGGGTCACGGCCCGGGTCGCGTCGGCCATCTGGAAGGCTTCGTCGTCCGTGGCCAGTTCGACCACCCCGGCCGCCGCGGCCGTGGCCGGGGCGGGCGCGGGGGACGTTCCGGCCGGGCCGGGCTTGCCCGAGAAATAGGGCAGATCGTTCCAGGCCGTCTTCCCGTCCCCCAGCTTGAAGGGGCTGACCACCGCGCCGTCCGGGCCGGCGACGAATTCCAGGGTGCCGTCGGCGTGGACCACGGCGGCCTCGACCCCGATTTCCCCCGGCCCCAGGACGGGGTTTTCGGCTTCCCAGGTCGCTTTGGCGTCGCGGCGCTGCTGCATTTTCATCATGGGCATAATGGCGGCCTCCTTACTTGGCCTTGAGATAGGTGTACACCGGCCCGGCCTGGGCCCGGTCGGGGACGCGGAACGTGGCCGCGCCGTCGCCGTCGGAAAAGAGATTGGCGGTCCAGGCGCCGTCGGCCGCCGGCCGGCCGAACGTCTCGATAAATCGCCACAGGGCCGGATAGTCGGCCCGCGCATACAGGCCGCCGTCGAACGGCAGGCAGTCGCGGGGGACGACGGGCGTTCCGGTCCCCACGGCGGACCCGACGGGCGCGGGGCCGAAGGGCGCCCAGCAGGGGGACCAGTCCGCCGCGTACCCCAGGAGGGGGAAGTCGGCGACGGCCACCTGGGCGATCCCCGCCCACCGGACGGCCACCGCCCGCCCCGTATGGTTCAGGGCCACGCCGACAAACGTGGGGGTGGGCATGGCCGAGGCGGCCCACGTCCGGCCCGCGTCCGCGGACCAGGCGGCCGTATAGGAATCCGACGTGGCCACGGCGCATCCGGCGTCGTTGAGGGCCACGAACTGATACCCCGCGCTGCCGGCCATGGCCGGAAGCGCCGCCGTGGTCCAGGTCCGGCCGCCGTCGTCGCTGCGGATGGCCCGGTCGCCGGCCACGGCCAGGGCCTGGCCGCGGTTGTTGACGGCCACGTCGAACCAGAAGGCCGACGCGGGCAGCGTCGCGGCCGTCCAGGTCAGGCCGCCGTCATCGCTCCAGGCGGCCCCCTGGCCGTATTGGGCCAGGGCCACGGCCTGGCCCCGGCTGTTGATGTCCACGGCCAGCCAGTTGGCCGGCATGGGCAGGGCCGGGGTTTGCCAGGTCGCGCCGAAATCCGGACTCCGCAGAATCCGGCCCCACGGCAGGCCGGTCACCAGCACCACGTCCCGGTCGTTCAGGGCCACGTCGGAAAAGCCGCCGCCGGCCGGGAACTCGGGATAACTCACCGGGCTCCAGGTTTTTCCGCCGTCATGGCTGCGGGCGCCGGCCGCTCCGCTTATCTGGGACGTGAAGGCCCGGCCGGCGTTGTTGATGGCCAGGCCCACCCAATGGCTCTTGGCGGGCAGGGTTGAAACCGTCCAGGACTGGCCGCCGTCGGCCGAACGGGCGGCCTGGTCATAGGATTGGCATGTGTAGCCCGTGCCGGAAATGGAAGGCGCCGCCACCGCCTGGCCGCTGTCGTTCAGGGCCACGTAACGCCAATACAGCACCGACGCCGGCAGGCTCGAGGGACCCGCCCAGGCCGACAGCGCGGGCGACAGGACGGGATCGACCGCCGGCGGCGCGGCCGGACTCTGCGGCCCGGCGGGCGTGCCCGGCCCGCTGGGGGCCAGCCAACGGTAGATGGCCCCATCCGGTCCGGACACCAGGACACGCTGCGTATAAACGCTTTCCGCATCCCAGGCCAGAATGCCCGGGGTCAGGCCGGCGGCCGCCAGCATCGACCGCGCCCCGGCCGGCGTGACCGCCGCGCGGGGCGGCGCGGCCGCGTCGTCCGGATCGGCGAGACGCACCGCGCCGGCGGTTTCTTCCGTGGCCTCGGGCAGCGCGAATCCGGCCGCCGCCTCCGCCACCCGGGCCGGGCTGATCAGCAAACCCTGGGCCGTCAACTCGTCCGGGCCGGCGAAGCGGGCCGCCCCGGCCGCGCCCAGCCCGGCCGGGCTCACGGCCGCGTCGCCGACGGCCTGGGCATTGGTCTCGGCGGCCGTGGCCAGGCGGGCCCGGCCCCGGACCGCGGCCGAGGCCTCCGGCACGGTCACGTCCCCGGCCAAGCCTTGGGGGCCAACGGGTCCCGCGGCATAGGGCAGATCCCTCCAGGCGGTCTTCCCGTCGCCCATCTTGTAGGGGACGAGCGCCCGGCCCGTCCCCGGATCGGTATCGTACCGCAGGGAACCGTCGGGGCCGACGCCCGCCGCCTCATAGCCCCGCTCGCCGGGGGCCAGGACCGGGTTCGCGGCCTCCCACCCGGCCTTCGTGTCCCGCCGCTTCTGTATGGTGAAAACGGTCATGCGTCACCGGGCCTTGAGGTAGTTGGTTATGACGGGATCGGTCTGGGCCGTCTTGGGGATGCGGAAGGTGGCCGCGCCGTCGCCGATGGAGTATTTCACGGCCGTCCACTGGGCGTCCGCCACCGGGGCGCAGAAGGTTTCCACAAACTCCCACAGGGCCGGATACTCGGCCCGCGCATACAGCCCGCCGTCATACGGAAGGCAGTCCCGGGGCGCGGCCCGGCCCGCGGTGGCCACGTTTTCGCCGGGCCGGGCCGCGTCGTATGCCGCCCAGTGCGGAGACCAGGCCGCCACCCAGAGCATGGGCCAGTCGGCGTACAGCGCTTTGGTGGACGAGGCCCCCGTGACCACCACCCGGCCGGAGGCGGTAATGTCCGGGTTTCGCCAGTCCGCCGAACTCGGGAGCGTCAAGGCCGTCCACGTCCGGCCGCCGTCGGCCGAATAGGCGGCGGACGCGGAGTTTTGCGCCACGGTGACGGCCGCGCCGTGCTCGTTGATCGCCACCCCGTACCAGGCGGCCGAGGCCGGCAGGGCGGCGGCGGCCCAGGTCCGGCCGCCGTCGGTCGAGTAGGCGGCCAGGCCTCCGCCCAGGGTCGTGGTCACGGCCTGCCCTTGGCCGTTGAGGGCGATGCCGAACCAGTTGGCCGCCTCCGGCAGGGCGGCCTTGGTCCAGGTCCGGCCCCCGTCGGCGGACCAGGCGGCGGTCGCGGTGTTTTGCGCCGCCGCCACGGCCTGTCCCAGGTTGTTGATCGACACGAAACCCCAGTTGGTTTCTTCCGGCAGGGTGGCCGCGCTCCAGGTCTTTCCGCCGTCCGTGCTGTAGGCGGCCTTGTTGCTGACCAGGGTGGAGACCGCCGCCGCCTGGTTGTGGTCGTTGATGGAAACGCCGCACCAGTTGGCCACGGACGGCAGGGCCATGGCCGCCCAGGTCCGGCCCCCGTTGACGCTGTAGGCCCCGGCCGTGGTTCCGCCCCCGGGGGTGTTGGCGTGTATGACCGCCACCGCCGCCCCGGCTTCGTTCAAGGCCGCCCGGTACCAGTTGCCCGAACTGGGGAGCGCCGCGGCCGTCCAGGTCTGGCCGCCGTTGGTGGAATAGGCGGCCTGCTGGGTGCCCCCGATGGTCAGGGCCATTCCGGCGCCGTTGACGGACGCGCCGCGCCAGACAATGGAAGACGGCAGGACGGCGGCGTTCCACGCAATCGGCGCCGGCGACGGAACCACCGCGACGGCCGGCGGGGTCGCCGGATCGCGCGGCCCGGCCCCGGTATTCGGCCCGGAAGCGGAAAGCCATTGATACAGCTTGTCATCCGCGCCCCACACGAAGCGCGGGCCGGAAAGGTAGTCGTGGCCCGCGTCCCATTCCGCGAGGCCGCCCCCGGACGCCCGGGCGAGGGCGGTCTGCACGTTCAGCGGCGTGGCGGCTTTGTCGGCGGAGGTGGCGTCCGTGCTCGCGGCCAGCTTCACCACCCCCGGCGCCGTCAGCGACGCGTGAGGGATGTCGATGGCCTCGATGGCCGCCCGCACCCCGGCCGGCGTGGCGGCCAGGTCCGGGCTGCTGAAATCGCCGGCCGGGGCCAGCTTCACCAGGCCGGGGGACGACTCCGTGGCCCGGAGCGCGGCCAGGTTTTTCGGGGTCAGGGCGATGAGGCCGTTCTCCAGGTCCCGGGCCTCGGCGTCGGTGGCGAAGCGCACCCGGCCTTTGACGGCCGTGGTGGCGTCCGGGATGTCCCCGCCGGCCCCGCCGCCGGACGGGCCCGGAGGGCCGGACGCGTATTCCAGGTCGTTCCAGGCCGTCTTTCCGTCGCCGTACTTCAGGAGGACCAGGGCTTGCCCGGTCTCGGGATGCCTCGGATATTCAAGGCTCCCGTCGGGATTCTCGGCCAGCACTTCCAGCACTTCCTCGCCGGGGCGCAGGATGGGGTTGAGGCTTTCCAGCGCCGCCCTGGTTCCGCGCCGCACTCTGATTTCGGTGCTCATGTCAGCCCTCCCTCACCCAGCCGCCGTCGACCAGGTCGAGCCGCGTCTCGGCCGCGCCCCCGCCGTCGATGATCCCGCTCACCGGCGCCGGCCCCGGAGGGCCCTGGAGCCCCGGCGCCCCCGGCTCGCCCTGGGGCAGGCCGAAGGTCATCAGGGCCCGGGCCGGGTCATAGGCCGCCGTGGCCGGCCGCGTATATTCAAGGGTTTCCGCGGCCACGCCCAGTTCCAGAATCTTGTCCGCGCGGGCCGACGCCTCGTTGGCCGAAGCCTCGGCCCGCTCGGCCGCCGCGTCGGCCTGGCACGCGTGGTCCCGGGCCTGGTCCGCCGCGTCCACCGCCTCCCGGCCATACCGGATGGCCGATTCGGCGGCGGCCAGGATTTCCCCGGCCTGGGCGGTGACCTCGGCCAGGCGGTCCGCCAGGGCCTCGACCTGGGCCAGGTATCCGGCCGCGCCCTCCTCGGCGGTGCGGGCCTCGGCCGCCAGGTTCCGCATCACGGCCAGCAGGTCGCCCTGGTCGGCCCTGATCTTGGCCACCAGCCGCCGCAGGCTGTCGGTGTCCGCGCCGCCCAGGGCCACGGTGGTGGTCTCGTCGCCGTGGACAAAGGCGGACAGGGTGTGGATGTCGATTTCCAGCCGGTCGAGAAGGGCCTCGAACTCGGCCGGGGTCATGATTTTGCTTTCGCTCATTCCGCCGTCTCCCAATCCGCCGTGGTGGCGGTCCAGATGTTGTCGGGGGTGTTGGTCGCTCGGGACGCCTTGTGGTGCAATATTTCGCGCAGCCGGTTGCGCAGCCGCGCCAGGAAATACGGGGAAATCAGGGCCAGGAGCTCCGCCAGCCAGACGGGCATCAGGCCCTCGCGCCGGGCGATGTCCAGGGTGAAGCCGTAGTCGGTCCAGCGGCCGCGCACGCTTCCGGCCGTGGGCCGGTCCCGGAAGCGGACCCGCTGGTCCGCCAGGCCGCCGCCGATCCACAGCGGCATCAGGAACCACTTCGAGCCTTGACGCAGAAGGTCGCGCTCGAAGGTCTCGAGCCAGCCGGCCTGGATCGGGTCCAGGCTGACCACGCAGCGGGCCCGGGTTTCGTCGGTGTCGAACTCCACCCGGAAGCGGCCGCCGATTTCCATGTCGGTGGCCACCCGCCGGTCCTGGGGCTCGACCTGGTAGCCGTCCTGGTTGGGAAGCGGCAGCCAGCCGGGCCAGCGGAGAAGGGGGGAAGCGCTGTGGGCCATAGGGTCACTCCGGAATCACGGTATACACCGGGGAATAGTTGAGGGCCTGGTAGTCCAGGGCCGCGTCGAAAAAGGCGTCCTTGCCGGCGGCCCTGAAATGACAGGGGGTTCCGGCGGGGAGCCCGCTCCAGGTATAGGGGAGGCCATTGACCACGCGCCGCTCCAGGACGCCGTCCTCGCCGAAATCCGGCCCGTCGCCGCGCGAAAGGACGAAGCCGTTCGCATCGCCCAGCACGGTGAGGGCCTCGACGGTCACCGCGCCCGGGCCCGCCGCGACCAGCGCGTCCTCGGGCTCGCCGGGCACGGCGTCGGCCGCCGTCAGGCTGGTCGCCCCCAGGGAACCGGTCACCAGCAAGGTTTCCAGCGTCAGGGACAACTCGCGCCAGGGCCCGCCGTCGGCCAGCCCCAGGGCCGGGGTGTAGACGAATTCCCGGGCCTCGGCCGGCAGGTGCTCCACCCGGACCGGGGCCGCGGCGCCCTCCGGATATATCGAAACCGTGAAACCGCTGACCGGCGCGCTCGTCTCGTCCACGGTCCAGGCCGCGCGCAGCCGGGCGCCCTGGTAGCCGTCCGGGGCCAGGGCGGCCGGGGGCCGCTCGAACATGGCGCCCGTGTGGCCGTTCCAGCGGCTCCAGGGCCCGACCCGGCCGGCCGCGTCCCGGGCCCGGACGCGCACGCCGGCCTCGCCCGGGGCCACGTCCAGGGTCACGCTGTTGATGGACGCCCGGCCCCGGTCCACCCAGGCCCCGGCGTCGTCGGATGATTGCGCCTCATAGCTTTCCGCGCCCCGCACCGGCAGCCAGGTCAGGGTGAGCGCCGGCGCCTCCGCGCTTCCCGCGACGCGGGCCGAGAGGTTCTCCGGCGCGGCCAGGGCCTCGGCGCCGGTCCCGTTGTTCCGGTATTGCCACGGCGGGGTGGGGAGGGAGGCGTAGGCTTCCACCTCCGGGGCGTCGTTGACCAGTTCCAGCCGGCAGCGGAAGCGGTCCACCGGCACCACGGCGGTGACGATGGCCCGGCCCTCGTATTCGCGGGCGGTGTGGAGCACCCAGGCCGGGCCCGCGCCGTCCCGGCCGCCGGCCAGCCACTCGAAGGGGTTGCCTTGGCCCTGCACCAAGAGGTTCGAATAATCCGCCGGGTCCAGGGTGACGACGGCGCCGTCGGCCAGGCCCAGGCGGCAGGGTCCCCAGGGCTCGCCGCCGGGCCCGTCGAGGCTGAGGTACAGCTCCCCCCCGTCCGGGACGAGCGGGGCCGTCCCCAGGTCGAGGGCCAGCGCGGCCTCTTGCCAGTCGACGACCAGCCCGGACTGGGCCGGGGTGAGGAAGGGGTGGGTGACGGTGCAGACGTCGCCCGCCGAGATCAGCCGGCCCGCGCCTTCGGTCTGGAATTCCGGGGCCAGCCGGCGGTGGCGGTTGGACGCGGCCAGGAAAATCCCGGCCTGGAAAGCCTGGTCGCGGTTCACCAAACCTATGTATTCCAACGTGGCCGGAGTGCGCCCTTCGGAATTCGGCAGGGCCGCCCGCACGTCGCGGGTCTGGAACCCGGCGGCCTCGTCGAGATAGGTGACGATCACGTCGTCGGGCGTGTTGGCGGAATAGGTGTTATACGTGACGCCGAAGGTGCCGCGCACGATGTCGGCCGTGGTGAAGCGGTGGCGCGCGGGCCGCCCGGCCTCGTCAAAGATGAAGGTCACCAGGCCCGAATTGATGCGGGGCACCACCCGGAAGGGTTTGCAGGCCTCGCAGACCAGTTGCCACACCGAATAGCCGCCGTCGTAGTAGCCGTCGAAGGTCCAGCCCCGGGCGGCGATCTTTTCGCGGTCCAGCCGCCACAAGCCTTCCAGATCGATGCGGGCATCGTCCAGCCGGCCGCCCCACTCGCCCCGGAGCATCCAGGCGATGGCCGCGGCGAAGCTCCGGGTGGGCGCCGGCTCGGACCACTGTTTCGTCTCCGGGTTCCAGACGGGGAGCTTCCGGGTCTGGACGACGCTCACCGTGTTGGCCGCCTGTTGGCTCAGCGTGTTGGTGGCCCGGGTGCGGATGGCCACCACGCTCTGGTTGTAGCGCAAGGTCCCGGGGAGGAAGGCCTGCAAATTTTCCCACACCAGGGTATGCACGGCCCGGCCGTTCAGGGTCACGTCGTTGGTCCGGCGGGCCCGCACCTGATAGCGGCCCGAAGTCACGCGCACGTCGAGGGTGCGGCGCTGGGCCGTGGGCGTGGCCATGGTCAGGGTTTCACTTTTCAGGACGGCCCAATTGGAGAGCGGCGCGCCGTAATCGTCGAGGCGTTGATATTCAAAGGTATAGCTGATGGACTGGTTGGCCCGCCCGCCCTTCGAATTGAGGAGGTACAACCCCTGGGGCAGGCCGAGGTTGATGATGAGGCGGTCGGTCAGGGTGCCGGGCGGGTTGGCCGAGAAGGGCCCGGTCCAGCCCGGATATTCGGGCTGGTTGGGCGCGTGGAGCTGTTGGCCCGAAACCTCGCCCGAGGTTTCCACGTTGTCCGGGAAAAGGGTCACCGCCTCGCCCGGCTCGCGGAACTGCACGTCCACGTCGTAGGCCGAATCCACGCCGCGCCCCGTGGTCCAGAACACGGTGTCCCCGAAGCTCAGGGATTCCACGTCCACCAGTCCCCGGCCCAGGCCGAAGACCTGGTGGAGGTAGTGCTCGTTGTTGATATACAAGGAGTAGGCGTTGGCCACCCGGTCGGGGACGATCTTCATCCGGCCGAAAGATTCGCCGATCACCTGGCCCAGCCGGGCCGGATTGTTGGCCGCGCCCACGGCATAGGTGGGGCTGGCCGGGTCGCCCGCGCCCGAGCGGCCGCCGGGCAGGGCCGGCGTCTTGAGGATGCCGCCGGCCAGGGCCATGACCGCGGCCGTGACCAGGCCGCCGGCCACCTGGCCCGCGGCGGCCCCGGCGAAACCGGAGACGAGCCCGGCGGCCAGGCCCCCGGCCCACACGGCCGCGACCATGATGGCGATGCCGAGGATGATTTTCAACGGGTTGGAGCCGCCCCCGCCCATCGGCAGCGACCGGAACACCACCACCTCGCCGGCGGCCACCCGGGCCGTCGGCCACCGGTCGCGGCCGAGCGGGGCGCCGTCCTTGAAGCAGACCGTGGGCGCTTCCCACTCCCCGGTGCCGGGGTTCAACTCCATCACGATTTCCTGGATGGAGCGGCCGGGATCACACTGGTATTCCCGTTTTCCGCCGGCCCCCCGGCTGTGATACACTTTGGCGAAATTCATGACGCCTCCCGATGGCGATACCAGGTAAAGCGGGTAAACCGTTGTCCGCGAAGCTCGGCCGGCGTGTTGAGGACCACCCCGGCCCCCTTCAGGCAGTGGAGGATCATCAGCCCTTCCCCGGTTTCCGCGCCCACGCCGACGTGGTCGTCGTAACCGGCCCGGGCCATGAACACGCAGTCGAAATCGCGGGGCGATTCGTCGGCGGCCAGCGGCCGGAACCCGTAGTGGGCCGGCCGCCCCAATTCCGTCAGGCAATCCAGCAGCCGTTCCGGATCGACGAGTATCGCGGCCGTGCCCAGCCCCAGCTGGTCGCGGTGCACGGCGCGGACCAGTTCGCCGCAGGTGAAGCTGTGCGGCGGAACGGGTTCCGGCCGCCAAGGCTTGTTGAGATAGGATTCCCACCATCCGGTCATGGTTATTCCTTGGGCTTCTCTTCCCGTTGCGGGGGAAGAGGATGCGGTGATCGGCATTTGGAGAATACCCGGGATGAAACCCTTTCGGGTTTTATCCCTGTGGGGCGCTGCCCCAGCCCCGCCAGGGAAGGGGGCTCGCCCCCCCTTCCCTGGACCCATCGGGCGCCAAGGGGGCTCTGGCCCCCTTGGATCCCCTGAAGAGACGAGGGGGGCGGACGCCCCCCTTCGAACCCCCGAAGAAGTGCGACAGGGTCGCCGGCGAGGCCTGGACGTCTTTGGGCCATTTTTTGTATTCTTCCTAAAAGCTTTGACCCATAAGCCCCGCCGCAACTCGCTCCGCTCAGACAAGCGGCGGGGCGGCGGCATTATGAGCAATGGACATAGCTGTGGCCCGGCCGCCGACCCGTCTTCCTGAAGTCCGGGTAAGCCAAGACAATGAAATGCTGTCTTCGCAAAACTCCATGAAAACGGGCCGTGCGCCCCGCCATCCCCGCACCCGCGGCCCGACCCTTCTTCCCGCCCCGCCGCTTGTCTGAGCCGGGCAGGCGAGTTGCGGCGGGGCTTACGGGTCATCGCCCCTCGGCGCACACCCCGAGGTTGGCCAGTGCCGACAACGCTTCCCCTGGCCCGGCCGTTGATCTTCGGGGGATTAGAAGGGGGGCGTCCGCCCCCCTCGTCTCTTCGGGGGGATCCAAGGGGGCAGAGCCCCCTTGGCGCCCGAGGAGTCCAGAGGAGGGGGGGCGAGCCCCCTCCTCTGGCGGGGTGGAGGGGCGGAGCCCCCCCTCTGCAAATGCAAAATTCCCTACTCTTCTCTTCCCCAAAGCCAAGCCCCTCAATACCCGGTCACCAGGGCCGGGTAATCGCCGGGCCGGTAGATATCCCCATAAGGGCGGCTCATCCAGCCGAAGAGGACCCCGGTGAAGGTCAGGTGCCCGCCTTCGCGGCGGGGGCTGTCGACCTCCAAATCCGGAAACACCAGGCCCGGCCCTTCAGCCTCGCGGCCTTTCACGTATTCGCGGAACGTGGCCACGATCCGGGCCTGATTCAGCACCGCTTCGCGGAGATACCGGTCCACGTCGTCGGTCACGCCCACGCGGAAATCGAAACGGCCCTCGGAGTTCGACGACGATTCCGGCGGAATCACCTCGAACGGCAGCCCCAGATACTCAACCACTTCGCCGGGATTGAGGCCGGCGTCCGCCTCATGGCGCAGCCAGAACCGCTCCGGCTCGGGCCCGGTCACGGGCCAGCGCACCACGCGGATCGGCTGGATGAACGAGGGGTGGTCGATCTCCACCGCGTCGAGGACGATCACGTCCTGGGGCGCGTGGGCATAGGCTTCGGCGATGGCCTCGGCGATAGTGGTCATGTCAGGCTCCTCCGCCCCGGTGCAGGGTGGCGTTGGGATTGAGGCCGCTCTTCCGGCGCAGGGTGTTGCCGAATCGCGAAGCGCCCCGGCTCTCCCGCGCGGCCAGGCCCTGGTCCACCTGGTCGATGATGAGTTTGAGGTTCAGCCCGCCGCCGGCCTCGCGGCTTTCTTCGGCCCTGGCGGCCGTGACCGGCACCCCGCTGTGGTTGACGACCTGGATGTTCACCGCCGGGCCGCCCGCCCCGCCGCCGGACGCCGCGCCGGCGCTCAAACTCACCCCCAGCCGCCCCCGCCGGTCGCGGCTGAGGGGCATCACGGCCTCGGGCCCGGCCTCGCCCATGAGGCCCAGGGCCCCGCCCCGGGCGAACGGGAAAATGGTGGGCCGGGTGACGATTTGATTCTGATAGGCGTGAAGGCCCGGCGAATTGAAAACCCCGCCGTCGGCGAAAAAGCCGCCCACCCCGCCGCCGCCCAGGAGGCCCGAGACGGCCCCGAAAATGGGGCCGACCACGAACCGCTGGGCCACCAGGCGGGTGACGTCGTTCAAGATGCTCTGGACCATGTCGGAGAAGCTGAATTTCGTCTTTCCCGTGAAATCGACGGCCGCCACCAAGGCGTCCTCGAAGCCCCGGCCCAGCGAACCCACGAGGCCCTTGACCTTGCCGAAGGTGCGCAGCGAATCCTCGGCGTATTGATAAAAACCCTGGCTCAGGCCGGGCAGCACCTCGCCGGAAACCAGGCGCAGCTGCTGGGCCACCATCTCGTTGATCTGGGCCAGGTAGAGCTGGCGCTGGCCCGCGTCGTCGATGGAGTTGGCCAGGTCTTCCCACGAAAGCCGTTGTTCCTCAATGGCCAGCCGCTGGGCTTCGTTGGAGAAGCCCATCACTTCGGCGTACTGCCGCTGGAAATCAAGGCTCAGCTTGATCTGCCCGCGCCTGTACACCTCGGACCGGCGAACGGCTTCGGCCTCGGCGTGCGCGGCCCGGGCGGACGCGGCGTAGCGGCCGGCCAGCCCGTCCACCGAGCCGGCCAGGCGGCTGGCGGCCGCGTCGGCGCGGGCGCTCTGTCTTTCCAGGGCTTCCAGGCGGCGGGCCGCCTCGGCCAGCCCTTGGGTCTTGACCTCGACGCCTAACGTGGCCAGTTCCAGTGCCATAGGGAATCCTTATCTGTAAACGGTTTTACGGAGACGGCGGCCCGGCCTCGGCCAGGGCTTCCAGAAAGGCCCGGTCCATCGCCCGCCACAGCCGCGCTTCGGCGGCCGTGGGCCGGCGGCCGGCCAGTTCGGCCCAGGCCCATATTTCCAGGTGCGAAACCGGAACCGGGCCGCCGCCCACCCCGCTCCGCAGTTCCCAATAGTCGTCCCAGAGGCCGGCCGCTTCGGGCGGCGGCGACGGAAGCGGCGCCAGGTCGTCGGGCCAGCGCCCGGTCTGGCGGCGGATGGCCAGGGCGTGGTCGAACAGGGTGCCGCCCTGCGGGCGGGCCTGGTCCAGCCGCACCTGCCGGCGGACGGCCTCGGCCAGGCCCTCCGCTAGCCGCGCAAAAAATGGCGCCGCTCCCCCGTGAAGGCGGCCACCTGTTCGCGGATGAAGGGGTGCTCGGCGTAGAGCGAGCGGGCGGATTCCGCGCTGAAGACGACGGCCCGGCCTTGATTTTCCAGGCCGCGCCAATCCAGCGTCAGCCCGGCCAGGAAGTCCAGGTCGCGGGCGTCCAGCTCTTCGGGGTCGCTTGAATCAGACATGCGCCCGGCCCGGAGGCCGGCCAGGGAGGCGGCCCGCAGCCGGGACCAGGCCCGCCGGGCGGGCGCGCTGTCCGGCGCGGCCAGGAGGATGGCGAAATCGGTGGCCGCGCCGCGCAGGTCGCGGACGGTCAGCCACTCGGCGTCCAGAAGGTTTTCAGTCACCAGGGAGATATCCACGGAGTCTTTCCTTTCAAGGGTTTCCGGCGATGCGTTCGATCATGATGTTCGTGCCGGCGGCCGGATCGTACAGGGCCTGGAAGGGCATGGTGAGCAAGACCGGCCCCGGCCCCTCGGCCGGGTTGTCGCCCCCGGTGTATTTGATGAGCGGCAGGGTGAACACATACGATTCCCGCACGCCGTCGCCCAGCGTGAACACCAGGCTGGACGGCGTCTCGGCGGCGAATTTGTCCAACAGGTCGCGGCCGTCGAAATAGGCGGTGAGGGTGCCGGTGAGGTTGATCCGGCCCTCGATCAGGGTCGGCGCGGTGTCGTCGCCGATGACGAAGGCCGGCTCCAGACCGTTGTCCAGGTTCAGTTCCAGAGAGGTCACCACCGCGTTGTCCGCGCCGCCTTCGCGCAACCGGCCGCTGAAGCCGTCGAAGGGCCTGGCCGTGCGGCCGGGGGCCGGATCCGGGTCCAGGGGCGCGGCGGCGAAGGCCAGGTCGCGGCCCAGAAAGCCCAAGCCGCCGGTGACCATGGCGTTGGTGGCCACGGAGAGTTTCAGGGTATCGACGCGGCAGCCGGTGGCGTATTGGCTTCGGCCCAGGTCGTCGAACCAGCGTTCGATGGTGAAGAAGACCGCCTCGGCGCCGGCCGTGAGCATCTCGCGGCCGTCGGCTTCGCGCCGCCATTCGGAACGCAAGGCGGCGGCCAGGAAGTCGTCGTACTCCCCGAAGCTGAATTCGATCCCCACCTCGCCGGACACGCGGCGGTTGCCGAGCCGCAGGTCCGAGACCTGGCCGTCCGGCCGCAACTCGTTGGAGGTGAAGGAATCCCGGCCCAACAGGAGGCTGTTGGAAGTGTGGCGCAGGCTCCGCAGGCGCGGGCTCGGGGGCACGACCCCGAAGTCGGCCTCGCGGACGTAGCGGGTGCCGTGGCGGGCCCCGGTGGCGAAGACGTTCATGGGCAACTCCTTGACCGGCCTCAGCCGGCCCTTTGGGTATAAGCTTTCCAGACGATGGAGAGCGGCAGGCACCAGCGGCCGTCGACGGCCTCGGCCGTCCCCTCCCAGGCGGCGGTGACGATCAGGTCGAAGCCTTCGCCGGCGAACCGGCCGCCGCCGGGGAAGAGGGCCGTGAGCGGCCCGGCCAGGGCTTCGGCCGGCCCGGCCCCCTGGTTCAACGGCGCGGCGATCATGATCTGATACACCCCGGACAGCGCGTCGAATCCTTGCGGGCCAAGGCTTTTGGCCTCGGTGGGATTGGCGGCCAGGACCGGCCGCAGATAGGCCTCCCCGTTTTTCGGGTGGAACGGCCGGTTGGGCCAGGCCACCTGTCCGGCCGCCAGGCCCAGGCCCGCGAGGGCCCCGGCCAGGCGCCCGTCACAGAAGGCGCGGACGTGGTGGGTCAGGGCCGGATTCATCGGCGCCCTCCCTTCTTGATTTCGGCCGCCGCCCGGGCGGCCAGTTCGGAAAACCCGGCCACGGCCCGGCGGACCATGGCCGCCGGGGCCACCCCGGCCCGGCCGTATTCCAGCACCCGGATATAGGGCGCGCCGTTGGTGATGCGAATTGAAAAATCCCTCGTCCCGTATTCTGGGGACACTTGATTTTCAACGCCTTCCGCACCGCCCTCCCCGCCCGCCGGACGGCTTGCGGCGACGCGCCAGCCGTCCCGGGCCCGGCCCGTGTCCACCGGGGTGGCGGCCCGGATCTGCGCGGCCAGGTCCCGGGCGATGTTTTCGGCCACCCGGGCCGCGTCGGCCCGGACGGCCCGGCTCCATTCGGCGATGGTGTCGCGGCCGGCCGTCATCGGCTCACCTCCGGCGCAGAAGGACATACCACAGAAGCGGCACGCCCCCCGGTTCCAGCGCGGAAAACGCTTTGACCGCAAATGTTTCCGCGCCCATCGTCACGTCGTCCCCGACGGCCGGCTCATAGGTTCCGCCGGCCAGGAGCAGCATTGTATCGCCCTGTAATATAGTGGTGTCGGCGGCGAAATAATGGTCCCGGCCGGCGGTCAGGCGCCGGACCAACCCCGGCGCCTCAAATTTTTCAATTTCGAAGGCGGCCGTCCCTTCGGCCGGATCGAAGCTTTTCGTTATTCGGCGGGCGAAGATGAAGGCCTGCCCTTCCCTTTGCAGCTCCGCGTAAATCTCGGCCTGTTCGCGCGTCCAGTCCCAAGGCATGGTCAGCTCCGGTCCACGGCCCACACCTCGGCCGCGCCCGGTTCCGGGGCCTCGCCGAAGAGGGGGCTGAGAATGAGGTTGAGCCAGCCGAAGACCGGGGCCGTGCTCGGCGCGGCCTCGAACCATTCCTTTTCCAGGGCGTCGATCTTCTGCCGCTTGAGCCGGGGGCCGGCCTCGGTTTCGGCCGTCAGTTGGATGCCCAGGAACACCAGGCGGGCCACCTCGGCCTGGGCCTGCTTGTATTCCGGGGGCACGCGGTCCGCGTCGAGCGGCCGGCCGGCCCGGTCGCGGGCGCCGAGCCGGGGCCACAAAAGGCCCTGGTCCGGATTCTTCCGCGCCCCGCCCACCCGGCCGCCGTAGGTGGCGTCGAGGTAGCGCGCGGCCCGGCGGGCGGCGGCTTCCTTTTGCGCCGCGAAGGGATCACGCGGCGAGGAATCGTCTTCCGAGGGTTCCGGGGCCGGCGGCCAGTCGGCGTTGCCGAGGCGAAGGTGATAGTCGTCGAGTTCGTCCGGCCGGTTATAGCTGTCGGCTCCGGCGATTCCGGACCCGTCTTCCACCGTCAGGGCCATCCTGGGCCTCCTTCCCGGCCGCGCTCGCGGCCGCTTGGCCGTCGGCGGGACGGCTTTGTTTATCAACGGTTTTCGTCATGCCGTCCTCCCTCGGACCGGCGGCCGGCGCGGGCGCCGGTCCGGGCCCGCGCCGTCGCGCGGTCAGGCCGCCAGGGGCTGGCTGTTGAGGCCGTACAGCCGGGCCGCGCTGCGGCCGTGGTAGATGGCGATGCCGCTGTACCACTCCACGCGGGTGCGCAGGGCCGGCTTTTCCTGGAGTTCGCCCAGATCGCGCACGTCGATCTGGCCGTTCTGGAGGCCCGTCAGGGCGCCGTCGCCCAGGCTCACGCAATAGACGCTGGTGGTGTCGGCGGCCCCGCCCTCGGAGGTTTCGTCGAACCCTAAAATGGCCTTGTCCTCGTTGTCGTGGTCCACCGTGATGATCGGCAGGCCGTTGTACTGGGCCACCTGGCGGCCGAAGCTGTCGCGCGTCCAGGTGAAGAAGCCCGAAAGGTTCATGTTCCGGGCCGCCGCGGTCAGAAGCCGGCGGATGGTCTTGTTCATGAACAGGTGCGTCGGGTTCTTGACCTGGTCGATCAGGCTGTCCAACAGGTTGAAGCTCAAGGGGTTGCCGGCGGCGCCGGCGCCCGCGCTGATTTTCTGGGCCCCGGTCAGGCGGCTCTGGAGCCCGTCGAACTGGCGCGGGTTGGCGGTGGAATCGCCCTTGAAGAAGGTGCGTTCCCAGGCCAGGGCCAGGGCCTTGATTTTCATCATCTCCTGCACGGACCGCTGGTCGGGGCCCATGGTGCAGGTGATGAACTTGTCCACGTCCACGTCGCCGCCGGCGATGACCAGGGCTTCGACGATGGGGTTCAGGATGCCCGTGGATTCGGGATAAGCCTCGTTGACGCCGCGAAACCCGATGCCGGGCAAGGTTTCCTCGCGGCTGTACCTGAGGGCGTTGCCGCTGATCGAGGTGAAGGGCAGGACCATCAGAACGCCGCTGGAGGCCGCATACTGTTCGATGACCGCCCGGCGCACGATGTCGCCGGTTTCCAGTTTCGCCGCTTCGGCCAGGGTGAGAGCCATTTGTATTGTTCTCCTTACATGTCAATGAAAAGGCGGCGCCTTTCGGACGCGTCAGGCGCGGGGAAAAGGTCCCCGTTCCCGGGCCCAGGCGGCTTTTTCCGTGGGATTCATGCGGGCCAGTTCCTCGGCCGAGAGGCCCGCCCGTCCGCCGGGCGTGGAGCCCCGCGCCCCGCCTCCGGGCGAGGGGGCGAACAGGTGGGCGGCCTCGCGGACCAGTTGCCGGGCCCAGTCGGCCACGGTCGGGAGTTCCTGACCGTCGCCTTCCGGGCCGGGCCCGACCGGCGCGGGCCGGCCGTTTTCGTCGAGACGCCAGCGGTTCCGGCCCCGGGCCAGAATGTCCACCAGGGCTTCGGGCCGGGGGGCGGCCAGTCTGGTCACCTCGGCCATCAGTTCCCGGTCGAGCGCCGCCGCGCCCAACGTATCGCGGAGACGCTGATTTTCAACCGCCGCGGCTTCCAGCCGGGCCAGGGCCTCGGCCAGGCGGGGCGAATCCTCCGCCTCCGCCGGCCGGGCTTCGTCCCGGCCTTGGGCCTCGCGGGCCTGGTATTCCGCCAGCTTGTCCCGGAGAGCCCGTTTTTCGGCGATGAGCCGGGTCTGGTTGGCCTTCAGGCCGCTCACGTCCGGCAGCCCTTCCACCAGAAGGCGGAAGCGGCCGTCGTCATCCCGCGCGTAGCAGGATCGGAGTTCCTCGGGCAGCCCCTCCAGGGTGGCCCGCATAAATTCGAGCGCCATCGTCGTCTCCTCTTTTTTTCCGCCGGCCGGGGCCGGGGCGGAAATTTTCGGGCCCGGACATCGGGCCTTTCCGGGCGGTCAAACCGCCTTTCGTGATTTCGCTTCTAGCGGATTTTTTCGGTGATTTCAATTGTAATTACAATGTTTTCAGTGAGCTCCGGCCTGCAAAATCCTATTCATCAGATACGTATCAGGAATTTGTAACCGGGCCTTTTCCGGGTCTGTCCGGGTGGTTTTTCCAAGGAATCGCCGGGTTTTCGGAGGATATCGATTGTCCCCCGGCGATAGCCTTCAATATCAACGGCTATCGGATGTTTTGCGGAAAACGCGTTGCCAGTGACCAGGGCCCGGAGAAGAGGGATCAGCCCGGCCTGGCTGCGGGCGGGCGGGGCGGGCGCCCCTTTTGGCCATTGCCAAACCGGCGCGAGTGGGCTACAGTGAAGGCATGTTCAAGCGGGGAGGGGGCGGCAGGCGATGGATTGGGGATGGATGGCGGCCGGCGCGGCTCTCGTGGCGGTTTTTCTTTGGGCGCGGCTGCGGCCGGCGCGGCGTCAGCCCCGGGGCTGGCGGCCCGGCGAATCGGCCCTGGTGGTCGGGCCCGAGGCCCGCATCGGCTTCGCGGGCGAGGCCCTGGTGTATCCGCGGGGGGCCGGGTCGCAGGCCGTGGGCCTCCTGTCGCGCCTGGAGGCCGTCACCCTCCGCACCACCGACCAGGGCCCCTTCGTGGAAGACGTGTTCCTGCTGCTGGACTTCGACGACCGCACCTGGGTCGTGCCCAGCGCCCACCAGGATTTCATGACCGTCTACGACGGGCTCGGCGAGCGGCTGCCCCTCAACCATCAGCGGTTCATCGAGGGCATGGCCTCGGCGGAAAACAACTCCTTCCTCCTCTGGGGCCGCACCGGCCCCCCCGACGAGGAGGAGGAATAGCCGGAGAGGCCGGCGGCGGATGTCCGGGCGGGGATGAGGCTGACGGACCTTACGGCCGCCCTTGAGATTCAAGGCGGCGGCAACGGCGCCCGGCGGCGGCGCAGGCCCCGCCCCCACAGGCCCAGCCCCCGGTTGACAAAAAAGCGGCCTTGCGGGTATACTGTAAAGAAGCGTGCGGCCATGAAGGCCGGCGTCGAAAGCTTGATGAGATACGATTTCGACCAGTGGTCACGAAGGCCGCCTCCCGCCAGTCGCCGGGATGCGGTCTTTTTTATTGACCCGGCAACTTCAGAAGTCTGTTCCCGGCCGCTGAAGCCCAGTGATTTCGGGCTTTGGCGAAATCACGGGGGTGACTTATTTAGTTGCCGGAGCATTACCCCGGCCGTCCTGGCCGGGCCATCCTCGGAGTTCCGCATGAAAAAATTTCTGATCCCCGCCCTGGCCCTTTTGCTGTGGGCCGCCCCGGCCCAGGCCCACTTCGGCATGGTCATCCCCTCGGCCCCCACGGTCATGGAAACCGGCCGGTCCACCCTCACCCTCAGCCTGAAATTCTGGCACCCCTTCGAAAACGTGGGCATGAATCTGGAACGGCCCCGCGCCTTCCAGGTGTGGAAGGACGGCCAAGCCGCCGACCTGGGGCCGGTCCTGAAGGAAAAAAAGGAACGCGGCTTCACCACCTGGACCGCCGACTACAAACTGAGCCGGCCGGGCCTGTACACCTTCACCATGGAGCCGACCCCCTATTGGGAACCGGCCGAGGACCGCTTCATCGTCCACCTCACCAAAGTCATGGTCGACGCCTTCGGGGACGACGAAGGCTGGGACCGGCCCCTGGGCCTGGCGGCCGAAATCGTGGCCCTGTCCAAGCCCACCGGGCTCTACGCGGGGAACGTGTTCCAGGGCCGGGTGCTTTTCGGCGGCCAGCCCGTGCCCGGCGCCGAGGTGGAAATCGAATGGTATCCCGGGCCGGACCTCAAAGGCCGGGCCCCCTACGAAACCATGGTCACCCAGACCATCCTGGCCGACGACGCCGGCGTCTTCACCTATGCCGCGCCGCGCGCCGGCTGGTGGGGCTTCGCCGCCCTCCGCGCCGCCGACTACAAACTGCCGCTCGACGGCCGGGACCAGGACGTGGAACTCGGCGCGGTCATCTGGGTCCACTTCCACGAAATGCCTCCGGCCGAGCCGCTGAAGTAAAAGGAGCCCGCCCATGACCACCGGACGCCGCGCTTTGGCGGCCTTCGCGGCCGCGCTCCTGACGGCCGGGCTGTTTCTCCCGGCCGGCCCGGCCCGGGCCCACGGCGTGTATATCTTCGCCTGGGCCGAGGGGGACCAGATCTGCACCGAAAGCTATTTCAGCAAAAACGACCCCGTGCGCCAGGGACACGTGCGCTTCCTGGACCCCTCGGGCCGGGAACTCGACAGCGCCTGGACCGACGGCCGGGGCCGCCTCTGCCGGCCCCGGCCGGCCCACGCCGATGACCTGACCCTGGTCCTGGACGCCGGCCAGGGCCACCGGGCTGAATTCCGCCTCGGCCCCGCCGACCTGGCCGCCGAAACGGCCGCCGCGCCGCCGTCGGCCGAGGCCGCCGCGCCGCCGCCCGCCGAAACCGCCGCGCCCTCCCCCGCCGCCGCGCCGGCCTCG
>JAVBQN010000012.1:0-33162 GCA_031549025.1 Candidatus Adiutrix sp. | reverse complement strand
CGCCTTTTTTCGACACGAGTCGAAGCGGAGCGGAGCCGTTGTCGAAAAAAGGCGGCTCTCGGAGAAAACTTTCGCGGACCCCGGGCCGGTCCCGCCCTCCATCGCCTCGAACACGCCCGGCCCGGCCCCCGCGTTTGTCTTGCGGGAGGCGGGTTTGTATAGTATAGTGAAACGGTGGCCATAATATTGATCCGGCAACTTCAGAAGTCTGTTCCCGGCCACTGAAGTCCAGTGATTTCGGGCTTTGGCGAAATCACGGGGAGGACTTATTCAGTTGCCGGAGTAATAAAAAGCGCTGCGCTATTTTTTTCGTCGGGGAATGGAGAATCATGTCCAGAGAGTACAAAGTTGGGGTCTTGGGCGCGTCCGGCGCCGTGGGTCGGGAGGTTTTGAATTGTCTGGAGGAGCGGGGCTTTCCCGTTTCCGAGGTGCGGGCCCTGGCTTCGTCCCGGTCGGCCGGGAACAAGCTGGAATTCGGCGGCGGCGAGATCACCGTCCAGGAAGTGAAGAAAGATTCCTTCCAGGGCCTGGACCTGGCCATTTTTTCGGCCGGGGCCACGGCCAGCCGGGAATGGGCGCCCATCGCGGCCAAGAGCGGCTGCCCGGTGGTCGACAACTCCTCCTGCTGGCGGCAGGACGACCGGGTGCCCCTGGTGGTGCCGGAAGTCAACGCCCGGGTGCTTTCCCAGCACCGGGGCATCATCGCCAACCCCAACTGCTCCACCATCCAGATGCTGGTGGCTTTGAAGCCCATCTATGACGCGGTGGGCATCAAGCGCATCGTGGTCTCCACCTACCAGGCCGTCTCGGGCACCGGCCAGAAGGCCATCGAGGAACTGGCCGAGCAGACCCGCCAGATATTCAATTGCCAGGAGATCACCAACAAGGTCTATCCGCACCGCATCGCCTTCAACTGCCTGCCGCACATCGACAGCTTCACCGACAACGGCTACACCAAGGAAGAGATGAAGATGGTCCACGAGACCAAGAAGATTTTCGGCGACGAAAACATCAAAGTCTCGGCCACCTGCGTGCGGGTGCCGGTGTTCTACGGCCACTCCGAAGCCATCTGGATCGAGACCGGCCGCCACATCGAGCCCGGCGCGGCCCGTGAGCTGATGAGCCGGGCCCCGGGCCTCCTGGTGGTGGATGATCCGGCTTCCAACAAATACCCCCTGGCCACCGAAGCGGCCGGCCGCGACGAGGTCTTCGTGGGCCGTATCCGGGCCGACCTGACCACGGAAAACGGCCTGACCATGTGGGTCGTGGCCGACAACCTGCGCAAAGGGGCGGCCACCAACGCGGTGGAAATCGCCGAACTGCTGATCCGTGATCCCGCGCTCCTGAAAACCAGTTGGGAATGGTGATTCGCCGGGGCGCCCCGCGAGGGGCGCCCCCAGCGCTTCAGGGATCATAACGATATCACAACCACCAAGGAGGTGCCCCCATGGCCTGGTCTCAAACGTCTCCGGAATACGCCAAACTGATCGAAATCGGCCGCCCGCCCAACATCAGGAAACTTTTTCCCAATTCCAAAGCCCTCATCGTCAGCGGCAAGGTCATTGACCGGGCGCTGATGGCCAAGGGCCAATCCATGACCATCGCCGCCAACGGACGCAGCCATTTGATCATCCGGGGCGTCCTGGCCGCGGCCCAGCGGGCCGACGCCGCCGTCATCATCGAAATCGCCAAGAGCGAGGGCGGGGCCAGTTCCTACTGCTCCCCCAACTACTGGAACCTGGCCCGCCAGGTGGACGCCCTCTGCAACGAAATGGGCCTCACCATCCCCGTGGCCATCCACGCCGACCACTACGGCCTGAAGAACGACAAGGATCTGGAAAAAGCCAAAATGGAAGTGCCCTCCATGTTCGAGGCCGGCATCACCTCCATCGCCATCGACGCCTCGCACATGACCGACGACCAGAACCTCCTGGCCTCCATCGCCATCAACCCCTTCATTCCCAAATGGGCGGGCCTGGAATGCGAAGTGGGCGAAATCAAGGGCGACATCGGCCTCTCCACCCCCGAGGACGCCCTCTTCCTGGTGCAGGGCTTAAACGCCCACGACATCCACCCCGACTGGATCGCCTTGAACAACGGCACCACCCACGGCATCCAGGCCTCCTCGGCCGGCATCCAGGTGGAACTGACGGCCAAGGTGCACCAGGCCATCAAGCCCTACGGCCTTTCGGGAGCCCAGCACGGCACCAGCGGCAACTCGTCCGACCGCCTGCGCGAAATCGCCAAACTCACCAACACCACCAAGGCCAACGTGGCCACGGCCCTCCAGATGGCGTCCTGGGGCGTGAAAATCGACGACTACGGCAACGCCGAACTCGACGCCGAAGGCAATCTCATCAAGGTCCCGGGGCGGGGCATGAGCGAGGAACTCTGGGCCGAAATCCTGGCCGCCGGCCAGGCCAAAAACATGAAGGCCGGCGACTACAAGAATTTTAACCTGCCCTACGAAAACAAGATCATGGGGCAGCCCCGCGAAATCCGCGAGCGCATGGCCAAGGACGTCGAAGACTTCGCCTTCCGCATGCTCACCGAGGTCTTCTCCGCCCAGGGCAGCGCCCAGCTGGCCTACGAGGCCATCATGAAGGCCGGCGGCTACGACCTGGGACCCAAATCCGTCCGCACCGAAGATCCGGCCGACTGGACCCCGGAAAAAATCGCCCGGAAAGCCGCCGCCCTCGCCGGCGACAAAGGCCCCGAAGGCAACTTCGACGACTGACCAGGGCGCTTGCCCTGGACCCATCTCCGAGCAACGGGGAGAGCGGCAGCGACTTGGTCGGCCGGGCTGGTTTCGGCCGTGGAATCTCGGCGGCGGGCCTATGCGGCCCGGGAATGGGCCCGTATCGAAGGCTTGACGAACGCTTGGGAAGCGGCTGGTAGTGACCCGACTTGATCACGGGCGCGTTGTCAACACGATGTGGAGATGAGGGGAAATAGCGGTCGGGGCCGGCGCAAACGCGCCGGCCCCGGCCCTTTTATTTATTGTCCCGCCACAGCCTTGCATTTTCCATTCCTGTAGATTATCATGCAAATGTCCGTAAAATATGTTTGTGGCACGAAACCTCATCCCTCTCGCATGGAGAAGAGCATCATGAAAAAAGCACTGCTCGGCCTGTCGCTGCTGCTGCCGTTGGTCCTGCTCCTCGCCCTTCCGGCCTGGGCGGCGGAAAAACCCAAGGACTTCATTTTCCGGGGCATGCCGGATTACCAGATTACGGGTCAGAGCCGGAACTTTGAACGGCTCACGATCAACACCCCAAAACCTGAAAGCGAAGAGGTGATTGAGACCATTTATGAAGGCAACCGCGTCTTTACCGAATACGGGTTCACGGGCGAGAGAGAAGAGATGCCGAGCCCGCTTCAGATATGCCGCAATTACCAGAGCGCGGTGAAAAACCTCGGCGGGGAAATTCTCTGGGACAACGACAACAACGAATTCCACGCCTCGTTCACGCGCAATGACAAGCAATACTATATGGCGGTCTGGGTGTATGGCACGCCAACCCGATATACCGTGACGATTCTCGAGCCGACGGAGATGAAGGTGGATGTGGAGATCATCGACGCCGACACCATACTCCATAAGCTGAATAAAGAAGGGCACATCGCCCTGTACATCAATTTCGACACCGGCCAGGCCACCATCAAGCCGGAATCCCAGGAAACCATCGACGAAATCGTCGCCGCCCTGGAATCCGAGCCGCAACTGCAAGTCAAGCTGGAAGGCCATACCGACAACGTGGGTAACGCCGCCGCCAACAAAAAACTCTCCGACGACCGGGCCAACGCGGTTATGAGCGCCATTGTGGCCGCGGGCATAGACCAATCGCGCCTCGCGGCCGAAGGCTTCGGCCTCGATAAGCCCATTGCCGACAACGGCACCGAGGAGGGCCGGGCCAAGAACCGCCGGGTGGAACTGGTCAAGGTGGAGTAGCCATCCAGTCTCATTCCGACAGGCCGCATTGAAACAGCTTTAGCTCTCGCGGACTACGGCTCGGTCAGGCAAACATCAGCACGGGGAGGCCCACGCCTCCCCGTGTTTGTTTTTTCCCCGGCCCCCTAGGCCTTCTCCGGACGAGCTAAAAACCTTTGACGTAGCTGGCCAGGCCGTCGCAGAGGCCGTCGGCGATGAGGCCCAGGTAGGCGTCCTCGCCGAGGCGGGCGGCTTCTTTTTCGTTGGTGATGAAGCCGATTTCCACGAGGATGGAGGGGACGTTGGTGCCCACGAGGACGTAGAAGGGAGCTTCTTTGACGCCCAGGTCCCGCACCTGGTGTTTTTTGTTAAGGGCACTGAGGGCGGATTTGTGGAGCAGCTGGGCCATGGCCCGGGATTCGGCCACCTTGGTGTTTTTGGCGATGAGCTTGAGGACGTCTTCCAATTCGGCCACGCTTTTGTCCGAAGAGGCGTTTTCGCGGGCGGCCACGGACATGGCCGAGCGGTCGGTGGCGAAGTTGAGGACGTAAGTTTCGAAACCCTGCACTTTATCGAGGGGGTTGGCGTTGACGTGGAGGGAGACGAAGAGGTCGGCCTTTTTATCCGCGGCGATTTTGGTTCGCCGCTCCAGGGTGATGAATTTGTCTTCGTCGCGGGTGAGGTGAACGGTGAGGCCGAGGCGTTTTTCAACCCGGGTTTCGAGCATCCGGGCCAGCTTGAGCACCAGGTCTTTTTCCCGCAAACCGTTGCCGGAGGCGCCGTTGTCTTTGCCGCCGTGGCCGGGGTCGATGACCACGCATTTGACTTTCAGGCCCAGTTGTCGGGCCAGGGAATCGGCCGGGCCCCGGCCGGATGAGCCGCTGTCGGACGGTGACCGGACCGGCGCGGGCTCCGAGGCCCGCGCGGCCTTTTCCGGCGGCGCGGGCTGGGCCTCGACGCCCGGAGCCGGAAGCTCATCCGCCGCCTTGGCCACCTGGAAAACCAGGCGCGGCGGCTTATCCAGGAACAGGGGGCGGTAGGGGTGGGCCGCGGGCAGGTCCAGCACCAGGCGCACCACGTCCTGTTGGTATTGGTTCATCTTGACCAGGCGGACCAGGCTGGTCTTTTCCTTCAGCTGCACCCGGGCGCCCGGGGCGATGACCGCGCCCTTGAGGTCGGCGTAGGCCCGGAAGTCCCCGCCCTCCCGCACCGGAGGGATGAGGTTATAGACGTAGGAGGTGACCTTGTCCAGATAGGCCGTGACCGTGGTGTGGCTGCCGCCGTCCGTGAGGCTGATGAAATACACCTGAGCCAGGCCGTCGGCCCGGGCTTTGGGCGGGGCGGGTCGGTCCGCGCGCTCGGCCCGTTCGGCGGCCGGCTTGGACACGGCCGGCTTGGCGGGCGCGAGGTTGGCCGGTTCCGGCTTGGGCGCGGCCGGCTTGAGCGCGGCCGGCTGGGGCGCGGGCTTGACGGGTTCGAAGGTCTCGGCCCGGGCCGAGCGGCCGTCTTCCGGCACGGGCGGAGGACCGCCGCGAATCTCGGCCAGGAGGCGGCGGGCCTCGGCCACTTCGGGGCTGCCGGGGTAGTTGAGCTCGACCTTCATGAGCTGCTTGTCGGCCTGGTCGAGTTGCTTCAGGGCCATCAGGGCCTGGCCGGAAATGAGCTGGGCCGCGGCCGCGTGGCCACAGCGGGGGCAATCGCGAACGGCCCGGCGGGCCAGTTGGTCGGCCCGTTCGTAATCCGCCTTCTGGCCAAAGCGGCGGCCGCTGGTTACGGCCAGTTCCGCCGCCAGATAACGGGCCCGGGAGGCGTGGCGAAGCTCGGGCTGGGCCTGGGCGGCGTCCTCGAATTCCTTGATGAGCTTCAGCCAGTTGGCGCGGGTTTTCTTCAATGCCTGGTTCGCCAGAAAGTCCTCACGGCTCTGGAGCGCCCGCACCAATTCGCCCTCGGCCGCCAGGGGGGCGGGGGCGGCCAGGGCCAGCAGGGCCAGCAAAAAAAACACCGGGGGAAAGACCCCGAATGGCGAACGGAAGCCACGCATCAAGGCCCCCAGGGGAACTCGGCCGGGCCGAAAAAGATTCCGGTCCGGCCGGTGAATTGTCACAACTCTTTAATTTTACGCCAGAAGTGTCCGCCTATTCGAGCGGCTTGACTATTATATATCATTTAAACGTAATTTGGTATAATTTTTATTCACAAGTGGTTTACAATTTATTAAAGACAGATAAATTGTAAAACGCTCTGAAAGAGCCGAAGGTTGGGACCGGCCTGCGGACGGTGAAAGTTTTTTCGCTCGTTCATATTGTTTCGAAAACGACTTCACTTAGCTCCGGCACGTGTCAAAAAATACGGCTCTCTCCAAAAATTTCCGCTCCCGTCAGGTCTCGTTTTCTGCACAAGTTCGCCAAAAATATTAATGCGCCAGAGCGGTGAAATCGGGGCGCATTATTTGACAATTTATTGATTTTACCTTACTATTGGTGCCGTATTTTCGCCATGGCGATTTTTGAAACACCCGTGCGGGGCTCGGTGCGGGGACGAATTTCGATCCTCCACTGTCCGATGCTGTTAACCCGGGCAAGTGACGAAGTCGCTTCCCGGCCGATGAGACCCAATAATTTCAGACTTTGGTGAAATCACTGGGGCGATGTATTCAGTTGCCAGAGCTCTAACAGCCCTGCGCCACCTCCGAGAAAGCGATATCATGCGGAAGCGAGTCAAAACCAAATATCCCGGCGTCACCTGCCGGCTGCAAGTCAAAGCGGGCTGGGTTGAAAAAGTGTACTATATTCGCTACCGCCTGGGAGGCCGGGGCTCCCGGGAAATCGAGGAACCCGTCTATCCGGTCCCCGGGCGAACCATCAGCGCCAAGGTGGCCGCCGACATCCGGGCCGACCGGATGCGCGGCCGGGAACCCAGCAACGCTCTCCAGCGGGCGGCCTTGAAAGAGGTGGCGGCCGGGGGGCGGCGGGCCTCCCTCGCCTATATCTGGCGCGAATATAAGCGTCAGCGGCCCGGACTCAAGGGGTTGGCGGCGGATGAAAGCCGATTCAAGACCCATCTGACGGCCTTGGCCGGCCTGACCCCGGATGAAATGACCACCGACGACCTGGACCGTCTCAAAGCCGACCTGACCAGAGACGGCAAAGCCCCCCAGACCGTCAAAAACGTCCTGGGGCTCCTGCACCGGCTGGTCAATTTCGCCGCCCGCAAGGGCTGGTGCGCCCAGCCGGAGCCCTCCCGGCTGGCCTTTGAATTCCCGAAAGTCAACAACATCAAGACCGAGTATCTGCGCCGGGAGGAAATCGAGCGGCTGCTGCAAACGCTGGATGAAGCCTCCAACCAGAAGGCCGCCAACATGATGCGGCTGGCCCTCTATACGGGCATGAGGCGGGGCGAGCTGTTCCGCCTGAAATGGGCGGACATCGACTGGGAGCGCGGCTTCATCACCCTGACCGGCGAAATGGTCAACGGGCACGACACGGGCCCCAAAAGCGGGAGCAACAAAAAAATCCCGCTCAACGCGGCGGCGGCCGACGTGCTGCGGCGCGTCCAGGGCGCTCCGGACGCATCGAAGGAGAGCCCGTATGTCTTTCCCGGCCGCGACGGTAAAAGCCGGTTGTCCAACATCAGCCTCGAGGTGCGGAAGATCGCCCGGGAAGCCGGGCTTCCCGATGGTTTCCGCCCCCTGCACGGCCTCCGGCATACCTTTGCCAGCACCCTGGCCTCCTCCGGCGAGGTGGACCTGTACACCCTTCAGAAGCTGCTCACCCACGGCAGTTCGCAGATGACCCAACGGTACGCCCATTTGCATGATGACACCCTGCGCAAGGCCGCGACGCTGGCCTGCGACCTCTTTAAACGCCAGACCGAAAGCTGAAGCCGCCCGAGCGCTTTTCTAAAGGTCATGGGCACTATTTGAAAAGTGCCCGATGTTTTGGCATTTTCCTGTGTGCGGGGCGCAGTGCGGGACAAAGTGCCCGCAATTAGGGAAAATACAATAATTAACTGTTTTTTTTGATAATTATGGCGATTTACCCGCCAGCTGTTTGGCTTTGGGCGCCATGATGGTTGCCGGCTCCGCCGCCCCCGCGGCCGCGGCCAGCCACATCGACTTCAGTGGATACTATCGGGCGTATTTTTCGAACGATGTCAACATCAACAAGCGTGATGGCGACACCGCCTATACTGACAGCTATTTCGGTCATCGCCTGAACATTGACATGACCTTCACCCCGACCGATGAAATCCAGGTCTTCTGGCGCCTCCGCGCCCCCAGCTGGGCTCGCTGGGGCAACGGCGCCGGCCGCTTGGGCAATCTCCAGACCGCTTTCATCTACGGCCAGATCAAGCAGGACTGGGGCACCGTGCTCGTCGGTAAGCTGAACGACGGCCTCGACAGCTACGGTCTGGGCAGCCTGGGTTATGCCGCCGCCTATGATCCGATGTGGACCTATGTCAGCCCCTTTGACGGCGGCGGCAACATCGACGCGGTCCGTTATTTCAACAAGTGGGATAACGGTTTCGGCATCATGGGCCAGTATGCCAAGATCGCCGACGATGGCGTTAACCTGTCTACCGGCGGAACCGACTATAGCAACCAGGGCTGGAGCGACGGCAGCTGGGATCGTTACCAGTTGGAAGCCACCTATGAATGGGATGGCGGCGGCGCCGCTTTCGGCGTCGAGTATGATCGCAATGCGGCTTTTGAAGGCGCGGACACTCGTGGCATTGGCATCCGTCATACGGACGCCTGGTACATCAACCCGGCCATTATGCAGAGCTGGGGCGACTTCAGCGTTCACCTTGAAGGCCAGTACGGCTGGGGCAAGGCCTATACCGTCGGTAACGGCAGCGGCAAAGCCAATGGCTGGGGCCTCTATGCTGATGCCGATTACAACTACGGCCCCGGCAACGTGACCCTGTCCGGTTGGTACACCTCGGGTGACGACTATGATGATAACGGCGACACCCGCGATGGCCTGGTCGAAATCAACCGCGGCAACTTCTATCCGTTGATCGTGGCCTACAACGCCACCGCCAGCGGTTGGGGCCGTAACACCGAGAACGCCGCCACCGCCGCCAACGCCGCCTTCAACCTGTACGTGGCGGAAGGCTATGCTCCCAAGCTTGGCGCCGGCGGTTTCGGCTTTGGCAACGTGGCTTACACCGGGGTTGGTATTACGCCTAGCGCTACTGCTGACAACGATTTTTCTACCTGGTTGAGCAGCGGCAGCTTGTGGGCTGGCCGCGTGAATAACCAGATCGCTGGCACGGGCATCGCTCCTTCTTTGGAAAATTTCCAGGAGCTGGCCTTTATGGACCGGACTCGCGGTATTACCTTTGTTGATCAAGAGTGGACCGGTTCCGGCTTCAACTTTGGAGAGAGCAACCACTGGGCTCTCATGCTGGGCGGCAACCACGCCTTTACCGATGATATCTCCATGCATTATGGAATCGGCTACCTGGCTCTGACCAAGCCCAACTATCGGATCATGGACAGCGCGAGCTTCACGGCCGTTGGAACGACTCAGACGGTTGGCGATGCTGACCAGTACGGCTTCAAGTACAAGGAGCAGGATAAAGACCTGGGCATTGAACTCGACTTGGGCTTCGAGTTCAAGCTGCTCGACAACCTGACCTTCAACACCTCCTTCGGCTATATGTTCAACGGCGATGCCTACAAGACCCTGAAGGGGTATCGCGCGACCGCCAACATCGCTTCTGCTGGTGCGGTCACCGATGGCGACACCGTTCGCACCAAGGCCGTCTGGGAAGATGCTGACGACAGCTATGTGTGGTACAACACCCTGACCTTCTCCTTCTGATCAAGCTCGCTTGAAACGGAAGGTTGGCCCGGGCCAGCCTCGAGGCCCCGCCGGTCGAAGGACCGGCGGGGCCTTTCTCTTTTCTCTGTCCGTCATCCCGGCGAAGGCCGGGATCCATGCTTTTCTCTTGTGTCGGAAAGGCAAAAGCATTCATCCCGGCCTTCGCCGGGATGACGAGGTAAAGGGGGAATCTTCTACAGCGCAATCATGGCGGCGAAATGGTACACGATGCAAAATTGAATTATACATTTTATCAATATGGACCAAGGACGTAAACCAAAGCTGTGGTGTATAAAAAGGCCCCGCCGGTCTGGTGACCGGCGGGGCCTCGAGGTTGGCCCGGGCCAACCCTTCCGCTTCAAGCTATCTTGAATCAGAAGGAGAAGGTCAGGGTGTTGTACCACACATAGCTGTCATCAGCATCTTCCCAGACGGCCTTGGTGTTTATGCGGTCGCCAAGATCAACACCACCCACGGTCGGCGTAGTAGCGGCGCGGGTGAGGGTGTTGCGATAACCCTTCAGCTCTTTGTAGGCATCGCCGTTGAACATATAGCCGAAGGTGGTGTTGAAGGACAGGTTGTCCAGCAGCTGGAAGGTGAACCCGAGGTCGAGTTCGATACCCAGGTCTTTTTCCTGATTCTTGTAGCGATAGCCATCCCAAGTACCGACCGCAGTACCAGCAGCACCACCAGTATCCGGTGACCCGGTCGCCACGGTGAAGACTGCCCGGTCGATGGCCTTATACGTCGGGTTGTTCAAAGCCAGGTAGCCAATGCCGTAGTTCATGGAAATGTCATCCGTGAAGGCATGGTTGCCGGTCAGAGCGAGGGCCCAATGGTTGGCGGAACCATCGTTGAAATTGACCCGCTGGCCAAGGGAAAGGACGCTGTTAGTCAACATGCCAAACTGGTTGGGAGCATCGCTGAGGGGATTAAGACCGACAGAAGTATAAAATTCCTGCGCCCAGTCTTCGAAGTCACCAACAGACACAACCGCGCCGGTGGGGGTGAACATGTTGGTGAAACCGTTAGCAAAAAGCTTATCCGGGTCAATGGAGTCAGTCAGCGTATTACCATAGAGCCCAAAGGAGGTTTCACCAGCCCAGATATAATTCTGATAGCCATTATTGGCCCAGCCGACGGCGTTCACACTGTTGTTGCCCCAGCCGCTGCTGGTGGCGTTGAAAGCCACCACCAGGGGATAGAAGTTACCCTCATCGATCTGCACCAAATCGCTGAAGTCGTCATCGCCGAAATCAGTGCCGGAAACCCACCAGCCGGCCAGGTTCACATTGCCCGGGCCATAGTTGTAATCGGCATCCACATAGAACGAATAGCCGTCGGCATCAACATCACGCCCGCCTACGTTGATAATGCGGCCATTGGGGCCCATCAATTCCTGGCCCGGAGCGAACGTATAGTTGCTCCATCCGAGCATGGCTTCGGCATGCAGGCTGAAACCGCCCCAGCTATGCATAATGGCCGGGTTGACGTAGAAAGCGTCAGCCTTCTGGAAACGGTCGATAGTACTCGTCCGCCAATCTTTCGCCGGAGTCAGAAGTAGAAAGTTTGGATCCGCAGGCTCCAGATAGTCATTATCGCCAACAGGCACCCACCGAGCGTAGCCCGAGGCGTTGAGATCATAACGGAGGCCCAGGGCGGCGCCGCCGCCATCCCACTCATACGTGGCTTCCAGCTGATAGCGATCAAAATCAACGTCGCTGCCGAAATTCTTATCAGCCGACGTCGCATCAGGGCCAGCAAGGCCTTCGCCATATTTGACATACTGGCCCATGATGCCGAAGCCGTTATCCCATTTGTTGAAATAGCGGATGGCATCCACGTTGCCGGCGCGGTCATAGGGACCGACATTGGTCCAGGCGGTGCCGGGCTGATACCCCAGGCTGGCCAGACCATACGTGTCCAGACCGTCGTTGATCTTACCGACGATCACATTACCCCAATCTTGCTTGATCAAACCGTAGATGAAAGCGGTCTCCAGGTTGCCCAGGCGACTGCCGCCGTTGCCCCAGCGGGCGAAGCTGGGGGCGCGGAGACGCCAGAAGACATCAATTTCATCGGTGGGGCGGAAGGTCATGTCGATGTTCAGGCGATGCCCGAAATAGCTGTCGGTGTAGGCCGCCCCCTCGTTCCGCTTGTTGACGTTCACATCGTTCAGGAAATACGCCCGATAGTACCCACTGAAGTCGATTTGGCTGGCCGCGGCCGCGGGGGCGGCGGAGCCGGCAACCATCATGGCGCCCAAAGCCATAGCTAAAGCTCTTTTCATGCTTTTCTCCTCTTGTCTTGTTGTTTCGCCCGATAGCGGCCGCCTAGTACGTCGCTTTCGAACCTATTCACCGCGGTTGTCCGCGGCGGCCCTAAAGTTGACTCAATAAAAAATCAACTATCCAATTTGTAGCCCAGTTTACCACAACTGTCGTCATTCCGCAAGCACGGAAATACACCAAACCGACTCAAAAACGCCTTTTCCACGCCTTTTTGGTAATCCGCCCCGCGTCGTTGCCGAGGTCCCCAGAACTTGGGGCGACCCTCATTTAGACTGACAGCTTTTTGTATTATACAGACCTTGTCACCCTTTGGCAAGACTTTTTTTTCTTTTCGGTCCGCCCACTTGTCCCCCCGGGCGACAATGTCCGCCATACTTGTAATCAATTTCCGTGCCAGCCCGCCCGGCCCCGCCGCCCGACCGCCGGCCCTTGTTTGCCAAAGCTTAAAACATTCTTCCGCCGCCGCTTGGCAAATCATCTTCCTCTCACTGTGTCCGTTTCACCACACCCTCGCTCAATTCGCGGTCTTTTTTCCACGCGGCAACGGGCGGGAAAAAATCCGCGAAACAACATTTATATAAAATTCCGCGTCTTCAGCCGGTCGATGTCGGCCAGCAATCGGTTGTATTTGGTCATGCGGCACTGGGGGCAGTGGGTGCGGCAGAAATCGGCCGAGGCGGCCCGGGCAACCTGCCGGGCGCGCTCGGGCCCCCTCCAGATGGCCTGGAAGGGTGAGGCCGTGAGGGAGCCCAACGGCTCGGCCGAGGATTCGGTGTTCAAGCGGCCGCAGAGCCACACCGCGCCGTCGGCCCCGATGACCGCGGAAAGGCTGTGGGCCAGACAGGGCAGCCCCAGGTTCCCGTGGGGCGCGTTGTCGGAAAGCGCGTCGAGATTCAGGGAGAATTCCGGCGTCTCGAATTTCCGCAAAAAATCCAGAGGCAGGCGGCTGACCATTTTTGGAAAATCCACCACGGGGCGGATATGAAGGTAATCCAGCCCCAGGGAGCGGAGGGTTAAAACCAGATGCTGGAGGTGGTCGGGCTCGTCGTTGCGGTTGGTGAGAACGTAGCCCACCCCCAGGGTGCTCCGGCGGTTCAGCTCGGCCAGGCGGCCGAGGTTGGCCAGGACCCTATCGAAACCGTCCACCCCCTTGGTCTGGAGATACTGCCAGCGGTCGGCCGCGTCGAGGCTGACGCGGATCCATTCGAACTTTTGATACAGGCGCGGATTCCGGCCCTCGGGAAAAAGGGAGAGGCCGTTGGTGATGAGGCCCACGGCCAGGCCGTGGGCCAGGGCCGCCTCCACGGCCTCCTCGAAGAAGGGGGACAACGTGGGCTCGCCGCCGCCCTCGATGGTCACGCCCCGGGCGCCGCCCCGGGCCAGGTCGGCGAAAAGGTTTTGCAGGACATCCAGATTCAGGGCGTCCGGGGAGCGGTCGCGCAGGTCGCGGTCCGAACACCACAGGCAGTTCTGATTACAGCGGTTGGTGAGGGAAAGCTCGACCGAGACGGGATAGCTGAGGTCTTGCCCTTCGGACCCGTTATCTTTCAAGGCGCTGAGCTTTTCGGGAAACAAAAGGACTTTGGACAGCCCCACCTCGGCCGCCCGGCCGCTCTTCCGGGCGGCCAGGTCGGGCCGGGCCGCGAAAAAGTCGATGACCGCCGCGTTGTCCGGCTCGGGGTGGGCCTGGAAAATGGCCTCGACCACCTTCTCGTCCCCGGCGAAATCCACGCTGGCCTTGAGATTGGGCGCGGTGCGGCCGGCGGGCGGGAGGTGCAGGCTGAAATCCCACGGCCGGCGCAGAAACAGGCGGGTGCCGCCGTGGGCGTCGCCGGGCTGGCCGTAATCCACCACCTCCCGCAGCACCTTGACGGCCAGGACCTCGGCCCCCAGGCCGTAGACCACGCCCTGGTAGTGGCTGTTGGCGCTGTAGTCGGCCCCGGCCTCCAGGTGCCCGGCCAGGAGCTCGTCCAGGGCCCAGGGGTCGACCAGGGGGAAATTGCCGTTGACCCGCACCACGTGGTCCGCGCCCTGGCTCTCGGCGGCCGCGAGGAGGCGCCGCAGCACATCGTGGGGATAGCCGGCCACCCACGGCAGGCCCAATTCCTCGGCGGCCCGGACAATGCCCTGGTCGGCCTGGGCGTCGCCCACGGCCGCCACCACGGCGTCGAGGCGGGTACAGAGCCCCAGGCGCCGGGCCAGGTGGGCCAGGGCCGGCCGGCCCAGGACCGGAGTCAGGGCCCGGTCGGTCAGAAGGCCGTTCGGCCGGCCCGGAGAGCTGGACCGGGCCAGGACGGCGGCGATGATCAGGGGGCGGCCGGGGACGGACACGGGCGGCTTACCCGGCCCAGCGGGCCAGAAGGCGCAACAGCGTCCGGACCCCGAAGCCGGTGGCGCCCACGGGCGTGCCGGGGCGGGGCTTGCCGGCCCGGCCCGGCCCGGCGATGTCCAGGTGGGCCCAGGGAATCCCCTCCGGCACGAAGCGGCGCAGGAACAGGGCGGCGGTGACGGCCCCGCCCCGGGGTACGCCGGGATGGCTGGCCAGGTCGGCGGTTTCGCTCTTCAGCAGTTCGTCGTATTCATTAAACAGGGGCATCGGCCACACCGCCTCGCCCGTCTCCCGCGCCGCGACCATCAGGTCGGCCCGCAGGGCCTCGTCGTCGGTGAAAAGCCCGGCGCAGCGGTCGCCCAGAGCCACGGCGCAGGCGCCGGTGAGGGTGGCCACGTCCACGATGGCCGCCGGCTTCAGTTCCCCGGCCAGGGCCAGGGCGTCAGCCAGAAGGAGCCGCCCCTCGGCGTCGGTGTTGGCGATTTCCACGGTGCGGCCGGAGCGGGACGCGAACACGTCGCCCACGCGGAAGGCGTCGCCGTCGGGCATGTTTTCAGCGAGCGGCATGATGGCCACCAGGTTCACGGGCAGCTTCAGGCGCGCGGCGGCCAGGATCACGCCCAGCACCGTGGCCGCGCCGGCCATGTCGGTCTTCATGCCGACGAGGCTGTCGGCCGGCTTCAGCGACAAGCCGCCCGAATCGAAGGTGACGCCCTTCCCGACCAGCGCCACGGGCTTCCGGCCGGCAGCCGCGCCTTTGTATTCAACGGTCACCAGCCTCGGCGGCCGGGCGCTCCCCCGGCCCACGGCCAGGACGAGGTTCATCTTTTCCGTGGCCAGCTTTTTCTCGTCCATAACCGTGACTTTGAGCCGCAAGGGCTTGGCCAGGCGCCTGGCCTCCTCCGCGAAGGTTTCGGGATACAGGGCGTTGGCCGGCCGGTCGCCCAGAAGGCGGGCCAGGCCCACCGCCTCGGCCGCCGCCTCGGCCCGCCGGAGCGCGGCCGCCGCGCCCGGCAGCTTCGGCCCCACAAACCGGATGGAAGCCAGGCTCGGGGCCGGGCCCGGCTCGCTCTTGAACTCGGCCTGGCGATAGAGGGCCAGGAGCGCCCCCGTGGCCGAGAGCTCCAGGGTGTCGTCCGCCGGCCCGGAGGCCGCGGGCGGCGGGAACCAGTCCAGACTCGTCAGCCGGCGGGCCTGGGCCATCCTGGCGGCCAGGGCCGAAGCTTCCACGAGGCGGGCCGGAGTCAGGTGGTCTTCCCGGCCGAGGCCGACCAGGAGGAGCCAGCCTTTTTCCAGCCGCACCGGCAGTTCGGCCAAAAATTCCGGCTGAAAGGATTCGGCTTTCAGGAGCGGTTCGATGAGCTCCCGAACCGGGGCCAGTTCGGGGCGGCGGTCGAGATCGGACTGGGTGTCGAACAGAAACACGGCCGCGTCGGCGGCCGGGCGGGCGGGAATATCGGCTTGGTAGGTGAGACGCATGGCTGAATCCTTTACGCTATCGAAACTTCGGAAGAGGCCCGTCCCGGGCCAGCCATTTAATTATACGCCCACTTCGGCTTTTCGCAAGCATGAGCCGCGGCGGCGGCCGTTTTTTCCCTTTCGGCCGGCGGGGGGAAGAAGATTAAGGAATTGTGCGATCCGGAGATTCCCCGGGGTCAAACCCTGCGGGTTTGACCCCTGTTGGGACGCTGTCCCAAGCCCTGCCAGGGAAGGGGGCTCGCCCCCCCTTCCCTGGACCCATCGGGCGCCAAGGGGGCTGGCGCCCCCTTGGAACCCCCGGAAGAGACGAGGGGGCGGGGCGCCCCCCTCTAACCCCCCGAAGAGCGACCGGGCCGGGAATGAGGCTTGGTTGGGTATCGAGTTCGGGCCGGTAAGGCGGCTTGTGTGATAGGAGATATTTGGTCGCAGGTCAGGGTGGTCGGGCTGATTTTCGGCCCTAACTCGCTGCGCTCAGACAAGGGCCGAAAAATCAGCCCTCCGGGGTTTGGGGAAAGTGTGTGGCACGATAGCCCGCTCTGACAGGCCATCAGGCCCCGGGAAAACGGGCCGGCCGGCCTCATCACCCAGAAGCCCGCGGCCCGGTCCTCCCCGCCCCGGCGGTTGTCTGAGGCGTGCAGCCGAGTTCCGGCGGGGCCTACGGGCCGTATCCATCGGCACATACCCAAAAGCCGCGCCAGGGAACGATCATAACCCAGAACGCGGCCGTTGCTTCTTCGGGGGATTGAAGGGGGGCGTCCGCCCCCCTCGTCTCTTCCGGGGGTTCCAAGGGGGCGCCAGCCCCCTTGGCGCCCGACGGGGTCTGGGGAAGGGGGGCGAGCCCCTTCCCCAGCAGGGCTTGGGACAGCGTCCCAACAGGAACGGCGCCCAAAGGGCGCCGTTCCGGGCATTCTCCAAAACGCGAAATTCCAATTTTTCTTCCCCCTGACCGCCAGGGTACCGAATTCACCGCCGCCGACCGGGTCGGCAAAAAAATCCGCCTCCAACCATGGCCCCAAATTTGCATATATTTGAGTCCGGAAAAAAATCCCGGCCACGGAAGAGCCGGGCCCCGTACCTTCGGCCCGGGAGGGCCGGCGACAATGGAGGTCATATCATGAGCCTGGAAAGCATCAACAGTCTCCGCGGCGTCTTTGGCGCGGCGCCCGCCGCGTCCAAGGCGACGGTCTTCGGCCGCCAGGAGGATGACAACACTTTCGAAGCCACCCTGAAAAACAGCGCGGGCTTCGGCACCAAAAGCGATTCCGGCGGGGTGACCAACAGTATCGCCGGCGCGGGCGGCGGCCTGGGCGACCTGGTGAGCCAATTGCAGTTTTCGTTCCTGAAAAACAACGACAGTGCGAACGGCCTCAGCCAGCGGATGAGCAATGCCCTCTTCTAAAAACGAGCGGACTTTCGCCTCCGGCCGGGCCGCCCCGGTCCGGCGGTGAATTGAAAAAAGGAGCCCGGCCATGAACGGTTTCAACAACTCCCGAGGCGGTTTCAACCCCATTCCCCTGATTTTGATCATCGCGTTGAACCTGTTGAGTTTTCTATGGCTGTCATGACGCCGCCCCGCCCCGGCCGGAATCTTCCGCCCGGGGCGGCTTGATTTTCGCCAGCAATTCTCATTATGGCTTGAGTGCCTTGACGGAATTGGTCGTAGCCGAGCAAAAAATGTGATTTTTGCTCGGCGCGCAGCCTAATTGTCGTCACCACCAGTCGCTGCGCTCCGTCTCCCTTCGGTCGGCCTGGCAAGAATTGCTTGATTTTCGCCGCGAAAAATTTATGATATGGTAGTATCAGTCAAGTTTTGAAAGCGGCGATGCGTCTCATGACCCTACCCACTCCCCCGAATCCCCCGGCCCCGGGCCGGCGATGGACCCTGACCTTCACCGTCGGCCTCGCGCTGGCGGCGCTGGTGTGGTCCGCCCCGGCCCCGGCCCAGCAGACTCCGCCGCCCGTATCCTCCTTTTCCCTCGACCAGGACGCCGCCCGGACCGGCGACGACACCGGCCTGACGGATTTCTTCGGCGAGGCGGCCGACGTCGCGCCCGCTTCGGCCACGCCGTCGTTACCGCCCGTCACGACCACCGTGCCCCCGGCTCCGGCCACGCCGCCCATACCGCCCGCGCCCCCCGCTCCGGCCGAGGTCGAGATGGAGGATTATTTCCAGCTCTACGACGAGGCCGCCTCCCAGGCGGCTCCGGCCGCGCCGGTGAACCAGCCGGCCGGGCACCAGCCCGCCCCGGCCAAACCGGCGGTGACCAAGCCCGCGGCTCCCCAGGCCCCGGCGGCCCAGCCGGCCGTACAGCAGCCCGCGGCGGCCCAGGTTCCGGCTCCCCAGCCGCTCCAGGCCCCGACGGAAGAAGCGCCCTCTCCCTTCCGGGATCCGCTGCCCGGGGAGGAGCCCGCCCCCGCGCCGGACCAGCAGTTCCCCGACCAGTACACCGCGCCCGTGACCAATTCGGCCCCGGCCCTGCCCCCCGGGAGCCACAGCGTCTCCGTCCCCCTGGGCCAGGGCGCCCTGCCCTCGCCCCAGTGGGAGACGTATCAGGACCCGGGCGTCGACTCGTCCCGCTTCGTCACCGACGCGCCCCTGCCCCAGTTCGACAGCAGCCAGGGCCAGTGGCTCCAACTGGAAATCGGCCAGGCCGACGCCGGGGGCCGGCCGGCCCCCGCGCCCGCCGCGCCCCGGCCGACCTCCATCCCCTCCACGCCCCAATCCGGACTCAATCTGGCCGAGCCCGAACCCGCCCCGGCCCCGGCCTCGGCCCCGGCTCCGCCCCCGGCGAAGCCCGGCGACACCGCCACCAACGCGGCCATCGACCAGGCCCTGGCGGCCCCGGCCCCCGGCCAGGCCCTGGAACCGGAGGAACGGGAAAAGCTGCGGCACCTTTTTTCCGACATGCTGCCCCCGGAACCTTTGGGCGCCCGGGCTCCGGTGACCGCCGCCCCGGCGGCCCCGGACGGCGGAGCGGCCGCCGCCCCGGCCCCGGCGGCATCCCCCGCCCCCGCGCCGGCCACCGCGGTCCAGTCCACGGTGCAGGAACCCCTGAACCTGCCGGAAGACCTGGGCGCGGAGGACGAGGGCGCTTCGGCCATTCTGCGGGCCGGGGGCCTGTTGAGCGCGGAAGGCCGGGCCGGCGCGGCGGAGATCCTGTCGCCCGGCGGCGCGGCCCCGGCCAAGGCAGAGCCCGCGAAACCGGCTCCGGGCCAAGCGGAACCCGCCAAAACGGCCCCGGCCAAGCCCGTGACGCCGCCCCCGGCCGCGCCTTCCGATCTGGACGAATTTGAGCTGGTGGACGAGCCCTCGACTCCGCCCGCGGCCAAGCCGGCCGCCCAGCCTGAAACCAAGGCCGCGGCCAAGCCCGTGCCCCAGCCCGAAACCGAAATCGACGCCCAGTCCGCGCCCAAGCCCAAAGCCGCGCCCAAACCCGCCAAAAAGAAACGCCCGGCCGCCAAAAGCGACGGCGGCGAGAGCGCGGTCACGGCGGGTCTGGCCATCGTCAACGAGACCGGGCGGTCCGAGGTGGGCGACACCTACCGTTCGGTCCTGTCCCGCATGGGCTATCGGGTGGTGTCGGTGACCGCCCCCAAAAAGAGGCGCGGCGGTGCCGGCGGCCAGACGGTCATCACCTACCGCCCCGGCTATTACTCCCAGGCCCAGGCCGTGGCCCGCCACCTGCCCGGCGAAAAAGTGCTGGTGGAAGGCGCGGGCGGCGCGGGCGCGGGCTCCCAGATCACCATCAGCATCAAATGAGCGGACCGCCCGAAACCAAAGGGACGGCCGGGGATTTGCGGGAAATCCACCGCGACCCCACCGGCCAGGTGGCCTGGTATCAGACCGAGGACCGCTATTACGAGCTCCTGACCAGGCGCTTCGGCGAGCGCTTCCTCGACTACCGCCGCCGCTGGCGCGAGACCTCGGAGCGCGGCGCGCCCGGCGATTTCCCCCTCAGCCTCGATCTGGCCGTCAACTCCGGCTGCCAGCTCCGCTGCCTGATGTGCCCGCTCCCGGGCCGGCCCGGGGCGGGCGCCGTGCGCCTCATGTCCGCCGGGCTCTTCGGGCGGCTCATGGACCAGGCGGCCGAGCACCGCCTCCCGGCCCTGACCCTGGGCCTGGGGAGCGAGCCGCTCCTCAACCCCCGGGCGGCCGAGTGGATCGGGCGGGCCGGACGGGCCGGCCTGATGGACATCCGCCTGGGCACCAACGGCCTTTTGCTGACCCCGGCCGTCATCGAGGCCCTGGTGGACGGCCCCCTGACCCGGCTGGAAATTTCCGTGGACGCGGCGCGGCCCGAGACCTACCGGGCCATCCGGGGCGGCCGGCTGGAAAGCCTGGAACGGCTCATCGACCTGTTTCTGGAAACCCGGCACAAGGCCGGCGCCGAAACGCCCCTTCTGCGCCTCAGCTTCCTGCGCCTGGAAACCAACCAGGGCGAACTGGACGATTTCCTCCGCCGCTGGCAAGGCCGGGCCGACCTGGTCTCCATTCAGGAGCCCATCTGGTTCCCCGGCTCCGCCCTCCCCCGGCCGGCAACGCCGGGCCGGTCCCTGGCCCCCTCCTGCGGCCAGCCCTGGCAGCGGCTGGCTGTGGATCACAACGGCCGGGTCTGGCCCTGCTGCTCGTGGTACGGCGAATCGCTCCTGCCCTGGAACGCCGCCGGGACCGCCCTGGCCGACATCTGGCGCTCCCCGGAACTGACCGCCCTCCGCCGCCGCCTCGCCGGACCGGCTTCGGAACATCCTCCCGACTGCCGCCGGTGCGAATACTAGCCAGCCGCCCCCTTCCTCAATGTTTTCCCGCTATTTACAAACCGGACTTGACGTGTTAAGGTAATTTGATGTAGTGGATTGCCCAAGGGTCGGCCCGGCGCCGGCTAAAGCCCACATCGCGCCAAGGGCGGCGCGGTCCGGAGGGGTCCTATGCGGGTTATCGTGGTTGGCCGGGACCTGGAGGTCCTTGGGCCGCTCATCGAACTTCTGGCCAGGGAACAGTTTGAGGTGGTCCGGGCGGAGAACACCGCCGGGGCCCTGTCCCATCTGAAAAACGCCGGCACCGAATTCCTGCTGGCCGAGGGCTCGCTCCTGGTGGAACACGGCCTGGGCCGGGAAGTCCTGAAACGCTGCCCTCTGGCCCGCCTGGTGGCCCTGAGCTCCCAGCCCGGCCGCCTGGACCTCGTCGACACCCTGGCCGGCGGCGCGGCCGACTACTTTCCCCGGCGGCCGGAATACTTCGGCGCGGTGGTCCGGTTCATGGTCAACGAACGCGAACGTCTGCGCCGCTGGCAGCGGATGTTGCGCTCCGGCCGGCCCGACCCGGCCTCGGACGGGGCGGCCGCCTGAGCGGTTTCATTATTGCCCGGCCGGACGCGCGGCTCGGGCCGAGTTCACGCGGCTTCATTATTGCCCGACCGGCTTGTGGTCCTGGCCGAGTTCAATCAGGATGAAAGGCGAACCCAAGGTGGCATTCGATCTGGAAAAAGTCGAAGAACTGCTCAACACCGTGGGCCTGGACCTGATGATGATCTCCACCGACAATCTGGTGGAGATCAGCGATATTCTCGGTAAAATAGAGCCCCTGGCCGAGGCCTTCGCCCCCCTGGAGTCGGACCTGCCCGGCCGCCTCCTCGACGGCATCCGGGAAAGCCTCGAAGCCGTCATCCGGGGCCAGATATCCGAGGTGGACGAGGCCGTTTCCCTGGTCGGCGACGGCCTGACCATGCTTCAGGACCTGGCCCGGTCCCTGCCGGTGAAGGCCCCCTTCAAGGGCGACGTGGACGCCTGGGCCGCCGCCCTCTCCGGCCTGGCCACCCTGAAAGGCTTTCTGGGCGATCCGGAGGCCGGGGACTGGCCCCCGGCCGGGCCGGACCGCCCCCTCCCCGAAGCCTGGGACGAAGGCGGCGAGCCGGAAGTCATCGAAGGCCCCGGCCTCGTCGAACTGGCCATCGCCGACGAGCCGCCCCCCTGGCCGGTGCCGGAAGCGAGACGCCCCCTGGCCGGGGAAGACCCGGCCGTGTTTTTCGCCGGCGCCGGGGAGGCCGCGTCCGGTGTCGAAGAAACCTTTCCCGACGACCTGGCCGGCTTTCAGAGCGAATTCGCCGCCGAGGTGGAGGCCATCCAAGTCATGCTGGTGGCCATCGAACAGAAGAGCGACCCTCAGGCCGCCCTGGGCGAACTGACCCGCAATTTCAAGAATCTTCTCGGTGTCGCGGGCCTCCTGAACCTGGAGGAACCGGCCCAGTTGGCCTACAACGCCGGCGACCTGGTGGAATACGTGGCCGCCGATCACGTGCCCTACTCCACAGCCATCACCGACATCCTCCTGAAGGCCGGCGACCACCTCCTCAAAGGCTTCCGGGGCCTGGAACCGGCCCCGGACGGCCGGGCCTGGCGGGTGGCCCCCGGAACCTTCCAACCGGGCGAGCTGGACCATTTCACCGACGAACTGTGGCTGGCCCGCCAGGGGGTCCTGCCGGTGCGGGGGGCCGAGCCGGAAGAGACCATCGGCGCCCGGGCCCCGGCCAAGCCCAAGAAGATCGGCGAAATTCTGGTGGAAAAGGGCCTCATCTCCGAAGGCGACCTCGGCGGCCTCATCGAGGCCCAGCAGAACGCCCGCAAGGTCACCCTGGGCGACATCCTCATCGCCGAAAAGCTGGTCACCCCCGAAGACGTGGAAGAGGCCCTGGGGCTCCAGAAAAAGTCGCCGGGCAAGAAACTGGGCGAAATTCTGGTGGAGATGGGCCGGATCGAATACGAGGAGGTCGACAAGGCCATCCGGAGTCAGGCCGAGCAGCGGGAGACCAAGCTGGGCGAGTTCCTGGTCAAGTCCAAGATCGGGGCCCCGGAAAAGGTGGCCGTCGCCCTCCGGGAGCAGAAGCAGAGCGAGGGCGCGGCCTCCGGCCCGGCCCAGGCCCAGACCGTGAAGGTCGAGACCCTGAAGCTCGACGGCCTGATCGATCTGGTGGGCGAACTGGTCATCGCCCAGTCCCTGATCACGGCCAACGAGTCCATTGGCGCCCTGAAGGAACAGAAGATCAACAAGGACCTGGCCCAGGTCGGCCGCATCACCTCGGAACTTCAGCGCAACGCCATGAGCCTGCGCATGGTCCAGATCCGCCAGACCTTCCAGAAGATGAACCGCCTGGTGCGCGACCTGGCCCACAAGTTCGAAAAGGACGTCCGCTTCGAAACCGTGGGGAGCGACACCGAAATCGACCGCAACATGGTCGAGTCCATCTACGACCCCCTGGTCCACCTGGTCCGCAACGCCCTCGACCACGGCCTGGAAACGCCCGACGAGCGCCGGGCCCGGGGCAAGCCCCCCCAGGGCCTGGTGCGCCTGAAAGCCTACCACCAGGGCGGGAACGTGGTCATCGAGCTCTTTGACGACGGCCGGGGCCTGGATAAGGAAAAGGCACTTAAAAAAGCCGTGGAAAGAGGCCTGGTCTCGCCGGGTGAAGTCCTGAGCGACGCGGCCGTCCACGCCCTGATCTTTCAGCCCGGCTTTTCCACGGCCGACCACATCTCCGACATTTCCGGCCGGGGCGTGGGCACCGACGTGGTGAAGAAATCCATCGAAAAGCTGCGGGGCAAGGTGGATTTCACCTCCAGCCCGGGGCGCGGCTCGACGATGACGATACGCCTGCCGCTGACCCTGGCCATCATCGACGGCATGATCGTGCGGGTGGGGGCGCACCGTTACATCCTGCCGACCATCTCCATCGTGGAATCCTTCCGGCCGCCGGCCGCGGACTATTTCACGGTCCGGAACCAGGGCGAGATGATGCGGGTGCGGGAGCGCCTGATGCCCCTGATCCGCCTGGACCGCATCGTCGGTGCCGAAGGGGCCTTGAACAGCCCCGAAGAGGCCCTGGTGGTGGTGGTGGAAAACGAGGGCGAGACCCGGTGCCTGCTGGTGGACGAGGTCTTGGGCAAGCAGGAAGTGGTCATCAAGTCCCTCGGCGAGCGCCTCAACCACGTGCGGGCCCTGGCCGGCGGCACCATTCTCGGCGACGGCCGGGTGGGCCTGATTTTGGACGTGGGGGGCCTGTTCAAGCTGTCGGGCCTCGCCGGCGGTCCCCTGAATTTCGGCGGAGGAGGAAGCGGCGGCGGCGCGGCCGCCGAGGACTGGGGCATGGATGACCCCGCCTGGGGCGGCTGAGGTTTTCCCCCTGGATTTTCCCCGCCGGGGTGGTTATTTTAAGGCATTGAGGGCCGGCCGGCCCGAAGGAGACGTCAATGGCCAAGGACGCGAACCGGCAGCGGAATTCCGGTCTGAACGCGGTGATGGACCAGGAAAACAAATTCCTCCAGTTCGAACTGGACGGGGAATACTACGGCGTGGACATCCTCAAAGTCCGGGAAATCAACGGCATGATGGACATCACGGCCGTCCCCCAGACCCCGCGTTTCATGAAGGGCCTCATCAACCTGCGGGGGAAGGTGGTGCCGGTCATCGACCTTCGGCTGAAGTTCGGCCTGGCCGAGTCGGAATACGACGAACGCACCTCCATCATCGTGATCGAGTTCAAGTCCATCCACGGCCAGGTGCAGATGGGCATCGTGGTCGATACCGTCTCCGAGGTCATCAACGTCCCGGCCGAAAATATCGAGCCCGCCCCCAACTTCGGGGTCCGGCTGCGGAGCGAATACATCCGGGGCATGGCCAAAACCAAGGACCGGGTCATCATCATCCTGGACATCGACCTGATCCTCACCGACGAGGAACTGACGTTCGGCGGCTGACCGGGCCGCCCCCGCCCAGCGGGACATTCGATACTTCGAGCGATATTTCGAGCGATTTTGAGGTTTACCCAACTATGTCCGCCTTCGCCGCCCCGAGCGATTTCAATATGGAACTGAGCGACCGCGATTACCAGGAAATCGCCGCCTTCGTTCACCAGACCGCCGGCATCAACCTGATGGACGGGAAAAAGGAACTGATGCGCACGCGCCTCTCCAAGCGCATGCGGTCCTTGAAATTCAACGATTTTAAGCAATATTTCCAATACGTCATGGGCGACCAGACCGGTGAGGAGATCGTCTTCCTCCTCGACGCCCTGGCCACCAACCTCACCAGTTTTTTCCGCGAGCCCCAACACTTCCAGTTCATGGCCAACGTCATGCTGCCGGAGCTGGAAAAGCGCCTGAAGCCCAAAAACGACCGCCGGCTGCGCATCTGGAGCGCGGCCTGCTCCTCCGGGGAGGAACCGTATACCATCGCCATGGTGGTTCTGGAAAAAAATCCCTATTTCGGCCAGGGCGGGGATTTCAAGATTCTGGGCACGGACATTTCCACCAAGGTGCTGAACATGGCCAAGCAGGGCCTGTACGGGCCCGAGCGGGTCAAGAACATCCCCCCCTCGATTCTGTCCAAGCACTTCACCCGCGTGGATACCGAGCGGGGCGAGAAGATGTACAAAGTCTCGGACCAGTTGCGGAGCCTGATCGCCTTCCGGCGCTTCAACCTCATGGATCCCTTGCCCTTCAAGGGCCCCCTGGACCTGATCTTCTGCCGCAACGTCATGATCTATTTCGACAAGGAAACCATCGCCAAGCTGGTGGACAAGTACTACAAGATCCTGGCCCCCGGGGGCTACCTGTTCATCGGCCATTCCGAAAGCCTGTCGGGTTTCAAGCACCCGTTCAAATACGTGGCCCCTTGCATCTATCTTAAAGAATAGGAAAGCAGCGAGGACTGTACCGTGATCAAAGTTCTGATAGTCGACGATTCGGCCATCGTCCGCAAAATATTCACCGAGGAACTCGGCAAAGCCCCGGACATCGAGGTGGTGGGCTCCGCGCCCGACCCCTTCGTGGCCCGGGACAAAATCCTGGAATTGAAGCCCGACGTCATCACCCTGGACATCGAAATGCCCCGGATGGACGGCATCACCTTCCTGAAAAAAATCATGGCCCACCATCCGCTGCCGGTCATCATCGTCAGTTCCCTCACCCCCAAGGGCAGCACCATGGCTATGGAGGCCCTGGAAAACGGGGCCGTGGAAGTGCTGGCCAAGCCGGGCGGCTCCTTTTCCGTGGGCGAGATGGGGGCCCAACTGGCCGACAAGATCCGGGCCGCGTCCAAGGCCCGGTTCCTCAAGCGCGTGCCCCCGGCCAAAAGCGCCTGCCCGGCCAGCATGCGCACCGGGGCCATCACCCAGACCACCAACAAGGTCATCGCCATCGGCTCCTCCACCGGCGGCACCGAGGCCCTGACCCAGATCCTCACCCAGATGCCCCCGGGCAGCCCCGGCATCGTCATCGCCCAGCACATGCCGGCCAACTTCACCCGCACCTTTGCCGAGCGCCTCAACAACCTCTGCCACATCCGGGTCAAAGAGGGCGAGGACAACGACTCGGTGGTGCCGGGCACCTGCCTGATCGCCCCCGGGAATTTCCACATGCTCTTGAAGCGCAGCGGCGCCCGTTACTATGTGGAGGTGAAGACCGGGCCCATGGTCCACCACCAGCGGCCGGCCGTGGACGTGCTGTTCAACTCCGTGGCCAAGTACGCCGGGGGCAACGCCGTGGGGGTCGTCCTCACCGGCATGGGCTCCGACGGGGCCGCGGGCATCAAGGCCATGAAGGAGGCCGGGGCCAAAACCATCGCCCAGGACGAGGAATCCTGCGTGGTCTTCGGCATGCCCAAGGAGGCCATCAAGACCGGCTGCGTGGACAAGGTCATCTCCCTGAAGAGAATTCCCCAGGGCATCATGGACGTGATTTGACGCCGGCTCCGGCCGGCCCCGAGGTTTTTGCGTTGAACGATTCCCAGCAACCCGCGCCCGAGGCCGCCTGCCTCGACCAGCCCAGCGGCCTGTACACCCTGGAGCACTTCCATGCCGTCCTGGCCCGGGAACTGGCCTGGCTGGACCGCTGGGAGCGGCCCCTGAGCCTGGTCGTGCTGGAGCCGCCGGCCGACCTGGACCGGGCCGGGGGCTGGGCCGCCTTCGGCCGCCTCCTCCGTTCCACCCTCCGGGGGATCGACACGGCCGCCCGGATGGACCGCGGCCGGGCCCTGGTGCTCCTGCCCGACGCCGACGCCTCGCGCTGCCGGCGCTGGCTGGCCTCCCTTTTTGACGGCCTCCGCCGCGATTCCTCTCTGGCCGGGCGGCCGGTCCGCTTCGGCCGGGCCCTGGCCCGCCCCTGGGAAGGCCGGCGCGGCGAGGAACTGCTGGCCCAGGCCCGTGCCGCCCTGGGCGACGAGAATTTGGATTTCACCGCCGGCCCCGGGACCGAGGACGACCCGGCCGACGATACCCGCACCGCCATCGCCGCCGACGAACGGAACCTTCTGTTCGCCGGCTTCCAAGCCCTGGAGGCCTGTCAAAACCACTGATAACTGCCGAGGCGGCCATACCGGTTTCCGGCCTTGCGCCGGCCGATCGCCCCGCCATGTACCGACACCCCCAAAGCCGACTAAGCCTGGATGCCTGAATCCCGCCCTTATTCGCGAACGCTCCCGGCCTCCCTTCGGAGCCGGACAAGGAAATGTCTCATGACGACCCTCCCTTCACTCACCATCGGCGATAAAACCGTGCCGCTGCCCATTGTCCAGGGCGGCATGGGCATCGGCGTTTCCCTGCACAACCTGGCCTCGGCCGTGGCCAGCGAAGGGGGCATCGGCGTCATCGCCGGCGCGCTCATCGGCTTTAAGGATAAGAACATCGCCAAGGACCCGGAAGGGGCCGACAGCCGGGCCCTGGCCGACGAAATCCGCCAGGCCCGGGAAAAGAGCTCCGACGCCCCGGGCCTGTTGGGCGTGAATATCATGGTGGCCCTCAGCAACTTCGCGGTTCTGGTGCGCACGGCCCTGGCCGAAAAGATCGATGTGATCTTCTCCGGCGCGGGCCTGCCGCTGGATCTCCCCTCCTACCTCCGCGAGGCGGCCGAAAAGGCCCAGGAGGAAATCCACACCAAGCTGGCCCCCATCGTCTCCTCGGCCCGGGGACTCAGCCTGATCGCCAAGAAGTGGATATCCAACTACAACCAGGCTCCGGACCTGGTGGTGGTGGAAGGCCCCAAGGCCGGCGGTCACCTGGGCTTCAAACGCGCCGAGATCGACAGCCCCGACCATCGCCTGGAAATCATCCTCCCCCAGGTGGTGGAGGCCGTGAAACCCTTCGAGGACAAGGTCGGCCGGGCCATCCCGGTCATCGCCGGGGGCGGCGTATTCACGGGCGCGGACATCTACAACATCCTCAAGCTGGGCGCGGCCGGCGTCCAGATGGGCACCCGCTTCGTGGCCACCTGGGAATGCGACGCCTCCCTGACCTTCAAAAAGGCCTTCCTGGACGCCACCGCCGCCGACCAGATGATCATCCACAGCCCGGTGGGAATGCCCGGCCGGGCCATCCGCTCCCAGTTCCTGGTGGATATGGAAAACGGCCTCAAACGGCCGCCCCACTGCATCTACCAGTGCCTCAAGCCCTGCGACTCGAAGACCGCGCCCTACTGCATCAGCCTGGCCCTGGTCAACGCCCAGAAAGGCCTTCTGGACCGCGGCTTCGCCTTCGCCGGGGCCAACGTCTCCAAAGTGCGCGACATCGTCTCGGTCAAAAAACTCGTCGGTTTATTGCGGGAAGAGTATGAGGCGGCGGCCCAGGCCGCGCTCGTGGCCGCGTGAAGAAGAGCGAAGTGAAGGGCATTTAAAGCAGTGGGGCTCCGCCCCTCCACCCCGCCTCTGGCGGGGCTTGGGACAGCGTCCCAACCGGAACGGCGCCCTTTGGGCGCCGTTCCCGGTATTCTCCAAAACGCAAAGCGCCTTATGCTTCAATCTTCCAAAAAGCCTTCCGACTCCACGGCGGGGAATCTCCATTCCCCTTCGACATGGGAGGCCGGCCGACCGCCCCATTCCAGCCGCGACATTACGTGGCCGTCGTAGTTGTAATTGATGAGCGACTCGATGCGGATCACGATATCCGAGGCCCTGAAAGGCGGCTGAAAGCCGCCCCCGAAATAATACACCTCCCGGTAGGAGCGGCGGGTTTCCAGGAGGTGGCGCCACCGCCACCCGGCCTCGGCCCGCCGGCGGGGGAGGGTGGCGACGAACACCCGGGCCTCGCCGAGGTCCACGGTCCGGGCCAGGTCCGGGCTTTCCTCGTCGGGGAAATACCAGGACACCGAGAGGCTGGCCCCGACCAGGCCGGGGTCGCCGATAAGGGGCCCGCTGACATGCACTTCATCCCCGGCGTGGCGGCCGACGTTGAGGAAGGGGGCGTCGTCCGGGGGCGGCGCCGGGGATTGGGGATCCAGCTCCACCTGGCCGGCGGTGAGGGTCAGTTCCAGCGGCGCGGAGACGATAAGGGCGATTCTGACGGACATGTTCCCTCCGGGGCGGAATTATGGTATGGTAAGTTTTCCGATTATATAAAATATATCGGCCAATGACAACGCTTCGGATCGGTTTCATGTCACCTGTCTACGCCTATCGCCACCTTGAAGAGAACCCCTCCTGCCCCACGGGCGGCGATTTTGAATGGGAACAGATATCCCGGGACCTGCCGCTCTCCCGCTGCCCCCACTGCGGCCGGCCCGTGGAACGAGGCCTGGCCCCGGCGGCGATCAAAACCAAGAAATTCAACTGCGAACTGCGGGACATGGGTTTTACCAAGCTGGTGCGGGTCGACGACGGCCTCTTCGAGAACGTCACCCGCCGCCACGGCGAGGACAAGTACGTGGACCGCCGCCGGCCGGAAACATTTCCCGACCTCTCCAAAACGGTGAAAGATTAATGAGCGAAGAAATGCAAAAGCCCGGCGGCGGCCCGTGGGTCCGGGGGCACCGGCCCGTGCGGCGGCCCGTGGTGGCCGTCATCGACGGCCAGGGCGGCGGCTTCGGGGCGGCCCTCATCAAAGAACTGCGCCAGCACTTCGGCGAGGCGGTGGAGGTCTGGGCCCTGGGCACCAACTCAACGGCCACCGCGGCCATGATGAAGGCCAAGGCCAACCGGGGGGCCACGGGCGAAAACGCGGTGCGGGTGTGCCTGCCCAAGGTGGACGCCATCCTGGGCCCCATCGCCGTGACCTGGGCCAACGCCATGATGGGCGAAATCAGCCCCGGGCTGGCCGAGGCGGTCAGCAGTGCGGCCGCCCCCAAGATTCTCATCCCCCTGTCCCAGGAGGGGGTGACCCTGGCCGGCTTCGTGAGCGAACCCCTGCCCCACCTGGTGGCCGAGGCCGTCCGCCAGTTGGCCCTGTTGGCGGCGGACCGGGGCGCGTAACCGTGTGCCATGTTATGGAGATGTGAATATGTGTGAAGCCAATGTCTATCTGATCGGAAATGACGGCGAGGACGAAAGCCTGATCATGGAGGCCGTGGACCAGGTGGTCCCCGAGGGGCCGGAATCCTGGCGGCTGACGAGCATCTTCGGCGAACAGAAAATCATCACCGGACGCATTCGCGGCATGAACCTGGTGGACCACCGCATCGTGTTCGAAGGCCCGGGCGCCTCCCAGCCATGATCCCGCCCGATCCGAAGCCCGCCACCGCCCCGAAGCCCGCCAAGGCCCGCGTCAAGAAAATCCTGGCCGCCTTCGACGAGCTGTATCCCGAGGCCCGGTGCAGCCTGGAGTTCGCCGGCCCCTTCCAGCTTCTGGCGGCCACCGTGCTCTCGGCCCAGTGCACCGACGAACGGGTCAACCGCACCACTCCGGCCCTCTTCCGGCGCTATCCGGACCCGGCCAGCCTGGCCCAGGCCGACCCCGAAGAGTTGGAAGCCCTCATTAAACCCTGCGGCTTCTACCACCACAAGGCCAAGAGCCTGTTGGGCCTGAGCGAAAAACTGGTGCAGGAGCACGGCGGCCAGGTGCCCCGGACCCTGGAGGAACTGGTGCGCCTGCCCGGGGTGGGCCGCAAGACGGCCAACGTGGTGCTCGGCAACGCTTTCGGCGTGCCGGGCCTGACCGTGGACACCCACCTCGGCCGGGTCAGCCGCCGCCTGGGCCTCAGCCCCAACCAGGACCCGGAAAAGGTCGAGACCGACCTGGCCGCCGTGATTCCCCGCGAAAAGTGGACTCTCTTCTCCCACCAGGCCATCCATCACGGCCGGGCCCTTTGCCGGGCCCGGCGGCCGCTGTGCGGCCAGTGTCCCCTGAGGGCTTTCTGCCCGCGCCTGGGGGTGGAGTGACGGTCCGCTCGGGCCGTTGACCAGCTTGGAAATGCCCGGAAGCCCGGATGAAATGCGGGAGGCGTTTCTTGACAAGTTGTATTCGTTTATGATACACTATTTCTTGTTCAAGGAGAAATGAACATAACCGCAAGGCCTCGAACGGGGAAATCCATTCGAGGCCTCGCCTTTTTCCGCCGCCCTAACGCCGCGCCGCTGTACGCGTCTTTTCCGGGCGGCGCGTTTTTTTTTGAAGATTGAGGACAAGTGTGATATACTTATATGTTGATGAAAGCGTCTGAAGCGCACCCAACATTTAGTAAGGAGCAAGGAGGGGCCGGACCCATGCTGGAGCTCAAAATTAAAAAGGACGACCTGGCCAGAGGCGTGGGGCAGACCAGCGCCATCGCCGAAAAACGCAGTTCCATGCCCATCCTTTCCAACATCCTCCTGGACGCGGAAAACGGCGAATTGAAACTCACCGCCACCGACATGGAAATCAGCTTCCAGGGCTCGTTTCCCGCGGAAATCGTCACCCCCGGCCGCCTGACGGTCCCGGCCAAGAAGCTCAACGAGGTGGTGCGCCTCCTGGCCGCCGACGAGGTGAGCCTCCGCGAGGCCGACAACTTCACCCTGGGCCTGGCCGCCGGCCAGTTCAGCACCCAGATGTACGGCCTGTCCCCGGCCGACTTTCCCCAGATGCCGCCCGTGGACGATCTCGGCTACATCGACATCGAGGGCCCGGCCCTGGCCGCGGTCATCGACAAGACCATCTTTTCCGTGGCCATGGAGGAAACCCGCTACAACCTCTCCGGCGTCTATGTGGAAAAAGTGGAGGATGAGGAAGGCCGGACAGTCCTGCGCTTCGTCTCCACCGACGGCCACCGCCTGAACCTGGCGGGCCTGGCCGCGCCCAACCTGGCCGAGCTGGAACTGCCCAAGGGCGTCCTGATTTCCAAAAAAGGCGTGAGCGAACTGCGGCGCCTGGCCGACGGTTCCGAAACGATCAAGCTGGGGGTGACCGCCAACAGCCTGGTGGCCCGCACCGCGGCCTCCGTCCTGGTCATGCGCCTTCTGGACGGCCGCTTCCCCGACTACAACCTGGTCATCCCCAAGAACAACGACAAGCACCTCGGGGCCGGCCGCAAGGAGCTCCTGGAAGCGTTGAAACGCATCGCCACCATGAGCTCCGACGACTACAAGGCCGTGAAGTTCAAGATGGAGCCGGGCCTTTTGACCATTTCCTCCATGACCCCGGAACTGGGCAAGGCCGAGGAGAGCCTGGCCGTGGAATACGAGGGTTCGGCCCTGGAATCGGGCTTCAACCCCCGTTTCTTCATCGAGGTGCTGACCGCCCTGGCCAGCGAAAAAATCCGGATCAGCTTCCACGAAGCCTCGAACCCGGCCCTCATCACGGCCGCCGAAGACCCGGGCTACAACGGGGTCATCATGTCGATGAAGATTTAGCGGCCGCCTGGGCATGCCTTTTCACCCCGTCCTATCCCGCGCCCGAAAAGAGGGGCGCGGGATACGACGTTCTAAGAGTACCCTGATTCAGCAACAACCGGCCCGCCTTTCGGGGGTCACGAGGTCTTGATGGTTACCAATTCCGTGAAAATCGACGACTACGGTTCCGATCATATCCAGATTCTGGAAGGGCTTTCGGCCGTCCGCAAGCGGCCGTCCATGTATATCGGCAGCGTCTCCTCCCAGGGCCTGCACCACCTGGTCTACGAGGTGGTCGACAACGCCATCGACGAGGCCATGGCCGGCTTCTGCGACCGCATCGAGGTGACCGTCACCGCGGCCGGGACCGTGCGGGTCAAGGACAACGGGCGCGGCATCCCCGTGGACATCCACCCCACCGAAAAGGTGCCCGGGGTGCAGGTGGTCATGACCAAGCTCCACGCGGGCGGCAAGTTCGACAACTCAAGCTATAAAGTGTCCGGGGGGCTGCACGGCGTCGGGGTATCCTGCGTCAACGCCCTCTCGCAAAGCCTTGAGGTTATCATCCGCCGCGACGGGCACCGCTACAGAATGCGTTTCGCCCGGGGCATCGTCCAAGAACCCTTGCAGATGATCGGGGATTCGGAAAACCACGGCACCACCGTGCGTTTTCAACCTGACGAAGAAATATTCGAGACTCTCGAATTTTCTTACGAAACCCTGCGCAAGCGTCTTGAAGAGCTGGC
>JAVBQN010000009.1:0-127529 GCA_031549025.1 Candidatus Adiutrix sp. | reverse complement strand
GGGGTGGTGGCGTGGTGTCTCGGGGGGTGTGTGGCCCCCCCGCCGGGGGCGGCGGGGCGGGGGCCCCCCCCCCCCCCGCCGAGAGAAGAAACCGTCTTGCTTCGGGAGAAGCCGGCGGCCGGGGCCTCGGCCGGCCGGGGCGCGGCCGCCGGAGCCGGAGGCTCGGCCATCACATTCATCTCTTGGGCCACCTCGGGAAGGGCCTGATCGGCTTCGGCGAAATATTCCCCGTCCTCGGCGGCGGCGGTGTCCTCGTAGGCCGCGTATTGCCGCCGGTTCTCATAATAGTCCGCCTGATAGCCGCCGCCCATATCCCAGATGGGTTGGCCGGGCCAGTAGTTCGGGTTTTCCAATTGCGGGTGCAGGGCCACCCGAGCCTGGTTGATGAGGAAAAGAGCGGCCAGGACCACCAGGACCAGGCTGGCGGCCAGGCGCCACAGCCGGACCAGGGTCCGCAGGGGGCCGGCGTTCGGGAGAAGACGCAGGAGGGCCGCGCCGGCCAGGAGATGCAGAAAAACCAGCCGGGGGGCCAGGGGCTCCTGATAGCTCAGGGCCAGGGCCAGGAAGGCCAGGAGACCGTAGCCCAGGCCGTACAGCTTCCACACGGCGATGGTGATGATGAGGACCACGAAAAAATCGAGGGTGCCCCAGGCCCCGGTCCAACTGCCGGCCTGGCCGCCGGCGCGGGCTTCGGCCCCCGAGACGTGGAACAGGTGGTAGCCCGGCGGCAGGTTCAGCCGTTGGCCTTCGGTTTCCAACTGGTGGTCCCAGCCCGAGGCCGGGAGCGCGCCCTGAAAATCGTCCAGGCGCAGGTCGGCCTGAAGGTCCACCCGGCCTTCGCGAAGCTGGAGGCCCGGGGCCGGCCGCCCCCGGGAATCGGTCTGCCAGGTGATGACCTGGGGCTGGCCGCCGAGGCTGGCCTGGGCCAGGGTGAAGGGCGGGGTGGTGTTGAGGTGCCACTGCCGGGAAAGGGCGCCGCTGACCCGGTCGCGGCAGCTGAGGCCGCTTCCGTCATAGTCCAGCCAGCATTGGCGGTCGAGCCGCAGCTGGTCCGGCGGCGGTTCGGGGTCGCCCCGGCGGATGGTGGTGAAAACCAGTTCCGCGCCCGGGTCCAAGGCGTAGATCGGAAAATTCCGCCAGGCCGGATTGAGGTCGGCCTGGGAGGGATCGACCTGTTCCGCGCCCGCCACCTCCGCCAGCCGCAGTTCGGGCCGGGCCTGCCAGGCCCAGTATTCCGGGGCCAGGAAGACCGGATCGGAGGGCGCGGCGGTCCGGCCGTCGGGGGCCGGGCGCTCCGGCACCGGGCCCAGTTTTTCGGAGCGGTTCAGGGACCGGCTGTCCAGCAGAATTTCATACACCCCGGGTTTGACCCGGACCCGCAGACCGTCCGCCACCAGGCGGGCCGGCAGCGGCGACGAGAGGAACGTGGCCCGGGTTTCGGGCAGCAGAAGGTCGGGAAGGAGCGCTTCCCGGGGGCGGCCGCTGACCACCAGCTTGAGGTGGGTGGTGATCGTCATGGGCTGGGTGTCCGCTACCAGGCGGCTGACGCTCACCACCAGGCGGTCCGCGGCGTTCTCCGCCAGGGCGGTTTCGGGCTGATCTCCCTTGGGCTTCAGCCACAGCCGGGTCTGGCCCGCGGCGTAGTCCACTTCCTGGCCCGGAAAGTCCAGAACCCGGCCGTCCACCGTGAGGGCGAGGATAAAGCCCGAGGGCACGGTCAGGGTTTCAGGCAGGCGGTCCCAGCGAAAAAACCCGGTCAGGGTCTGGCGGCCGGCCGGCAGCCAGGCCTGGGGGCGGTCCCGGCCCAGGACGGGCACGGGGTTCCCGGCCGCGTCGGTCACCGTTTCCGGCCAGGCCCCGGAGCCGCCGGGCAGGGGGACGGCGCCTTCGGTCTTCCGTTCCAGCACGAGAGAAAAGCGGCCCCCCTGGTCGGACAGGTCCAGGCTCAGGGTCACGGGCCAGACGCAGCGGAGGCCTCCCCGGCCCGGGTCGGCCGGGCAGAGATACTGTTCCTCGTGGCCGTGGAGCACCCAGGGGCCCCAGGCGGACAGCGCCTCGGGGGCCCCTGTTTCCGCGCGGGTCAAAGCCAGGGCCGAAGTCGCCCACAGCATCAGCACCAGAAAGGTCGCCGCCGTTTTCTTCATGACCGTCCCCCCGCCCAAATTATTCACCCGCCGACTTTTTGCGCCGCCCGGCCTTGCGGCGGCCGCCTTCGGCGCCGTATTTGTTGACATAACCCCGGGGAGTGACCATGTGACCCTGATAGACGAAGGTGCTGCGGTTGCCGATGATGACCACGGTCTGCATGTCGATGGGGGCCCCGGGCAGTTGGGCCAGGGTGGTCAGGCTCGTCTCCTGGCCGGCCCGGCCGGCCTTACTGACCACGCCTGCCGGGATTTCCGGGGGCTGGTGGGCCAGGAGGAGTTCCACGGCCCGTTCCAGCTGCCAGTCGCGGCCTTTGCTTTTCGGGTTGTAGAGGGCGATGACGAAATCGGCCTGGGCGGCCAGGGAGAGCCGCTTTTCAATCACCTCCCAGGGCGTCAGCCGGTCGGAGAGGGAGATGGCGCAGAAATCGTGGGTCAGCGGCGCGCCCAGAAGGGCCGCCCCGGCGACCAAAGCCGGCACCCCGGCCAGCACCTTGAGGCGCAGCTGGCCCGGCTCCCGGCCCAGGCTCAGGCCCCGGGCCGCGGCCACTTCGAAGATGGCCCCGGCCATGGCGTAGACCCCCGCGTCCCCGCCGGAGACCACGGCCGTGCGCCGGCCGGCCAGGGCGCTGTCAATGGCCTCCTCGGCCCGCCGCATTTCCGAGGTCATGCCGCTCTGGTGCTCTTCGGCGCCCTTGAGATAGGGCCGGGCCTGCTCCAGGTACAGGCCGTAGCCATACACCACCTCGGCCGAGCGGAGGCTCTTGCGGGCGGCCAGGGTGATGCCCTTTTTCCCGCCCGAGCCCAGTCCCACCACGTCCAGCCGGAACACGCCGGGGAATTCGCCGGGTTCGGCGGCCTCCCCGGCCGGAGCGCCCGGCTTCAGGTCAGGTTCAGGGCCGCGGCCAGGGTGGCCCGGCCGCTTTTTCGTTTTCCCAGAATCAGGCGATCCGTGTTGGCCGCCAGCATTGCCGCCGCTTCGCATACCGAGGGTACTCCTATTCGTTCCAGAACTTTGGCGGAGGGATTGGGGGTCTCGACCCGGGCCAGTTCCGCCTTGGTGAAAATTTTCAGGGGCCTTTCCAGACGGCGGCTCAGTTCCACCAGGGCCGGCTCCCCGTCCCGGGTCTCCACCGTGGCCAGGACGGCCACCGAGGCCGGGGCCAGGCCGGCCTCGGCCAGGCTCCGGCGGACTAAATCCTCCACTTCGGCCGTCTCGATGCCCCGGTGGCAGCCCAGGCCCAGGGCCAGGACCCGGGGCCGCAGAGTCAGGGCCCGGCCGTCCAGCGGGTGGACGCGGAAATCCACCCGGACCAGGGGGGCGCCCGGCGGGGCGTCCTCGGGCCGGGCCGGAAAATCGAAAGCGTCGGGCCAGGGGGCCAGATGGGGACGCAAAAAATCGTGGGGATCGTGCACCGCCACCCGGCCGCCTTCCGCCAAGTGCCGGCTCACGGCCGGGAGGCGGGAGAAATCCTCAATGGTCAGGCCGAGATCCCGGGCCAGCATTTCCAGGGCGGGCCGGCCTTCGATGTCCGTGGCGGTGGTGATGACGGCCTGGCCGCCCAAAGCCGCGGCCGCCCGCCGGGCCAGGTCGTTGCCCCCGCCGAGGTGGCCGGAGAGGACGCTTATCGCGAAACGGCCGTCCTGGGGCAGGACCACCACGGCCGGGTCCTCTTTTTTGCTGACCAGGTGGGGGGCGAGGAGGCGCACCACCATACCCAGGGCGCCGATCACCATCAGGCCCTGGAAACGGTTAAAGTTTTCCCCCAAAGCTTGGCCCAGGCTGGTGAAATAATCGGCCCGGGGGCCGTATTCGGGTGAAAAACGTTCCGGCAGAAAAACGGCCCCTTCCGCTCCGGCCAGGTCCCGGGCCAGGCGGAACGCCAGTTCCGCGCCGGCCCGGGTCAGGGCCAGGACGGCCAGGGGCCGGCGGCCGTCCGCATCAGGCCTCGTCAAGGGCTTCCTCGACCATTTCCCCGGCCGGGCGGGCCGCTTCGCGGTAGCCGTGCGCAAAGCCGGAATCATACAATTTGGATTTCGGGGTTTCCCGCCCGGTGCGCAGGGCGGCCACGGCCGGGCCGGCCAGGATCAGGGTGTGGCGGTCGAGCTTTTCTGCGGCCAGGGTGGCGGCCAGGTCGCGGCAGGTGGTCCAGACCAGGCGGCTGTCCGGCCAGGTGACCCGGTAGAGCAGCGCCAGCGGCGCGTCCGGCCCGTAGGCCTCGCCCAGGGTCCGGCCCACGGCCTCGCCCTGGCCGGCCGAGAGGTAGATGGCCATGGAGGAGCGGCTTTGGGCCAGGGCGGCCAAATCCTCGCCTTCGGGCACGGGGGTGCGGCCGGCGGCCCGGGTGATGATGAAGGTCTGGGTGATTTCGGGCAGGGTGTATTCCAGGCCCAGGCTGGCCGCCCCGGCCAGGGCCGCGGTGACCCCGGGGATGACCCGCCAGGGCGCGCCCCGCTGGTCCAGGAGGTTGATCTGCTCCCGGATGGCCCCGTAGATGGAGGGATCGCCCGTGTGGAGCCGCACCACCTTCTGCCCGTGGCGCCACCCGTCCAGGAGGGTTGTCACGATTTCCCCCAGGGCCAGGGGCGCGGAGTCCACCAGCCGGGCCTCGGGCCGGCACCAGGACAGGATTTCGGGATTGACCAGGGAACCGGCGTGCACCACCAGGTCGGCCGCGACCAGGGCTTTCTGCCCGGCCACGGTGATGAGGTCCGGATCCCCGGGCCCGGCGCCGACGAAAAGAATGGGGTTGGCGTTCATAGAGCGTTCCTTCCGCGAACGGCGCCCCGCACCAGCCAGACCTGGTTCAGAGGCTTCAGATAGAGACTGTCGGCCAGCGTTTCGGAGCGGGCGGCCTGGAGCTGGGTCACGGAGACCTCCAGGCCGGCGCCGGCCATGGCCTCCGTGGCCAGGTGAAGGGCTTCCAGGGTGACCACATTGGCCACCATCAGGCCGTCCGGGTTCAGCTTGGCCCGGGCCGCCCGGATGATGTCGCCCAGATCTTTCCCGCCGCCGCCGATGAAGACCCGGTCGGGCGGGGGCAGATGGACGATGGCCGACAGGGCGTCGTCCTCCACGATTTCCACCTGGGCGGCCCCGAAATAGGCCCGGTTGGCCGCGACCTGTTCCGACCGGAGGGGCGATTTTTCCACGGCCCACACCGAGCCGTAGGGCAGGAGATAAGCGGCCTCGATGGAGACCGAGCCGCTCCCCGCGCCCAGGTCCCACAGGGTGTGGAAGGGCTGGATTTCCAATAAACCCAGGGTCACCGCCCGCACTTCCCGCTTGGTGATGAGCCCGGCTTCGTGGACATAGGCGCCTTCGGGCAGGCCCAGGGAAATGGGAGCCGGCCGCTTGAGGCATTCCAGGACCACCAGGTTGAGGGCGGAAAATCGGCGCAGCTTGGCCTCATAGAGGGTCCAACTGGTGACCCGCTCGTCGGGGCTGCCGAGATCCTCGAAGACGTGGAGGCGCCAATTCTGCTGGCCTCGGCCCAACAAACGTTTGGCAATAAGCGCCGGGGTGTTTTCCGGATCGGTGTAGACGGCCACGTACCCCGAGCCCGCGTGGTGGCTGGCCCGGTACAGGGCGCTCCAGAAGTCCACCAGGCCCGTGCGGCCGTGGAGACTGACCACCGTGGCCCGCTCCCAGCTGACCTTCAGGCGGGCGAAGGCCTCCTGGATCACGGTGGTGGAGGGGATCACGGTCACCCCCTCGGGCCCCGCGATTTCCAGGAGGCGCTTGGCCAGGCCGAAATAGTTCGGGTCGCCGCTGGTCAGGACCACCACCCGCCGGCCTTCTTCCCGGCACGCTTTCAGCTCCCGGAGCCAGGCGTTCAGGGGGGTGGTCAGCGGCAGTTTCCGGCCGGGGTGCCCGGGAAAGAGATCCAGCAGGCGTTCGCCGCCGGCCAGGACCTCCGCTTCCCCGATGAGGCGCAGGACGGCCGGGGGCATCCAGTCCGGGTTGGGATTCAGACCGATGAGAGGCATCTGGGGCAGGGCGTCGGGCATGCTCAGCCGCCTTTCCGCTCGGCCAGTTTCTGGCCGTCGTAATCAAAAATGGTGATCCACAGCCGGGGGCCCGGGCCGAGGAAGCGGCGGGCCGCCGCCAGGGTCCGGTCGGCCACGGCCGCGGCCAGGTCCAGCCGGCCGGCCTGGCGCAGAATTTCCAGGGCCGCCCGGGCGGTGAGGGCGGTCCGCAGCCGGGAGGCCAGGGATTCGTCGTCCCCGGCCAGCCAGTCGGCCAGGAGCGCGGGATCCTGCTCGTTGCGGTGGGCGTGGGTGTTGGCGTGACCGGCGGCCTGCTTGACGGCCTTGCCGAAGAACACGGCCAGGCCCACGGCGGCCGGGCGCCGTTCCCCGGCCATCTTCAGGCTGTCGCCGAAAAAATCGGCGACCTGGATAAAGGCTTCGGGCGGCAGGTCCGGCCGGTCGGCCTGGGCCAGTTTTTCGCTCTGCCGGCCCGTGGTCAGGACCAGCTCTTCCAAACCGGCGGCCCGGGCCAGGTTCAGGGCGCTTTCAATGGTGGCCAGGTAGGCCTCGTGGGAAAAGGGTTTCACCAGCCCGGTGGTGCCCAGGATGGAAATGCCGCCCACAATGCCCAGGCGGGGATTCAGGGTTTTCTGGGCCAGTTCCTCGCCGCGTTCCACAAAAATTTCCACCTCGGCCCCGGGAAAGGCCCGGGTGCCGAGGAAGGGGGCGAGATTTTCGTGAATCATGGCCCGCGGCCCGGGATTGATGGCCCATTCGCCGGGCGGGAGGGCCAGGCCGGGCTTGGTCACCCGGCCCACTCCCCGGCCGCCGATGAGGTGAATCAGCCCCGGCTTGGACATGCGGCGGACGACGGCCCCGATTTCCGCCTGGTTGGTCACGTCCGGATCGTCGCCCGCGTCCTTGACCACCACGGCCAGGGCCTCGTCGGCGTTGATGATGGAACTCTCGGCCACCGCCACGGTCAACTCCCGGCCGCCGGGGAGGCGCACCGTCACCCGGTCCGGCCCGGGCTTGCCGGCCAGGATGTGGGCCGCGGCCACGGCCGCGGCCGTGGCCGCGGTGCCGGTGGTGAAGCCGCTCCTCAGGCGGGCGGGATCGGCGGGAGGCGTTTCCAGTTCATCCGGTTCCGGCCCCGGGTCAGTTCGAGACGTCTTGACCATTGGCCAGTTCCGCCAGGGCGTTGATTACCGATGCCGCCACGTTGGAGCCGCCCTTGCGGCCCTGGTTGGTGATGAAAGGATAGCCGCCGCGGGCCAGGGCTTCCTTGGATTCGGCGGCGTTGACAAACCCCACCGGAAGCCCCACGATCAGCCGGGGGCGAGGCCGGTCCGGCTCCTGTTCCAGCTTTTCCAGGAGGCGGAAGAGGGCCGTGGGCGCGTTCCCCACCACCCAGATGCCGCCGTCCGCGGCCTGGCGGAAGAACAGGTCATATACCAGGTCCACGGCGGCCAGGGCCCGGGTGGTGCCGGTTTCGCGGGCCCGCTTCTGGGTGCGTTCGTCGGAGATGAGGCAGACGAGGCGGTTGCCGTAGGCGGCCAGGCGGGCGGCCGAAATGCCGCAGAGAGCCATTTTGGTGTCGGTGACGATGGGCACTCCGGCCCGGATGGCCGCCACCCCGGCCTCAATGGCCCCGGGGCTGATGATGGTGTCGTTGACGTAATCGAAATCGGCGCTGGTGTGCACCAGCCGCTTGATGACGGACCATTCACGCTGGTTCCAGTTATGCGCCCCGGCTTCTCCGGTGATGATGGCGAAACTGCGATCCTCGATCACTTTGGGTTGCAGATTCCATTGCATGGACATGGGTGAACCTCTTTTTGGTCTGGTGGACTGCGGTGCAACATTTGAAAGTGGTGATTTGCGCGCTCCAAATTACAGTATCGATGGAAAAAATTAGGGGAGCCTTAAGGTGTTTCCGCCCGGCCGGCCCGGGCGCCGTGGTAAAAAATGTAGTTCCCCGCCCCCAGGGCCGGAATCGGCGATGGGGGCGGCGGTGTGCCGTTGGCCAAGAGTTTCCCAAAACCTCTCCGGCCGCGGGCGCCCGGGGCCGCCGGGCCGGCGGAGCTTATTTGGAACCGCCGAAAATTCGTTTCAGCCGGCCGAAGAAGCCCGGCTCGTCATACTGTTCCTTCGCGTCCCCGCCTTTTTTGGGGGGGGGCGGGGTCGGTTCCGTCTGGCGCAGTTCGTCCTTGAAGGCCCGGCGGTAGAAGGGGCTGACCTTGTCGATGAAATACTGGCTCAGGCCGCGCTCGCCCGGGGTGATCCGGGCGAAGTCCACGGCCAGCCCTTCCTCGGCGTGTTCGTTGACCACGGGCCCGGCGGCCCGGAACATGGGCGTAAGGTCCCCGTCGGCCTCAAAGCCGATGACCATGACCGGCTCGGCGTCCTCGCTCTTTTCCCGCATCATGGCCAGGTAGGCGGTGCGGACTTCCGGGAATTCGGGCAGGAAGTCCAGGAGGGCCCTCACCAGTTCCTGGGGGTATTTTTCCGGGGGGCTGAGGAAAATTTTGCTTCCCGGAGGGAAGGAGCGGGCCTCAAAAGGCTCCTGGATGGTGGACTGGAGGAGAAAATCAAGTTCCTCGTTGGTGAAGAATTTGTGCGGCTCGCTCCCCAGGTTCAGGGCCAGCGGTATGCCCAGGGGCCGGGCCAGGCCGAAAAAAACCAGGGCCGGGAAGCCCAGGTAGCGGCCTTCCTTGGGGAGCACCCGGCGCAGGTGGTCCAGGGAGCTGAAGAAGGGCAGGATTTTTTCCCCTTCCTTATGCGGGTGGGCCACGGCGGAGAAGTTGAACTGGTCGTTTTCGGTCATCTGCCGCGCCCCCTGCTCGTTCTGGAGCTCGACGTTCGCGGGCTGGCCGATGACGTAGACCTGGGAATTGATGAGGACCTGGTAAAAATTGCGGCGGGCCGGCTCGGTGTTTTCCTTGACCGCCTGGACCAGAGCCTGGGCCAGGGGGTCCATGGCCAGGGCCGAGGACAGGAGGGCCTGGACTTCATCGGCCTTGAAGGCCTTGGAGGCGCCCTCGGCGGTGAGCACCAGGGTCACGTTCTTGGCCAGGCGGAAGAGATCCAGGGCCGGCATCTCCAGGAAAGGTTCCTCCTCCCCCAGGGTTTGGCGCAGGCTGGCCGGGGTGGCGAAAAAGGGCAGGGCCAGGGTGCCGTCGGGCTGCTGCCACTGCTTGAGTTGTACGTGGCCGGAGGACTGGCCGTTCTCGCCCTGTTCGGGCCGCCCCACCACATAGATCAGCGAGCGCATCAGGGTCTGATAAAAAATCGGCCGGGCTTCGGGATCGGTGGCCGCTTTTTTCAGGGCCTCTTCCAGGGGGTTGGTCCCGTTCATGTTTGGGTCTCCTGTTTCGGGTACATGTATAATATTTTAGCCTTCCGGCCGATGCGAGTCAATCTCTACAAAATTCCGGCGGCCGGACGCGCGGCTTCACATGAGCGTCAGAAGCCCCGAAGCCAAAAGAACGCAGCCCAGAACGGTCCGGGCCGTGAACGGTTCGTGAAAAAAGACGGCGGCCAGGACAATGGTCAGAATCACGCTCAGCTTGTCGATGGGCGCCACCTTGGAAACGGGGCCGAGCGAAAGGGCCCGGTAATAGCACAGCCACGACAGGCCCGTGGCCAGACCCGAGAGGGTGAGAAAGACCAGGTTGGAACGGGTGAGGTGGGGAATTTCCTTCTGCGCCCCGACCGCCAGAACCAGACCCCAGGCCAGGAACAAGACCACGACGGTGCGGATGGCCGTGGCCAGGTGGGAATTGATCCCCGCCAGGCCCGCTTTGGCCAGAAGGGCGGTGAGGGCGGCGAAAACCGCCGACATGAGTGCGTAGACGATCCACATAAGAGGCCGGGCCGGCTTGATCTTTCCTGACGTTTACAAGTTCCCGTCCCGGTCCGCCGGTCACGGTTCCTTACCCAATACTATCCTTGCAAATATACTGAAAAGTGTCTCGGCCGTCAAGCCGGCCGAGGTCGGGTCAGCAGCCGGGGGAAAACCCCCAAATATTACCCCGGCCACTTTAGAAGTCTGTTCCCGGCCGCTGAAGTCCAGTGATTTCGGGCTTTGGCGAAATCACTGGGATAACTTATTTAGTTTCCGGAGCAATAAAGCGCTTCCGGCGGCGCCAAGCCGCCGGCCCGCTTGGCCCGGCCGGCCAGGTAGACGGCCCGGCGGCGGGCCAGTTCCGCTTCGGCCGCGAGGCGGCGCTCCGGAGAGAGGTCCCGCCGCAGGATTTTCTCCAGGGCCAGGATCCGCCAGCGGTCCAGGGAATGCCCGGCGGAAAGCTGATCCGGGCGGCCGCCGTGGCGCACCACCAGGTCCTGCTCGATCAGCCCGGCCGGGTGGCCGACCAGGACCCGCAGCCACAGGTCATAATCTTCGGCCGCCGGGAGGTTTTCGTCGAACAGCCCCACCTCGTCCAGGAGGCTCCGGCGGAGCATCACCGCCGAAGGGCTGATGAGACAGAGAGACAGGGAGTCGATAAAAATGTCGCCGGCCTTCTTTTGATGCCGGCGGCCGGGATTGACCCGTCGCCCGCGCCGCATCCAGATTTCCCGGGTCTGGACCAGGTCACAATCCGGATGGTCCCGGAAGAAATCCACCTGGGCCTGTATTTTGCCGGGCCGCCATTCGTCGTCACTGTCCAGAAAAGCGATGAAAGGCGCGGCGGTGGCCCGGATGCCGGCGTTGCGGGCCGCGCTGACGCCCAAGTTGGGCTGGAGCAGCAGGGTCAGACGCCCGGCCCGGGCCAGGGGGGCCAGGAGCTCCGCGGTTCCGTCCCGCGAGCCGTCGTCCACCACCACCAGTTCCAGCGGCGCATAGTCCTGCGCCAGAACCGATTCCACGGCCCGCAGGATGGTCCCGGCCCGGTCGTAGGTGGGAATGACCACGGCCACCGCCGGGCGATCCATTAGCTGGTTTGCCATCCGGTCCATCAGGCGCCCCCCAGGGTCCAGAGCCAGGCGGCCAGCCCGGTCAGGGCCAGCGGCAGATGGCGCAGCGCTTCAAAGCGCACCCCATGCAGACTCGGGGAGAGGTCGTCCCGGGCCGGATCGGGAAACAGGGGCCGCAATAAAAAAAAGTTGTACAGCGGGCCGGCGGCGATGAGCCCCCAGGCCAGCCCGGGCAGCCAACCCTGGGCCGCGCCCAGGGCCAGGCCCAGGGCCCAGACCGCCAGAAAGGCCGTCACCAGCCTCCTGGCCGCCTTTTCCCCGAAAACCGTGGGCAAGGTCGGCCGGCCGAAGATGCGGTCGCCCTGGACGCCCAGCACGTCCCCCAAAACCGCCACCACAAAAAGATACCCGAAAAGCGCCCCGCCGGTGAAGAGGGCCGGCCATAGCCCGGCCCAGGCCGCCGCCCCCGGAGCGGGCGGCAGGTTGATCCATACCAGAAGCGCGGCCCAGCCTCCGGCCCACAGCGTCGGCCCGGCCAAAGTCCGGGGGAGGCTCGGCCGGCCCTGCGGCCGGGGCAGGAACTGATACACCAGGGCGGCCAGCCAGGTCAGGACCAGGGCCGCCCCGGCCCGGGGCCCGGCCAACCCGGCGGCCAGGGCGGCCAAAAGGGCGGCGACGATAGCGAAAATTTTCAAAGGCCGGTTGTATTTGGCGAAAAACGCCGTGCGGTCCGGATCGCCCACCTGGAGGGCCAAGGCCTGACTGCGGCTGCGGCTCTGGAAAAAATCCTGGAACAGGCGCAGGGCCGAGGCCTGGAAAAAAAAGAACGTGAAGAGGAGAGGCGCCCAGGGCGCCCCCAGAAGCGCGCCGGCGGTCACGGCCAGGGCGGCCGGCCCCAGGGCCGCGAAGAGCCCCCCCAGCACCAGGGCCCGCAGAAGGCGCGGCCCGAAAGAGGCGGCCCCCCGGCGGGACCGGGCCAGGGCCTGGAGCGCCTGGAGCACCTGGGCGATCTGCCACAGGGAAGTGGAAGCCCCCGCGGCCAGCCCCACAGTCTCCACCCCGGCCAGGGCGGCTGGCTCCAGATCGGCCGCGCTTTCCACCAGGAGGGTCGGGAGCCCGGCCCGGCGGCCGATGTCGGCCAGGCGGGCGGTGTTGCCGCTGGTCCGGCCGCCGACGATGACCAGGGCCTCCACTTCCCCGGCCAACCGGCGCACTTCGGCCTGGCGGGTCTCGGTGGCTTCGCAGATGGTGTTCTTCACCTGGGCCTCGGGCCAGCGGGCCCGCACCGCGGCGGCCATCTCGGGCCAGCGGGAGCGGTCCTGGGTGGTCTGGGCCACCAGAAGCACCCGCCCGGCCTCCGGAAGCCCGGCCACGTCCTCCGGCCCGGCCACGACCCGTCCCCGGGCGCCGGCGTGGCCCAAAAGCCCGACCACCTCCGGGTGGCGGGCCTGCCCCCAGATGATGACCAGGAGCCCCCGGGCCGCCTCCCGGGCCACCAGCCTCTGCACCCGCCGCACCCGGGGACAGGTGGCGTCTTCGATCTCCAGATTCGTGGCGGCCAGGGCCTCCAGCTCGGCCGGCGGCAGCCCGTGGGCCCGGATGATGATCGCGCCCTCGCCTTCCCCGGCCCAGCGGGCCAGGCCTTTTTGGGCCAGAAGCTCCAGGGCCGGCCCGTTGTGGATCAGTTCGCCGTGGCTGTATACCCGCCCGTGGCGCCGCGACAGGCGGCCGAAGGCCATATCCATGGCCCGGCGCACGCCCAGGCAATAGCCCAATGTTTTGGCCAGTTGTATTTTCATGCGGAATATTCCATTCTGCCGTCGTTCAGCGGCCTGATTGTAACAAAAGCGGCTGTTTCGGGCAACCACGCCGCCGACGGCGCCCGCCGGCCCCACCGTCGACCCACTACATTTAGAGGCGCCCTGGAACAGGCCCCATACATCCGGTATTTTATTGATATCACATAAATTTTTTCTCCAAAAGTCCGGAAATAAAGTTGACGGAAGGCGATGGGGAGTGTATTATACATAATCGTATTTTAATATAATTTGCTATGAAAGCGTACAACTGGTGATTATTGACGAACCCCGAGGACGGAACCCAGGGCGGCATATGGCCCAACATTTTGAAATCAATTAAGATTTCACGAAAGAGGACCCGTTTGCGGCCAGTTCTCCGGAGAGGACGGCGCGGAGGGACTCCGGGAGGAGGAAGAGGATGAAGCGCTTGAAAGTATTGTTGGTCATGGCCCTGGCGGGCCTGGTCGCCCTGGCCGGTTTCGGGACGATGGCCCTGGCCTCGGAAGCCCTGCCGGATCAGGCCAAGAAGCCCCGGGCGGCCAAGAAGGCCATTGTGCCGCCGCCGCCCTTGGAAAGCCCCAAGGAACTCTATGACCGGGGGCGCCTTTTGGACACCAGTTTTCCGAAATACTTCAGCTTCCTGGCTGACGGCCGGGGCCTCGGCGAAGCCGGGGCCGTCCGCATCAGGGTCAAGAAAGAAGACCCCTTCACCGGCGCCCAGCTCAACAACCTCTACGAGGTGCGGGAAGTGGGCGAGATCATCGCCTCCACCGAGCACGCCCCCATGATGTACGGCGACGGCGCGGACAAGGCCTTTTATGCCGGCAAGCTCCTTCTCAGCACCAACGATCAGGTCTTCATCCGCTGCACCGAGGACTTGGCCAAGCTTCTCGACTCCGACACCTATGGGGACAGCGATCCGTATTTCCGGGAATTTCCTATTTACGGCCAATCCTACAACGCCCGGGAACCGATGGCCAGCCGGGTGGACCGGGGCCGGTCGATAGGCGAACTCTATCAGTATAAAGGCGTTCTGACGATCGTGGCCCGGGTGGAGGGTTTAGCCCCGATCCCGCCGGACTCCGCCACCGCCCTGAAGCGGGAACGGCGGACGGAAAAAAGCCAGGACGTGGAGCCGGTGACCTATGTGGGCCGCATCACCTATTCCGTGGACGCGGTGGCCCTCAACGACCGGATTTTCGTCTTCGTGCCCCTGGATCCCGGGCCGGAACGGCTGCTGGAGCCGCCCTTCGTGGAAAAGCCCGACAGCTACGTTTCCCTGGGCGACTGACGAGCCGTCCCGGCGTTCGGCCGGAGAGCCCGCGCACCACCCGCAAGAATCAAGGACAAGGCCATGAATAGAATAGTTCCCGTACTGATGTTTTTCGCCCTGCTGGCCGTGCTCACCATAACCGGCTGCGGCGACCCGCTGAAATACAGCCATGAAAAAATCAGCCTCTGCGGCGGCCCCCGGGCCTCCCTGGGCGGGCTTCCCTACCAGAAGGACGCCGACACCTGCGCCGAGGCCATCCGCCCCTTCGACTTGTCGGTCTGGTCCGAGGCGGCCTACAACTCCCACAAAACCAGAGGTCTGGACACGGCCCAGCTGGGCTGCAAGCCCCTCACCTCCGGCGCGGACAACTGCGCCTACACCGGGCCCACCGGCCATTCCCTGAGCCTGATGATGAATTTCGACCCCACCATCTATCCGGATGACGCCCGGGTCCGCCGGGCCATGCTGGGCGTCTACTCCACCGACAATCCGGCCGGGCTCCAGCAAGTCCAGCTCCGGGGGCGGCTGAGCGTGGGCGGCGACCTGGCGAGCCTGGGCCTCAACCGCGGCTCCATGGTGCCGGTGGATGCGCAGACCCGGGAGGGCTGGGTCTTCTTCGACGTGACCCACTTTGTGGCCCGGGCCATCAACGAGCGCCGCACCTCCATCCACTTTGAACTCTCCCTGCCCTGCCAGACCCCGGCCACCAACCTGGTGACGGTGGGCGTGAACCAGAACGAGCCCCAGCTGGTGGTGGAATTCAATTAAGGGAGGAGCCCTCATGAAACGGTATCTGACTCTCACTTTCCTGATCGTCGTTCTCAGCCTGGCCTCGGGGGCCGAGGCCAAAAAACGGGTGGACGAGGAAGTCCTCCTGGCCCGGCAGCACACCGCCGACCAGGGGCTCTTCTACGCCCTGGCCAACAACGACATCGCCGGCCTGGTCACCCTGCGCGACCAGGGCGCCGATCCCAACACCAGCCTTTCCCGCCTGGGGCTCAAGGTGGCCGACGTGTTCCCCGACACGCCCGTCCTCACCCAGCCCTTCGATCCCCGGGGCTGGCCGATTCTCCACTGGGCCGTGTACCTCGACAATATCGAGGCGGTGAAGGTGCTGCTCCGCTCCGGGGCCCGGGTCAACGCCCCGGACATCTACGGGGCCACGGCCCTCCACTGGGCGGCCTGGGGCGGCCGCCACAGCATCGCCAAGCTCCTTCTGAACAACGGGGCCAGTTGCCAGGCCGCGGACCAGAAGCACCGCACCGCCAAAGACTGGGCCATCATGATGGGCCAGAACGACATGATCCGCCTCCTGGACGCCCGGACCTGCAAGCCCGCGCCCATTCGCGATTCCGACCGCGACGGCGTGCCCGACGACCAGGACGAGTGCCCGGACACGCCCTACGGCGCCCCGGTGGACGAGCGCGGCTGCTGGGTGGTGGCTTATGCCAGCTTCTTCGATTTCGACCGGGCCGTGGTCAAGAGCCAGTATGTGACCCACATCCAGGACGCGGCCAAGGTGCTGAAGGACAACCCCAATCTCAAGGTGGAAATCCGGGGCCACACCGACTCGGTGGGTTCCGCGGAATATAACCTGGATCTGGGCCGGCGCCGGGCCGAGGCCGTGGCCCGCATCCTGGCGGACAACGGGGTCGATTCCAGCCGGTTCCAGCTGACGTCCAAGGGCGAATCCCAGCCGGCCACCTCCAACGCCACGGCCAGCGGCCGGGCCCGCAACCGCCGGGTGGAGATACACGTGGTCCAGTGACGGCCTCCGGCGCCGTTTTCCCGAATTGATGCTACCGGACCCGGAGGGCGGCCGTTCGATTGGCGACGGTCGCCCTCCGGGCATTTCCCCCTCCTGCTCCGCATGGCCCTGATTTTGCATCTCCTATCTGAAGAACCAGATAAGCCATTTTTCCGACCCCAAGTCGGTCAAAAAGGCCGCAAAAGTCGTTTTCAGGCCGTGATCCGGCGCTTTTTGCCCGGTACCCCCCTTGAATTTATTTGGAATAGGTTTATTATAGAGAAGTAATAATCACCCCGGGGGGAGGTCCGCCAAAACCGCCCGGCAGCCTGAAACGAGAGGACCAGCTTGAGCATGTACGTACCCATTGTCGTGGAACAGACCGGACGCGGAGAACGCGCCTATGACATATATTCCCGGTTGCTGAAAGACCGCATCATCATCCTCGGCTCGCCCGTGGACGACAATGTGGCCAATCTCATCACCGCCCAGCTCATTTTTCTGGAATCCGAGGACCCCAAGAAGGATATCCATCTGTATATCAACTCGCCCGGCGGTTCGGTGACCGCGGGGCTGGCCATTTACGACACCATGCAGTTCATCCAGCCCGACGTGGCCACCCTCTGCCTGGGCCAGGCGGCCAGCATGGGCGCGCTCCTTTTGGCGGCCGGCGCCCCCGGCAAACGCGGGGCCCTCCCGCACGGCCGGGTGATGATCCACCAGCCCTCCGGCGGCTTCCACGGCCAGGCCACGGATATCGACATCCAGGCCCGGGAAATGGCCCGCACCAAGGAGATATTGAACGAGATCCTGTCGCGCCACACCGGCCAGCCCGTCGAACGGGTGGTCGGGGACACCGAACGCGACAATTTCATGAGCGCCGACGAGGCCAAGGCCTACGGGCTCATCGACAACGTGATCCGGGAACGTTCCTGACGCCTGGCGTTTCCGGATAAAGCCGGCGTTTTCGACAGGCCTCTCCGGCCTCTCGGAAGCCGTCCGCAACCGCCCGCGGGTCTCTCGGGGATTCGCAGCGCCGGGCCAAGGCGCGAAAGGTTAGAACATGAGCACCAAAGATTTCGACCGTCCCAACCAGCCGGTGTGTTCCTTCTGCGGCCTGCCGCAGCGGGAGGGGGTCCGCATGATCGCCGGCCCCGAACCGGAAAAAATCCATATCTGCGAACTCTGCCTGGAACAGTGCCGGGAGATCATGGCCTCCGATCCGGGCCTCAAGATGACCCGCACCAGCCAGGAGATCCCCAAACCCCACGAGATCAAAGCCATTCTCGACGACTACGTCATCGGGCAGGACCAGGCCAAGAAAATCCTGGCCGTGGCCGTCTATAACCATTACAAACGCATCGAAAGCCAGGAGGACGGGGACGAGGTGGAACTGTCCAAGTCCAACATCCTCCTCATCGGCCCCACGGGCAGCGGCAAGACCCTCTTGGCCCAGACCCTGGCCCGCATCCTGAACGTGCCCTTCACCATCGCCGACGCGACCGCCCTGACCGAGGCCGGCTATGTGGGCGAGGATGTGGAAAACATCATCGTCAACCTCCTCCAGGCCGCCGATTACGACGTGGCCAAGGCCTCCCGGGGCATCGTCTACGTCGACGAAATCGACAAGGTGGCCAAGAAGGGCGACAACGCCTCCATCACCCGGGACGTTTCGGGCGAGGGCGTGCAGCAGGCGCTTCTGAAAATCATCGAGGGCACCGTGGCGGCCGTGCCGCCCAAGGGCGGGCGCAAGCATCCCCAGCAGGAATTCACCAAGGTCGACACCACCAACATCCTCTTCATCTGCGGCGGGGCCTTCGTGGGCCTCGACAAGCTCATCAAGAGCCGCATCGGGGCCAAGACCATGGGCTTCACCGCCGACATCTCCGGTAACGTCGACGAGCGGCCCGTGGGCGAAACCCTGAACGACTGCCAGCCCGAGGACCTGCTCAAATTCGGCCTCATCCCCGAATTCGTGGGCCGGCTCCCGGTGGTGGCGACTTTGGGTGAACTGGACGAGGCGTCCATGGTGCGCATCCTCAAGGAACCCAAGAACGCCCTGGTCAAGCAGTACCAGAAACTCTTCCGCTATGAGGGCGTGGAATTGAAGTTCACCGAGGAGGCCCTGGTGGCCGTGGCCCGCGAGGCCCTCAAGCGCCAGACCGGGGCCCGGGGTCTCCGCTCCATCCTGGAAGGGGCCATGCTCAACATCATGTATGATCTCCCGGCCATGGAAAAGGTCCGCGAGTGTCTGATTTCGGAAGAAGTGGTGCTCCGCCGCGAGGAGCCCATCATCATCTACGAGAGCGAATCCGGCAAGTCCGGCAAGGTTTTTGAAAGTGATTCCGGCAAGTTCGAAAGCAACGTGGCCTGATTTTTTTCCGGCCCACGGCTGAAACATCTTCAACACAGGTGAAATGAATGTTGTTTGGTTCCAACAAGAGTAAATCCAAGGGCGGCGGCTCGGGCCAGAGGCTGCATCTGCCGCTGCTGCCGCTCCGGGACGTGGTGGTTTTCCCCCACATGGTGGTGCCGCTGTTCGTGGGCCGGGAAAAGTCCATCAAGGCCCTGGAACACGCCATGAGCCTGGAGAAGAGCGTCTTTCTGTGCACCCAGAAGGAAGCCAAGGTGGACGAGCCCACGGAGAGCGACATCCACGACATCGGCACCATCGGCACGGTCCTCCAGCTCCTGCGCCTCCCGGACGGCACGGTCAAGGCCCTGGTGGAAGGCAAAGCCCGGGGCCGCATCGAGAAATTCCTCGACAACCAGGATTTTTTCTACGTCGAGGTGGAGAGCCTGATCGAGCCCGAAGAGCCGCCCCTGGAAATGGAGGCCCTCTTCCGCAGCCTCAATTCCACCTTCGAATCGTATGCCAAGATCAACAAGAAGATCCCCCCGGAGATCGTCTCCACGGTGGCCGCCATCCGCGACCCTTCGCAGTTGTGCGACACCATGGTCAACCACCTCTCCCTCAAGCTCGAGGACAAGCAGGTGCTCCTGACCCTGGTCAGCCCCCTGTCCCGCATGGAAGCCCTGTATGAGCTCATGCGCGGGGAGATCGAGGTCCTTCAGATCGAGCAGCGCATCAAGAACCGCGTCAAGAAGCAGATGGAGAAGACTCAGAAGGAGTACTATCTCAACGAACAGATGCGGGCCATCCAGAAGGAGATGGGCGATTCCGACGACATGCGGAACGAAATCGCCGAGCTCGAGGAGAAAATTAAACATCGGCGCCTCAGCAAGGAAGCCGGCCAGAAGGTCCGGCACGAGCTGAAGAAGCTGAAGATGATGTCCCCCATGTCGGCCGAGGCCACGGTGGTGCGGAACTACATCGACTGGATTCTGGCCCTCCCCTGGTTCGAGCGCAGCCGCGACCGCCTGGACATCAACGACGCCGAACGCATTCTGGACGAGGACCACTACGGCCTGGAAAAGCCGAAAGAACGTATTCTCGAATACCTGGCCGTGCAGAGCCTGGTCAAGAAGAACAAGGGCCCCATCCTCTGCCTGGTGGGCCCTCCGGGTGTGGGCAAGACCTCCCTGGCCCGGAGCGTGGCCCGGGCCCTGGGCCGGAACTTCATCCGCCTGTCCCTGGGCGGGGTGCGGGACGAGGCCGAGATTCGCGGCCACCGCCGCACCTACATCGGGGCCATGCCCGGCAAGATCATCCAGAGCCTCCGCAAGGCCAAGACTTCCAACCCCGTCTTCTGCCTCGACGAGGTCGACAAGATGTCCACCGATTTCCGGGGCGACCCCTCGGCCGCCCTCCTGGAAGTGCTGGACCCGGAACAAAACTCGAAATTCGGCGACCACTACCTCGACCTGGATTACGACCTGTCGGAAGTGATGTTCATCACCACGGCCAACAGTCTCTATTCCATCCCAAGCCCTTTGCAGGACCGCATGGAGATCATCCGCATCTCCGGCTACACCGAGGACGAGAAGCTCAACATCGCCAAAAACTTCCTCATCAAAAAACAGGTGACGGCCAACGGCCTGAACCCCGAGAAGGTGGACATCACCGACAACGCCATCCTCACCACCATCCGCCGCTACACCCGGGAGGCCGGGGTGCGCGGGCTGGAGCGGGAAATCGCCTCCGTCTGCCGCAAGGTGGCCCGGGAAACCCTGAAGAACCCCGACGAGAAGCCGAAAATTTCCGGCAAGAACGTCAGCCAGTACCTGGGCATCCCGAAATTCCGCTTCGGCATCGTCGAGGAGGCCGACGAAGTCGGCGTGGTCACGGGCCTGGCCTGGACCGAGGTCGGCGGCGACACCCTGACCACGGAAGTCCTCATCATGCCCGGCCGGGGCAATCTCATCCTCACCGGGAAGCTCGGGGAAGTCATGCAGGAATCGGCCCGGGCGGCCCTGAGCTACGTCCGGTCCATTTCCGAGCGGCTGGGCCTGGATTCGAGCTTCCACCGCAAGGTGGACATCCACATCCACATTCCCGAGGGCGCCATTCCCAAGGACGGCCCCTCGGCCGGCATCACCCTGACCACGGGCCTGGTCTCGGCCCTCATCAAGCGCAAAGTGCGGCGCGACGTGGCCATGACCGGCGAGGTCACCCTGCGCGGACGGGTCCTGCCCATCGGCGGCCTGAAGGAGAAGATCATGGCCGCCCACCGGGGCGAGATGAAGACCATCATCATCCCCAAGGAAAACGAAAAAGACCTCAAGGACATCCCAGAGCGCATCCTCAAAAACCTGGAAATCGTGCCCGTGACCCACGTGGACGAGGTTCTGCCCGTGGCCCTGGTGCTGGAGCCCGGCGAAACGCTCTTCAAGGAAAAGCCGCTGGAGGACGCCGCCGTGGCCGCCGCCGCGACCGCCCCGGAGGAACCGCTGGCCGCGCACTGATTTCGTTTCCCGATCGTTCCATGAAAAATGCCGTCGGCCCCGACGGCATTTTTTATTCGTATCTCCGGCCGCCTGTCACCGGCGGTGGAAGCGTTTTTCGATGACGGCCCGTTCGATGAGCTGGATGGCCGGGCGGCCGTGGGGACAGTAGGCGCCGTTGGGGGTGGCGCTCATTTCTTTCAGAAGCTGGTCCATGGCTTCCAGGGTCAGTTTGTCGCCGGCCTTGACGGCCGCCCGGCAGGCCAGGCTGTAGAGCCAGCTGTCGGCCATGGCGGCCAGGGCCTCGTCCAGGCCCGCGCCCTCCAGGGCCTTCAGGCGGCCGCTGGCCGCGCCCAGAATTTCCAGAAGCGGCGGCCAGGGGTCGTGGGTGCCCAAAATCGCCGGGGCGCCCTTCAACAGAAACGTGCGGTCGCCGAAAGGCTGGAGGTCGAAGCCCAGTCTGGCCAGGTGGGGGCCGAGTTTTTCCGCGGCCAGGGTCTCCTGGGGCGGGAGGTCCATGGTGTCGGGGAACAGGAGGGCCTGGCCGGGCAGGCCCCGGGCCAGGGCGGCCTTCAGGCGGTTGAAGATGATGCGCTCGTGGGCCGCGTGCTGGTCGACGAGATACAGCCCGCGCGCGCCCTGGGCCAGGATATAGCTCTGGTACAGCTGGGCCAGGGGCCGCAGTTCCTCGAAATTGGCGATGGGGGCCTCGGCCGGCGCGGGCGGCGCCGGGTCTTCGGGCTCCGGGGCCGGCGCGGCGGCCGGAGCCCGGGATGCGGCGGCCGGAGCCGGTTCGGCCGCCGCTTCCGGCCGCATCCACGGCGGCGAATCGGCCGCCGTCAGGAAATGGCCGGGATCGAAAACGGCCGGCGGATCCGGCGTGGCCCGGTTCTGGAGAAGCGGAGGGGGCGGCGGCGATTCCGGGGCGGCCGGAGCCGGCCGGAACAGTTCGCCAGATTCCGGGGCCTGGACCGGCCCCCGGCCCACGGCGCGGCTCACAGCCGCGGACAGGGCGCTGAACACGGCTCCGGGCTGACGGAAACGCACCTCGGCCTTGGCCGGGTGGACATTGACATCCACGGCCGTGGGGTCGAGGTCGATAAAAATCACGGCCGTGGGCCAGGTGCCGGGCGGGAGCAAGCGGCCGAAGCCGTCGGCCAGGGCCCGGTTCACCAGCCGGTCCCGCACGGGGCGGCCCAGGACGTAGACGAACAGGTTGGCCGAGGACCGGACCGCCCGTTCCGGGCCGCCCAGCCAGCCGGAAACTTTCAAATCGTCCCCCTCCCCTTGATATTCGAAATGAGTCAAACTTTCCGCCGCGGCCCGGCCCAGGACCCGGTACACCCGGGTGCGGAAGTCGTGCCGCGCCTCCACGGCCAGCATTTCCCGGCCGCCGTCGCGGAAGGTCAGGCTCAGGCCCTCGCGGGACAGGGCGTAGGTCCGGGCCACGTCCAGGAGGTGAGCGCTCTCCGTGGTCTCGGCTTTGAGGAATTTTTTCCGGGCCGGGACATTGAAGAACAGGTTCCGCACCTCCACCGTGGTGCCCGGGTTGCACGGAGCCGGAACCAGGCCCTCCAGCCGGCCTCCGGCCATGGTGACCGCGTGGCCGGCGCCGTCGGCCGTGGCGCTGGTGATGGTCAGGACCGACACCGAGGCGATGGACGGCAGGGCCTCGCCCCGGAAGCCCAGGGTGTCGATATGGAAAAGGTCGCTTTCAGCGGAGATTTTGCTGGTGGCGTGGCGCTCGAGGCACATCAGCAAATCGTCCTCGTCCAGGCCCCGGCCGTTGTCCCGCACCCGTATGAGGCGCTTGCCGCCGCCCTCGACCTCGATCTCCAGCCGGTCGGCCCCGGCGTCGAGGCTGTTTTCCAAGAGTTCTTTCAGCACGGCCGAGGGCCGCTCCACCACCTCGCCGGCGGCGATGCGGTTGATGAGTTGGTCGGGCAACAGTTTTATTCGTCGGGGAGGGGAGGAATTCATGCTGGTTCCAATAGGAGTTTTCGACTATAATGGCTGAGGCGGGATGGGCCCGAGGGTCTTTCCCGGCCCGGAGCGGACGCTCCGAGGTTTTCGCCGGGGCCCGGTCTTGGTGGTGCTTGGCCGGGCCGCCGCGGCCCGAAGGGCGTCCCGGCTCCCAAGATATGGAAGCCGTCAATTGTTTATTATACCACAAAGCGGGAGAAAGATCATGCGTCCAGCCTCAGCCTCAGGTTCGGCCCGCCAGCCGGGCGGCGTCAGCCGGGTCGTGCCCGTCTTCTTCTTTCTGGCCGTGGCCCTGATCCTCGGCTGGCTCCTGGTGGCCCTGAAGTTTGTGTTCATGCCCATGCTCCTGGCTCTTTTCGCCACTTTTTTCTTCAATCCCCCGGTGGTCTGGCTCCAGAAGCGGGGCGTGCCCCGCCCCGTGGGCATGGCCCTGACCCTGATTTTGGCCGCCGTGTTGATCTGGCTGGGCGGCAAATACGTCTCGGCCAGCTTCGTGGCCTTCCGCGACGGCTTTCCCCGCTATGAGGAGCGTATCCAGGACCTCATCGGCCAGGCCCGGACCATCACCGAACACTTCGCCTTCATAACCCCCGAACGCCTCAAGACCGCCGCGAGCGGCATATCCCTGTCGACCCTGGTGGGGAACACCCTCAACTCCTTTTTCACGGTCATCAGCTACACCATGGTCACCTTGGTGTTTCTGCTGTACTTTCTCCCGGCCATGCCGTCGCTTCCCGAAAAAATCCACCGGGCCTTCCCCGACAAGCGCGGCCCCGTCCTGCGCCGGGCCTTCGAGGACATCGGCCGTCAGGTGCAGCGCTACATCTGGGCCAAGACCCTGACCAGCCTCCTCACCGGCCTGGGCGTGGCTGTGCCCTGCCTCATCTTCGGGGTGGATTTCGCCCTCACCTGGGGCGTCTTCGCGGTTTTGCTGAATTTCATTCCGGCGGTGGGGGGGCCGCTGTCGGTGCTGCCCCCGGTGGTGGTCTGCGCCCTCCAGCCGGACCTGGGCGGCACCGTCACGGCCCTGTGGCTCCTGGGCTTCCTGATGCTGCTGATGAGCGTCAACAACAACGTCGTGGAGCCCCGCCTGCTCGGCCAGAGCGTCAACCTCTCCCCCACGGCCTCGCTCCTGGCCCTGTTTCTCTGGGGCTGGCTCTGGGGCGCGGTGGGTATGGTCATCGCGGTCCCGGCCACGGCCGTGATCAAGGTCACCTGCGACAACATCCCCAGCCTCAGGCCCGTCGGGGTCCTCCTGGGCAATTGACCGGAAAAAGGGAGAGGCTCATGGGCGACCCCCGAAACCCCCGCGCCGCGGCCGTCAATCTGGCCCGGGATCTGGCCCTCAAGCTCGTCGAGCGGCGAGCCGTGGGCCCGGACCAGTTGGCCGGCGGCCTGAGCCTCCTGATCACCGCCGCTGAAAACCTCTTCCGGGAAATCGACGACGGGCGCGGCCTCTGGCTGGTGCGCCTGGCCCGGGACTTCACCCTCAAGACCATCGAGTGCCGCCTGGTGGCCAGCTTTCCCGCCGCCGCCGCCGCCCTGGCCGAGTACGGGCGGATGGCCGCCCAAACGGCCGCCGGCCTGGACCGGGACCTGGCCCCCGCGGCCCTGAACGCGGCCAAGGACCTGACCCTGAAGCTGCTGGAAAACGGCCGTCTCAGCCGCGCGGGCCTGCCCGACCTTTTCGCGGAACTGGCCCGATCCATCGCCGAAAAACCGTAGCGGAGAAAACGCGGACGCGGCCGGCAAACTCTTGAAGTTCGCCGGCCGCGTCCTTATCGTATGCTCTGGAGCCGGGAGCGCGAAAAAGCGCTATCGCGGACAGACGATGAAATTACGGACGGACCTGAGAAGCCGATCCATTGGCCTCGCTCGAGTATCCGCCCTCGTCATACCACCCGCCGCCATGGCCATGCCAGCCGCCGTGGCCGCCGCCATGCCAGCCGCCGTGGGCTTCAGCGACGGACGAAAGAGAGAAGTTCATACCTAAAGCCAGGATGGCGGCCAAGGCAATGGCTCCTAAACGTTTCAACATAACAGACCTCTCTATCTCTCTTGCAAGATAGTTGATAAAGATACCCGTCTCATCTCGTCGGACGGGGTCGCCTTGATAGTGCTTTCAGGTCGGCGCCATATTTCTATAGCAAAATGCGGGCCAATTGTTTGCATTCGAACAACTATGTAATATTTATAATAAATCTTAAAAAAAACCACAGAATGCCGCCCGCCCGGCCGGGTATTACCGAATCAGGCCGGGTGATTATTACTCGCCGGAAAGGACTCCGCGAGACCCGGCCGCCGGGCCCCAAAATACATTTGACAAAAGACGCCAAGTAAGGCACTATATTTCCCCTGGCCGGCTGAAAAGCCAATCGCAACCGGCCGTCAGCTGTGGGCCCGGAGGACGACCGTCTTCCCGGCCTTTCATTTTGGCCGGCCGTTGAAAAAGTCGCGCCCCTATGGCCGGGCGCCGCTGAAGGGAGGTGCCGCATGTTCAGCAAAACCGTTCAGGCCAACCTGGCTCTGTCCGTGGCCGCCTTTCTCTGGGGGACCACCTTCATCGCCCAGCGCCAGGCCATGGATCACCTTTCCCCCCTGGCCTACGGCGGACTCCGCTTCACCCTGGGGGCTCTGGCTCTCCTGCCCGTGGCCCTGATCCGGGCCCGCCGGCTCCTGGCCGAGGCCGAGAATCCGGCCCGCCTGCTGCGGCTGTGGCTGATGGGCGGGCTGATCTCCGGCGGCTGCATTTTCATCGGCGTCACCTTCCAGCAATACGGCCTTCTGTGGACCACGGCGGGCAAGGCCGGGTTCATCACCTGTCTGTACGTGGTGCTGGTGCCGCTGATCCTCAGGTGCCTGGGCCAGAAGATAGTGCTGGGCGAGGCCCTGGGCGCGGTCCTGGCCGTGATCGGGCTGTATTACCTGAGCTTCACCGGCGGGCCTATGAGCTTGTCCAAGGGTGACGCCCTGGTGCTCATCGGCGCCTTTATCTGGGCCGGGCACGTGCTGGCCCTGGCCTGGCTGGCCCCCATTATGGATCCCATCATCCTGGGCACGGGCCAGGCTCTGATTTGCGGCGTCCTGAGCGTCCTGGCCACCCTCGTCCTGGGGGAATGGCCCGCCTGGACGGATGTGGGCGGAGCCTGGGGCGACATCCTCTGGGGCGGTCTCTGCTCGGTGACTTTCGGCTACACTCTCCAGATCATCGGCCAGAAGCACGCCCGCCCGGCCCCGGCGGCCATCATCCTCCAGATGGAGGCCGTGGTGGCCATGGTTGTGGGTTGGCTCTTCCTCAATGAGGCGATCACCGGCCGAATGGCCTTCGGCGCGGTCGTGATGCTGGCCGGGATGCTTTTGAGCCAGTTGTGGTCCATCGTGATCCGGGAACGGCGCCCCCTACCCGCCGTGGCCGAAGGCGCCGACGGCTGACAACCCCCTCGGACGGCCCGGGCCCACCCCCCTTCCCATTCCGAGCGGCCTTTGAGCCGCTCATATTCATTGGAGCTTCTCATCATGTCGCCAAAAGTGCGCGCGTTGATGTTCCTGTTGATCGCCGCCCTCATCTGGGGCGTCTCCTATCCTATCGGCCGGGCCGCCCTGGAGCATCTGACCCCCTGGGCCTACGGGGGCCTCAGGTTCATGTTCGGGGCCCTGTCGCTGGCGCCCCTGGCCCTCCGGCAGCGTCGCCGGCCCGCACCCATGGCCTACAGCGGCAACGTCTCGCCCCGTCTGTGGCTCTGGGCCGGGATGCTGGGCGGTCTCTGCCTCAGCTGCGGCTCGGTCTTGCAGCTCACGGGCCTGTCGCGGCTCCCGGCCGGCCAGGTGGGCTTCATCACCACGCTCTATGTGTCCCTGGTGCCGGTGTTGGCCTTCGTCATGGGCTACCTGCCGCGTCCCTTGATCGCGGTGGGCCTGGGCATCGGCCTCTTCGGCCTCTATCTCCTGGCCGGGGGCGGGGCGGAGGGGCTGGACAAAAACGCGGGCCTCCTGGTGGTGGCGGACGTGTTCTGGGCCGCGCAGGTGATCGTCACCGGCCACTTCGCCGCCCGGGTCAACACCTGGCTCTTTTCCCTGGCCCAGGCCCTGACCGGCGCCTTCCTGATCCTCACCCTGTCCTGGGGCGCCGGTTTTCTGCCGGACTGGGGCACCTTTTTCGCCACCCTCCCCTACACCATGTGGGGCATTCTCTCGGTGGGCGTGGCCTACACCTGCCAGGCGGTCGCCCAGAAGAACATCTCCCCCACCTCGGCGGCCCTGATCTTCCCTTTGCAATCGGTCATCGGGGCCACGGCCGGGGTGCTGTTCCTGGGCGAAACCATGAACCAGCGCCTGATCATCGGGGCGGCGGTCATCATTCTGGGCACCCTCATCGCCCAGTTCTCGCGGGAATCCACAAAAATCGCCCCGGATCACCGCTACTGGCGGCCAATCCGCCGCCTCCGGATCACCCTGGGCGTCCTCCTGGCTCTGGGGACCGGCGGCCTTCTGGTGTGGGCGCTTTCGTAAAAGGCGGGAAAATCAACGGGCTTGACAGGTTATTAGGCATGGAGTACAGTAAAAGGCAACAATTCATAATGTGAAACTTGCCCACCGTCCCCGCACCAGCTTCCACCAGCAGAAACGGAAAACAAGATGAGTGCCGGAAATCTCAACAAGTCGGTCATCAAAGCTCTGGAAATCATTGAACTGTTGGACACCGACGGAGCCATGGGCATCACCGAGATCGCCGGCCGCCTCAACATGGACAAAAGCTCGGTCTTTCGGGCCCTCAACACCCTGAAATCCAAGCACTATGTCCGACAGGACCCGGAGACGCTGAAATACGCCAACAGCTATAAACTCTTTGAAATGGGCCACAATGTGGTGCGGGAGACGGGCCTGCCGAAGCTGGCCTACCGTTTCATGCGCCAACTGTCCCGGGAGGTGGACGGGGCCGTCAACCTCGGCCTCCGCGACGGCCTGAAAGCCGTATACATCGACAAGATCGAAAGCGACGCCACAGTGCGGGTGAGCATGAAAATCGGCCAGAGCCTGCCCCTGTACTGCACGAGCATGGGCAAGGCCCTCCTGGCCTTCCTCCCCGAAGACCAACTCCGGGAAATCGTGGGGCAGCTGCATTTTGAGAAAAGCGCGCCCCACACCCACCCCGACGCCGAAAGCCTCCTCGCGGATCTGGCCGAAGTGCGCCGGCGGGGCTACGGCATTGACGACGAGGAACACATCTCCGGCCTCTTCTGCGTGGCCGCGCCGGTCTTCGACGCTTCGGGCCGCACCATCGCGGCCATCAGCGTGGCCAACGTCAAGATGACCCTGGCCGACCAGTCGGCCGTGGAACATCTGGCCCGCCGGGTGATGAAAGCCGCGGGCGAATTCACCGCCTCCCTCGGCGGCCGCCCCCCCGGCCCGCGGACGACGGCCCCGAGCGGCCATCCCCTTTCGTCCCGCCCCTGAAAGGCTCTCCGTATTGGCCCGGACCGGCTTCGTCGGCCTTTGATCCTGACTCAACCCCTCCTTCCGGCTCCGCTCCCGGGTCGGAAAAGCCGGTCCGTTTTCATATGAGGCCCTCATGCTTTCCGAAGAACTCGTCAGCCGCCTGGCGGCCATTGTCGGGGCCGCCCACTGCCGCCGCGACCTCCTGGATCTCGAACTCTATTCCTACGATTCATCTCCCTATATTCACCGGCCCGACGTGGTGGTCTTCCCGGGCACGCCCGAAGAAGCGGCCCGGGTGGTCGCCTTGGCCGCCGAGGCGGGTTGGCCCGTGATCCCCCGGGGGGCCGGCACCAGCCTCTCCGGCGGCGCCGTGGCCAAACACGGCGGCCTGATGCTGGTGACCACCCGCCTCAACCGAATTGAGGAACTCGACTCCCTGGAGCAGACCGTGCTCGTCCAGTGCGGGGTCGTCAACCTGGATTTGCAGCATTTTCTGGAGCCCCGAGGCTACATGTTCCCGCCCGACCCGGCCAGCCAGAAATCCTCCACCCTGGGGGGGAATTTGGGGGAGAACGCCGGGGGCATCAAGGGCGTCAAATACGGCATCACCAAGCACCACGCGCTCGGCCTGGAAGTGATCCTGGCCGACGGCCGGGTGGCCCGCACCGGCCGTCTGGCCCGGGGACCCGAAGCCGCCGGGCCGGACCTGACGGGCGTGTTCCTGGCCTCCGAAGGCACTCTGGGCCTGGTGACCCGGGCCCTCCTGAAGGTCACTCCCCTCCCGGCCAGTTTCCGCACGGTCTCGGCCGTGTTCGGCGACCTCTCGGCGGCCGGCCAAGCCGTCTCGGCCGTCATCGGGGCCGGCATCATCCCCACGGCCATGGAGATCATGGACCACCGCCTCATCGTGGCCCTGGAGGATTTTCTTCACCTCGGTTTCCCTCGAGAGGCGGAGGCCATGCTGCTCATCGAGGTCGATGGGCTGGGCCCGGAACTGGGGCCCCAGATGGAGCGTATCGTGGAACTGTGCCGGGGGGCCGGGGCCTCGGAAATCAAGGCCGCGTCCACGCCCCGGGAGCGCGACCAGCTCTGGCTGGCCCGCCGCTCGGGCAACGGGGCCCTGGGCCGCATCAAGCCCGCCACCATTGTCCAGGACGTGGCCGTGCCCATCAAGCGCCTGCCGGAAATGCTCCGCCTGGTGCAGGAGGCGGCCCGGCGACACGACCTCATCATCGTCCAGATGGCCCACGCCGGGGACGGCAACCTCCATCCCCATATCCTCTACGACCCCGACGACCCGGCCGAGTACGGCCGGGCTCTGGACGCCAGCCGCGATATTTTCCTGGCCGCCCTCGAGGCCGGCGGCACCCTCACCGGGGAGCACGGCATCGGCCTGGAAAAAGTGGGCTTCATGTCCCGCCAATTCACCCCGGACGAACTGGAATTCATGGGCCGGATCAAAAAGGCCCTCGATCCCCGGGGCCTGTTCAATCCCGGCAAGCTCCTGCCGGAAGCCGGGAGCGCGAGCCACTGATGAATATCCAGTATCCGCAGACTCTCCGGGAGGCGGCCGGGCTTTTTCAGGAGGCCGGGGATCGCGGCCGAACCATCGTCCCGGCCGGCCGTCTGACCTCGCTCCAACACCTGGCCGCCCTCGAACGGCCGGACGTGACGGTCGTCAGCGCCCGCGACCTGGGGCGCCTGGAACCGGATACGGGCAATCTCCTGGCCTGGGCCGGAACCGGCCTCACCCCGGCCGAGGTCAACTTGGCCCTGGCCCCCACCGGCTTTTACTGGCCCGTCACCGGCCAGGACGACCGCAGCCTGGGCGGCCTTCTGGCCGACGGCGCCCTGGGCGTGGAGACCATGGCCCGGGGCAGTGTGGTGGACTGGATTCTGGGCACGACTCTCATCAGTCCTGAAGGCCGGATCATCAAAAGCGGCGGCCAGACCCTCAAGGACGTCAGCGGCTATGACCTCACCCGCCTGGCCTGGCGGTCGCGCGGCCGGCTGGGCCTGGCGGGCGAACTGGTGCTGAAACTCCTGCCCCGCCCGGCCCTGGCCCCGGTCCTGGAAATCGACCTGGCCGACGCGGCCGAAGGCGCGGACCTGGCCGCCGAAATCATCGAGCGCCGCCTGTGGCCCGAGGGCCTGCGCCTCGTGTCGCACGCCCGCGCGGCCCGGCTGGCGGTCTGGCTCGCGGGATTTCCGGAAGTGGTGGACACCGCCGCCGCGGCCGTCAGCGCCCTGGCCGGGGACCGCCGCCTGACCCGCCGCGAGGACGGCTGGCAATACTGGCGGGAGCATGGCCGCGAATGGCCCGCCGGCGATCCGGAGATCCGCCGCTTTCTCGGATCACGCCGGGAGATTCTGGACCTGGCCCGGGAAATGGGCCGATCCGGCTTCGAGGGCCGCGCCGACCTGGACATCGGCGGAGGCCGGGCCGCCCTGGCCCCGGCCGGCGTGGCCGTCGACCGCCTGACGGCCGACCGTCCCGGCCTTGTCCCGGACCGCTTCCTCTCCTCCGGCCCGATTTACGACCGCCTGAAAAAAGAACTCGATCCCCGGGACCTGGTGTTCCCCGACGCCCTGGAAAACGACTGACCATGACCGACGCGATTCCCGAGCCAGCCGACGAATATGCCGAAATATCCCGCTGCAACCGCTGCGGCTTCTGCCAGAGCGTGTGCCCCACCTATGCCCGGTCCCAGGACGAAACCCAGGTGGCCCGGGGCCGCATCCACCTGCTGCGGCTCCTGAAAAACGGCCGCTACGACTGGACCCACGACCCGGGCATCGCCGAAAAAGTGAACGACTGCCTTTTGTGCGGCGCCTGCACGGCGGGCTGCCCCTCCACCGTGGAGACCGCCGACCTGATGCGGGCCGCCCGCCGGGATTTTTTGCAAATAATGGGGCTGAGCCTTTTCCAGCGGCTGGTCTACCGGGGGGGTCTGTCGCACCGGGAGCGGCTGGAGCGCGCCTCGGTCCTCCTGCGCCTGTATGAAAAAAGCGGAGCCCGGCACGTCCTCTACGGGGAAACCCTGCGGAAGGCGTTGGAGCGGCTGGCCTATTTCGATTCGTTCCTGCCGGCCGGACTGGAAGTCCCGGCCCGGCGGGGACTGCCGCCCATCCTCCACCCGATCGGGAAGCCGAGGCTGCGGGTGGTGTTTTTCATCGGCTGCGCCTCCAACGTGTTCGGCGGCCGGACCGTGCGGAACATCCTCGATTATCTGCTGCGCCGGGGCGTGGAGATTCACCTGCCGAAAGTCTCGTGCTGCGGCGAACCCCACCGTTCGGCCGGAGACGCGGCCGAGGCGGCCCGCCTGGCCCGGGCCAACACGCCGCTCCTCTTCGGCGGGAACTATGATTTCATCGTCTCGGACTGCTCCACCTGCGCCCACAGCCTGGCCCATTACGACCTGGTGGCCGGGCCGGAATCCCGTGAGGCCGAAATCATCCGCCCGCGCCTTTCGCAGGTGGTGGAAGTCAACACCCTCGTCCGGGACCATCTGGGCCTGGACCCGGCCGCGCTTTCGGCCCTGCCGGAAACGCGCGTCACCTGCCACGACTCCTGCCACGCCGTGCGGGGCCTGGGCGTGCGGGAAGCCCCCCGGGATATCCTGACGGCCATACCGGGCGTGGAACTGGCGGAAATGGCCGGGGCGGACAGCTGCTGCGGCGGGGCCGGGTCCTACTGTTTCAGCCATCCGGACATGTCCGGCCGCATCGCGGCGGCCAAGGTGGCCAACATTCAAGCGACCGGGGCCGGAACCCTGGCCGTGTCCTGCCCGGCCTGCACGCTCCAATTGGGCGCGGCCCTTCGCCGCGCGGACGCGCCGGTGGCGGTGGTCCACCCGGTGGAGCTTTTGGCGCGGGCGTCGCGGAAATAAGCGGTCAAAAGCAGTCGAAAGCGATAGAGAGCGGGATCGGCCCGAGGACGGGGAAAGTTCTCTCCGTTCGCTCGCGATTTCCGGGGCTCTCTCCGAGAATTTTCCCCGCCCTCCGGCCTCGCAACCCCAACAGTGTGAGAAGAAGAACGCCGCCGCGCACACCGAAGTCACCCCAGTACGGTCGTTGGGTGTGGCCCCTCCGGGCCCGTTGCGCCCGACCGTTCCCGCCCCGCCGCTTGTCTGAGCGAAGCGAGTTGCGGCGGGGCCTGGCGGATCATACCCCACCGGCACACAGTCGCTCTCCGAGGGGGGATCCAAGGGGGCCCAGCCCCCTTGGCGCCCGAGATGTCCAGAAGAGGGGGGCGAGCCCCTCTTCTGGCGGGGTGGAGGGGCAGAGCCCCCTCTTCAAATGCCAAATTCCAATTTCTTCACCTCTGCAACCAAAAAAAGTCCGAACCCCACCCCGCCCCCTTCCCCGGTGGGGTATGGGGCAACGCCCCACCGGGGCGAACCCCACATGGGGTTTGCCCCGGGTATTCTCCAGATGCAAAATACCGATTCATTCTTCACTCTCCACGCTTCCGTCCTGGTCGGGCGGACCGTCGAGGCTTTCGTCGTCGGGCGCGTCCTGGCCCTCTTCCGCCCGCCGCCAGTTTTCCAACGAGTCCCGCAGTTCGCTCAAGCCTTCGGGTTTGAGGTGGACCACGGCCAGGATGTCGGCTTCCGAAGCCTCGGCCAGCTTTTCCAGGGAGCCGAAATGGTCCAGCAGCTTTTTGCGTTTGGCCGGGCCCAGGCCGGGGGCGGCCAGCAGCGGACTCTCCAGAAAGGTCTTGGCCTCCAGCCGGTGATGAAAACTGCCCACGTAGCGGTGGGCCTCGTCGCGCAGCCGGGCCAGGAGCAAGAGGCCCGCCGAGCCGGCCTTGAGGTCCACGGGATTCTTGCGGCCGGGAAGGAAGACGCGGTCGATGTCGCCCTCCTGCCGGATCTTGGCGATGGCCGCCAGGGGCGGAGGCGTCACGCCGATATCGCCGAAGGCGGCCAGGGCGGATTGGAGCTGCCCCCGGCCGCCGTCGATTAAAAGAAGGTCCGGGCTGGGCCAGTCCTCGTGGCTGAAGCGGCGGGCCACCACCTCGCGCATGCCCGCGTAGTCGTCCCCGCCCCGGGCGGTTTTGATCTTGAAGCGGCGGTACTGGTCCTTTTTCCATTCCCCGTCTTCCATGACCACGAGCCCGGCGGCCGCGTTGCGGCCCTGGAGGTGGGCCAGGTCAAAGCATTCCAGCCGATGGGGGATTTTGTCCAGATTCAGCCGGGCTTTCAACTCCACCATGAAGCCCCGGGCCCGGCCCAGGCGGCCGAGGCGGTCTTCGAGGGCGGCCTGGGCGTTCCCGCGGGCCATGTCGAGGAGCTTGACCTTGTCGCCCCGCTGCGGGCGGAGGATCTTCACGGCCCGGCCCTTCCGGGACGTGAGCCAGTCCTCGAGGGTGATCCGCTCCTCGTCGGGCAGATCCTCGGGCCAGAGCACCTCGTCGGGCACGAAATGCTCGCCGCCGTAATACTGGGTCAGCACGGCCGCCGGGTTTTCCTCGGACCACGCCTCGTCCCCGGCCGCCTCCAGCGGCAGGCAGCCCGTCACCACGCCGCTCCGCACCATCAGCGCCGCGCCCTGCCACAGGCCGTCCTTGCGGTGGAAGCCGAACACGTCCAGGTCCCGGCCCTCGGCCTGGTCCACCACCTGGCGCTCCAGGGTTTTTTTAATATTGTTGATGCGGTCGCGCACCCGGGCCGCGTGCTCGAATTCGTAACGCTCGGCGGCCTCCTTCATTTCCACGGTGAGGCGGTTGAGGAGTTCGCGGTGGCGGCCCCGGAAAAACAGGCGCACGTCCTCGGCCAGGCGGCCGTATTCCTCGGGGCTCACCTCAGGCCGGCAGGGGCCGATGCAGCGCCCCATCTGATAGTTGAGGCAGGGGCGCGAAACGTTCTTGACGTCGGGCCGCCGGCACTGGCGCAGGGGGAAGAGGCGCATGAGCGTGCGCACCGTGTCGCGCATGGCCGAGGCCGAGGGGAACGGGCCGAAGATGATGGAGCCGTCCTTGGGCGGCCGGCGGACGATCTCCAGGCGGGGATAGTCCTCGGTGCTGAGGCGCAGGGAGGGGTAGGTCTTGTCGTCGCGGAGAATGACGTTGTATTTGGGGCGGTATTTTTTAATAAGGCTGTTTTCGAGGATCAGCGATTCCTTTTCCGTGGCCGTAACCACGAAATCGAAATCGCGCACGTTCGACACCATCAGCCCGATCCGGGCCGTGGGCGCCGCTTTCTGGAAATAGCCGGACACCCGGCGGGGCAGGATTTTGGCTTTGCCGACGTAGATGACCTTCCCTTCCGCGTCCCGCATGAGGTAGACCCCGGGGGACTGCGGGAGGGCCGCGGCCTTCTGGCGCAACTGGTCCAGGCGCGCGTCGGGGGGGGCGCCGGAGAGGTCTTCGGGGCGGTCTGCGGAAAAGTCTTCGGTCATGTCTTCAAGCCGGGCGTCACTTCAGGTAATACCCCACGGCCTCTTCCCAGCGGCCCTGGGCCTTGAGGAGGAATTCCACCATCTGCCGGGCCGCGCCGTGCCCGCCGCGCTCCGAGGCCACGAAATGACACGCGGCCCGGACTTCGGGACAGGCGTCGGCCGGGGCCATGGCCAGACCCACCCGGGTGAGAATGGGCAGGTCGATCAGATCGTCGCCGCAGAAAGCGGCCTGGGCCGGGCTCAGGCCGCGCCGCGCCAACATGTCCTCAAAGACCGGCCACTTGTCGGCCACCTTCTGGTGCAGTTCGGTCACGCCCAAATCCTGGGCCCGGATTTCCGCCACGTGGCTGGTACGGCCGGTGACGATGACCACCTCGAGGCCGGCCTGGACCAGAATCTTGATGCCGAGCCCGTCACGGCTGTGAAAATGCTTGCTCTCGCCCCCGTCGTTGTGGACGATGATGCGGCCGTCGGTGAGGACGCCGTCGACGTCGAAGCCGACGAGCTTTATGCCCGAAAGGTCCGGGAACGGCCGGGCCGCGATGAGGCGGGCACAGGCGGGCGCCAAGGGTGAATCAGTCACAGGCGTTCTCCTTCACGGCCCGGTGAACGGCCAGGAGGGTGGTCAGGAGGCTTTCCAGCCGGTCCAGGGGCCACTGGTTGGGGCCATCACACAAGGCCCGGTCCGGGTCGGGGTGGGTTTCCAGGAAGAGGCCGTCGAGGCCGGCGGCCACGGCCGCCCGGGCCAGAGCCGGCACGAAGCGGCGATCGCCGCCCGAGCATTGGCCCGACGCGGCCGGCAGCTGCACCGAGTGGGTGGCGTCGAAAATCACCGGCCAGCCCAGGGAAGCCATGATGGGAAAGGACCGCATATCCACCACCAGATTGTGATAGCCGAAGCTGGCCCCGCGCTCGCTGAACATCAGGCCCGCGAAGCCCGGCTGCCCGGTCATCTTGCCGGCCGTCTGGCTCAGGTCCTCGGGGGCCATGAACTGGCCCTTCTTGACGTTCACGGGCCGGCCGCTCCGGGCCGCCGCCACCAGAAGATCGGTCTGCCGGGCCAGGAAGGCCGGAATCTGGAGCGCGTCCAGGGCCTCGGCGGCCGGGGCCGCCTGAGAGGTCTCATGGATGTCGCTGATCACCGGCAGGCCGTATTTCTCCCGCACCCCGGCCAGAATTCTCAATCCCTTTTCCAGCCCCGGGCCGCGAAAAGAAGAAAGGCTGGAGCGGTTGGCCTTGTCAAAGCTGGCCTTGAAGACGAGGCCGAGGCCCAGCCGGCCGGCGATGTCCCGGAGGCGGAACGCGGTCTCGTCCACCAGGGCCTCGGACTCGATGACGCAGGGCCCGGCGATGAGGGTCAGGGGGGCCGAACCGCCCACGGTCACGGGCCCGATGTGCACTTGCTTGGTCATATCGTCACTCCACAATGGCATTTGCGAAAAACCGCCGCGCGGCCGCCAGGATGTCTTCGGCCTGGTCGGGATGGAACCACACCGCCCCGGGCATCTGGCTCCGGAACCAGGTGCGCTGGCGCTTGGCGTAGCGGCGGGTGGCGAGGAAGGTCTGTTCCTCGGCCTCGGTCAGCGTGAGGCGGCCGGCCAGGTGCTCCAGGGTTTCGCGGTAGCCGATGGAGCCGAAGGGCTTCAGGTCCGGCGGCCAGCCGGCGGCCAGGAGCGACTCCACCTCGGCGACCAGGCCCCGCCCGAACATCAGCCGGGTGCGGCGGCGCAGCCGGTCCTCCATCTCCCGGGCCGGCCGGTCGAGGACGATGGTCAGGGTCTCGAAGGGGGCTTCGGCCAGGCCGTGCTCCCGCTGCCAGGCGGAAATGGGCCGGCCGCTCACGTGGTGCACTTCCAGGGCCCGCTCGATGCGCACCCGGTCGGCCGGGGCCAGGCGGGCGGCCGTCTCGGGATCCACCTCGGCCAGGCGGGCGTGGAGGTCGGCCCCGGCCTCGGCTTCCCCGGCCAGGCGGGCCCGGAACCCGTCGTCGCGGCCGGGCCCTTCAAAGAGCCCGGCGGTGAGGCTCCGCAGATAGAACCCCGTGCCGCCCACGGCCAGGGCCGGGCGGCCGGCCGCGTGCAGGCCCTCCGCCAGGGGGCGGGCGGCCCGCAGATACCGGGCCGCGTCAAAGGCCTCGTCCGGGTTCAGCACGTCGATGAGGTGGTGCGGGACCAGGGCCCGCTCCTCGGCCGTGGGCTTGGCGGTCCCGATATCGAAACCCCGATACAGGGCCAGACTGTCGGCGTTGATGATCTCGCCGCCCAGTTCCCGGGCCAGGGTCAGGGCCAGGTCGCTTTTGCCGGAGCCGGTGGGGCCGGTGACGATGAGCAGCCTGGGCCGGGATTCGCCGTTCACTTGGAGGCTCCCGGCTTTTTTATGACAAAGCTCACCAGGGCCAGCACCAGGCCGGCGAAGAAGGTCAGGAGGCCCAGCAGAAAGGCCAGCGGGTGCCCCCACTGACCGCGAATCACCAGCACGCAGGCCACGATGGTGGCCCCGAAGGTGAGGTAAAAGCGGATGAGGGTCGGCCACAGGGAGCGGCCCCGCCAGTCGGCGGCCCGGGCCAGGAAACGCATCAGGAGCCCGAGGTTGATCTCCACCACCAGCCAGCCCAGGGCGGCGCCCGCCAGACCGTACTCCCCCCACAGGACGGCCCCCACCCCGGCCACCGCCAGGGCGGACAGGCGGGCCCCCCAGCGCACCCGCGAAGCCCCGGCCAGGGCTTCGCCGGGCTTGGGGTCCGGTAGTTGCCGGGGTCCGGCCGGAGGCTGGTTCGATTCACTCATGCGGGATCATCCTTACTTCATACGGGCGGGGCGCCGGGTCCCCGGTATTTTTTTTTCTCGGCCGCCTTTTTCGCCTGGCGGTCGATGCGGGCCGAGACGGTGAACAGGTTTTTGAAGCCGGCGGCAATGCCGATGAAAAGCCCGGACAGGAGGCCCGCCGGCGCGGTGCCGAATTTTCCATCCACCCACCAGCCCAGGGCCAGGCCCAGCACGATGGCCACGGCAAAGGCGATGCCCACGGCCGAGGCCTGGGCCAGCATATGCCCCTCCCCTTCGCCGAAGACCTTTTTCAGGCTGGTGAACTTGGGGGCTTCGGGCGGGGGCGGGGGCGGGCCCTGATCCGCGGAATCCGGGTCCGGGGCGTCTGGCTTCGTCGGGCGGTCGGGATCGGTCATGAGGCCCCCGTCAATCCACCGGCAGGCGGTGGTTTTTGTACAAATCCAGCACCAGGTCCAGACCCGGGAGGGAAACCTGCGAAAGCAGGCGGAACGTCTCCCGGTGGACGATCTCCTCCTCGGCCCGGCGCCGGGCTTCGTCCTGGTCGAACAGTTCGATGAACTTGGCGAAACGGGCCACGTGGATGAACTCGTGGGTCAGGACGTACGTCAAGAGGGCCTCCAGGTCCAGGCCCGGCTCCTGGGCCACGGCGGCCAGAATGGCCGGATCGTAGAGGCAGACGCGGTAATAGGCCGGCCGGCCGTGAAAGGCCCCGGCCCCGAGCCGCTGATAGCGGAAGAGCTGGGCGAAAACCCCCTCGGCCGCCTCTTCCGGCGCCAGCTCGGGAAAACGCTTGATATCCACGGGCCAGGAGCGGAAATCCTCGAAATCGAGCCGGTATTCGTCGGCCACCAGGGAGCGGGCCAGGAGCCAGGCCCGGTCCAGAATGAGAATCTGGTCTGGGCGGAAAGAATCGGCGGGTTCTCTCGGATCGGCCATACGGTGCTCCGGGCGCGCAAGGTGGTATTAAGTGTAGGGAAAAACGGCGCGAAAGTCAAAGGGAGAAGGCTGGGAAGGAAGGGGCGGCAATAATAGTCTGCTTAACCCTATAATAGCCTATCAAACCATATAATAGCCATTTAAATCATATCTGGCGAACACCTAAGAACCCACGTCAAGCATTGACATATAAAAACAAATATTTTCAACAAGTTATATAAATCTCCTTTTCGTCACGGCCTGGCCCGCTCCTTGCTTATATCTGACATCAACCGCCCCGGAGCGGACCACCCTTCACGCAAAGGAGCCAAGGCCATGCCCTCCATTTTTACCCGTTTCACCGATATCATCAGCTCCAACCTCAACTCCATGCTCGACCGGGCCGAAAACCCGGCCAAGATGATCAAGCTCATCATCGGCGAAATGGAGGACACCCTGGTGGAGATCAAGGCCGCCTGCGCCCAGGCCATGGCCGACCAGGCCAAAAGCGCCCGCCGCCTGGCCGAGGCCGAGGAACGGCGCGGCCTGTGGCGGAGCCGGGCGGAAATGGCGGCGGCCAAAGACCGCGACGACCTGGCCCGCGAAGCCCTTTTGGAAAAACGCGAGGCCGAGACCGTCCTCGCCGGCCTCCAGGCCCAGGATCAGGAACTGGCCGCGGTGGTGGACAAATACCGCGCCGAGATCGACCAGTTGGAAGCCAAGCTGGTCCAGGCCCGGGAGCGGGAACAGACCTTGGCCCACCGGGAGACCCGGGCCCGCCAGAGCCTCAGGAGCAGCGGCCAGATGAAGCGCTATGACCTCACCGAGGCCAAGCTCAAGCTGGAACGCCTCGACACCCGCCTCGACCGCCTGGAAGCCGAAGCCGAGCTGGAACAGGGCGGCCGCCGCCAGCCCGAGCCCGGGGCCGAGGCCCGCGAGCGGGCCTTCGCCGAGCTCGACGATACCCTCGACCGGGAACTTCGGGAAATCAAGGAAGGGCTGGCGGCCAAACAATGAAAAGCAAGTTCGTCCGAGTGATTCTGAGCCTGGTCTGGTCCGTGGTCGCCACGGTGGCGGTCAATAAGCTCACGGCCCGCCCGGCCATTAAAAAACTGTAATCCGCGGAGGTTTCCCGATGTCCGTCGCCACCATATTTCTCGTTGTGATCGGCCTGCCTCTGGTCCTGATAGCCGTCGGTTTCGTAGTCTTGGTGATCAAGGCTTTCAGCGGGCCGGACGACCGGGCCCAGCGGGCCCAGACCCTGGAAACCGCCCGCCAATTGGAGCGCGCCTTAGGCGCCCTGGAGACCCGCCTCACCGCCCTGGAGGACATCATCCTCAACAGCGGAACCGGCCGGAAAGGAGGGGAGCCCCATGATTGACCGCTCTTCCATCAACAGCGGCCCCGCCCGGAGCCGCCGGGGCCTCACCGCCCAGTTGCGGACCTATGGCCCCTTCCGGGCCAAGGACGGGGTCATCTTCGGGGTGGCCAAGGGCCTGGCCGACCACTACGGCTGGTCCGTGGGCCTGGTGCGGCTGATCCTGGCCCTGGCCACCGTCTTTCTGTTCTTCTGGCCCACCATCATCCTCTACCTGGTGGCCGCCCTGGTCATGAGCCCGAGCCCGGAGGGCCATCTGGACACCCCCGAGGAGCGGGACATCTGGCTCCAGACCCAACTCGACCCCGAGGCCGCCCTGGATCAGTTGAACCGCCGGGCCGGCTCCGTGGAAAAACGCCTCCGCCGCCTCGAGGATTTCGTGACCTCCAAAGACTACGCCTGGACCCGCAAAATGGGCGCGTAAAAAAAGCGGACCCCGGAAACCAGCCCGCCCCTCGGCGGCCGAATTGGCCGCCGAGGGGCGGGCTGGTTTCCGAAAAAATGAGCGGGCCGGGTTTCGCGCCGGGCCCCTCTCTACAGCGCGGCTTTCAGTTTCTGGGCGGCCTCGAAGGCGGGGTTGAGGGCCAGGGCCTGGTCGAGGAGTTCTTTGGCCTGGGGTTTGTCGCCGTTTTCCAGGGCCGCGCGGGCGATGTTGAAGAGGAGGTTCTCGTCGTCCGGAGCCAGGGCCAGGGCCTTTTGATAAAACTCGATGGCCTGGCCGTAGAGGGCCAGCCCCCGCAGTTCGATGCCCAGTTCGTTGAAGAAGTGCTTGTTTTCCGGCGCCAGGACGTTGTCCTGCCGGGCCAGGGCGCTGAACACCTTGGCCGCCTTCTCCACCTCGCCGGTGATCAGGTAGAGTTTACCCAGCCCGAAATTGGCCCGCACGTTTTCCTGATCCGCTTTCAGGGCCTTGGTGTACTCGTATTCGGCGCTGTTGTATTCCTTGCGGGCCACGTGGCGCTCAGCCTGGGCGATGGCTTTTTCCGCGGCCAGGTCATTGGGGGTCTTCCTGGTCTGGTATTTGTCCGGCTCAAAGGTGAAGCGCTTGAGGAAATCCGTGATCGACACCTTCTCCACCAGGGGCATGGGGTCGCCGTACATGTCCAGGATCTGGATGGACATGGTCTGGTCGTCGAGGCGCTTACAGCGGTAGTAGTCCACCACCGTCTGGATGCGGCTGGTGCTCATGGTGCCGATTTTCTGGGTTTTGGTTTCGGAATAGACGCCCTCGGGAATTTCCATGGCTGTCCCTCTTTTCAGGCCGCGATGACCGCGACGAAGGTCAGGGGCTCGTCACCGGTGTTGGCCAGGCCGTGGCCCTCGCCTTGGCGGGTCAAAGTCAGGTCCCCGGCGGCCACGGCGTATTCCTTCCGGTCCGCGTCGGTATACGCGCCCCGGCCGCCGGTGATGAGGTAAATCTCCTCGTCGTTCTGGTGAACGTGGAAGCCTATGGACGAGCCCGGGGCCAGGGCCATCTGGCCGACCATGCGGAAATGGGTGTTCTCCGGCCGGGCGTCGGCGGCGAAGGGGTGGGAGCCGACGATCCGGCCGGTCCCGCCCTGGGCCCCGGCGCGGATATTCTCCACCCGGTCTTTGGCGTAAAAAATCATGACTGCTCCTCCTGCAAATATTCGTTCAGGCGGTCCCAGAGTTCCGCCTCGGTCAAGCCTTCGATTCGGACAATCTTGCGGCGGCCGGTCTGGCCGGCCGTGACGCTCAGCCGGCCGGGATTGAGGTCCAGCAGCTCGGCCAGAAATTTCAGCAAAGCCTGGTTGGCCGCCCCTTCCGCCGGGGGGGCGGTCACCTTGATTTTCAGGTCCGGCCCGTGGAGGCCCACCAGGGCGTTGGCCCGGGCCCGGGGCGACAGGACGACGCCCAGGCGGGCCACCGGCGCCTCAGAGGCCACGGCTGATCTCGCCCATCCAGCGCAGGGCCGCGCCGGACAAGCCGCCCGCCTGGGGGTCGCCGGGATTGCCCAGCACCACCTGCTGCACCAGAATCGTCGCCACCAGGAAGAACAGGGGCCGGAAATCCGCGCCCCGGGACCCGGGGGGCAGGAAGCGGCGCAAGGGGGCCAGCAAAGGCTCGGTGAGTCCGTAGACCACCCGGACGATGATGTTGTAGGGCGAGGGATGGACGAAACCCATAATGAGCCGCGCGGCCATGAGGATGATGAGGAACCAGGCGACGGAATACAGAAGGCTCACCAGGCCCAGCACGGCCAGCGGCGCCAGCATCAGGCCCGGCGCGCCCTGTCCCAGGCCCACCAGCCACTGACCCAGCACCGTGCCCAAGAGTTGGATGATGATGATGACCAGGATGGGGGAAAAATCCATGCCCCCCAGGGTCAGGGGAAAGAGCCGCCGGCCTCGGTTCAGGACCGGGTCCACGGCCCGCGAGAGAAAACGCATCACCGGGCTGTAGGGATTGGGGTTGAGCCAGGTCAGAAGGACCCGGATCAGGATCAGCCACACATAGACGATGGCCGCGTAATACAGCCCCTGGCCGAGCGTGGCCAGAAAAGGGTTCTGGATGGGAGCGGGCAAAGGAGCCTCCGTTTCAGCGGGACTTGGGGACCACGCCGCGAGGTAAAAGTATAGACGAAAACCGCCTGGCCCCAGGCCCAGGCCGGGAACCAGACGCCGCTTTCAGCGGTTCCAGGCATTATACCCCGACCGGTCCCATTTTGCCAGAGACAGGGAACGGCCGCGGCTGTTTTCCTTCAAATAACGAGAGACGGTGAAGTGTCGGCCGGACTTTGCGGCGAAGAAAATACCTGCTATGATGGCGACCGGAGCCGACGTTTTCGGCGACAAACGCCCATCGACAGGCGGGCCGCGGATATCACCCGGCCCATGGCCACCAAAGGAGAATGAGCATGATTCTGGTCATCGCGGAGATCGTTTTAAAAGAGGGAACGGACCGGGCCTTTCTGGCCGCCGCCGAAAAATGTATCGAGGAAACCCGGAAAGAGCCGGGGAACGTCTTTTACAACCTTCGGCGCAACCCGTTCGATCCCAACGAATTCACGTTCGTGGAAGAGTGGGCAACCAAGGAAGCCCTGGAGGCGCACATGAAAACCGCGCACTTCGACGCGTTCGGCGCGGGCACCCGGGATCTGATGGCGGAGGAGCTGAAAATACACATCTATCAGGCGAGAAAGGTCGGCTGAGGGCGCATTCGTACATCCCCCCGGTGAAGCGGCTTAAAAAATTCCCGGCCGTCTTGACCCAGGTCAAGGCGCGTCCGGGAATCGCGTCTTATAGTATGGTCAACATAAGACGAAAGGGAGGGAAACCCCATGACCGCTTCCAAAATCCGCGACATCATCGAAATCGACGAAAACCTCTGCAACGGCTGCGGCCAGTGCCTGACCAACTGCGCCGAAGGGGCCCTGGCCCTGGTGGACGGCAAGGCCAAGCTGGTCAGCGATGTTTATTGCGACGGCCTGGGCGCCTGCCTGGGCCACTGCCCCACCGGAGCCCTGAAAATCATCCGGCGGGAAGCCCCCGACTTTAACGAGGAGGCCGCCATGGCCCGGGTGCGGGAAGAGCGTCCGGCCCGCACCTCCACGGCGCCCTACCGGCCGGCCGGCGGCTGCCCCGGGTCCCGGGCCATGAACCTGGCCCCGTCCTGCCCGTCCCAGGCCGCCCCGGCGGAGGGGAACGGCCGCCGGCCCGGCCTGGTTTTCTGGCCCATTCAGCTGAAGCTGGCGCCGCCCACGGCCCCGGCCTTCGACGCGCCCGTCCTGACCCTGGCTTCGGACTGCTCGGGCTTCACCGGCCCGGCTTTCGTCCACACCTTCCTGACCGAGGGGTACCCGCTGGTCATCGCCTGTCCCAAACTCGACGAGGTGGAGCCGTACATCGAAAAGCTGGCCGCCATTCTCCAAAACCACCCCACCCTGAAGGAGCTGCGGGTGCCGATGATGAACGTGCCCTGCTGCGGGGGTTTGGGCTACATCGCCACCCAGGCCATCCAGCGGGCCGGCCGCCAGGGCGACGTAACCTTGCGCACCTGGATCGTCACGCCCCAGGGCCAGGTGACGGAGGAACACATCCGCTGACTCTGGCCTTGCGAAATGGGGCCGAGTGATTACTTTCTATTCGAAGGATGAAAGCCCGTCAGAGGCCCGGGAAACGGGCCGGGGCGGAAAGAGAGTGCGGTATGGCGGTTACCATGTGTCCGGGACAGAACACGGCGTTTTGGCGACCCGGAGATATATTCGAGATCACCTGCCCCAACTGCGGGACCCAGGTGGAATTCTTCAAAGACGAGGCCCGCCGCCGCTGCCAGGGCTGCGGACACGTCTTCACCAACCCCAAGCTCAACGAAGGCTGCGCCAAGTGGTGCAAGTTCGCCGACAAATGCCTGGGCCTCAACGACGAGGTCCGGCGCGACAACGAGGCGGCCCGGGCCGAAATGCCCGAACTGGCCGAGAAGAAAAAGGAAGAGGGGGCCGAAAACGCCGCCTGACGGGCCGGGCTCCCCGAAACGTTCCCGCCCCGCCCCGGATTTTTCCGGGGCGGGGCTTCTTTCGGGGGCCGGCGAAAAAACCGCCGGCCCCTCTTGACTTGCGGAGAACTTTTCGCTAGACTTAATTCGTCAGGCGCTCAAGAGATTGAGCTTAAGGGAACCCCGTGAAAGTCGGGGACGGGCCCGCCGCTGTAACCGGAAACGAACGCGGCCGACAATCGGGGGAATCCCCGGAAGTCGACCAGCCACTGGCCGAAAAAGGCCGGGAAGGCGCCGCGCGAGGCAAGCCGGAAGTCAGAAGACCTGCCTGATCACATACGCAATTTCTTCCCCGCGGCTATCGGGAAGTTTGGCAACTGACTTGAGTGGATAACAGGGCGTCCCGGGTCAACCAAAAGGTTGATGCCGGGTTTTTTGTGGCCATCGATTCCTCCTGGCCGCCACCGGACGCCACGCCGAACTTCTCTTCCGTCGGACGACCTCCAGGGCGAACGGGCCGCCCCCTGGTCCCGGAAGACAAACGGATGTCGGGCCCGGCCCGGTCCGAACTTTTTATGATGCTGGAGGTGACCTCTTTAACCGACGGTAGTTTCAGGGTAGGGAACCCCGTGAAAATCGGGGACGGGCCCGCCGCTGTAACCGGGGACAAATGCGGCCCCGGGCCGCCGCTTGGAGCCGAAGGCGCGATTACCGGACGCGCCTGAAGGCGCCGGGACGGATGGACCGGACACAACCACTGACGGCTCGCAGCCGTCGGGAAGGCGCCGCGGGAGATTGATCCGGAAGTCAGAAGACCTTCCTGAAATGCGCGTAAAGCGGCGCAAAGAGCCGCTCGCCTGCTTCGCCCGAAGCCACCACCCCGATGGAATCTCCCTGGTCAGGAGACCCGCCCGGGCGGCCGGAAAAGGACTCGTGGATACAGTTCGGCGAAAAAACTCACGGATAAGGGCGTCCCTGGGTGACGGCTCCGCCTGGAGCCCCAATACCCCGAAGCGGCGGCCGGGCTCTACCTCCCCCGGCCGCCGCCACGGGTGGTTTACTCACTCTCCTCTGCTTTTTCTTTCCAAATGAATCCCACCGAACACCGGGGCCGGCCTCAGCCGGCCCCGCTCATTTTATGTTCAGGGCCGTGACCCCCGGCCAATCGTCGCCCGGAGGCTCCCGCAGGAAGGCCCGGCAGCGGGCGGCCAGGAGTTCGGCCGGGCCGTCGGCCGGGAACAGGGCCAGGGTGGCTTCGAAGAGCCCCAGGGCTTTTTGGAAATTTCGGCGGAAATACCATTTGAGGCCGTCCTCGAACAGATCCCGGCCGCGCCTGATCTCGTCCTTCACCTCCCCGGGCCGGCCCAGCACCTCGAATATGGTTAAACTTTCGGCCCGGCCGGCCACGGTGATGCGGTCCAGGGTCCGGGTTTCCACCGCCGCCCCGGCCGCCCGGGCCACGGCTTCGCTGACCAGGATCTGGGTCTGGTAGATCTTGTTGACCGGCACCAGGCGGGCGGCCAGGTTGACCGCGTCGCCCATGACCGTATAGTTCAGACGCCGTTCAGCCCCGATATTCCCCACCACCATGGGCCCGGTGTTCAGGCCCATCAGGGCCGAGAGGGGCGGCCGGCCCTCGGCCCGCAGGCGCTCGTTGAGGCGGCTTAAGGCGGCCTGCTGATCCAGGGCGGCCAGGCAGCCCGAGGCCGCATGGTCGGTCCGGAGGATCAGGGGCGAGCCCCAGAAGGCCATGATGGCGTCTCCGCTGAATTTATCCAGAATGCCGCCGGAATCGGCGATGGGGGGCTCCATGGTTTCGAAATAGCGGTCGAGGATGGCCACCAGGTCTTCGGGGCTGAGATGCTCGGCCAGAGTCGCGAAGCCCACCAAGTCGGAGAAGAACACGGTCATTTCCCGCCGTTCCCCGGCCCGGGACAGGAGTTCCGGCCGCTTGACGATCTCGGCGGCCAAGGCCGGATTCAGATACAGGCTCAAGGCGGCGCGGCTGGTACGGGTGGCCAGGCGGCTTTCGGCCGCCCGCACGGCCAGGGCCAGGATCTGGGCCAGGATCAGAGCGGTCAGGCCCGAGACCATGGGCGGATATATCCGCTGGGAAAGCAGAATCACGCTAGCCGTCAGGTGCGCCGGAATCAGGGCCGTGGGGAGCCACAGCCCGGGATAGGGGCCGCACCGCTGGCTCAGGAGGAGGGGGGAGAGGGAAAACCCGGTCAGGAGAAAGATATAGCCGAAGACGGCCAGCGGGGCGCCCGCCGAATCCGAGGTGACCAGAGCCAGCCAGGCTTGCGCCCACCAGAGAAACGCGTAGCTCCAGTCCAGGGCTGAGGCCAGGAAGCGGTCCGAGAGCAGGAACGCGCAGAGAAGGCTCACGGCCAGAACCGCCCCCAGCACCAAACCCGGCCGGGAGGGATCCATATTCAGATAGCGGCCCTTGAGGGTGCGGGCCGTCAGGCGGCAATAGTCGACGAGCATGGGCACCCTCACAGGGCCGATGAGGGGAAAATCAAGGCCGGCCTCCCCGGAAGCCGGCCTCGGGCGTTGGCGCGCCGGGAAACCCGCCGCCTCACACGGTGCTGATCCGCGAAAAGTCGGCTATCTGTTCGAACAGGGCGCAGGTGCGGGACAATAAGGCGATGCGGGCCTCCTTGACCTCCGGGTTGGGATCGTCCACCAGAACTTCCTCGAAGAAACGGTCCACGGCCCCGCGCAGGCCCGCGATTTCCGCCAATAAACCCGAAAAATCACCGGCGGCCAGGAAGCCGGGGGTCTTGGTCTCCAGGGCCCCCACCTGGGCCAGGAGGGTCCGCTCGGCCGGGAGGGCCAGGCGGTCCCAGGCGGTGAAGCCCTCTTTCAGGCCGAACTTCTTGATGATGTTGACCACGCGCTTAAAGACCTGGGCCAGATCCTTGAACCCCTCCTGGGCTTTCAGGGCTTCCAGGGCCCGGGCCCGCAGAACCACGGCCAGGGGCTGCTCGTGAACGCTCAGCACGGCCTCGGCCGCGTCACCGGACACGCCCTGGCCGGTCAGGAGGTTTTTCAGCCGGACCTTGATGAACTCCAGCACCTGGGCTTTGGTTTCCTTGGCCGGACGTTTGGCCCAGGGGGTGAGGCCTTCCAGAGCCTTGTCGATCAAGGGCTCCAGAGACTCGCGCCAGCCGCGGTCGAGAAAGATGTTGATGATGCCCAGGGAGCCCCGGCGGAGGGCGAAAGGATCGGCCGCGCCCGAGGGGATGAGCCCCACGGCGAAGCAGCCGCAGATGGTGTCGAGCTTGTCGGCCACGCTCAACACCGCCCCGATGGTCGAGGCCGGGAGTTCGCCGCCGGCCCGCACGGGCAGGTAGTGTTCCATGATGGCCGCGGCCACTTCCGGGGCCTCGCCGTCGAGGAGCGCGTATTCCCGGCCCATGATGCCCTGGAGGGTGGGGAATTCCTTGACCACCCCGGTGACCAGGTCGCACTTGCAGAGGTCGGCGGCCCGCCCCAACGGTTCTTTATACTGGGGGGCCACGATGTCGGCCAGGTGGAGGGCCAGGGCCTTGAAGCGCTCCACCTTCTGCCAGGAAGTGCCCAGAAGGTGGTGGAAGACCACGCCCTTCAGTTCCTCGGCCCGGTCGGCCAGCTTGACCCGGCGGTCCTCGGAGAAATAGAAGCGGGCGTCTTCCAGCCGGGCCCGGAGGACCCGTTCGTGGCCCTTGCGGACCACGCCCATGTCGCGGGCCCGGGTGTTGTTGACGGCGATGAAGTAGGGAGCCAGCCGCCCCTGGGAATCGGTGAGGGCGAAGTAGCGCTGGTGCTCCTTCATGGCCGTGGTGGCCACGGCCAGGGGCAGTTCCAGGAAGTGGGAGTCGAAGTTGCCCAGAACGGCCACCGGCTCCTCGAGAAGATTGGCCACCTCCTCCACCAGTTCCTCGTCGGCCACCAGGCGCAGATCCACGCTGTTCTCGCGGGTGACGCGCTCGATCTCCTGGCGCACCAGTTCGCGGCGCTTGTCGAAATCCACCTGCACGTGGGTTTCGGCCAGGCGCACCTCGTATTCGTCCGGGGTGGTGATGACCACGGCCCCGGGATGGAGGAAACGGTGGCCGTAACTGACCTTGCCGGCCTTGGCCCCGGCGAAGGCGATGGGCAGCACCTCGCCGCCCAGGACGGCCAGAAGCCAGTGCACGGGCCGGACAAAGGTGTATTCCCCCGTGCCCCAGCGCATATTCTTGGGGAACGGCAGGCTGGCCAGGAGGTCGGGGAGGAGGTCGGTCAGCACCTCGGCCACGCCCCGGCCCTTGACGCTTTTGCGCACGGCCAGGTATTTGCCCTTGGGCGTGGTCACGGTCAGAAGGTCGCTCACCGAGACCCCCTGCCCGCCGGCGAAACCCGTGGCCGCCTTGGTGGGGTTGCCGTTGCCGTCGTAGGCGGCCGACAGGGGCGGGCCCACCACTTCCTCTTCCACGTCGGGCTGATGGTCGGCCAGGCCCCAGAGGCCCAGGCCCAGGCGGCGGGGCGCTCCCCAAATTTTTACCTTTTCGAAGGGCAGCCGGGCCTCGGTCAGGCTCCGGGTGAGGCGTTCTTCCATATAGCTGATGGCCGGGCCAAAATAACTGGCCGGAATTTCCTCGACGCCCAATTCCAGAATAAGATCCACCGTGCTCACAGGCCGCCCTCCCAACGGCCCATCAGGGGATGCCCCATAGCCGCTCTCTGTTCCACGTACAGCCTGGCCACCTCCCGGGCCAGGGCCCGGACCCGCCCGATGAAGCGGGTGCGCTCGGCCACGGAGATGGCCCCCCGGGCGTCGAGGAGGTTGAAGCTGTGCGAGCATTTCAAACAGTAATCATAGGCCGGCAAAACCAGGCCCTCGGACGCCAGATGCCGCGACTCGCCCTCGTACATGTCGAAAAGCTTGAAGAGCATGGGCACGTCGGCGTGCTCGAAATTGTGCCTGGAATACTCCACCTCGGCCTGGTGGTACACGTCGCCGTAGCGCACATGGCCGTTCCAGTCGAGGTCGTAGACGTTGTCCACGCCCTGGAGATACATGGCCAGGCGCTCCAGGCCGTAGGTGTATTCCACCGAGATCGGGGACAGGTCAAAGCCGCCGACCTGCTGGAAATAGGTGAACTGGGTCACCTCCATGCCGTCGAGCCAGACTTCCCAGCCGATGCCCCAGGCGCCCAGGGTGGGGGATTCCCAATCGTCTTCCACGAAGCGGATGTCGTGATCCAGGGGGTCGATGCCCAGGGCTTTCAGGCTGTCCAGATACAGCTCCTGGGATTTCAGGGGCGAGGGCTTGACGAGCACCTGGAACTGGTAATAGTGCTGGAGGCGGTTGGGATTTTCACCGTACCGGCCGTCGGTGGGCCGGCGGGAGGGCTGGACGTACGCCGCGCGCCAGGGCTCGGGCCCCAAGCTCCTGAGGGTGGTGGCCGGATGGAACGTCCCCGCCCCCACCTCCATGTCGTAGGGCTGCATCACCACGCAGCCCCGCTCGGCCCAGAAGTGGGACAGGGCCAGAACCACGTCCTGAAAGGACTTGGGAGTGCTCATGGACATCATTCTTCCTCTGATCGGGTTGAAATGCGAAACGCGGCCGGGGTCATTGGCGGCCGCCGTCATAAAGATATTATCTTACCATAACCCGGAGGTCTTTGAAAGGGGCTTGAGGGGCGGACCGGCCGGAGGGTTCGGCCGGAATTCCCGGGAGGTCGGGCCGTTACTTCAGTTGGCTGTCCTTGCTGCCGCGCCGGTTGTAGAGGCCTTGGTCGGGCTCGGAGCGCTCCCGTTCGGTCTGGCACTCCACGCAGAGCCGCACGCCGGGCAGGGCTTCGCGCCGGCCCTGGGGTATGGGTTCATCACAGTCCTCGCAGAATTCCAGGCTCTCGCCCCGGGGCAGATTCCGCCGCGCCCGCGCGGCCGCGTCCTCGATGGAGGCGCTGATCTGTTCCTGCACCGCACCGTCGCCGGCCCATCCTACCGCCATGGTGTCCCCTCCTTTTTCCTTGGATGCGGAAAAACGGCACGCCCACCCTTGACCCGAAGCGCGCGCTACGATAGAATAGTATAATATAGAGCGGCGCGGGAAGCAAACGCGCCCGGACCGGGGACGACCCCGGCCCAAATATGTGAATCATCAGGGACGACCCTGGTTATGCTCCAAAAGCGGGGATAATCAGGGTCGCCGCTTTTTGAGAAGAGGAAAGAACTGTCATGGTGTGGCTGATTTTGCTGGTGGCGGGGATGTTCGAGACGGGCTGGGCCGTGGGGCTGAAATACACCGAGGGCTTCACCCGCCTGTGGCCTTCGGTGTGGACGGGGCTTTCGATGTTCATCAGTGTGGTTCTTTTGGCCCACTGCATGAAGACCCTGCCCGTGGGCACGGCCTACGCGGTCTGGACGGGCATCGGAGCCGTGGGCGCGGTGATTCTGGGAATTTTCCTTTTTCACGAACCGGCCGCCTGGCCGCGTCTGGCCTGCCTGGCCCTGATCATCAGCGGCATCATCGGCCTGAAGCTGGTGGGGAAGTGACTAATCCTCAAGGGTGACCACGGTCACCCCGTCGCCGCCCGCGTTCTGGGCGGCGCGTTCGAAATTTTTCACCCGGGGGTGGCTCTTCAAATACTGGCGGATGCCCTGGCGCAGCCGGCCGGTGCCGAAGCCGTGGACCAGGTAGATTTTTTTACGGCCGGCCAGGGCGGCCCGGTCGAGTTCCTTTTCCACCTCGTCGAGGGCCTCGTCCACGGTTTTGCCCAGGAGGTTCAGCTCCAGGCCGAAGCTTTCGGCCGGGGTGACGGTGACGTTGACGGTGCGGATTTTCTGACGGCCCCCCTTTTCGGGGTCCGGGGCGTAGAGGTCGCTCAAGGGCACCTTGACGTTCAAGCCGCCCGCGTCCACCCAGACCTCGCCGCGCTCGGGGTTGACCGAGCGCACCGTGGCCTGGCGGCCCAGGCGGCCGACGCGCACGCGGTCGCCCTCCCGCACCTCGGCCAGGGGGTCGTCCGCTGTGGCGGCCTGGGGCCGGGTCGCGCGCAAGCGCTTTTCCAGCGAGGCTTTCCGCTCGCTGAACTGGATGTGCTTTTTCGTGTCCCGGGCCTCGGCCGCGTCCCGCATTTCCTTTTTCAAATCCTCGAACTCGCGGCGCACGGCGGCCAGGGCTTCGGTCACGGCCTGGTTCTGGGCCTGGGCCCGGCGGTTCCAGTCCTCGGTCTGGCGGCGGGTCTGCTCTTTCAGGTCGGCCTCGGCCCGGGCCAGGGCCAGGCGCTCCTCCTCCAAACCCTCGCGGGCTTTGAGGAGGGCCAGGCGCTCGTCGTCCAGCCGGGCCAGAAGTTCCATGGCCCGGCGCTGGCCGTCGTCGAGATAGCTTTCGGCCCGGTCCACCAGTTCGGCCGGGAGGCCCAGGCGGCGGGCCATGCGCAGGCCCCCGGAAAAGCCCGGGGCCCCGTAGGTCAGGCCATAAAGCGGCTGGCCCGAATCGGAGGAATTCACCGCCGCGCTCATGACCCCCGGGGTCAGGGCGGCCCAGGTCTTGATGAGCTGGTAGTGCGTCGCGGCCATGACCAGAACGCCCGTGCCGTGGAGGCGTTCCAGCACGGCCAGGCCCAGGGCCGCGCCTTCGGCCGGGTCCGTGCCGGAGCCGATTTCGTCGAGGAGCACCAAAACGCCCGGCCGGGCCGAGGCCAGCACCCGCCCGAGGGAGCGGACGTGGCCGGAAAAGGTGGACAGGTCCGAGGCCAGGTCCTGCTCGTCGCCCATGACGGCCAGGGTCTCCAGAAAATCGAGGCGGCTGCCCTCCCCCACGGGGAGGTGGAGGCCCGTGCGGGCCAGAAGGAGATTCAGGCCCAGGGTCTTCATGGCCACGGTCTTGCCGCCGGTGTTGAGGCCGGAGACGATGACGATGGGCTTTTCGGGCTCGGCCTTCAAATCCAACGGAGTCATGCGGCCGCCCTGGGCCTGGAGGCGGCGCATCAACAGCGGGTGCCGGGCCTCGCGCAGGTGCGCCCCGGCCCCGGCCTGGTATTCCGGGGCCAGGGCCGACCAGGCCCGGGCCAGGCGGCTCTGGGCCAGGATGAGGTCCAGCCGGGTGAGGATGCGGCCGGAGGCGACGAGTTCGGGCGCGGCCGCCCGGCAGTCCTCGGACAGGCGGCGGAGGATGCGTTCTATCTCCACCTTTTCGCGGCGCTTCAGATAGCCGAGGCGGTTGTTGTCCTCCACCACTTCCAACGGTTCCAGAAAGGCGGTAGCCCCGGTTTTGGACCAGTCGTGCACCAGTCCCCGGGCCTTCCCGGCCCCGCCGGCGCGGACGGGGATGACGAAGCGGTCGGCCCGGGTGGTGATGAGCTCGTCCTGCACCACGTGGCGGAAGGCGTCGCTGTGCATGAGGTCGGTGAGCTTGCTGGTCAGGCCCTGGCGGGTGGCGGCCTGCTCCAGGCGCAGGCGGGCCAGCTCGGGCGAGGCGCTGTCGAGAATTTCGCCGTCGGGCCCGATGGTGCGCTCCAGGGCCGCGATGAGGTCGGGGAACACGGCGAGCCCGGCGGCCAGTTGTCCCAGCCCTGGCGCTTCTTCCCACAGCCCCGCGAAAAAACCTCTGGCCCGGCTGGCGCAGCGGGCCTCGTCGCCCACGGCCCGCAGTTCCTCGATCTGGAGCATGGAGCCCTCGACCTTCAGCGGCTCCAGCATTTCCTCCAGTTCCAGGTGGTCGGCCATATCCAGGCTGTCGCCCAGGTTGAGGACTTCGCGTCCCTCCTTGATCAGCGCCCACGATTCCAGAATTTCCCCGGGGGGCAGATCCGGCGTCAGGGACAGCGCGGCCAGGCGGCCGGCCTCGGAGTGCGTCTCCCCGGACAGCCACTCGAGCGCGGCGTCGTATTCCAGAAGCGAGAGGGTATTGGCGTCCACAGTCACACGGCGCTCCGCAAAAGCTCCTGCCCTTCCGCGAAATCGAGGGAGCCCGTGTAGAGGGCCTGGCCGGAGATGGCCCCGACCACGCCGTCGGCGGCCAGGGGCAGGAGGGCCCGCAGGTCCTCCAGGCCGGCCAGGCCGCCGGAGCAGACCGTCGGGAGGCCCGACACTTGGGCCACACGGCGGGTCCCTTCCAGGTTGGGGCCCAGGCGGGTGCCGTCGCGCTCCACGTCGGTATAGATGACCATGGCCGCGCCCAAATCCCTGAGCCCGGCGGCGACCTCGAAGAGATTCCGGCCGCCGGATTCCTTCCAGCCCCGCACCCGCACCTCTTCGCCCCAGGCGTCGAGGGCCACGGCCACGCGGCCGGGGTATTTGGCGGCCATGCGGCCGGCCAGTTCGGGGTCCTCGCAGGCCACGGTGCCCAGGATGAGGCGGTCCACGCCGAGGTCGAACCAGCGGTCCACAGCCGGGAGGCTGCGGAGGCCGCCGCCCAGCTGCAATTTCAGCGGCACCCGGCGGCGGATGTCCAAGAGGGCCTGGCGGTTGGCCTGGTTGTCGCCCAACGAGCCGTCCAGGTCCACCAGGTGGAGCCACTCGGCCCCGGCTTCGGCCCAGCGCGCGGCCATGGCCGCCGGGTCGCGGCCGTAGACGGTTTTTTCCTCGAAGCGGCCCTGGTGGAGCCGCACGCACTGGCCGTCCTTCAGGTCGATGGCGGGGAAGAGGATCATTTTACAGCACGCCTTTCGTGGACAAAACCCCGCCGGACCGGGGAGCCAGCCCCTGGGCCAACGCCCGGCCCGCGCCCTTGAACAGGGCCTCGGCCAGGTGGTGGCTGTTTCGGCCGTGGCGGCCGATCATGTGGAGCGTGAGCCCGCCCTTCTGGGCCAAGGCCCGCCAGAATTCCTCCACCAGGCAGAGCTCGAACCGGCCGCAGATCGGCTGGGGCCAGGCGACCTCGAAATGGAGATAGGGGCGGCGGCCGGCGTCCAGGGCCACCTCCGCCAGGGCGTCGTCCATGACCGTCAGGGACGAGCCGAAGCGGGCGTGGCCGGAATAATCGCCCAGCGCCTCGGCCATGGCCTGGCCCAGCACCAGGCCCACGTCCTCCACGGTGTGGTGGGCGTCCACCTCCAGGTCGCCCTTGGCGGTGAGGCGCAGGCCCCACCCGGCATAGGTGGCCAGGGCCCGGAGCATGTGGTCGAAAAAGCCGAGGCCCGTGGCCGCCTCCACGGGGCCGCCGTCGAGGCTCAGCTCCGCGCGGATGTCGGTTTCCCTGGTGGCGCGGTTCACGGCCGCCCGTCGTTCAGTCCTGCCCATCGCTGTCTCCCATCATGGCCGGGGTCACGGCGTCGGTATAGAAGCCGCCGGCCCGGGCCGGAAAATTCGCCCGCATATACTCCGTGTCATTGGCCGTGTAAACCAGCACCCGGGCCCCGGCGGCCGTGAGGTCGGCCAGAAGGCCGGGGCGGGCGTCGAGCATCCCGGTGCTGGTGGTGAGCATTTTCACCCGGCCGCGCCGCGCCAGGGGCAGCGCCTCGGCCAGCTTGCCCGGCGTGTCGGCGCAGAGCATGGGGTAGCGTATCCCCCGCTCCAGGGCTTCACGGTATTTTTCATACGTGAAGACCTCCACCCAAAGGCGCTCGTCCCGGTCCGGGAAATCGATCTGGCCCAGGAGGGCCGCGAAGTCGTCCAGCTTGTCCGTCACCAGCACCAGGTAGGGATGCTCGGCGAAAAGCCGGTTGATGTCCCCGGCCGTGAGCGTCCCATAGCGGCCGTGGATTTTCCGGCGGCGGACCTCGTCCGAGGCCGGGACCGGGCCGGTTTCGTCCCCGCCGGTGATCCGCTGGAACATCCCCCAGTCGTGGACCGCGACCAGCACCCCGTCGGCGGCCTTTCGCAGGTCCAGCTCGACGAAGCGGAAGCCGTCGGCCGCGGCCTTCAGCACCGCCTCGCGGGAGTTGGTGTAGTGGTGGCCGTCCAGGACGCCCCCGGCGTGGGCGATGAGGATGGGCCCGGCGGTTTCCTCCAGGGGCCGGGACGCGGGGCGGGCCGGCGCGGCCAGGTTCGCCGCGCCGAAGGCCGCGATCACGGCCAGCGCGGCCAGAATGGCCGGCACCGCCCGGCCGCCCTTACCGCCCCAGGAAGAACGACTCATAGAACGGCGACTTCTTGCGGATTTCGCTTTCGTAATACGCCACGCCCTCGCTTTCGAAAAGCGTCTGGAGCCCCGGGCTGAACAGCGACACCCCCAGGCCGAAGGCCGAACCCGGCCAGACCGCGCCCACGCTCTCCAGGATGGTGGGCGCCATGTCGAAGGAGGCGTACAACCGGTGCGGAGCCCTGTCCGCCAACTGGGGCACGGGGTTGATGAAGACGTTGTAAATTTCCCGGCCCTCGTGCTGGGGCGGGATATCCACGTCGCCGACCCGGTCCACGTTGCGCAGGTGGTCGCCGATGAGGACGACGGTGGTGTCGGCGGCGAAGTCCTGCTCCTTCACCCAGTGCACGAAATCGGCGGCCAGAAGGCTGGCCTCGGCCAGGTTGTCCCGCTCGTCGTGCCAGCGCTCGGGGAGGAGGCCGTTGAAATGCTCGTCGTTCAAGTGGGTGTCCAGGGTCTGCATCAAAAGGAAGAAAGGCTTGTCCCGCTTGGTGTTCGACAGGTGCCTCTTCACGGCCGCGTACAGCTCCGGGTCGGGCAGGCCCCAGAAGGGCTTTTCCTCGAACCAGATTTCCCCGGCCTCCTTGAGCTGCTTGAAATACTTGTAGTCATACACCTTCGCGTTCTGGGTGTGGGTGGTGAAGAGCCGCCCCTGCCCCGCGAACTGGTCGTCGCTGCCGAGGAAAAACTCCACGTCATAGCCGTGCCTTTCCAGAACCGTGACGATGGCCCGGGCCCCGGGCAGAAAGCCCGTGGCCTTTTCCCCATACGCGTTGACGAAAAGGTCCACGGCCGCCGGGCCGAAGCCCGAGGGGAAGGTGAGGGGGATGCCGAAGAGGTCGGCGGTCAGGCCCCCGATGGTCCAGGTGGCGCCCATGGTTTGACGGAAGCCGTAGAAGGAGGTGTTTTCCTCCCGCAGTCTGGCCAGTTCGGGCATGAGCTTTTCCCCGAAATACCGTTCGTCGTTGAACGTCTCCTCCACGGATTCCAGCATGACGATGATGAGGTTGCGCTTCCGGCCGGGAAACGCCACCTCTTCGGGGGCCACCGGCCGGTAGTGGTCCTCGTACATGGTGCTCACGGGCCGGGGCGTGAGGAAGAAGGAAAACAGGTGATGCCGGGCCTCGAAATAGACGTTGGCCCCGATGAAGCAGGCCAGGCTCGCGGCCGCGAGGAAGCGGCGGTTTTTCGCGGCCCGGGCCGGGTCGGCGATCCGGGGCCCGGTGAGCCGCCGCCACAGCCAGACGAAACCGGCCGCCGCCGCGAGGGCCGGCCCCAGATACGCAAGGTAGCCCACCACCAGGTCGAGGCTGTAGCCGCCCGTCTTGGGGAGGAGCACCGTGAACAGGATGGCGTCCGGGGCCAGGTCCCGGCCGAACTGGGCCGCCACCCAGCTCAGGGTGGCCAGCATGACCACGCTGTAGGCGAACAAAAGCGAGGCCAGCACGGCCTTCGCCCGCCCCCGCCGGCCGGCGGGGGCGGTTTGGGCATCCGGCGCGGGGCCGGTCAAATCTTCGGCAGCCAAGGCTTTCTCCGTCAAGTTGCGAAAAAGACACCCGGCCGCCAGGGCAGTGCCCCGGACCCATCGCCGTGCAGCCTGGCCGGCTGAAGCGGCGTGGTCATCCGAGAAAGCGGCCTTCACTTTTCCGCCATCCCGACCGGGTCGTGATGGTGGGAGGCTTATTACAACAGGCTTTCGCGCTTTTCCCGGCTGTCCATGGGCAGGGCCACCAGGCCGGTGCGGGCCATGGCCTTGATGCGGTAGGGCGCCAGGCCCGTAATCACCATGTCCACCATGTGGGAGGACCCCACCACCTGAAGGGTCAGGCTTTTTTCATCCAGATCCGCGATCTTGGCCCCGAAGGTGTTGGCCAGGGCCATGATCTCGATGCGCTTTTCCGGCTCCACCACCACGGTCACCAGGGCCACCTCGCCGGTGACGGCCTCGGAATACTTCAGATCCCGCACCTGGATGCAGTCGATGAGTTTCCGCAGCTGCTTGGTCACCTGCTCCAATTCGCGCTCGTCACCGGAGACCACCAGGGTGATGCGGGTCATGGCCTCGTTTTCCGTGGGCCCGGCCGCGATGGATTCCACGTTGTAGCCCCGGCGGGTCACCAGGCTGGCCACGTGGGACAGGACGCCCGGGCGGTTGCGCACCAGAAGGGAGATCATCTTTTTCATATATCGTACCTTGTCAGTCGCCGTAAAACTCGGTTTGGCCGCCGCCGGCGGGGATCATCGGCAGCACGTTTTCCTCGGGGCAGACCTTGAAATCCACCAGCCGCGGCCCGGGGCTCGCCAGCATCTCCTGAACCGCGCCCTTGACTTCGCCGGGGTCGGTGACCTGGCGGCCGGGAATGCCGTAGCCCTCGGCGATTTTCACGAAATCGGGCATGAAGCCCCAGACCGTGTGGGAATAGCGCCGCTGGAAGAAAAACTGCTGCCACTGGCGGACCATGCCCAGGCAGCCGTTGTTGACGATGGCGATCTTCACCGGGAGGTTGTGTTCCCGGATGGTGGCCAGTTCCTGGATGTTCATCTGGAAGCCGCCGTCGCCGCAGATCAGGACCACCGGCAGGTCCGGCCGGCCCACCTGGGCCCCCATGGCCGCGGGCAGGCCGTAGCCCATGGTGCCCAGGCCCCCCGAAGACAAAAAACGCCTCGGCTTCTTGGAGACGATGAGTTGGGCCGCCCACATCTGGTGCTGGCCCACGTCGGTGACGATGATGGCCTCGCCGTCGGTCTGGCCGCTGATGGCCCGGATGACGGACTGGGGTTTTATCTCGGCCTCGTCCTGCGGAATGGGCAGGGGGTGCTTCTTTTTCAGCTCGGCCACGTGGTGCAGCCAGTCGGGCCGCTGCGCCGGGGCGAGCAGGCTCAGGAGGCGGGTCAGGACGGCTTTGAGGTCGCCCACCACGGGGATGTGGGTCTCCACGCGCTTGCCGATCTCGGCCGCGTCGATGTCCACATGGACCACCCTGGCCTTGGGCGCGAAGCGGCGGACGTTCCCGGCCACCCGGTCGTCGAACCGGGCCCCGAGGCAGAGGATGAGGTCGGCGTCATGGATGGCCAGGTTGGTGTACTTGGCCCCGTGCATGCCCGGCAGCCCCAGGGCCAGGGGGTGGTCGTCGGGGAAGGCGCCCTTGGCCATGAGGGTGGAGGCGGCCGGAATGTCGTTTTCGGTCAGGAAGCGGAAGAGCTCCTTCTCCGCCCCGGAGGCCGTGACCCCGCCGCCGAGGTAGGCCACGGGCCGCTGGCTGAGGCGCAGGGCCTCGACCATGGCCTCCAGCTGCTGCGGCTGGAGGTTGGGCTCGGGGTTGTAGCCCGGGATGCGCACGGGCTCCACCTCGGGCGGCACCAGGGTGGTGGTCTGGACGTCCCGGGGCACGTCGACCAGGATGGGCCCGGGCCGGCCGCTCTTGGCCAGATAGAAGGCCTCGGCCAGCACCTGGGGCAGCTGGTCGGTCTTTTTCACCAGATAGTTGTACTTGGTGATGGGGATGGTAATGCCGTAAATGTCGGCTTCCTGGAAGCTGTCATTGCCGATGGAGGTGGTGGAGACCTGGCCGGTGACGGCGACCAGGGGCACGCTGTCCATGTTGGCCGTGGCCAGGCCCGTCACGATGTTGGTGGCCCCGGGGCCGGAGGTGGCGATGACCACCCCCACCCGGCCCGTGGCCCGGGCGTAGCCGTCGGCCGCGTGAGCCGCGCCCTGCTCGTGGCGGGTGAGAATGTGCTTGAAGCCGGCGTCGTAAACGGCGTCGTAAAGCGGGATCACCGTGCCTCCGGGGTAACCGAAGACGACCTCCACCCCGGCGCGTTCCAGGGCGGAGACGATTATCTGGGCGCCGGTGCGGCCCGGCCCGTCGGTCGTTTTACAGGTCATATGAACGTTCCTACACTTCTCTGCGGGATTCAAGGGATTGGCGCAGCGTGGCGCCGTCGACGTATTCCAGGTCCACTCCGATGGGGATGCCCCGGGCCAGGCGGGTGACGGTCAGTCCCCGGGCCTTCAAGCGCTCGGCCAGGTAGCCGGCCGTGGCCTCGCCCTCGGGGGAGCTGCCCGTGGCCAGAAGCACCTCGCGGACGGCCTCCCCTTCTCCCCCGCCGTGGTCCAGCCGGTGAAGGAGCTCCTCTATCTTCAGTTCGTCCGGCCCCACGCCCGAAAGCGGCGACAGGGCCCCGCCCAGCACGTGATACAGGCCGTTGAAGAGGCCCGAAGCCTCCAGGGCCAAAAGGTCCCCCGGGGTCTCCACCACGCACAGGAGGCTCCGGTCCCGCCGGGGATCGGAACAGCGGGGGCAGGGGTCCCGGTCGGTGAAATTATGGCACAGGGAGCAGAAGCGGATCTGCTCCTTGACGTCGGTCAGGGCCTGGGCCAGGGCCTGGACGTCCTCCTCGGGCTGGCGCATGAAATACAGGGCCAGCCGGGTGGCCGTCTTGCGGCCGAGGCCGGGCAGCCTGGCCAGGCGCTCGATGAGGTCGTCCAGAACAGGCGGATTATGCTTGCTCATACGCTATCGTTCTCCAATGGCGGCAAACCGCCGTAAACTTATATTATACCCGACCTTCAGCCCCACCACAAGAGGCATTAGATTATGGCTTTTTACCCACAAGCAACGGCCCGCAGCCGGGCAAAAAATGTGATTTTTGCCCGGCGAGCGGCTTTGTTTTGCTTGGCCACCTGTCGCTTCGCTCCGTCGGCCTGGCGGCCGACCTTGAGAATTGCCGGACAGCCCCGCCTCGGAACGCCGCCGGGGCCTTATAATTTTTCACTTCTTTAACTTCATGATTTGGCATACAATCATCTTCGGAAAAAAACGCCCGCCACCGCCGTCCAGGAGGAAACCCATGCCCGGCGCGATCGTTTCGAGCTTTCTGATCTTCAGCTTCATCGCGGCCCTCACGCCCGGCCCGAACAACATCCTGGCCTTCGCCAGCGGCACCCGGTACGGGCTCAGGCGGAGCGCGCCGATCGTCACGGGCATGTGCCTGGGCTCGGTGTGCGTGGTGGCCCTGTGCGGGGCGATCGCGTTTTCGCTTTCGAGCCTGTCGGACCACTTCATCGTCCTGATGAGATACGTGGGCGTGGTCTATATCGTCTGGCTGGCCTGGAAGGTGGCCACCGCCTCCCCCGAAAGCGGCGGCGACGGGAGCGGAGCCGGAGTCGGAGGATTTCTGACCGGGTTCGCCCTCCAGTTCGCGAACATCAAAATCCTCGTGTACGGGGTGACGGCGTTTTCCACCTTTGTCCTGCCCTACTACGACTCCTGGGGAGCCATATTCGGCTTCACCGCGATCATGAGCCTGATCGGCAATTCGGGCCCCCTGGTCTGGGTCCTGGCCGGCTCGGCCCTCCAGCGGTTTCTCAGCCGCTACGCGCGGATCGTCAACGCCGTCATGGCCCTGCTGTTGCTCGGCTGCGCCGCCAGCCTTCTGTGGTGAAGCGGGCGGCCGCCCTCCCCCCTTGGCGCGGTTGACATCCCCGGCCGGCTCCTTTAGGATGATTCCAAACAGGCCTGGAACTTTCTCAACCTCAAGGAGCCCGCCATGCCGCGCCCCTCCGCCGCCGAATCAAGCCCCCGCCGTCCGGCCGTGGTCCTGGCCGCCTTCGGCACCACCGCGCCCGAGGCCATGGCCGGCATCAGGCATGTGGAAGAACGCATCCGGGACGCCTTTCCGGATGGCGACGTCCGCCTGGCCTTCACCTCGGCCGTGGTCCGCGACAAGTGGCGGGACCGGGGCCGCGACGAAGCCTTCCGCGCGGCCCACCCCGGCCTGGACGCCCTGTATGATCTCAAAAGCCCCCTGACCACCCTGGCCCTGATCCAGGAGGCCGGCCCCCGGCCGGTTTTCGTGCAGTCGCTCCACATAACCAACGGCTCCGAGTTCGACGACCTGCGGAACCTGGTGGACCGGCTGGCCGGTCTGGCCACCCACCGGGGCGTGAAGAAACCCTTCCCCCACCTGGCGCTGGGCGATTCAGCCTTAGGCGCGGGCGAACCCGGGGACCTCGACCGCGCCGCCCGGGCCCTGGAACCCCTGGTCCGCGAAGCCCGGAAGATCGACGCGGCCCTGGTCCTGATGGGCCACGGCAACGAACACCTGGCGATCCGGTCCTATCGCGATTTGGGGAACGTGCTGCGGGAGCGGTACGGCCCGGTGTTTCTGGGCCTGGTGGAAGGCGAGCCCGGTTATGAACACGTAGTGGCCGAGGCCCGGAAAGCCCGGACCTGGAAGCTTCTGCTGGCCCCTTTCATGCTCGTGGCCGGGGACCACGCCTTAAACGACCTGGCCGGCGAGGACGAGGACAGCTGGGCCTCGCGCTTCCGGGCCGAGGGCTTCGCCGTGGCCGCCCGCCTCCAGGGCCTGGGGGAACTCGACGCCTGGGCCGACCTGTATGTGGAGAGGCTGAAGGGCCTGGTCGAAAGGTATGCGAAGACTCTCGAATAAGGCCCCCTTTCCGCAAAAACATCGCCCGCGCTTCCAGAGGAAGGCGCGGGCGATGTTTTTGCGGATGGCCGTCACCGTTATTCCGCGGGTTCCAGAACGCCCAATCGCTCCAGGCAGGCCCGCCCCACTTCCAGCCGCTTGGGCGTGTCCCGGTCAAAGTCTTCAAGGTCGATGTTGAGGGCGAAGGCGTAGACGCGGCCGTCCTTCTCGACCCAGCCGACCCACCAGCCGACGCCCGGCTTCCGGCGCATGGCCGCGCCGGTCTTGGCGTGGAGGGCCCAGCCCGGGCCCTGATCCTGCAAGGTGATTTCGCGCACGGCGGCCTGGGCTTCCGGGGGCATGGGCAATTGGCCTTCAGCCAGGCGGGCCAGGAAGCGGACCTGCTCCACGGCGCTGATTTCCAGCGGCCCTTCGAGCCAGAAGACATCCACCTTTTTTCCGGTCTCCCCGTTGCCATAGTCCAGCTTGGCCAGTTCCGTCCGCATCCGCTCCAGGCCGATGCGCCGGGCCAGTTCCTGATAGACGGGGACGTTGGAAACCTTGATGGCTTCGCGCAGGCTCATATCCTTTTCCCAGGCCTTGATGGGCTGCGGCTTGCCGCCGTAGGGCAGCGCCTCGTCCACACCCGCCACCGCGCCCACGGCCAACCCGATCAGAGAGTTGAGAATTTTAAACGTGGAGGCGGGCAGATACCGCTTTTCAGCCCGGGCCCGGTTGCAGCCGACCAGCTTGTTTTCGCGGACGTCATACAGCACAAAGGCGCCGTCAAGCCCCGCTTCGGCGAAGATGGCGGCCAGTTCGGGACGGTCCCGCCATTCGGGCGGCGCCTGGGCCTGGGCCAAGGGGGGCAGGATCAGCAGCAAAAATAAAGAGAGAAGAAATTTCCACAAACGCATGAGCGTACTCCTTTGACAATTCTGTTGTTCGGCCGCCGGATCAATTGAACCCGGCTTCCCAACCAACCCAGAGTAGCTTCCCATTGTGGAGAATTTATGGAGATTCAGCGTTTTTTCAGTGTGGATGCGGGAGGCCGCCGCCCCCTCCCCCCCCGGCCGGGGGGGGAGGGGGCGGCGCCCCTTCTCTTCAATGCCTTTTACCGCTTCTCTTCCCTCAGGCCGCGGCCAGGGTGAGGCCGCCCGGGGCGGGGTGGGCGGCGGGGAAGGCCGGGAAGCCGGGGAAGATGTCCTCGGTGTGGGGGAGCCGGACGGAGGTCCAGTCCGGCTCGTCGGAGACGAGGGCGATTTCCAGGGCCTCGTCGAGGGTTTTGACCGGGATGATGGTCAGGCCCGCGAGGAGGTGTCCGGGCAGTTCCTCGAGGTCGGGCTTGTTCTGGTCCGGGATGAGGACCGTGGTCAAGCCGGCCCGTTTGGCGGCCAGGAGTTTTTCCTTCAGGCCGCCGATGGGGAGGATCAGGCCCCGGAGGGATATTTCCCCGGTCATGGCCACCTCGGGGCGTACCTTTCGTCCCCGGGCCAGGGAGACGATGGCCGTGGCCAGGGTCACGCCGGCGGAGGGCCCGTCCTTGGGGATGGCGCCCTGGGGCAGGTGGACGTGCAGGTCGTGGGTTTTGAACCAGTCCGCTTCCAGCCCCCATTCCAGGGCCCGGGAGCGCACGTAGCTGACGGCCGCCCGGGCCGATTCCTGCATCACCTCGCCCAGTTGGCCGGTGAGGCACAGTTGGCCCTGGCCGGGCATGGCCACGGCCTCGATGAAGAGGATGTCGCCCCCGGCCGCGGTCCAGGCCAGGCCCGTGACCACCCCCATCTGAGGCGCCGCGCCCTTGATTTCCTTGCGGTGGCGCGGCGGGCCGAGGATGGCGCCGAGGTCTTCGCGGCCCAGGGTGCGGGTTTCGGCGCGGCCTTCGGCCTTGTCCACGGCCAGGCTGCGGGCCAGGTCGCCCAGGCGGCGGGTCAGGTCGCGCACCCCGGCCTCCCGGGTGTAGGCTTCGGCCAGTTCGGGCCAGACGTCATCTTTGAGGACCAGGTCCGCGTCGGTCAGGCCATGGCGTTCCAGTTCCTTGGGCCAGAGGTGGCGTTTGGCGATTTCCACTTTTTCCTCCAGGGTGTACCCGTTGACCTCCACCACTTCCAGACGGTCCCGCAAGGGCCCGGGGATGTTCTCCAGGACGTTGGCCGTAAGGATGAACAGCACCTGAGAGAGATCGAAGGGAATCTCCAGATAGTGGTCGGAGAAGGTGGAGTTCTGCTCCGGATCAAGCACCTCGAGGAGCGCCGCGGCCGGGTCGCCCTGGAGGCCCATGGTCATCTTGTCCAACTCGTCGAGGAGGAAGACCGGGTTGTTGCTCTTGGCCTTTTTCAGTCCACCGAGAAGACGGCCCGGCAGGGCCCCGACGTAGGTGCGGCGGTGGCCGCGAATCTCGGCCTCATCGCGCACCCCGCCGAGGGACAGGCGCACGAACTCCCGCCCCAAAGCCTCGGCCACGGAGCGGCCCAGGGAGGTTTTGCCCACCCCCGGAGGCCCCACCAGGCAGAGGATGGGGCTCTTGGCCCCGCCCGTGAGTTGGCGCACGGCCAGGAATTCCACCAGACGCTTTTTGACCTTTTCCAGACCGTAATGGTCGCGCTCCAGGATTTCCCGGGCCCGGGGCAGATCCCGCTGGTCAAAGGTCGATTCCAACCACGGGAGGTCGAGAATCCATTCCAGGTAATTGCGGATAACCCCGTATTCCGAAGACTGGGCACTGGTTTTCTTCAAGCGGGACAATTCCCGCTCGGCCGCTTCCCGGGCTTCCTCGGTCAAGGCCTTGGCGCGGAGACGCTCGGCCAGGCGGGCGTAGTCGTCCTCACCGCCCTCGTCTTCGCCCAGTTCGGCTTCGATGGCCTTGAGCTGCTCGCGGAGATGCATCTCCCGGTGGTGCTGGTCCAGATTGGCCTTCATGCGGGCGGCAATGGCCCGCCCGGCCTCCAGGTTGGCCAGTTCCAGGGTCAGGTGCTCCAACAGGCGCGTCAGCCGGGCCTCCACCTCCAAAAGGCCCAGAAACGCGGTCTTGTCCGCCCGCTTCAGAGGCAAGGCGGCCATCATCAGGTCGGCGAGCAGGCCCGGTTTATCTTCGAGATTGCCGTTGAAACGCACCGGGTTGAACAGAACCTCCGAGGACATCTCGGCCACCTGGCCGAACAGTCGCTTGGCCTCCAGAACCAGGGGACGCAGCTTCTCCGGATCGCCGGGAATATCCGCCACCGACTCCACCAGGGCCGACCGGTCTTCCCGCAGCCCCAAAAGCCGCGCCCGGCACAGGCCCTGGACCACCACTTTGAGATTCCCGTTTTCGGCTTCCCAGGTCTTGTGCACCTGGGCCACCAGACCCACGGGATAAAAATCCGGCAGAGTCAGCCGCTCCGGATCGGTCTGGACATCCCGAACCGCGAAGAGAGCCAGGGGACGATCCGTTTCCTGAGCCCGCTTGACGGCCGCCCGGGCCCGGGGATCCTCCACCGAAATGGGGTAGACCAACTGGGGAAATATGTTCAGCTCCACCATGGGCAGGAGTTCCAGAATCTGGGGTCGGGTCAGGTTATGGTCATCCGGTTGGATCAGAAGTTCGCCCGAGCGTTCCTCTTCCGCCGGAACATGATCGCAATCGTTGTCGTTGGGCTTCATATATACTCTCTTCCCGCTCCGCCTGGCGCGCGGAGGGCGATGGATTTTTTCGACACCTGTCGCCGTCCTCCCCGGCGGAGCCGTCGGGAGGTGGGCAAATTTCCCGGATGTATGGATAAGAGGCGAAGAGAAGGCGGGGCGCCGGGATCGGCGGACAGGAGCCGAGGTCGCGAGGCCTCCCGCGAAACGCGGGAAAGGCGGCTCGCGTCTATGTTGAAAGAAAAAATAAGCATGAGGGAACGGCTTGTAAAGGGCCAAAGCCGCCGGAGACAAGGGCCGGCGGTCTTCAGCCGCTTCCCGGGGCGACCCAACCCATTAAAATCATTAAAACTCCAACAAAGCGTTTTGCTTCGAAAGCCGTGACTTTAATAACTAATTTTTAAAGCACATAAAAAAGTCACCGTCAAACACGCATTTGGCCGATTCGTCTGGTTTAGCGGACCATTTCATGGTATACTTATTGCGATTAGGTTTGTTTTAATATTTTGGTAAAACGTTTTACGAGGAGAGTTGCGCCTTCCGTCGTCAGCCGGTCGTTTGGGTACGCTTTAAGTATTGGATATATAAAAATGCTTTCGATTTGGCGCCGAACCCGCCCCGGGAGCGGGGGTCCGCCGCCGGATCGAGGCCCGCCCGGACCCCGTCCCCGCCACCCCAATCGACGGCCGCCGCTGAAGACCCCATATGTCATGAGAGTACGACAAGTCGTCTGGACAACCTCCCTGGTCATCGCGGTCATCGCCACGGCGGCGGCCATCCAGCTGTTCGAGCACCAATTCCTGCCCCGCTTCCAGTCCATGGAGGAGGCCCTGGTGGAAAAAAGCGCCCACCAGGCGCGCTCCATCATGGACAATGAGCTGGAAGTCATCGCGGCCAAGATGAAGAGCCTGGCCACCTGGGACGTGGCCTATGACTATAGCCTGGACCAGTACACCCGGGACGTGTTCGAGGTTGAAAGCCTCAACGACGAGGCCCTGTCCAACGAAGATTACGATGTTTTCATCTGGATGGACCGGGAAGGGCGGGTGATGTTCGCCCGGGCCCGGGGCGGTCCGGAAGATCCGTATGTCGCCCCGGGCGAGGAAATCACTTCCTGGCTCAAAGCCGGGGCCGACCTCAATCCGGCCGACTCCAACGCGGTGGTGAGCGGCTATCAGATTCTGGACGGCCGGCCGGCCATGGCGGTCTCGGTGCCGGTGCGGCCCCACACCTATCAGGTGGAGGTGCCCGGCGGCCGGGCGGTGGTTTTGAGCTACATCCGGGACAGTATGCTGGAGAAGATCCGGGACTTCACCGGCACCCCTCTCCAACTGCTGCCGGCCGCGTCCTCACCGGAGGTGGTCGGGTGGGCCGAACAGGCCGGAGAGGACAATACCTACTCCTATCCGGAGAGCGATACCGAGTACGCTTTTGTCAATGTCACCCGCGACCTGTCCAGGGACCCCATTTTCGCGGTCAAAGGGAGTCTGGCCCGGGATCTGGACCGGACCGCCCAGGGCGTGCGGACGGCCATCATCCTGGCTTCGGGCCTGAGCCTGTTCCTGTGCTTTCTGGCCTTCCTGACCTTTGTGGAAGTGGCCCTGCTCCGGCCCCTCCTGGGCATCCAGAAGGCGGTGCTCCAGATAAAAAAAGAGGGCCACCGCCGGGAAACCAAGCTGGTGCCCAGGGGCCTGAAGGAATTCCGGGAATTGTCCGAGGCCATCAACGACATGGTCCGCACGGTCAAGGAGGAGGAGGCCAAATTCCTGGCGGCCACCGAGGCCAGCCGGGCCAAGAGCGAGTTTCTGGCCAACATGTCCCACGAAATCCGCACGCCCATGAACGGGGTCCTGGCCGTGGCGGACCTTCTGATGGACGAGGACCTGACCATCGAGCAGCAGCAATATGTGGAAACCATCGTCGACAGCGGCCGCACGCTCCTGAGCATCATCAACGACATCCTGGACTTTTCCAAGCTCGAGGCCGGCAAGGTCCGCCTGGAATCCGTGCCCCTGAACCTGCCGGAAGTCATTGACGCGGTGGTGCGGCTTCTGGTGCCGGCGGCCGAAAGCAAGCATATCGAATTGGCCTTCGACTATCCTCCCCAGGCCCCCCGCCTGTTTCTGGGTGATCCCGGCCGGCTGCGCCAGATCATCACCAATCTGGCCGGCAACGCCGTCAAGTTCACCGCCGAGGGCCACGTCCTCATCGAAACCCGCTTCCGGGAGCCGGAAGGCGAATTGGTCATCAGCGTCAAGGACACGGGCGCCGGCATCTCCAAAGAGGGCCAGGCCCGGCTGTTCCAGAAGTTCGAACAGGCCGAGCTCGATACGGCCCGCCGCTTCGGCGGCACGGGGCTGGGCCTGCCGATCAGCAAACAGCTGGTGGAAATGATGGGCGGACGCATTTATGCCGAAAGCGGGCCGGGGCGGGGCTCCGCCTTCACTTTCGAGGTGCGTCTGCCGGTCCTGGAGCCGCCGGCCGGGGAGGCGCCGCCGCCGGCGGTTCTGCCCCGGGAGGCCCGGATATTCCTGGCGGTCAGCGGACTGTCCGGACAGATTCTGGCCAGCCATTTCCGGGAGGCGGGCTATGGGCCGCTCCTGGCGCCCGACGTGAATCAGGCGGTGGCGCTTCTGGACCGGATCGGCCCGCCCAACGATTCCCCTCCCACCCTGCTGCTGGTGGAGCGCGGCCTGGAAGGCGGCGGCAGCGACGCCCTGATCGAAGCCTTCGAAAAACGGAGCCTGTATCCCTTTCCCCCGGGAATACTGCCGCTTCTGCTGGCTTCGGGCAACGACCGCAAGGCCCGGCTCAAAATCCGGGAGCAGGGTTTCGCCGCCCTCATCACCCGGCCCCCGTCCCTGGGCCGGATTCTGGAAGCCGCGACCCGGCATCTGGACCAGAGCCATGGCCAGGATCAGGCCGGGCCCGGACCGGCCCGGACCGGCGGCGCCGGACGTTCCCGTCTCAGCCTTTCCGCCCGGCTGCTGGTGGTGGACGACAACGCCCTGAACCGGATGGTGGCCCAGCGGATGCTGGAGAAAATGGGCGGCCGGGTGGAAACGGCGGAAAACGGCCGGGAGGCTCTGGAGCGCCTGAGCGCCCAAAAGTACGATTTGGTCTTCATGGATTGCCTGATGCCGGAAATGGACGGCTACGAAGCCACCCGCCAACTGCGCCGCCGGGAACGGGAAACAGGCGATCACCAGATCGTGGTGGCCATGACCGCCAGCGCCCTGGCCGGCGACCGCGAGAAAAGCCTGGAAGCCGGCATGGACGACTATATCTCCAAACCCTTCAACATGAGCGACCTGGTGGAAATTCTGCGGAAATGCCTTCCGGAGAGCGAAGCCTGACCCGCCTTCGCTTCGCGAAAAGACCCGACGGCCCGGAATTTCAGGTATTACTCCGGCAACTAAATAAGTCATACCCGTGATTTCGCCGAAGCCCGAAATCACTGGACTTCAGCGGCCGGGAACAGACTTCTAGAGTTGCCGGGTTAATAATGAGCGGCTTTACAATTTCCGTCCGGCCGCACCGGGCCGCATTGTGCTTCGGGAGCGTTCGTGCTAACATTAGCGAATTACCAAAGGCGGTGAGCGGGAATGCCGAACAATACCACAGATATCCGGAGCGGAGCGCCTGGCCGGAGGGAATTATTTTCCCCGGCCGGGGGCGCCGGCTCGGCCAAAGCCCTTGTTGTGACGATTTCTCAATCTTTCCGCAGTATTTGACAACGACCAGGAGGAAACATGAAAGCGTGGAAACGGCGCCTTGTCGGCGCGGCGGCCTTGGTTCTCGGTATGGCCTTCACGGCCGGAACGGCGGGGGCCGAGCCCCCCAAGGATATGCTGGTGGTGGGCGTGGCCTCCGATCCCAGCGTCCTGGACCCGGCGGTGACCATCGACAACTTCGACATGCGCGAAATTTTTCCGGTCTATGATCGGCTGGTCCAGTACAAGGTGGCGGACGGCCTGGGCACCACCGAGGTCGAGCCCATGGCCGCCGAGTCCTGGACCGCCTCCGACGACGGCCTGACCTGGACCTTCAAGCTCCGGCCCGGCATCGCCTTCACCGACGGCACGCCCCTGGACGCGGCCGCCGTCAAATATTCCATCGACCGCATGCTGGCCATCAAGATGGGGCCGGCCGGCAACTTCGACAGCCTCGAAAGCGTGACCGTGGTCGATCCCATGACCGTCAGCTTCCGGCTCAAGCACCCCTTCGCCCCCTTCCTCCAGGTGCTGGCCACCAACGGCGGTTCCATCGTCAACCCCAAGGTGGCGGAAAAAGCCAAGGGCGACGATCTGTCCCAGGGTTGGCTGAGCCAGCACATGGACGGCTCCGGCCCGTATGAAATGAAGGAATGGCTCCTGGGCGAACGGCTGGTCCTGGAAGCCCGGCCCGGCTACTGGGGCGAAACCCCGGCCCTGAAACGCATCATCATCCGCACCATGCGCGAGCCCGCCGACCGCCGCCTGGCCCTGGAAAAGGGCGACATCGACATCACCGAATCCATCCTGGTGGACCAACTGCCCCAGTTGGAAAAAAACCCGGGGGTCCATGTCGGCCGCTATGACGGCCAGTTCGTGGAATACGTCTATCTCAACAACACCAAGGCCCCCTTAAACGACAAACGCGTCCGCCAGGCTCTGTCGTACGCCGTGGACTACCAGGGCATCATCGACTACGTGCTCCAGGGCAACGGCGAACAGATGCGCGGCCCCATCCCCCGGGGCATGTGGGGACACAACCCCAAAGCCTTCCAGTATAAGCGGGACGTGGAAAAAGCCAAAGCTCTGCTGAAAGAAGCCGGCTTTGAAAAAGGCCTGACCCTGACCCTCATCTATTCCGAGCGGCGGGCCACCTGGGAACAGATCGCCACCATTCTCCAGAGCAATTTCTCCGATATCGGGGTGAACCTCAAGCTGGAGATGATGGCCAACCCGGCCCTGCGCGACCGCGTGGCCAACAAGGATTACGAGCTCTGCCTCGGCGCCTGGAGCCCCGACTTCGGGGATCCCTACATGTTCGCCAACCTCTGGTTCGATTCCCAGTACGGCGGCATGCCCGGCAACCGGTCCTACTATTCCAACCCCGAGGTGGATACGATGCTCCGCCGGGCGGCCGAATCCACCAATCCCGACGAGCGGCTGAAACTGTACACCCAGGTGCAGGACCTCGTTATCGACGACGCGGCCTACCTGTACCTCTACCAGTTGAAGGCCATCGTGCCCATGCGCAAGAACATCGAGGGCTTCGTCTTCAACCCCATGCTGGAATCCATGTACAACTTCGAGACCATGAGCAAGAAGTGACCCTGTCCGGCGGAGCGGGGACCCCACGGGATTCTCCGCTCCGCCGCCTCCCCTTTCCCTCCCCCGGCCCCGGAAGTCGAACGAGCCTGATACATGTCTCTCCTGGAATTCATCCTCCGCCGCCTGGTGGCTATGATCCCCGTGGTCTTCGGCGTAACCCTCTGCATGTTCCTCATCTCCCACTCCATTGCCGGAGACCCGGCGGTGATGATCGCGGGCCCCCGGGCCAGCGCCGAAACCCTGGAAACCATCCGCCGGACCCACGGTCTGGACCGGCCGTTATATGAGCAGTATTTCCGCTACATGAAGGGCCTGGCCCGGGGCGACCTGGGGGAATCCATCCGCAACCGGCGGCCCGTGAGCCAGGACCTGAAAGCTTTTTTCCCGGCCACCCTGGAATTGACCCTGGCCTCCATGGCCCTGTGCCTGGCCCTGGGGCTCCCCCTGGGCGTCCTGGCCGCGGTCAGGCGCAACAAACTGGCCGACCACCTGACGCGGGTCTTCTCGGTCATCGGGGTTTCGACCCCGGTGTTCTGGCTGGGACTGATGCTTCTTCTCTTTTTCTACCGCTACCTGGACATTCTTCCGGGGAGCGGGCGCATCGGCGTGTATTTTTCCGCGCCGCCCACGGTGACGGGTCTGTACCTCATCGACTCCCTCCTGCACGGGGACCTCGATCTCTTCCGGGACGCGGCCCGGCATATGGTGCTCCCGGCCTTCTGCCTGTCGTACGTCTACCTGGCCATCATCACCCGCATCGTCCGCTCCAGCCTCATCGACTCCCTGGAGCAGGACTACATCGTCACCGCCCGGGCCAACGGCCTGGCCGAGTGGCGGGTGGTGGGCCAGCACGCCTTTAAAAATTCCCTGATCCCGACCATCACCATCGTGGGCCTCTCCATCGGGGAACTGTTGGGCGGGGCCATCCTGACCGAGACCATCTTCAACTGGCCCGGCATGGGCAAATACGTGGTGGATTCCGCCAACTACCTCGACTATCCGGCCATCATGGCCGTGGCCCTGGTATCGTCCCTGGCCTATGTTTTCATAAATCTTCTGGTGGACGTGCTCTATGCCCTGGCCAACCCGCAAATCCGATACTGAGGGCCGCCGGCCCTGGCCGGTCCCGGGCTCGGCCCTGTGGCTGCTGATGCGCAACCCCTCGGCCGTGGCCGGGGGCGGCATCGTGCTTTTGATGGCCCTGATGGCCATCCTGGCGCCCTGGCTGGCGCCCTACGACCCCAATGTCATCAGCCTGGCCGAGCGGCTCCAGGCCCCTTCTGCCGCCCACTGGTTCGGCACCGACGAAATGGGCCGTGACCTCCTGAGCCGGGTCATCTTCGGGGCCCGGGTATCGTTGGTGATCGGCCTGGTGGTGATCGTCCTGGCCGGGGGCCTGGGCACGGTGGCCGGGGCCGCGGCCGGGTATCTCGGCGGCAAAATCGACAATCTGGTCATGCGGGTGATGGACGTGATCCTGTCCTTCCCGTCGCTTCTCCTGGCCATGGCCCTGGCCGCCGCCCTGGGGCCGAGCCTCAGGAACGCCATTCTCGCGGTGGCCTTCACCCAGATACCCAAATTCGCCCGCCTGGCCCGGGGCGAGGCCCTGAACATCCGGGAACGGCTGTACATCAAGGCCGCCCGCGTGTCGGGCTTCAGTTCGCCCTGGATCATCGCCCGCCACGTCATCCCCAACTGCCTGGCCACGCTCATGGTCATGGCCACGCTTACCGTGGGCGAGACCATATTGGTGGCCGCGTCCCTGAGCTTCATCGGCCTGGGGGCCCAGCCTCCGACTCCGGAATGGGGGGCCATCATCAGCGTGGGCCGTAAATTCCTCTTGGACCAGTGGTGGTATCCCACGTTTCCGGGCGTGTTCATCGTACTGACCGTGGTGGGGTACAACATTCTGGGCGACGCCCTGCGGGACGTTTTCGACCCCCGCCTCCGGGGGGTCCGCAAATGACCGGGGACGCCCCCCTCCTCTCCATCCGCGACCTCTGCGTCACGTTCCGGACCTACGGCCCGTCCAGCCGGGTGGTGGAACACCTGAGCCTCGACGTGCGGCGCGGCGAGATTCTGGGCCTGGTGGGCGAATCGGGCTGCGGAAAATCCGTCCTGGCCCGGTCCATCCTGCGGCTCTTGCCGACGCCCCCGGCCCAACTGACGGGCGAAATATTTTTTGGCGAGAACCTGCTCGCGGCCAGCCCCAAACGCTTGCGGGCGGTGCGCGGCGGGGAAATTTCGATGATTTTCCAGGAACCCATGACCTCGCTCAACCCGGTCTTCACTGTGGGCCGGCAGATGGCCGAGGTGGTGCGGCTCCACACCGGGGCCGGCCGGGCCGAGGCCCGGCGCGTGTGCCGCGACTTTCTGGCCGCCGTCAAGCTGCCCGATCCGGAGACCGCGCTCGATAAATACCCCCACCAGCTTTCCGGCGGCCAGCGGCAGCGGGTGATGATCGCCCTGGCCCTCTCCTGCGGGCCGAAGCTCCTCATCGCCGACGAGCCCACCACGGCCCTCGACGTCACCGTGCAGAGCCAGGTGCTGGCGCTTTTGAACGACCTCACCCGAGCCCGGGGCGTCTCCACCCTTTTCATCACCCACGATCTGGGCGTGGTGGCCCAGCTTTGCGACCGGGTGGCGGTGATGTATTCCGGCCACCTGGTGGAGCTGGCCCCGGTGGAGAGCCTGTTCGGCCGTCCGGGCCATCCGTATACCCGGGGACTGCTGGCGGCCATCCCGACCATCGCCGACCCCCGGCCCGATTTGCCGGCCATCCCCGGCCTGGTGCCTAACCCGGCCGACCCGCCGCCGGGCTGCCGCTTCCATCCGCGCTGCGGCCGGCGGCTGGACGTGTGCGCCCGGGAGGTTCCGCTCCTGACGGCCTACGGCGGCCACCACGCCGCCTGCCACAACCTGGACCCGGAGTGGCTCCGCCAAAGCGAAGGAGGCGGCCATGACCGATGACGCGCCCCTCCTGAGCCTGGAATCCGTCTCCAAGGCCTTCGACCTCTCCGGCGGGCTCTTCCGCCGCCGCCGTCATCTCCGGGCCGTGGACCGGGTGAGCCTCACGGTCTCCGCCGGCGAAACCCTGGGCCTGGTGGGGGAATCGGGCTGCGGCAAGAGCACCCTGGGGAACCTCATCCTGCGCCTCCTCCAGCCCGACGAGGGCCGCCTGGCCTTCAAGGGCCGCGACTTCGCCGAGGCCGGCCGGAACGATCCCCTTTTGGCCAAGATCCAGGCCGTGTTCCAGGACCCCCAGTCCTCCCTCGACCCGCGCCTGACCATCGAACGCGTGGTGGGCTATCCGCTCCTCCCCCACTTCCGGCTCAGCCGGGCCGAGCGGCGGGAGCGGGTCATGGACATCCTGCGCGAGGTCGGCCTGGGCGCGGAGCATCTGCGGCGCTATCCCCATGAATTTTCCGGGGGCCAGCGCCAGCGCATCGGCCTGGCCCGGGCCCTGGTGGTGCGGCCGGAATTCGTGGTGCTGGACGAGCCCACCAGCGCCCTGGACGTTTCGGTGCAGGCCCAGATTCTGCGCCTCATCCGCGACCTTCAGCAGCGCCACGGCTACGCCTACCTCTTCATTTCCCACGATCTGGCCGTGGTGCGCCACCTCAGCCACCGCGTGGCCGTGATGTACCTCGGGCACCTGGTGGAGAGCGGCGGCCGCGACGCGCTTTTCGACGCGCCGCTCCACCCCTACACCCGGCTATTGCTGGACTCGGCCCCCGAACCCCGGCCGGACCGGCGCAAACCCTGGAGCGCCCAGGCCGGCGAAGTGCCCAGCCCCCTGGCCCCGCCCCCGGGCTGCCCCTTCCATCCCCGCTGCCCGGAAGCGGCCGCCGTCTGCGCCCAACAATACCCCGGCCCCCGGGAGGTCGACCACGGCCGCCTGGTGGAATGCTGGATATACGCCTGACCGTCCCGGCCGGCCCGGGACCCTATATCACTTCCAGGAGACCCGACAATTATGAACGTATTCATCTGCTGCGACATCGAAGGCGTCGGCTGCGTGGTCCGGCACGAGAACTCCACCATAGCCGGCCGCGATTATCCCCTGGCCCGCCGCCTGATGACCGGCGAAGTCAACGCGGCCATCGGCGGCGCCTTCGAAGCCGGGGCGAGCCGGGTGCTGGTGGCCGATTCCCACAACGTGGGCCTGAACATCCTGCCCGAGGAGCTGGACGAGCGGGCCGAGCTCGTCATGGGCATGCCCCGGCCCCTGGCCATGATGGAAGGCGTGGATCAGGGCTTTGACGCGGCCTTTCTGGTGGGCTGCCACGCCAAGCCCGGCACGGCCGACGGGGTCATCGCCCACAACTTCCACAGCCGCCTGCGCGACTGCCGGCTCAACGGCCGGTCCGTGGGGGAACTCGGCCTGAACGCGGGGCTGGCCGGACTTTTCGGGGTGCCGGTGGCGCTGGTGACGGGTGACGAAGCCACGGCCGCGGAGGCCCGGGCCCTCCTGCCCGGGGTCGAAACCGTGGCCGTCAAGAAAGGTATCGGCGCCTACGCGGCCCAGTGTCTGCATCCGGCCGTGTGCCGCGAAAAGATCCGCCGGGGCGCCCTGGCGGCCCTGTCCCGGCTGGGGAGTTTTCACCCGTGGGTGCCGGATCAGCCGACCGTCCTGGAACTGGACACCACCACCGCCAGTTCGGCTGACCAGCTGGAGCGCATTCCCGGCCTCCGGCGCACCGGGCCCATGACCCTGGTGGGCGACCCGGCCCCCTACCGCCAGGTCTTCGACATCTTCCACCTGGCCGAGGATATGGTCGACAACGTGCCCTATCTCTGATCCGGAGGCGGCCCCATGCCCACCGACCGTCGCGGGCCGGCCCCTCTTCGGCCGGGCCGAAAATCCCGCCTGATGCTGAACGTCCGGAGGACGGGCCTGGCGATGCCGGTCACGGCCGTCGCCGGGGCCGCGCCCGGCCCGTCCGTGCTGGCGGCGGCCGGGGTGCACGGCGCCGAGGACGCGGGGCTCCTGGCCCTGATCGAACTGGGGCGGGAGATCGAGCCCGCCCGCCTCCGGGGCCGCCTGACCCTCATCCACCCCATCAACATTTCGGGCTTTCTGGCGCGCCGGGCCACGGTTCTGCCCGAGGACGGGGTGAACATCAACAGCGTTTTCCCCGGCCGGGCCGACGGCGCCCCGGCCGAACGCGTAGCCCACGCGGTGGCCAAAATGCAGGCCCAAGCCGACTTTTTCCTGGACCTCCACACCGCCGGCCCCTTCGAGGAAACCTGTGCCCTGGCGTGCTATCCCGCCGTGGGCCCGCCCGGCGTCGCGGAAAAGTCCCGCGCGGCCGCCCAGGCGCTCGACCTCCCCTACCTCATCAAATCCACCCTCCCCGGCGCGGCCCTTGTCGAAGGAGCCCGCCGGGGCGGGCCGGGCCTTCTGATCAAGCGGGGCGGCCCCGGCGGCCTGAACCTGCGCCCCACGGTGGACGCCTTCAAACGCGACGTCCTGAACATCCTGCGCCACCTGGACCTGCTCTCCGAGCCGCCCACGCCCCCCGCTCAACCGCCCCGGGAGGTGGACGTGACCTATCTCCGCGCCCCGGCCCCGGGCCTCTGGCTGGCCGAGATCGCGGCGGGAACGGAAGTCGCGGCCGGCCAACGCCTGGGCGTCCTGGCCGACCTCTTCGGCCGCCCCCGGGAAACCTTCCGCGCCGAACGGGACGGCCTCGTCCTCTATCGCCAGCACAGCCTGGCCGCCGCGCCGGGCGACATCCTGGCGGCGTATTAGCGTTTTACAATTTATCCGTCTTTAATATTAACCCGGCAACTTTAGAAGTCTGTTCCCGGCCGCTGAAGTCCAGTGATTTCGGGCTTTGGCGAAATCACGGATATGACTTATTTAGTTGCCGGAGTAATAATTGGCGGCCGGCCGGCTTTCAGAAGGCCGGCAGTTCGTCGTTGGGCGGGGCGACCGGGGCGGTCAGGTCGGGCGGGGTGGAGCGGCCCAGGTAGACCGTCTCGTAGATGCAGCGGCTTTCGAGGATGCGCCGGACATAGCGGGATGTTTCCTCGAAGGTCAGCGTTTCGATGAAAACGTCCAGGGGGAAGCCCTGTTTGGCGATGAGCAGGCTTTTGATGTTGTAGGGGCCGCCGTTGTAGCCGGCCAGGGCCAGGGGTTCGCTGCCGAAACCCCGGATGAGCGCGCGGAGATACCACGAACCGTAGCGGATGTTCAACTCCGGGTTGAAGAGGTCCGTGGGGCCCGGGTCCGGGTCGCCCAGGATGGCGGCGATTTTGGACGCCGTGGCCGGCAGAAGCTGCATCAGCCCCCGGGCGTTGGACGCGGAAATCACGTCGGCCTGGAAGGCGCTTTCGGTGCGGATCAGGGCCAGGAGAAGAGCGGGGGAGAGGTTCCGCTCCCGATAGGCCGCCCGCGCTTCCCGGCCGTAAACCAGGGGGTGGCTCCAGCCCATGAGACCCGGGACGCGGCTGGGGACGCGGGAAAAGAGGCTCACCGCCCGCCGGTAATCCCCGCACCAGGCCACGGCGGTGGCGGCCAGGGGCGGCCAGGTGCCGGCCAGGGCCGGGTGCGGCGCCCGGGTCAGGGCGTCGTTCCGCCGCAGAAGACGGCCCAGCTCCCACCAGTCCCGGGCGGCCAGCAGCCGGAGCGCCTCGTCATGCAGCCCGCCTTTCTTCCCGCCGTTCGCCGGCTCCGCGATTTCGGCCGACAGGCTCTCGGCGATCTCCTCCAGGTCTTCCCGGCTGAAGCCTTTTTCCGTGATCCAAAGGTGATAGCCCAGGCTGTCGCGGTCCCGGCCCGGGGGGCCGGGCTGTAAGAGGCGGGCCAGGCCGCCGGCCAGGCGGGCCGGCGGTTCCGGAGCCAGGCGGCCCTGGGCCAGGAGGCGGTAATAGCCGAAGGGACCGGCCGCCGCCCCGGCGTAGGCGGCCCGGGCTTCGCTTTTCAGCCCGGCCGTTTCCAGGGCGCGGCCGAGAAAATAGCGGGCCCCGGGGCGGCGGTCATTGGACTTGCGGGTTTGGGGATCATCCAGCACGGCCCGGAACCAGGTGGCGGCCGAAGGGTCCTTGACGGCCAGGGCGGCCAGGCCCATGCGCCACTCGAAATCGTCGGTTTTTTTCAGCTCGGGATATTTTTCGGCCAGGGCTTTGGCTTCGGTGAACAATCCGCCCTTGGCCAGGAAATCGAAAGCGGCTTGGAGTTCGGTCTGCCGCGCCCGGCCCGGAGCGGTCTTCTCGGCCAAGTCCAGGCGCAGCTCGGCGGCCCGGGCGAAATTGCCCCGCCTCTGCTCGGCCTGGGCCAGCCATTGGCGCTCGGACCGCTCCCGGGCATTGGCCCACAACTCCACGGCCCGGTCGAAGCGGCCCAGGCGCAGGGCCAGGACCGGTTCCTGCTTGCGGACATAGTCCAGGGTTTCGGCCGGCACCTCCGCGTCGGCCAGGATGGCCGGGATCAGGTCCAGGGCCTCTTCGTTGAGCCACTCGCGTTTCAGGCTCTCCACCAGCGGCTGGTACAGGGCCTTTTCCCCGGCCGCGATGCGCCGGCGCAGCACGTCCTTGTAGCCGGCCAGGGCCAGGGCCCGGGGCGCGGTATGGTCGTCGGACTGGAGAACCCGTTCATACTCCGCCTGGGCCCCGGCCAGGTCGCCCGCCGCCCGCAGAAAGTCGGCCCGGACCAGGCGCACCGGCGTTTCGGACGCGCCCTTGAGGCGGGCCGCCGCCGCGGCCGGGCCGGATTCGCGCCCGAGGCGCCGGGCCTCGTCCACCAGCTTGGCCCCGTCCGGCGAAAAGGCCGGGCCCGGCCGGGGCCGGGCCGGGACGGACCAGGAGACGGGCGTCTCCCACATCAGGGGCTCGGAAATGGCCGTGGGGCCGGGCTGGAAGGCCGGGAACAGGCCGGCCGCGGCCAGGATCAGAGACGCGCCGAGCATTTACCGGCTCAGGAAGGCCGAACCGGGGCGATAGCCCGGCGCCGGCGAGGAGTTCGGCAACACCCGGACCCGGCGGCCCAAAAGGGTGCCGGGGTTGAGGACGGTGTTGCAGCCCGTCTCGGTGTGGTCGCCGATGATGGCCCCGAACTTGCGCCGCTCCACCACGAAGCGCTGGCCCTCGAATTTGAAGATGTAGGGGTTGTCGTTCATTTTCAGGTTGGCCAGCTTGGTGCCCGCGCCCAGGTTGACGTCCCTCCCCAGCACGCTGTCGCCGAGGTAGGCGAAATGGCCGGCCTTGGCCCCGGGCATCAGGAGGGTGTTCTTGGCCTCCGTGGCGTGGCCGATGACCGCGCCGGGCGAGGACATGACGCCGCCCCGCACATAGGCCCCCTGCCGCACTTCGGACCGGGGCCCGATGATGGCCGGCCCCTTGATCAGGGCCCCGCTTTCCACCACGGCGCCCTCGCCGATTTCGATGTCGTCCCCGCAGAGAACCGCCCCGGGCATGATCAGGGCCGCGCCGGGCAGAAGCCGCCCCCCGTGCCGGACTTCGAGCTTGCCCTTGGCCGGATCGCCCAGTTCGTAGGTGACTCCCCGGTGGACCCGCCCTTCGTGAAGGGCCACGGCCTCGGTCAGCATATCGCCGTTCCGGCGCAGTTCGGCCACGTTGCCCTTGACCAGCCGGCGGATGAAGGGCTCCAGGCGGTCCAGAATCTCCCAGACATAGGTCAGGTCCGTCAACAGCGGCCGCAGAGGGGACCCTTCCAGTTGTTCAAGATCGAAAAAATGCTCGGGGCTATACCACATGGCGTCACCTTTTGTAAAGATAATTGCCGGCCGGGCCGGACGCGCCGGCCGGCCGCGAGGCGTTCGGGGCGGTGAAGGGCGGCGGTTAATACTCCAGGCCGGCCCGGGCCGGAATGCCTTGTTCAAACGCATGTTTGACAATGGTCATTTCCGTGACCGTATCGGCCAGGGCGATCAATTCATCCGGGCAGCCGCGGCCGGTCAGGATGAGGTGCTGCGCCGGCCGCCGGTTTTGCATCAGCCGGCTCACCTCGGCGACTCCGATCAGCCCCCGGGATACGGCCACGCAGATCTCGTCCAGCACCACCAGATCGTAGTCGGCGGCGGTCAGCTTTTCGGCTTCGGCCAGGGCTTCGGCGGCCCGGGCCCGGTCCTCGGCCGTGGGTTCGCCCTTAAGGAAACCCAGGCCGAAGCGATTGTAATACAGGCGGCCTGGATGGCTTTGGGCATAATCCTGCAAAAACCGGCTTTCTCCGGTTTCCTGGCTTTTGATGAACTGGAGAAAGGCCGCCGTGAACCCCCGCCCCAAAGCCCGGACCAGGGTCCCCAGGGCGGCGGTGGTCTTGCCCTTGCCCGGCCCCGTGTTGATGAGGATCAGTCCTTTTTCCATGCCGTCTCCCGTCTGAATAAATATGGTATTATGTAAAGAAGTATACAAAAAAGCCCAGCCCGGGCCAAGCTTTATTTTCGCCCGGGCGCCAGAGGCGATATCACTTGCAATAATATCGTATCTGGTTTACACTACTATCCAACTTCCGCTCGGATAAAGCAAAGCGGACCGCTTTCGGGGTTTCGCTTCCCGGGCGGGGAGGTCGGGGACCGTTTTCGGACGGCGTCCCGATCACATCCCGGGCCGTGAAGCCTGGCCAGCGGCCTTTCCCAATGACGTTTCCAACCCCTTGGAGGTGTTTTCATGAAAAAGTACGTATGCATGGTTTGCGGTTACGAATATGACCCGGCGGCGGGTGACCCCGACAGCGGCATCGCCCCCGGCACCGCCTTTGAAGATATCCCCGGCGATTGGGTCTGCCCGGTCTGCGGCGCCACCAAAGACCAGTTCGAACCCGCCTGAGGCCCGTCCCTATTCCGTGTGCGGCCGGGGGGGGTCCTCGGCCGGACGCGGCCGGGACCGGAGTTTATTGAGCCGCAGGTCCGCCCATGCCCGATTGGGGACGCGCTTCGCGAAGAGCCGCCCCCGGAGCTTTTAGGAGACAAGAGACCATGATTTTCCCTTTCAACGCCGGCGAAGTTTTTAAAATTGCCCTTCACATCGAGGACAACGGCCGCCTTTTCTATGAAACCGCGGCCGCCAAGCCGTTTCCCTCGGAAATCGTTCAACTCTTCCAGGGGCTGGCCCAGGAGGAACTCTCCCACAAGGCCATCTTCACCCATCTCCTGCAAGGGCTTCCGGCCGCGACCGCCGCGTCCACGGTTTGGGACCCGGACAATGAACTGGACCAGTACCTCAAGATGATGGCCGGCGAGCACGTCTTCAACCAGAAACCCGAGGCCATCACCGCCCTGGTGGACAAGCTCCAGACCCCGGCGGACGCCATCCGCATGGCCATGGGTTTTGAACGGGATACTATCGTCTTTTTCCTCGAACTTCAGGCTTCCGCCGAGAAATACGACGACAGCCGGGAGCAGATCAAGAAACTGGTGGACGAGGAACGCAAGCATCTGGCCCGCCTGGCCAAGATGCTCCAGAAGGTTCCGGGCTGAAGCCGGCCTCGCCGCGTTTTCCTGGTCACCTTTCGACGAACCAGGGCGGGAGCGCATCGGCTCCCGGCCTGGTTTTTATTGACCCGGCCACTTGAGAAGTCTGTTCCCGGCCGCTGAAGCCTAGTGATTTCGGGCTTTGGCGAAATCCCGGGCATGACTTATTTAGTTGCCGGAGTAATATTACCACGCAGGAGTAACTCAACAATGGAACCCGTAAAGATAACAGACAAGATCTATTGGGTCGGCGCCCTGGATTACGATATTCGCGACTTCCACGGCTACCGCACCAGCGACGGCAGCACCTACAACGCCTACCTGGTCATGGACGAGAAGATCACCCTCATCGACACGGTCAAAGGCCCCTTCGTCCCGGAAATGATCAGCCGCATCTCCAAGCTGGTGGACCCGGCCAAGATCGACCAGGTGGTGTCCAACCACGCCGAGTTCGACCACTCCGGCGGCCTTCCCTGGGCCATGTCCCACATCGGGTTCTCGAAACCCGTGTACACCAGCAAAATGGGGGAAAAAGCCCTCCAGGCCCAGCTTCACGACGCCCGCCTGAACCTCAAGCCCGTGGCCAGCGGCGACACCCTGTCCCTCGGGAAGCTCAGCTTGAAATTCCTGGAAACCCGCATGGTCCACTGGCCGGACAGCATGTTCAGCTTCTGCCCCGAAGAGGGCGTCCTTTTTTCCCAGGACGCCTTCGGCATGCACCTGGCCACCTCCCGCCGTTTCGCCGACGAAGTGGGCCGCAACGTCTGGGGCTATGAGGCGCTGAAATATTATGCCAACATCCTCACCCCCTACTCGGCGGTCATCGCCAAGCTGCTGGAGACGGTGGTCTCCAGCGGCCTTTTGGCCCAGGTCAAGATCATCTGCCCGGACCACGGCCTCATCTGGCGCAAAAACCTCGGCGAAATCGTGGGCCTCTACCAGAAATGGGTCAAACAGGAACCCACCCGCAAGGCCGTGGTGGTCTATGACACCATGTGGAAATCCACCGAGAAAATGGCCATGGAACTGACCGACGCCCTCGGCGCCGAAGGCGTGCTCGTCAAGCTGATGAGCATGAAATACAACCACCGCAGCGACGTGGTGACCGAGCTGATGAACGCCGGGGCCCTCCTGATGGGGTCTCCCACCCTCAACAACGATATCTACCCCACCCTGGCCGAGGTTCTCTGCTACGCCCGGGGCCTCAAATTCCAGAACAAGGTGGGCGCGGCCTTCGGCTCCTACGGCTGGAGCGGCGAGGCGGCCAAGATGGTCCAGACCGCCCTGGCCGACATGAAATACACCCTGCCCAGCCCCGAGGTCCGCATCCAGTGGGTGCCCGGGGAGGCCGCCCTGGCCCCGGTGCGCGAACTGGCCAAAGCGGTCGCCGCCGCCCTTCCCAAGGAGCCGGTCGCCCCGGATTTCGGCCTGTAAGAGCTCCCGCTCACTCAAAAATCCCCGGCCGCCGCAGCGGTCGGGGATTTTTTTATGGAGGCCGCCCAATGGCCGCCCGCCGCTACTTCTTCACCTGGATGGCGGTGGCGATCATGGTATCGCTGGTGGTGATGGCTTTGGAGTTGGCCTGGAAGCCGCGTTGGGTGAGGATCATCTGGACGATTTCCGTGGCCGTGTCCACGTTGGACTGTTCCAGGAAGTTGCCGAGGACCGTGCCGGCCCCGCCTTCGCCGGGCGCGCTGGTGAAGCCGTCGCCGGAGAAGCGGCTTTGGGCGAAGAGGTTGTCGCCTTTCTTGTCCAGGCCCCAGGGATTGAGGAAGCGGGTGAGGCAGACCTGGTACAGGGCCTCCTCGCGTTTCTGGCCGTAGACGCCGACGACCAGGCCGTCCTCGCGCACGTAGACGCGTTCGAGGGAGCTTTCCGGATAGCCGTCCTGGTCTTTGGAAATGGTTATGGATTGGGAGGCGTACTGGGTGGTCCCGACTTCGTCGGGGATCCAGACGCCGCCGCCGGCGCTTTTGGCCCCCAAATCCAGGGACACGGTCTGGGTCAGGGTGGGGGTGCCCGAAGGATAGGGCGGCCCGCCGGCGGCCCTGGAGGTGTCCACAAAGGCCAGGTTGAGGTCGAAGTGGCCGTCGGCGTTGGGCGAGGCATTGGCCCAGGCGAGCTGTTCGCTGTGGGCCGTGACGGTCATGGCGTCGCCCAGGGCGCCGAAATCCAGGGGCGTGTTGCCGGAACCGAAGCTCACGGTCAGGCCGCTGCCGAAGGCGTAGGGCCCGGGGTAGCTTTTATCGGAAACGGGGATGTAGCCGATGTTGCCCAGGTCGTCTTCCCAGGTGATGGCCGACATGGGGGGCGAAGTGTTGGTGTTGGGGAGGATGTTGCCGGTGGTCGGATCCTTCCGGCCCCAGGTGAGGGTGTAGGTCCGGGCGCTGGAGACAGTCTGGCCGGTGGCCGGGTCGACGGAGGACGAGCCGGTGTAGTAGCCGCCGATGGTGGCGATCTGCATGGCCGAACTGGTTCCGCCGGTCGGCGCGTCGACCTTCGCGGCCAGGCTTTTGGCCAGGTCGATGTTCTGGGCCTCGAGGCTTTTGATCAGGCCGCCGTGGCCGGCCTGGGCGTCGTCGCCGGTGAAGGTGATCTTGCCTTTCTGGATGAGCCCGCTGTAGGAGGCCGGCTGCCCCGCGAGGAGGCCGCCGCCGGCGCCGGCGGGTCGGGCGTCCTCCTTCGGGTCGGCGGTGACGATGTAGTCCCAGACGTTGTCCATATGCGGATTCTTCTGGTAATAGGCCATAAGGTTATGGGCGTTCCCCAGGGAATCATAGACGGTCAGGGGCTCGGAATAGGTGTAGCTGCTTTTGTCGATGGGCGGGGACTGGGTGGGGTCCCAGGCGGCGGCGAACCCGTCGCCCTCCCACTGTTGGCCGTTCTGCCCCGAGGTGACGGGATAGGAGAAGGCCGCTTCGTCGTCGGCGTTGAGGTTGGAGACCGACCGGATCGTGGTGGTGGCCAGGGGCGGGGCGGTCATGGAGGCGATTTTGATGTCGGTGGGGCTCCCGAGGCGCACCGGGGCCTGCCCCGGCTTGGGCACGGACATCTGCCAGCCCTGAAGGATGTTGCCGGAGGGGTCCTGGAGGGAGCCGTCGTTCTTCCAGCTGTACACCCCGGCCCGGGTATACATGATGTCCCCGCCCCGGGTTCGCACATTGAAAAAACCCTCGCCGGCGATGGCCAGGTCGGTGTCCTGCTGGCCGCCCATGAAGGCCCCTTGGGTGAACATGGACTGGATGGTGGAGACCTTGGCCCCGCGCCCGACCTGGTTGTGGTTGCCGCCGGAGATGTAGCACTGGCTGATGAGGTCCTCGTAGTTGGTCCTCATGGTCTTGAAGCCGACGGTATTGACATTGGCCAGGTTGTTGGAGATGGTCTGCATCCCGGTACCCAGGGCCAGCATGCCGGTCGAGGCGATATACATGGTGCTGAAGGACATGGCGCTTTCCTCCCACCCCGGTCTGTCCGGGGCGTGGTCTATCGGTCCGCCGAATTAGAAAGCAACCGTCATGCCAAATATTAATTCATGTAAAATCAATATATTAGATGATACAGATTGCCGGAGGCTCGGCAAAAATTTCCGTAATAGCTTGATCTTTGAAGTCCGGGCACCGGAGCGGAGAAAAGCTGAAGGACTGGCGGAGGGCATTCGGAGAAATGGAGGAAGCTCCGGCCGGGGCCGGAACAGCCCCGGCGGAAACCCGATCACCGGCTTTCGAGGAAAAGAGTGGGGAGGAAGGTGGAGATCACCGGGACATAGGTGGTCAGGATGAGGGTCGGCACGTAGGCGAAGATGATGAGGGTCACGCTGTGGCGGATGGTCCGGGCCGAGTTGACGCCGGCCAGCTGCGAACTGAGGTAGAGGAAGGGCGCGGTGGGCGGGGTGATGTTGCCCATGCCCAGGTTGACCCCGATGATGGCCGCGAACTGGTAGGGGCTGAGGCCGAGCTCGTAGAACAAGGGGAGCAGCAGGGGTGTGCAGAGCATCAGGCCGCAGGTGTCGTCCATGATCATGCCGATGAACACCAGAAAGAGGTTGACCATCAAGAGGACCACGTACTTGTTGTCCGAGACCGAGGTGAACAGGTTCAGGACGGCCGTGGGCACGTTCTCCATCACCAGAATCTGGCTCAACACCATGATCAGGGCCACCATGACCATGACCACGCCGGTGGTGGTGGCCGTGCCGAGGAAGACGTCCTTCAGCTCCCGGAAGCGGCAGCCCCTATAAATCAGCACCGCCACGGGAATGGCGTAGAACACGGCCACCCCGGCCGCCTCGGTGGGGGTCATGATCCCGCCGTAGATGCCGCCGAGAATGATGAACGGCATCAGCAAGGCCGGGGTGGCGTGCCCGGTGCGCCGGCCCAGGGCCGCGGCGAATTCCCGGCCCCGGAGGCCGCTGTCGGCCGCCTGGATGTTTTTCTCCCGCCGCAGCATGAAATAACTGGTGACGCTCAAAAGAACCATGAGAATGAGGCCGGGAACGACCGTGGAGAGAAAACAGGCCAGCACCGACAGGTTCCCGCACCAGGCCACCAGAATCTGCCCGGCGCTGGGGGGGATCAGGAGGCCCAGGGGCGCGGAGCAGCAGATGACGGCCGCCGCCTTGTCCATGGGGTAGCCCTTTTCCCGCATCTTGGGGAGCATGATCGAGCCGATGCAGGACAAGGTGGCCGCCCCGCTCCCGCAGATGGAGCCGAACACGCCGCAGGCCACCACCGAGACGATGGCCAGGCTGCCCCTGATCCGGCCCAGGAAGAGCTGGATCAGGTCCACCAGGGCGTCGCCGATGCGCCCCTTGCCCATGACCCCGCCGGCCATGATGAACAGGGGAATGGCCAGGAGGACCACGCTGGAGAGTTTGCCGTACATGGTGGGGAAGAGCCCCAGCGGGGTGTAGCCGTTGACGGCGGAGAGCAGAATGATCACCGTGGCGAAGCAGTACATCACCGGCACACCCAGGATCAAGAGCGCCACCAGCAGAAAAAAACACAAAACCATCAGCATGAGTCACCCCCCGCCCGGGGGATGATCCGGGGCGTCCGGTCCAGAATGATGTTGACCAGGTGATAGATACTGTAAATGAAGGACAGGATGAAACAGAGGCCGATGGGCAGTTGGGACAGGAAGAGAGGCAGGTGCAGGCTGATGGTCTTGGCGTTGATTTTCAACGAGAAGCTGAGGTAGTCGAGCCCCCACTTGGCCAGCACCAGGGAACAGAACACCGAGATCACGCCCACGGTGATGTTGACGGCCTTCTTGACTTTCCTGGATTTCAGGTGCCCCGAGAGGACGTCGGCCGTGATATGGCTGCCCTCGTAGCCGCCGTAGGCCCCGCCGATGAAGTACAGCCACATGGCCAGGAGGATGATGATTTCCTCCACGCCGTAGAGGTCGCTCTGCAGGACATAGCGCATGACGACGCTCCCGACCACGCAGGCGACCGCCAGAACGCTCACCGCCACCAGGATGAATCGCTCCAGTCCCAGGATGAGGCGCCACAGGAAGAAGTTCTCGACAGGTTTGGCCATGGGCGCCTCCCGGGGCCGAGGGCGGCCCGGGCTGGCCCGGGCGCCCTGGCGGATCAAAGGGGGCCGGATTACAGCTTGACCCCGTAGATTTCACACAGCTTGTTCAGCGTATCCTCGCCCAGGGAGTCTTTCATCTGGGGCCAGACCACCTGGCGGATGCGGTCGCGCAGGGCGGTCATCTGTTCGGGCGTGGCGCCGATGACGGTGATGCCGTAGGCGGCCATATCCTTCAGGGCTTTTTCTTCCTGGGCCTGGCGTTCGTCGGCCACCCGGTCGGCGATCTGGAGAAAAGTGTCCTGAATGATTTTCTGCCATTCCTCGGGCATGCCGGCGATGGTCTTCTCGTTGATGACCACCAGCACGCACTCGTTGACCGCGCGGCAGTCGATGAAATACTTGATCACGTCGCGGAAGCCTTCCCAGTTGACCAGGCCCGAGCCGCCGATCCAGCCGTCGGCCACGCCGGACTGGAGGGCCGGGAAGAGGTCGGCGTAGGGAATGGTGGTGGTGCGGTAGCCCATGGCCGGGATGAGGATTTTATACTGGTTCTGGGGCGGAATGCGCAGGAGGGTGTTCTTTTTGGAGGCGTCGGTGAGGGCGGCGAAGTCGGTCGAAGGCAGTTTGGCCGCGCCGATGCCCATGAAGCCGGTGTTGAAGACGCCCAGGAGGCGGCAGCCGAGCTTCTGGTTGATTTCCGTGAACACCTGCCAGATGTAGGAACCGGGGAAATAATCTTTCTTGAACCCGGCGTAGTCGGTGGCCATGAAGGGCACGCCCTGGATTTCGGCCCGGGCGTCGTAGGACGAAGGCATGGGCATGGCCGCCATGTCGATGTCCCCGGTCATGACCTGGCTGTAGACCGTGGAATAGTCCCCCAGCTGCATGGAAGGGTAGACCGTGATGCTGACCTGGCCGCCGGTCTTTTCCTTGATGATTTTGGCGGCGTCATTCAAGGCGATGGTCTGGTGGTTGTCCGCCGAATACTCGGAGGACAGGCGCAGGTTGTAGGTTTTTCCCTCCGCCGCGCCGGCCGGGCCGCACAGGGCCAGAACCAGGGAGAGGCTCAGCGACAGAATAACGACGAGATTGAGTCTTCTTTTCATGATCGTCCTCCACAGGTGGTTTCATTACAGGTTACGGGAAATGAGCCCCGGCCCGGAGCCGCCATTTTATTGGTCGGGCCGGGCCTCGGCTTTTAACATGAAAGAGTCGCCGCCGCGCTTGCGTATTTCGCCGGGGCTGAGGTTCAACTCCCGGGCCAGGATTTCCAGGACCTGCGGTCCGCAGAAGCCGCCCTGGCAGCGGCCCATGCCGGCCCGCACCCGCCGCTTGACCGCGTCCACGCTCCGGGCGCCCAGGGGGCGGTGGATGGCCTGGACGATTTCCGCCTCGGTGACGGTTTCGCAGCGGCAGATGACCTGGCCGTAGCGGGAATCCCCGGCGATGAGGCGGTCGCGCTCCGCGTCGGTGGCCGAGCGGAAACTGGCGATGCCCCGGCGCCGGCCGATGAAGTCGGGCCGGCGCTCAAGTTCCAGCCCGGCCTCGCGCATCTTCTGGATGGTGTACTTGGCAATGCCCAGGCTGCCGGTGAGCCCCGAGGAGCGGATGCCGGATATCCCCACGTAGCCGCACGCCTTTTCCGAGACGAGGATGTGATAGCCTTCCGGCTCCCGGGCGGGCCGGAGGCCCACGAACTGGGTGATGGTGTCCTCCAGGCGCAGGCCGGGCACCAGCATTCTGGCTTCCCGGGCCACTTCGGCCAGGCCTTCCCGGGTGGTCTTCTTGTCGGTCTTGTCCTCGAGATCCTCGGCCGTGGGGCCGACGAGGATGTTGCCGTCCACAGTGGGGATGATGAGTTTCCCCCGGGTGTGCGGCAGGGGGATGGACAGGATGATGTGGGAGACCTTCACCGGGGTTTCGCGGTCCAGAAGGAAGAACTGGCCCTTGCGGGGATGGACCGTGTAGTCGCCTTCCCCCACCATCCGGCCGATGACGTCGTTATAGAGGCCGGCCGCGTTGATGACCCATCGGGCCCGGATGTCCCCCTTGGCCGTGACCACCCGCTCGACCCGGCCGTCCCGGGTTTCGATGTCCAGCACCGGGCAGTCCAGCAAAAATTCCACCCCGTTTTCGGCCGCGTTTTCGGCCTGGGCCACCACCAGGAGAAACTGGTTCACCTGGGTGTCCCGGGGGCAGTACAGGCCGCCGAGGATTTCCGGGTTGAGGTGGGGTTCCATCTCCAGCAATTCTTCCCGGGTGCGGAACTCCACGTCGTAGACCCCGTTGTCGAAGGCTTTCCTGAGCATGCCCGGAATTTTGTCGAACTGCTCCCGGTTCACCGCCGGGGTGATGGAGCCGCAGCAGTCGAGGGGCACGTCCAGGTCGCGGCAGAGCTGGTCGAAGAGGGGGCGGGAGCGTTGGCAGATTTCCGATTCCAGGGTGAAGGGGGTGACCGTGGATTCGGTGCTGATGCAGCTGCTGCACGATTTGGAGGCGTCGCCGCCCACGTCGTCGTTTTTGTCCACCACCATCACCCGGCGCCGGAACTTGGAGAGCTCCCTGGCTATGGCCGTCCCGACCGCGCCGGCGCCGATGATGAGAATGTCCGTTTCGTACATGGATTTACGCTTCCTTTTCCAGGGGCAGGCAGGCGATCATGTTCACGCCGGTGCCCAGAATATTCTCGATGATCACCTGGTGCATGGCCACCGGCCGGTCAACCCGCCGCTTCTTGATTTCGGCCATGCAGTCCAGCAGCCGGTCCCGGGGCAGGGGCTCCGAGGAGCGGACCGGCAGCAGGTTCCGGCCCGGGCCTGAGAGGCGCACCGAAGAGGTCAGGATGCGGCGGGGATCGAGGAATTCGGAGCGGGCGTATTTCTCGCCCCGGGCGCACTGGTGGCCGGAGATTTCGTCCACCCGGCCGGCTTGGCCCCGCACCTGTACCCGGCAGCCCTTGGGACAGACGACGCAGATTATTTCCTTCATGGTTCAGTCACCTCCCGAACGCCGACCGTCACCGGCTCGGCGAGCCCGGCCAGATCCTCCCGGCCGAGGGTCAGGGATTCCATTTCGCCGGGGTTGACGGCCAGGGCCTGGCGGGAAACCAGCCGCCGATCGCCGCTCCGGGCTTCCAGGAGCACTTTGCCCGCCAGGGGGCGTTCGACGCGGAAGAACAGGGACACATCCTGGCCGCCGACCGGCACCAGGCGCTGCGGGCTGACATACCGCACGCCTTCCCCGGCCCGAACCTCCACTTCCCGGCCGCCCGGCAGCCGCCCCTGGGCCGAGAGGGCCGCGCTCCGGCCGGCGGCGGCGCCTTCCCGGCTGACGTTGTCCACCAGGTCGTTGACGTGGAGGACGTTGCCGCAGGCGAAGAATCCCGGCGCCCGGGTGCGCATGAACTGGTCCACCTCCGGCCCCCGGGTGACCGGGGACAGGGAGAGGCCCCCGGACCGGGACAGCTCGTTTTCCGGAATGAGACCCACGGAGAGGAGCAAGGTGTCGCAGGCGATTTCCCGGCTTTGCTCCATAAGGGGCTGGCGATTATCATCCACCGGGGCGATGGTTACGCCCGAGACCCGGTCCAGGCCGCCTATATCCACCACCGTGTGGGACAGGAGCAGGGGAATGCCGAAATCGTCCAGGCACTGCACCCTGTTGCGCATCAGGCCCGAGAGGTACGGGAGGAGCTCCACCACAGCCTCGATCCGGGCGCCTTCCAGGGTCAGTCGGCGGGCCATGATCATGCCGATGTCGCCGGAGCCGAGGATGACGATGTTCCGGCCCACCAGCTGGCTCTGGATGTTCAGGAGGCGTTGGGCCGTGCCGGCCGTGTAGACGCCGGCCGGACGGGTGCCGGGGATGGCCAGCTGCCCCCGGGTCCGCTCCCGGCAGCCCATGGACAGGACCGAGGCCCCGGGCCGAAGGCGGATCAGGCCCCCGGGGTTGACGCAGATCAGGTCCCGGCCGCGAATCTCCAGGGCCATGGTGCCCAGGAGCATTTCCACGTTCAGTTCCCGGGCCCGGTCGATGAAGCGCTGGGCGTATTCCGGGCCGGTGAGTTCCTCCTGGAAATAGTCCAGGCCGAAACCGGGGTGGATGCACTGCTGGAGAATGCCGCCGGGCCGCTTGTCCCGCTCCACCACCACCACTTTTTCCGCCCCGGCCTCCCGGGCGGCCACGGCCGCGGCCAGGCCCGCCGGCCCGGCCCCCAGAACGGCCACATCACAGTTTTGTTCCCTCATGGTTTGTTTTCTCCAACATCCGGCGCGGCCCAGCCCTTGCTGCGTTCCACAGCCTGGTGCCAGCGCGCCAGACGCTCCAGTCTTTCATCCGCACTCATGCGCGGTTCGTAGGTTTTTTTCAGCCGGACATGCCGGCACACGTCTTCCAGGCTGGACAGCCGGCCCAGAGTCAAAGCGGCCATAGAGGCCGAACCGTAGGCCGCGCTCTCTTTTTCCGCCGGCACGTCCACCGGCAGGCCCAGGAGGTCGGCCTGGAACTGCATGAGAAACTCGTTGTCGACCATGCCGCCGTCGGCCCGCATACTGGGGATGTCGCCGGGGAAATCCCGTTTCATGGCCAGATAGCAGTCCGTGGTCTGGAAGGCCACGCTTTCCAGCACGGCCCGCACCAGATGGGCTTTGGTCACGCCTCCGGTGAGGCCCAGGAAGGCCCCCCGGGCGTACTGGTCCCAGTGGGGCGTGGCCAGGCCCGCGAAGGCCGGGACGAAATAGACGTCGTCGGTGTCGGGCACCGACCGGGCCAGGGTCTCGGCCTGGGCCAGGTCGGCGATCATCTCCAGGCCGTCGCGCAGCCACTGCACGGCCGCCCCGGCAATGTAGGCCGCCCCGTTGAGGGTATAGGAAGGAACGCCGTTCAGGAGCCAGCAGCACGTGGCCATGAGCCCCTGGTCGGAGATGACGTAGCGGTCCCCGGTGACCAGGTTCATGAAGCTGCCCGTGCCGTACGAAGTCTTCAGGGTGCCGGTCCGGCAGCCGCCCCCGCCGACGAGGCCGGCGTGGGAATCGGTCAGGCAGCCGCTGATGGGCACCCGCGCGCCCCAGAACTCGCCGGGGTCGGTGTGTCCGAAAATGCGGTTGCAGTCGCCGATGGGCGGCAAAATCTCCAGCGGCACATCCACCAGGCCGGCGATTTTCCGGTCCCAGTCCAGGGTGGCCAGGTCCATCAGCATCCAGCGGCCGCCCGAACAGCCGTCCATGACAAAGGATCGGCCGCCGCTGAGCTTCCAGATGAGCCAGGTGTTGAGGGTGCCGGCCAGGAGTTCGCCCCGGGCCGCCCGTTCCCGGGCCCCGGGCACCTGGTCGAGGATCCACTTGATCTTGGTGGCGCTGTAGTAGGAATCGGGTAATAAGCCCGTGGTCCGGTGGATGTAGCCGCCGTGCTGTTGTTTCAGACGCTCGGCGAAATCGGCGGTGCGGCGGTCCTGCCAGACGATGGCGTTGTGGATGGGCCGGCCGGTCTGCTTGTCCCATACCAGGCAGGTTTCGCCCTGATGGTCAAGCCCCAGGCAGGCAATGTCCGAGGCCCGGGCTCCAGGGATTTGGGCCAGCGCCCCGGCGATGGCCGCGCGGACGCATTCATAGATTTCCAGCGGGTCGTGCTCCACCCAGCCGGGCCGGGGGTGGATCTGCCGGTGGGCCCGATGCCCGCGGGCGGCCACGCGCCACTCCCGGTCCACCAGAAGCACGGTGGTCAGGGTGGTGCCCTGATCGATACCCAGGTAATATTCGGCCACAGGCTTCCCTCCGGATGCGGGATGTTTCGTGATAACGATCAGGAAAACATATTGACGACATATTGTCAACTATTTTTTGAACATCAGCCTTCGTTCATGATTTGATTAATTTAAATATTTTATTTTATTTATAAATTTATATTTATCCATTTTTATCATTGACAATGTTATGGCATTTTACGGTCATAATATGCCCATTGAGCGTTCGTCTACTTTATGCTATATTTTAATCGTCACGCACACCGTCAACATTCCCGGCCTGGAGGTGGGCCCGATGAAAAACACTCGCCAGAAACAAATCATGGACCTGTTGTTGAAAGACGGCCTGGTGGAAACCGGCGACCTCATGGAACGATTCGGCGTCTCCATCGAGACCGTTCGCCGGGACTACAACGAACTGGAACGGGAAGGGGTGCTGAAAAAGACCTACGGCGGGGCGGTGCTGGTGGCCAATTCCCGGGGCATCACCGAAGTGGCCGACTGGCAGGAACGGATGCGGGTGGCCACCCGGGAAAAGGCTCTGATCGGGCGAAAGGCGGCCGAATATATTCCGGACGGCTGCGTCCTGGCCACCGAGGTGGGCACCACGGTCTTCGAACTGGCCCGGCACCTGGAGCACAAAAACAACCTGACGGTCCTGACCAATGACCTCTACGTGGCCCAGGAACTCTTCCGCAACCGCACCAACCGGGTGTATCTGGCCGGCGGATTCCTGCCTTCGCCGTATTACACGGCCGGGCCTTTGTCCCGGCGGATCATCGAGGAGTTCGCCTCCATCGACATTTTCATCATCAGCACCGAGGGCGCCACCCTGGCCGAGGGCCTGACCACCCCCAACGCCGAGGTCAACGACCTCAAGCGGCTGTACCTCCAGAAGGCGGCCAAGACCATCGCCGTGATCGACCACACCAAGTTCGGCCGCAAGGCCATCTTTCACACCTGCGACTTTTCGGCCATCGACGTCCTCATCACCGACGGCCGGACGCCGTCGTCCATGCTGCGCAAAATCCGGGAAAAAGGGGTCGAAGTGGTGGTGGTGTCGGAGGAGGAGGAGCCCACGGCCGCCTGAACGCGAAAAGGGGGCCGGCCAAAATGGCCGGGCCCCCCGGGCCGGTCAACAATCCAAGTATCACCCACCGGAAAAGAGAAGCCGAAGCTCCCCTTCCAGGTCAGCGGAAACGGAAGATTTCGTCGCGTTCCATGGGCTGAAAATTACCAGCGGCGGCCGCCAGATCGTCGAAGGCCTTTTCCGGCGCGGCCCCCCAGTTGAAGGCTCCCTTGACCCGGGTGTATTCCCCGGCCATGGTCAGGAAAAACTCCCGCACCTCTTTCTCCGGCAGGCCCATCATGATCAGGCTGTAGGCCACGAAAGCCAGTTCCAGCTTGGTCTTGTTGACGAATTCGGTCTTGTCGGCCAGAATCTCGGCCATCAGGGCCCGGCCGCTCTTTTCCACCTGGGCCCGGCCGGCCTGCTCCGGCAGTTCGGCGGCGATTTCCAGTCCCGAATAGCCCAAGGTCACGGGCACCTGGTTCCAGTAGAAAACCGGAAATTCACCGGGCCGGTCGGCCCGCCAATGCTTGTCCCGCTCGTCGAAGACGATGAGGCGCACCGGACGGGGAAGTCCGCCCTGCCCCAGGCCGCCGTAAAAGTCCAGGGCCGGGTCGCAGGCGTGGCGCCGGAGCGGCTGTCCCTGGGTTTTGACCCGTTCGAATTCGTCATCCGGCTGGCCGCCGGTGACCCGCTCGTAGAGAATGTCGTAGTGACAGGTGGTTTTATAGGCGGCGAACCGTTCCTCCTTGGGGGAGATGGTCAGCATCAGGTTCACCCCGGTGAGGGCCGCGGTCCCCTGGGTGTTGAGATACAGGGCGTAGGTGATGAAACCTTTGGTCGGATAGTCGAGCTGCCGCATCAGGATTTTTTCGAGGCCGGCGAAGTTCTCGAAAGTGCCCACCGCATCGACCACATACAGGAGCCGGTTGGTGTGCCAGACCTCCAGATAGATCGGCTGGGGGTCTTCGGTGAAAAGCCGTCGCCGGGTGCTTTCGCTCAGGCCCACCGGCTGGGTCGGCTGGCCGTCGGGATGCCGGCCCTGGAGGTTTTCGGTTTCCACCAGTTTTTCGTTTTTTTCGGTCAGGAAGAATTTCAGGGTGAACGCGCCCCGTTTGACCTCCTGGGCCAGCCAGCATTTTTGCGGCGGGCCCTCATCTTGCGGCGGAGGGGCGTCCGCCAGGGCCGGGGCGGTGAACAAAAGGAACGCCCAGGCCACTGCCGCTAAAAATTTCATCCACCCACCTCTCAGGGACGGCCGCTCGGCGGTCTCTTTCGCCGGTCGGCGGAGGAGACCGTGGGGAGGCTTGAAGGGAAACGATCTGAAAATATAGTAGCCAGAGACGCTATGATTGTCAATCGGAAGGTGGGGCTTTGAGCAAAAAAACAGATGCGCCGGCCTTGGCCGGAAGACGGGGGCTTGGGACACGGGTGAATCCGGGCGGGCTTCCCGTATCGGCGGCGGCCGGGATCGGGGAACACTCCCCGGTCCCGGCCGCCGCCCTCGGTCGCGTCACCCTCAGAAGTCGGAGAAATCGTCGTCCATGGGAAAGTCGGCGTCGGCCTTGGAGACGGGTTTGGCCACCTTGGGAGCCGGGGGCAGGGCCGGGGGCGCGCTTTTTTTCGGGCCGGCGGTGACGGCCAGGTGGGGCGGCCGCCGGGTTCCGGGGAGTGGCTCCGGCCGGCGGCCGCCGGCCGGAGCCAGCTGGAGCGCGGCGTTCCGGCCCCGGGCCAGGGCCGCCAGGCCTTCCACCGCTTCCAGCAGAATTCCGGCCTGCCGGTTCATGTCCGCGGCCGCGCTGGCCGATTCCTCGGCCGCGGCGGCGTTGCCCTGGGTGACCTTGTCCATCTGGGCCATGGCCGTGGTGATCTGGCTGATGCCCTGGGCCTGTTCCTTGGAAGCCGCGGCCACGTCGCTCAAGAGGTTCCCCACCTTGGCGCTGTAATCGGCCACCGAGCCGAACTTGGTGTTGGAGGTCTCCACCAGATGGGAGCCGGAATTGATGTTGGTGATGGTGTAGTTGATCAGGGTGGCCGTGTTCTTGGCCGCGTCGGCCGAACGGATGGCCAGGTTGCGCACTTCTTCGGCCACCACGGCGAAGCCGGCCCCGGCTTCGCCCGCGCGGGCCGCCTCCACGGCCGCGTTCAGAGCCAGAAGGTTGGTCTGGAAGGCGATTTCATCGATGGTCTTGATGATGCGGCCGATTTTTTCGCCGGAGGTGGCGATGTCTTCCATGGCCTTGCCCAGGTCACCCATGGAGACCAGGGCCGTGGTCACCGCCTCCTGGGTGTCGTGCATCAGGGCGTTGGCCTCGTCGGAGTTTTCGGCGTTGCGGGCGGTCATGGAGGACAGCTGTTCCAGGGCCGCGCTGGTCTGCTCCAGGGAGGCCGCGTTTTCCGTGGCCCCTGCGGCCAGCTTGCTGGAGGCGTTGGCCAGCAAGGTGGAGGCCTCGTCGACCTCCTGGGAGCCCTCGGCCAGGGAATCGATGATGACGTTGATCTGGCGGTTGACGTTGGAAGTGATGAGCCAGCTCAGGACGATGCTCAGGAGGAGGGCCGCCAGGGCGCCGGCGAGCTGGGCCTGGGTGATGCGGGTGACGGCCGCGACATTGGTGTCGGAGACGTTGGTGGCCGTGCCCAGCACCACGCCCAGGGCTTCCTGGAAGGCCGCGGTCAGGCTGTCGATCAGCTTGATCCGCTCGGCCATGCTGGTTTCCCAATCGGCCATGGTCGCCTTGAAGGCCGCCGCTTCCTGCTTCATCTCGGCCGTCACGGAGGCCAGGTCGGAAAGAATTTTCCGGGCCGCGTCGTCCTTGGCGCTGCCCAGATCCTGGTGCACCTGCTCCTCGATGGCCAGCAGATTTTTGTCCAGGATGTCGGTGAAGCTTTTGTCCCGCTTGCCGTAGGCCGTCCAGGTGTTCAACTGGGCGGCGGCCCCGAGATCCAGGAGTTCGGAGGTCAAAAGCAGCCGGTTGAGGCGGTAGGCCCGCTGCTCGGCGGTGCTGCCGATGTCGAAGCCATGGTCCACCAACTCGGTTTGGGCCTTCTGGGCCTGGAATTTTTGGAACTCCAGGGCCTGGGACATGAAGGACCCCACCAGCCCGTTCATCCGCTCGAGGGAGGCCACGGTGCGCTGGCCGATTTTCTCCAAACCGTCGACATTGGCCTCCAGGCCTTCGACGAGCCGGGCCGCTTCCGGCGCGGACGATCGAAGGGCGCTGAAACTGGACTTCTGTTCGATCTCTTCTCCGATCACCTTGAAGGCCGCCTTCATTTCGCCGAGATATTTCCGGGCCGCGACGAGGAAGCGGTCCTCCTCATCGTAGGCGTAGCCGCGGATCTGGTAGATGGCCTGCCCCAGAGCCGCATTGAATTTGGCGAAATTCTCGATCATCGGCAGGCATTCTTCCCGCAGCATTTCCGAGGACTGCCGCACCGGCCCGGACAGATAGATGGAGGCCGCGTTCAAGGCCAGCATGATGACGATCAAAGCGATAAAACCCAGTCGAATTCGGGATGATAATTTCATTTTATTCATAATGCGGCGACCTTTTTTTCATTACCCCGGCCCGGACGTCGACGGGCGGCGGCCTTAAAAAATTCTCTACCCTAATGTTTTTACCGGCGGGAGGAGCCCGGCCATCCCGCCGTCCCGGATTGAAGATTCAGAAACCCAGGTCCAGGCTGTTCAAATCCTCGGCGGCCAGAATCCGGTCGATGTCCAGAAGAATTTTCACACCCTTGCCGATCTTGGCCATGCCCAGAATGTACTCGGTGTTCAGCTGGGAGCCGAACGTGGGGGTGTCTTCCACTTCCTCACCCTTGATATTGGCCACTTCGGAGACGAAATCCACCACGATGCCGATGCGCACGAACGTGTCCGCCCCGCCTCTGACGTCCACCACGATGATACTGGTGCGTTCGGTGTAATCGAGCTCCTCCATGCCGAATTTCAGCCGCAGATCCACCACCGGAATGACCTTGCCGCGCAGGTTGATGACGCCCTTGACAAAGCTCGGGGTCTGGGGCACGGTGCGGATGGGCATCATGCCGATGATTTCCCTGACTTTCAGTATGCTGATGCCGTATTCTTCATTGGCCAGGGAAAAGGTCAGGAACTTGCCTTCCTGGCCGGCCGACCGGCCCTTGACCAAGGGCAGGCCGTTGGAGACGGAGGAACTGGTGCTCATTGCTGTACTCCTGAAACAAGTATTGCGGGAATCGGCTGTTCCGACCCGAGCGACGGTAAAATTCGTTTCATTATGCCATAAACCGGCCTAAAAGAAAACCGCCCCGGCGCCTGGTCCCTGGGGCGGGGCGGGTTCAGAGGAGGACGGTCAGGCCTTCCGCGGCCAGATCGATGCGCATTTCCCCGCCGCCGCTCATCAGGGCGTGATAGGCCCGGGTCTTTTCCAGGCTGTCGTACAACTTGGCGTCGCTGTGCTCGGGATCGTGATGAAAAAGGAAAAAAGCCCGCACCCCGCTCCCGATGGCCAAATCCATGGCGTCGAAGGACGTGGAGTGGCCCCAGCCCTCCCGGGCCACGCCTTCGAGGTAGGTATACTGGGTATCGCTGATGAGGGCGTCGGCCCCGCGGATGAACTCCCGGAACCGGGCGGCCGATTCGCCGTTGAGGGGCTTGAGTTCGTAATCGGTGGCGTAGACCACGGTCCGGCCCTCGGCCCGGAGGCGGAAGGCCAGGCTGCCCCCGGGATGGGGCAGTTCCAGGGCCTCGATCTCGATGCCGCCCACCCACAGGCCTTCGGCGGGAAAGGTGTGGAACCCGATCTCCGCACCCATGTCCTCCAGGGCGATGGGAAACATGGCCGGGGCCTGCTGCTGGAGGGCCAGGGCCTCGGCCAGTTCCCCGCCGTCCAGGCCGTACAGGGAGAGGCGGTTCCCCGGAATGTAGGCCGGGGAGAAGAAGGGCCAGCCCTGGATATGGTCCCAGTGGGTGTGGCTGAACAGGAGCGTCAGATCCAGATCGGACTTTTCCGGCGGACGCCGCCCATAGGCCGAAAGCGCCTGCCCGGTCTCGATGGCCAGGTAGAAGTCGTTTTCGTTGAAAGGTTCGTTGCGGCCCAGTTTCTGGCCCAGAAGCCGCAGGCCCGATCCACCGTCCAGGATGACCCGGTCGTGGCCGGCGCTCACCTCCACGCAGGGTGTGTCGCCGCCCACCGGGCGTCGCAGATGGTCCGGCAGGCTCCGGATAAAAGCCTCCATCTCCTCGCTCTCGGCCAACGGCCGGCCGGACGCGAGCGCGAGGATACGCCGCAGCCGCCAATCAAAATCCTGATCCTGAAGCGGTGAAGGAATGGACCCCCGCACCCCCCAAAATGTAATCCGCATAATCCGTCCGGTCCTTGATGGTTGGTGTTCCTTGATGTTTGGTGTTTTGGTGTGGTCGCTTGATTCTGATTTATATATGTTTATTGTTTTAATTATATCATACTGCCGGGCACCTTGGCAATAAACCTTTACGCCGGCCGGCGCCGAGCGGGCATCCGGAAGGGACGCATTCGCCTGGAAGCGTTGACAGCCAAAAGCGACACCGGATTTTCCGGGATTCGTCGACTATTGCCACCCACTGTGGTACAATACTCCATTCAGGCCGCGGCCGTTTTGAAACGCCCCCGGCCCGGATTCCACCAGCCCCCAGAACCCCGTCGGGCGCCGCGGCGCCCGGAGATGCGACATCCATGAAATTCGTCGACCAAGCCAAGATACACATCAGTTCCGGACACGGCGGCGCCGGCTGCGTCAGCTTCCGCCGGGAAAAATACATCCCCAAAGGCGGACCCGACGGCGGGGACGGCGGACGCGGCGGCGACATCGTCATCGAAGCCGTCAGCCAGAAGGAGACCCTGCTCCGGTTCCACCTCAACCAGCATTTCAAGGCCCAGAACGGCCGCCCCGGCCGGGGCCGTCGCCAGAGCGGCGAAGCCGGCGAGGACATCCGCCTCCCCGTGCCCCCGGGCACCGTGGTCTTCGACGCCGACACCGACGAGCTCCTGGCCGACCTGGCCGAGCCCGGCGCGGTCTACGTGGCCGCCAAGGGTGGGCGCGGGGGCCTGGGCAACGCCAACTTCGCCTCCGGCGGCCACCGCACTCCCCGCTACGCCCAGCCCGGGGAGGAGGGCCAGGCCCGCCGTCTGCGCCTGGAACTGCGGCTCCTGGCCGACGCCGGGCTGGTGGGCTATCCCAATGTGGGGAAGTCCACCCTCATCTCCCGCGTTTCGGCGGCCCGGCCCAAGATCGCCGACTACCCCTTCACCACCCTGGTCCCCAACCTCGGGGTGGTGGCCGTGGAAGACGAACACGACTTTGACAGCCCCACCTTTGTCCTGGCGGACCTGCCCGGCCTCATCGACGGCGCGGCCCAGGGGGCCGGCCTGGGCCATCAGTTCCTGCGCCACCTGGCCCGGTGCGCCGTGCTGGTCCACATCCTGGACCCTCTGCGCCTGGATCCGGAACAGCCCACCCGCGACCTGGAAAAAATCAAAAAAGAACTCCGGGCCTTCGATCCGGGCCTGGCCAGGAAGCCCCAGCTCATCGCCGTGGGCAAGATGGACCTGGCCGAGGGTCCCCGGGCCCTGGAGATTCTCCGAAAGGCCAAGCCCCGCACCAAGTTCCTGCCCTTTTCTTCGGCCACCGGCCAGGGCCTTCTGGAACTGAAGCGGGCCATCTGGCGCCACATCCGTCAATACCGCGAAAAAGAAACCCTGGAAATGAAAAAGGCCGGTCCGGCCGGTTCCCCGGGAGGTGGAGCATGAAAAAAATACAGCGAGCCCTCATCAGCGTTTCCGATAAGACCGGCCTTCTGGACCTGGCCACGGTTCTGGCCGGCCTGGGCGTGGAAATCCTCTCCACCGGCGGCACGGCCAAAGCCCTGGCCGCCGGCGGGGTCAAGGTCACCGAAGTGGCCGACTACACGGGGTCCCCGGAAATCCTCGGCGGCCGGGTGAAAACCCTTCACCCCAAAATCCACGCCGGGCTCCTCTACCGCCGGGACCTGCCCGAGCACGAGGCCCAGATGGCCCAGCGCGGCTACGGGCCCATCGACCTGGTGGCCGTCAACCTTTATCCCTTTGAAGCCACCATTGCCAAGCCCGGGGTGACCTTCGAGGAGGCCATTGAAAACATCGACATCGGCGGCCCCTGCCTTTTGCGGGCCTCGGCCAAGAATTTCGCCGCCGTCACCGTGATCTGCGACAGCGGCGATTACCCCCGCGTGGCCGACGAACTCCGCGTCACCGGCCGGACCAGCCTGGAGACCCGCCGCTACCTGGCCCAGAAAGTCTACCGCCGCACCAGCGAATACGACCGCACCATCGCCAACTATCTGGCCGAGTATTTGAAATAGCCCGCCTTCACGGAGAAGGGGGAGCCCCCCCCTTCTCCCCCCCCTTCCTCACCGGATAAACGAAACCAACACTTCCACGGTGCCCATCAACTGCTCGGCCTGACGGGACAAGTCCTCCGAGACCCGGGTGGATTCCGCGGCCGAAGAAGCCGTGGTCCGGGTGACGTCGTTTATTTCCCGCATGGCCGTGCTGATCTGGGCAATGCCGTCGGTCTGCTCCCGGGAGGCCGAGGCCACGTCTTCGATGAGCTTGCCGACCTGGTCCGAATTGGCCGACACGTCCTGGAAGCTTTCGGCGGCCAGGGCCACCAGTTCCGAGCCCTGATGGATGTTGGCGGTGGTGCCGGCGATGAGGTCGGCCGTGCTCCGGGCCGCCTCGGCCGAACGCAGGGCCAGGTTGCGCACTTCGTCGGCCACCACGGCGAAGCCGGCCCCGGCTTCGCCGGCCCGGGCCGCCTCCACGGCCGCGTTCAGAGCCAGGAGGTTGGTCTGGAAGGCGATTTCGTCGATGGTCTTGATGATTTTGCCGATTTCCTGGCCCGAGGCCGAAATTTCCTTCATGGCCACAGTCACCTTGGCCACCGCCTCGCTGGCCCGGCTCACGGCCGTCCTGGTCTTGGCGGTGAAGGCGTTGGCCCGGGACGAACTTTCGGCGTTGCGGCCGGTCTGGCTGGACAATTCCTCCAGGGCGGCCGAGGTTTCGGAGAGGGCGCTTTCCTGGCGGCCCGCGCCGTCGGACAGCCCCTCGGCCACCGAGGCCAGGCGGCCGGACAAATCGTGGACGCTGCCGGAGCGGTGTTCCAGCGAGGCGATGGCGCCCGCCAGGGCCCGGGTCACCCCGATCATCAGGTAGATGAATATGCCGATGACCAGCACCAGCCCGGCCACCGAGGCTATGAGGATATAGATGGCCTGATTGCTCTGGTTGGATTGCCGGTTCATGTTGTCTTCGAGACGCTGGCTCAAGAGGGTGTTGAACTGGCGCACGGGCGCTTTGATCTTGGCCACTTCGGCGTCATATATTTCCCCGAAGACCAGGTTCTGGGCCCGCTCGAAATCGGGTTTCACCTGGACCGTATATTTCCCTTCGGCGTCCTTGGCGAGCCCTTTGACCGCGTTCATGGCCTCTTCCTCCAAATATATCAGGGCCATCGACAGGTCGTTGGATTGCTGCAGCAAGGCCATTTCCTCGGCCGTGAAGCCGGCCCGCCGCATCAGTTCGTCCAGGGCCACGATTTCACCCGGGGCGATGGCTCTGTCGGCGGGCCGGGGGGCCTGGCCGGAGGTGATGGCGGCCACTTCCCAATAGGTCTTCTCATATATCGACAGACCCGTGACCACGAATTCCCGCACATTGTTGGTCAGGGCCGCCGAGGTGTCTTCCAGTTCCCGGGCCAGGGCGAGGGAGACCCGCTGTGTTTCCGCGCCCGCCTGGAGGGCCGCCTGCAGATCCCGTCCGCCCTGACGCACCTGGTAGAGGCTGAATCCCAAAATCGCCAGAAGCACGAGCACCGCGATGGACCCATAGGTGATACGTTTCTTGATGTTCATAGTGTTTCGCCTTATGTCACAAGTATTTCGTCGACCGCTTCAAATTGGCGGAGGATCGGGGAGTATGCGCGGCTCTCGGAACGAAGACCCCTTTGACGGCCCCCGGGTTCATTGGTTTTGGCAGGCCGTTGTTGAAAATTCGCTGAACTACAGACTTTGTAAATTATACGCACTCGTCCTTGAAAATCAAGAGAAATGACAGCCCGCCGGCCTCCGGGGCGGGATATTTTCCGGAATCGAAGCAAAGAATGTCATTGTGAGGCCCTTGATTTAAATCAATGTCAATCCAGGTGCAAACATGATATATTCATTTTCAGCCTAAAGAAAAACCGAACATTGAGTCCGGTTGAAGATGAAAGGTTGGGAATTCTTCCCAACTGTCAAGCAAGGCCAGGGAGGTTATTATGTTTTGCTGGCAATGTGAACAGACTAAGAATGGCACTGGATGCGATAAGGGCGGGGTGTGCGGCAAAAAACCGGAGGTCGCGGACCTGCAAGACCTTCTGCGCCTGATGCTGGAAGGTTTGAGCCGGGCCGCCCTGGCCGCCCGCAAAAAGGGTTTCGTGGACCGTGACATCGACCGCTTCACCGTGGCCGGCCTCTTCGCCACGGTCACCAACGTGGATTTTGATCCGGCCCGACTCCAGGAGCTCATCAACCAGGCGGCGGCCTATCGGGACCTGTTGAAGGAAAAGGGCGGGCTGGATTGCTCCTGCCCGGAAATATCCCTCAAGCCGGCCCCCAAGCTGGAAGACCTTATCGAGCAGGCCAAAACCGCCACCTGGCGCGACCTGGACGATCCGCTGGTTCTCAGCATGCGGGAAACGGCCGTCTATGGCCTCAAAGGCCTGTGCGCCTACGCCGACCACGCCGCCCTTTTGGGCAAGGAAGACGCCCAGATCTATGATTTCGTCCACCAGATTCTGGCCGACACCCGCGATAAAAGCCTGACCCTGGACGACTGGCTGGGCCGGGCCCTCAAGGTCGGGGAGATGAACGTCCTGGCCATGAAGCTCTTGGACGAGGCCAACACCGGGACCTACGGCCACCCCACGCCCACCCAGGTGCCCCTGGGCCATAAGGCCGGCAAGTGCATCCTGATCACGGGCCATGACCTTCTGGACCTCAAGATGCTGCTGGAACAGACCGCGGGCAAGGGCATCAACATCTATACCCACGGGGAAATGCTGCCCACCCACGGCTATCCGGAACTGAAGAAATATCCCCATTTCCACGGCCATTTCGGCACCGCCTGGCAGAACCAGCACCTCGAATTCCCCAAATTCCCCGGCGCGATCCTCTTCACCACCAACTGCATCCAGCGTCCGGCCTCGGAAACGCAGGACCGCATCTTCACCACGGGCCTGGTGGCCTGGCCGGGCGTGACCCACATCGCGGCCGACGCCAAGGGGCACAAGGATTTCGGTCCGGTCATCGCCAAGGCCCTGGCCATGCCCGGCTTTGAAAAGGACGAGGACGCGGGCGAGGTGCTGGTGGGCTTCGGCCGCCAGGCCGTGCTGTCGGTGGCCGGGAAGGTCGTCGAGGCGGTCAAGGCCGGCAAGATCCGCCGTTTCCTCCTGGTGGGCGGCTGCGACGGGGCCAAGCCGGGCCGCAGCTACTACACCGACATCGTGGACCAGGCTCCGAAGGACGCGGTGATCCTGACCCTGGCCTGCGGGAAGTTCCGCTTCTTCGACCACCAGCTCGGCGACATCGACGGCATTCCGCGCCTGCTGGACATCGGCCAGTGCAACGACGCCTACTCGGCCGTGGTCATCGCCACCGCCCTGGCCGAGGCCTTCAATTGCGGCGTGAACGACCTGCCGCTGAGCTTCATCCTTTCCTGGTATGAGCAGAAAGCCTGCGCGATCCTCCTGAGCCTCCTGCACCTGGGGATCAAGAACATCCACATCGGGCCGAGCCTGCCGGCCTTCCTCCATCCGGACCTCATCGCGGTCCTGAACCAGAAGCTGGGGCTCCGTCCCGTCGGCGCCACCGCCGAGGCCGACCTCAAAGAAATCTTCGGCTGAGGCGGACGGCCGCCCATCTGAAAAAGGGGGACCGGGGCCCGGCTCCGGTTCCCCGGACCGGCGCCGAATGGCCGTCGAACTCAACGTGGTTTGACGGCCATTCAGTATGATAAAGCCCGCCCCGCAGGCCGGCCCCCAGGCCGAGCCGGCAAATCTTTTTATTATGTGCTATACTCGCCGGGCTATATCTCGCGAGGTCGTCGTATGTCCGCATTTCCCAGCGCCCCGGAGGCCGGGGCCGCTCCGCAGAGTTTCCTGAACGTTCTGAAATCCATGCATCCCCGGCGGCGGTGGCGGGGGAGCAACGGCTATGCCCACATTCTGCGCATCTGCCTGCCCCTCGTGGCCTCCAACATATCGCTTTCGGCCATGCTTTTCACCGACCGGCTCTTCCTGAGCCGCTACTCGATGGAGGCCATCGCCGCGTCGCTCCCGTCCGGCGTGGCCGTGGTCACGGTGTGTTCCTTCTTTCAGGGCCTGGTGGCCTACGTCAGCGTTTTCACGGCCCAGTACACCGGGGCCGGCCAGCCCCAGCGGGCCGCGGCCGTGCTCTGGCAGGGGCTGTATCTGTCGCTCGCGGCCGGCGTGCTGCTGGCCCTGACGTATTTCGCGGCCCCCTTCATCTTTGAGGCCGGGGGCCATACGGAGCGGGTGCGGGAGCTGGAAGTGGCCTATTACCGCATCCTCATCGTCCCGTCATTCCTGAACCTGCTCTACTTCGCCATGTCCTCCTTTCTGGCCGGCCTGGGCCGGACCCGGATGGTGATGTGGGTCAACCTTTTCGGCGCGCTGATCAACATTCCCCTGGCCTACTCGCTCATCTTCGGGGTGACCGTTTTCGGGGTGCGCCTGGCCCCGGAGTGGGGCATCACCGGGGCGGCCGTGGCCACGGCCTTTGCCTGGCTTCTGACCACGGCGTTTTTTTCGCTCCTGATCTTCAACCGGAAGATGGCCAGGAGCCACGACATCTTCCGGGCGAGGGCCCTGGATTGGCGCCTGATGTGGCGGATGGTGGTCTACGGATCGCCCGGCGGTTTCCAGCGGTTTCTGGAACTGGGCGCTTTCACCTTTTTCGCCTTCGTGGTCGGCCGGCTGGGCGAACTGTACCTGGCGGCCAACAACATCGTCTTTTCCATCGAGGCCCTGTCCTTTTTCCCCATGATCGGGGTGGGGGCCACCATCAGCATCCTGGTGGGGCAGTCCATCGGCCGCTCCCGCCCGGCGGAGGCCTCGGAGGCGGTGATCAGCGGCATCGCCGTCAGCAGCCTGTACGTGGTGGCCGTGGCCGTGGTGTTTCTGGTCTTCCCCCGGCCGCTCCTGGGCCTCTTCCTGGGCGAGCACTACGACGCGGCCACGGTCGCGCAGATACTCGACATCGGGACGCACATCCTGCGCTTCGTGGTCATATACACCGTCTTCGACGGCCTGTATCTCTGCTGCTTCGGGGCCCTTTCCGGGGCCGGCGACGTGTGGTTCCCCATGGCCGTGATGGGGCTCGGCGGGCTGTTCGGCCTGGTCGCGCCCATATGGCTCCTGTTCGCCCTGGACCTGGCCACCATCAACACCCTCTGGCTGGCCTTCGTCCTCTACGTCCTGGTCCTGACGGCCGCGGCCACCTGGCGGTATCGCCTGGGCCGGTGGCGGTCCATGCGGGTCATCGAAAGCCAGGTGGACTGATGAACGTCTTGCCCGAACTGGCCGAATATATGTATGACCTGCCGGCGGAGCTCATCGCCCAGAGCCCCCCGCCCGAGCGCGGCCAATCCCGCCTGATGGGGCTGGACCGGCGCACCGGGGGCCTCTCCCTCGGCCGATTCGCCGAGCTGCCGGACCGGTTGCCGGCCGGGGCCCTTTTGGTCTTGAACGATGTGCGGGTCAGCCAGGCCCGGCTGCTGGGCCGGCGGGCCGATTCGGGCGGCCAGGTGGAGGCTTTCATTCTCGAGCCCCCCCTTCCCGGCGCCCCGGCCGGGGATTATGACCTGTGGTGCCTGGTCCACCCCGGCCGCCGGGTCAAGCCCGGCACGGATTTATTTTTTTCCCGGGCGGATTCGGAGACCGGGCTTGCGGGCCGGGCGCTGGAGATACATCCCGACGGGCGGCGGCTGATCCGCTTTCATTTCGAGGACGAGCCGGAAAAGACGCTGGACCGGGTGGGGCACGTGCCGCTGCCGTTCTACATCCGCCGGCCCGACGCCCGGGAGGACCGGGACCGCTACCAGACCGTCTACAGCCGGGCCCCGGGCGCCGTGGCCGCGCCCACGGCCGGCCTCCACTTCACCCGGGAGATGCTGGCGCGCCTGGCCGGGCGCGGCTTCGCGACCGCCGCCGTCACCCTCAAGGTTTCGGCCGGCACCTTTCGCCCCCTGAGCCGGGAGAACCTGGACACGGGCCGGCTGCACCTGGAATGGGTGAGCGTGCCCCAGGCCGCCGCCGAGGCCGTGCGGCGGGCCGAACGGGAGGGCCGGCCCGTGGTGGCCGTGGGCACCACCGTGGTCCGTTCCCTGGAGTGGGCCGCCCGGGAGGGCGCCCTGGCTCCCCAGGAGGGCTGGTGCGACCTCTTCATCCGGCCCGGATTCGAATTCCGGATCGTGGACGGCCTGGTCACCAATTTCCATTTGCCCGGCTCGAGCCTTTTGATGCTCGTGGCCGCCCTGGCCGGCCGCGAGCGGGTGCTGGCGGCCTATGCCGAGGCCGTGCGGCGGGGGTTTCATTTCTACAGCTACGGCGACGCCATGTTGATCGTGTGAGCGCGCCGCAGATTAGAACAATCGTTTGTTTTAGGGGGCGAGCCATGATCTCCAATCCTGACCGCGAACTGGCCTTCCCCGCGGCCGCCTCCGCCCCGGCCCTCCCGGCCCGGGGCATTCTGGCCGCGGCCGGTTTCGATCTCAAAACGCTCCGCCGCGCCGCGCCGCCGGATTTGGCCGACCGGCCCCCCTTTTGGGGCGGTTTGACCCGCCTGGCCGTGGCCGAAGAAACTTTCCTGGCCGGCCCGGTCCTGGGCGCGCCCATGGCGGTCATGGCCCTGGAGGAGCTCCAGCGGCGCGGGGCCCGGGAGGTCGTCTTCGTGGGCCTGGCCGGGAGCCTGGTCCCGGGCCTCGCGCCGGGCGACCTGCTCTGCCCCGAGACCGGCCTTTCCACCGAAGGCACGTCCGCTCATTATCCGGGCTCCTTGGCTCCGGATGCGGCCCTGCGGAACCGCCTTCTCGGCCTGGGGCGGGATGAGGAGATCGCCGGCGGCGCCATCTGGTCCACCGACGCCCCCTTTCGGGAGACCGCCGGCCTGGTGGCCGCGCGGCGCGCGGCCGGGGCCGTGGCCGTGGACATGGAGACCGCCGCCCTGTGGGCCGCCGCCGCCTTCCGGGGGGTCCGGCTGGCCGCGCTCCTGGTGATTTCCGATGTGGTGACCGAGGAAGGGCACCGCCTCGGCTTCCGAACGCCGCGATTCGCGGCCGGCCTGGCCCGCGCCGCCGGCCTGGCCTGGAGGGCCGTCGGCGCATCTGTCGATGAGGGGAGGGAAACGACCGCATGACCGAGACCGGCACCATCGACGAACGCCGCCGTTTGGAGGCCCTGCGGGCCGAGATCCGGCGCCACAACGACCTCTATTACGCCCAGGACGCCCCGGAAATCAGCGACGACCAGTGGGACGCCCTCTTCCGGGAACTCCGCGACCTCGAGGAACGGCACCCCGACTGGGTCACGCCCGATTCCCCCACCCAGACCGTGGGGGCCGTGGCCCCGGCCGGGGGCCTGGCCAAAGTGCGCCACGAAGCGCCCATGATGAGCCTGGACAAGGCCCTGAACCCCGACGAAATCGTGGAATTCGCGGCCCGCACCCGACGCTTCCTCGGCGGGAGCGGCGAGTTGCGCTTCCACACCATGCCCAAGTTCGACGGCCTGGCCATTGAACTCATTTATCAAAACAATCGTTTGATTATGGCCGCCACCCGGGGCGACGGGGTCACCGGCGAAAACGTCACGGCCAACGCCTTGACCATCGCGGGCATTCCACCGAAACTCAAGCCTGCGGCCGGGAACGATCTTTTTTCGGCCCTCTCCCGGCCCGGCCGCCTCACCGTGCGCGGCGAGGTGTATTTGGAAAAAGACGAGTTTCTGCGGCTCAATGTCCGTCGGGAAGAGGAGGGCCAGCCGCCTTTCGCCAATCCCCGCAACGCGGCCGCCGGCGCCCTCCGGCAGCTGGACTCGGAGGTGACCCGGGCGCGTCGCCTCAAATTTTTTGCCTACGGCCTGGCCGAACCCGAGGCCCTGGGCCTGGCCGCCTACGGCCAGGCGCTGGACGCTTTGCGGGACTGGGGCCTGGCTGTGGAATCCTCGCCGTATACCGGAGGCGGCCGCACCCTGGAGCAGGTGCTGACGGTCTTCGCCGAGCTGGAGAACGCCCGCGACGGCCTACCCTACGAAATCGACGGCCTGGTCGTCACCCTCGAGGACCTGACTCTCTGGCCCCGGCTCGGGGCCACGGCCCGGGCCCCGCGCTACGCCCTGGCGGCCAAGTTCAAGCCCCGGCTGGCCGAGACCACGGTTTTGGACATCGAAATCCAGGTGGGCCGCACGGGCGTCCTGACCCCGGTGGCCAAGCTGGCCCCGGTGGCCGTGGGCGGGGTGACGGTCCAGAGCGCCTCGCTCCACAACCAGGATGAACTGGCCCGCAAAGACGTCCGCATCGGCGACACGGTGCTGGTGCGGCGGGCCGGAGAGGTCATTCCCGAGGTGGTGGAAGTGGTCAAAAGCCGCCGTCCTGAATCGGAAGATGAGCGACCGCCCTTTTCATTCCCCGCCGAATGCCCGACCTGCCATACGGCCGCCGTGCGGCGGCCCGACGAGGCGGCCTGGCGCTGCCCCAACCCCTGGTGCCCGGACCAGGTGCGGGAGCGTTTTCTCCACTTCGGGTCCAAGGACGCCCTGAACATCATCGGCCTGGGCGAGAGCCTGGTGGACCGCCTGCTCCTCGACGGTTTGGTGAAAATCCCCACCGACCTCTACCGCCTGTCCCTGGACCAGCTCAAGGTTCTGCCCCGTTTCGGGCTCAAGTCCGCCCAGAACCTCCTGGATTCGCTGGAACAATCCAAAACGGCGCCCCTCTGGCGCTTCATCCACGCCCTGGGCATCCGCCACGTGGGCGAACGCACCAGCCAGGTCCTGGCCGCCCGCTTCCCCACTTTCCGGGCCCTCATCGAGGCCGACGAAGCCGAACTCACCACCTTGGGTGACGTGGGCCCCGAAGTGGCCGCCAGCCTCCGCGAGTTTTTCGGAAACCCGCAAAACGCCCCCTTTCTGGCCGACCTCACCGGCCCCGAGCTCAGCCTCCATCCTTCCTCCGCCGAGCCCGCGGCCGGGCCCGACGCGCCCCTGGCCGGGAAAAAAGTCGTGCTCACCGGCACCCTGCCCAATTTCACCCGCGCCGAAGCCAAGGCCCGCCTCGCCGGCCTCGGGGCCCAGGTCATGAGCGCCGTCAGCCGCGAAACCGACCTGGTCGTGGCCGGCGACGCGGCCGGCTCCAAACTCGCCAAGGCCGCCGAACTGGGCATCCCCGTCCTCGACGAGGACGGTTTCCGCCGGCTTCTGGAAGGGAAGAACCAGGGGTGAGGTGATGGAAGCCCTTATATACTAAGGGCTTCCAATTCGTTTCGGGGGATGGAAAAGAATAAGTCCGTCAAGTGGCGGTCCAGTTGGGTGCCGGCCACGGCTTTCATGATGAAGCGGATTTGCTCATAAGGGCGCCGGGACCGGTAGGCCCGGTCCGTGGCCAGGGCGGAATAGGTGTCGGCAATGGTGATGATGCGGGCTTCCAGAGGAATGTCCGGCCCGGCCAGGCCGTGATAGCCCTGGCCGTCCATCCGCTCGTGGTGGTAGAGCACCCAGTCCCCGATTTCCACAAAACAGGTGCCGTCCAGCATCCGGCGGCCGTTGGCGGTGTGCGTTTTGATGACGTCCCATTCCTCGGAGGTCAGGGTGCCGCTTTTCTTGAGAATATGGTCGTCGACACTCATCTTGCCGATGTCGTGCAGCAGGGCCGCGTCCAGGAGCTTGGGCCGGTTGAGCCGGTCTTGCAGGTCCTGGGGCAGATAATCGTAAAACAGGGCCACCACCTGGCAGACGTGCCGGGAGTGGCCTTTGGTGTACATATCTTTCATCTCAATGGAATTGACATAGCTGGTCATCAATTCCGCGTTCTTGTCGCGCAGGCTTTTGAGCATGTTCCGCTGGACCCGCAACAGGAGCGCCAGATACAGCGACCCCAGGAAAAATATGACGGCCACAAACATGTACATCGGCTCCACCTGGTGAATGAAGAGATCCACCGTCCCCACCACGTAGCCGATCAGGAAAATGACCATGAAAATGAGACTGCTGTGAACCGCCGCGCCGCTGGTCAGATGGGCGGCGTAGCTCTCCCGCCGAATCGAACGGATCAGCCGGGCATAGGACACGGTGTTGCAGAACATCACCACCAGGCCCAGCCCGGTCAAAATTCCGCAGCCATACTGCGGCAGCATTGCCCAGTCAAATTCAGAATTCATAGCGGCGTCCCCAACGGCCGGCAACGCGCTGAGCGTGGCTGACATCAGCCCTGGTTATGTTTTCTTTTATGTGTAACAGATTACACCGCGATCCGCAATGGCTTTTCCCGCCCCGGGCGGCCGGTTTCAAAGGCCGTCCTTGGCGGCCCGCCGCTTTTCCCGGAAAAAGGAACTGATGAGCCCCCCGCAGTCGTCGGCCAGAAGGCCGCCCCGGATTTCCAGCCGGTGGTTGAGCCCCGGCAGCGCGGCCAGATCGGTCAGGGACCCGGCCGCGCCCCAGCGGGGCTCCGGCGCGCCGAAAATGATGCGGGCCAGCCGGGCGTGGAGGCCGGCCATCAGGCACATGGGGCAGGGCTCCAGGGTGCTGTATAAGGTGAAACCGGTCAGCCGGTAGTTGCCCGCCCGGGCGGCGGCCTCGCGAATGGCCAGAATTTCGGCGTGGGCCGTGGGATCGTTCAAGCCGATGACCCGGTTCCGGCCCCGACCCGCCGCCCGGCCTTCGGCATCCACCACCACGGCGCCGGCCGGCACCTCGCCCTCCCGGGCGGCGGCCTTGGCCTCGGCGAGAGCCATCGCCATAAATGCCGAATCCATATCGCTGAATTCATTCATAAATTTTCATACCGTGATTTTTCGCCATTCTTTAAAAAAAATCCTTGACACTGGGAGGCCAAACGACTATAGTTTCTCTTTACGGGACGTGGCGCAGCCTGGTAGCGCACCTGAATGGGGTTCAGGGGGTCGCTGGTTCAACTCCAGTCGTCCCGACCATTTCCTAGGGGGCGGTGGTCGTAACACCGCCTCTTTTCATGCCTTGCTATCTTACCTACGAATCAGCCTACCTACGATCAACTTGCATACGTTAGGCGGCGGCGAAGCCAGGCTTCCCGCCGCTCTTCTCTTTTACGGGCCCGAAAGGTGAACGCGGCGTTTCACCTCGCGGGCTTTTCGTTTCTATCCCGGATAATCGCCCCGGGAACGGGGCGTCCGGAAGCCCAGGGCGGCGAGGCGGGTCTGAAGGCGGGCCAGGCCTTCGGCGGCTTCTTCGCCCTGGTGGATCTTGCCGGTATAGATTTCGTATTTTTCGCGGACGTCCAGGGGCGACAGGTTGGGCATCAGCACGTTCGCGCCGAAGCTCAGGGCCCGCTCCCGGGCTTCCGGCACCAGGGTGCCGAGGGCGGTGGTGGCCGGCAGCAATACTTTCGGCAGCATCAGGCGAATCAGGCCCAGGATGAAGAGGGTCAGGTCCGGATCCCCGGGCGGGAAACCGGCCAGGGGCGTTTCCGGGTGGGGGATGAAGGGGCCCACGCCCACCATGTGGGGCTGGAGCTCCCGGAGGAAAAGAAGATCCTGGGCCAGGTGCCCGGCGGTCTGGTGGGGGGAGCCCACCATGAAGCCGGCCCCGACCTGGAAGCCGATTTCCTTGAGGTCGTACAGGCAGCGGAAGCGCTCGGCCAGGGTCTGGGCCGGGGGGTGGAGCCGGGCGTAGTGGTCCGCGTCGGCGGTTTCGTGGCGCAGGAGGAAGCGGTCCGCCCCGGCGTCGAAAAGCCGCTGGTAGGTCTCGCGGGGCTGCTCGCCGACCGAGAGGGTCAGGGCGCAGTCCGGAAAACGCCCCCGGAGGGCGGCGACGATCTCCGCCAGGCGGTCCGCGGTGAAGAAGGGGTCTTCACCGCCCTGGAGGACAAAGGTCCGAAAACCTAGGGAATGCCCCAGGTCGCAGCGGGCCGCGATCTCCGGCAAGGTCAGGCGGTAGCGTTCGACGTGGCGGTTGCCGCGCCGCAGCCCGCAATAGAAACAGTCGTGCCGGCAGTGGTTGGTGAACTCGATGAGCCCGCGCAGAAACACATCCCGCCCGAAGTGCCGTTCCCGGACGGCCAGGGCCTTGGCGGCCAGACAGCCGGCCAGTTCCGGGTCGCGGTAGCCGCCCAGGAGGGAAATGAAGTCGGGCCGGCTGAGGGGTTCCCCCCGCTCCAAGCGATCGATCAGATTTTTCATAATCCTCCGGGTTACCGTTGGGGGAGCGCTCTGACCGGCGCGGCCGGAGCGGGCGCCGGCCCGGGCGCGCCCCGGCCGTGCACCAGGGTGTTCAGTTCGCCCACGGCGGAGATGAGGGAAGCGGCCTGGTTGGTCAGTTCGGCGGCCGAGCGGGCCGAGGAGTCGGCCGAGGCGGCGGTGCTCTGGGTCACCCGGTCCATTTCGTGCATGGCGGTGGTGATCTGGCCGATGCCCTGGGACTGTTCCTTGGAGGCTTCGGCCACGTCGGCCAGAAGTTCGCTGACCTTGTTCGAGTGCTGTTCCACGGTCTGGAAATTGCCGGCGGTGAGGCGGACCATTGCCTCGCCGGAAGAGATGTTGGTGATGGTGCCGGCGATGAGATCGGCCGTGTTCCGGGCCGCGTCGGCCGAACGGATGGCCAGATTGCGCACCTCGTCGGCCACCACGGCGAAGCCGGCCCCGGCTTCGCCGGCGCGGGCCGCCTCCACGGCCGCGTTCAGGGCCAGGAGATTGGTCTGGAAGGCGATTTCGTCGATGGTCTTGATGATCTTGCCGATTTCATTCCCCGAGGCGGCGATTTCGGTCATGGCCATGATGACCCGGCCCATGGATTCGGAAGCCTGGCCGATGGCCTGGTTGGCCTGGCCCATGAGGTGGTTGGCCTCGGTGGAGTTTTCGGCGTTGCGCTGGGTCATGGACGACAGTTCGTCCAGGGCCGCGCTGGTTTCCTCCAGGCTGGCCGCGTTTTGCGAGGAGCCCTCGGCCAGGCTGTTGGAGGTGGAGGTCATGTCCAGGGCCGCCTGTTCCACACCCTGCGCTTCCTCGTTCAAGAGGCCGATGAGCCGGTTGACCGGCCCGGTGATGGCCCGGATGAGGATGACGGCGGTGACCACGCTCGCGGCCACGGCGGCCAGAAGGCCGATGAGGAGATACCGGGCCACGGCGCTCACGGCCTGGCCGATTTTGTCGGTGGTCTGGGTGGTCAGGTCGTTGCCCGTGTCCTGCAGGGCCGTCACCGCCTGGAGGGTGGATTGGATCAGCCGGCTCCGGTTTTGGGTGCCGTCGTTCCGTTCCCGCAGGCGTTTTTCCAATACATCGATATTGGCGGTGAAATCAAGGGAATTCTGGCGGAGGGTTTTGAGGGTCTCGCTGATGGGCACCCCCTGATAGACCGGGTCGGTCTGCATGGACTCCAGGAGCTTTTCCACCGCCGCCGTGATCTGGGCGGCCTGGTCCCGGCCGGCTTTGAACCCGTCGGGCTGGTTGAGGACATAGGCCTGATAATTGCCGACCATGATGATATCGGCCATATCCACCAGTTCGATGGCCATTCTCAGCCGTTCCAGGCGGCGGATCATGCTTTTGGTCTCGGGCAGGGTCTCGCCGGTCAGGTCGGTCATGAGGGAATCGCCCTGGAAGGAGCGGTAGCGGGCGCTCTGCTCTTTGTATTCGTGATAGGCTTTTTCCAGATTGGCCAGGGCCTGGTGGATTTCCCGCACCTGGGCGGGCAGGTCCTCCACGGCCCGGCGATAGCCGGCCAGGCCTTCCGTGACCGGGGCCAGCTTACCGTTGAAGGCCGCCGCCGTGGCCGCGTCGGCGGCCTGGCCGGTTTTCTGGAGAAAGGTCAAGAGGCCATCGGCCTTGGTCAGGCTTTCCCGGGCCGAGGACAGGGTGCCCTCCGTCCCGGTCACCGCGTAGAACTCATGCTGCCCGTTGGCCTGGGACACGAAAAACTGAAAGTCCCCGGCGGCGTTGAACATGGGCAAAAGGCCGCCGCGCAGGCGGCTCAGGTCCGTCTCCACCGGCCTGAGGGAGATGAAAATAAAGATGGCGAGAACGGCGAAGATGATGTTGGTCAGAACGAATCCCAGAACGATCTTGGCACTGAGTTTCACCTGGACACCTCCAGCCGGCACCGGCCCGGCCTGAAATTTGACGGGGCGGAGGGTTCCGCCGCAACGAAAGAACGTGATGGCCCGCCCGGGGCGCGGCACCGGACCGCGACCGGCCGGGAGGGTTGGCCCCCGGACCGAGCCGGACTGAAGACTTCAATATCACGAAAACCCGTTAAAGTCAACGACTCCGTGAAACAGGGGTTCCCTAACGGCCCGGGGCCCGGTGCTCCCCCGGAGCTTTTCACGGGGGGCCGGGTCCCGGGCCGGGCGCTTTTTCCCGGCCTCAGGCCAGGATGTCCCAGCCCAGCTTGGTGGCGAAGACCAGGCCCACCAGGCACACCGTGAGATTCAGCTCCCGCCCCCGGCCGGAGGCCGCCTTCATCACCAGGTAGACCAGCCAGGCCAGGGCCAGGCTGTCGGAAATCTTCCACGACAGGCCGATGAGGACCACCACCAGAATGGCCGGGAAGGACTCGGTGGCGTCTTTGAAGTCGATATGGGTCAGGGGCGAAAGCATGTACCAGCCCACCACCACCAACGCCGGGGCCACGGCCGCGAAGGGGATGGCCAAAAACAGCGGCGAGCAGAACAGGGCCAGCACAAAGCCCCCGGCCGTCACCAGGGCGGCCAGGCCCGTGCGGCCGCCCACGGCCACGCCGGTGCCGCTTTCGCCATAAGTGGTGTTGGGCGACAGGCCCAACAGGCCCGTCAGGATCACGGACAGGGAGTCGGCCACGAAGGCCCGGCCCATCTTCGGGCGGTAGCGCTCGGCCTCCTTTTCGCCCATGACGCTGAAGAGGCCCAGGAAGCCGGCCAGGCTGTCGAAGATGGTCAGGAACAGAAAGACCAGGACCACCGACCAGAAATCCGGCGAGCCCAGGCGGGAGAAATCGGCGTTCAAAACCAGCGGGGCCGGGCTGGGGGGCAGGCTGAAAAGCCCGCCCGCGGGCGGCGTCGTGACCCCCAGGGGGAGGCCGACGAGGGTGGTGAGGATGATGCCGGCCAGGACCGCGTAGCGGAATTTCACCGCCAGCATCAGGGCCGTGAGGAAGAGGCCGATGAAGACCAGTTGGACCGTCGCCTGGTGGAAGTCGCCCAGGGCCGGGAGCCCCCCCTTGACCACCACCACCTGGCTGTTGATCAGGCCGATGCCGGCGATGAGAATGCCCACCCCGCCGCAGACCGCGTACTGGAGGGAGGCCGGGATGTCCCGGAGAATCCGGGCCCGGATCGGCGACAGGGATATCAGAAAAAAAGCCGTCCCGGCCACCAGCACCGCGGCCACGGCCTGGGGCCAGGTGAAGCCCAGGCCCAGGATGACCGCGAAGGCGAATATGGCGTTGAGGCCCATGCCCGGGGCCACGGCGAAAGGCAGATTGGCGATGAGGGCCATGGCCACGGAGCCGGCGATGGCGGCCAGGGCCGTGGCCGTGAACAGGGCCGGGGCCGGGGCGCCGGCCCCGCCCAGGATGGCCGGGTTGGCCGCCAGGACATAGACCATGGCGCAGAAGGTGGTGATCCCGGCGCTGATTTCCACGAAGGGGGTGGTCTGGTGCTCCTTGAGCTTGAACATGGGGTATCCTCCTGATTTTTGCTCCGGCCCGGATTGGGCCGGAGAGGATGCTGCCGGGGTTTTCGCTCCCGGGCCGCCTCGGCCCCGGAAAACGAAAACCCCCGGACACCGCTTGGCGCGGTTCTCCAGGGGGTCTTTTCCTTCAACCACCTTATGGTTTTTCGGCTCTCGGCCCAGCCTCGCGGGTCGTTCAGCCTGGTTCATCCGGTCTTCTGGCTTACGGGTTCGGGGTGTGCCGGACCGTTTCCGGCCCGTCTCCCCACCAGTCCAACCGGCCTTCCCGGGCGCGCAGGCGCTCAGTGGCTTAGCCTTTTCCAGGCCGTCGGCGACTGTCCCCGATTACAGCGGCGGGTCCGCCACGGAATCGCACCGTGTTCCGAGAGAATGAACATTTGAAATATACCACGATCCGCGGCCCTCGGCAAGGTTCATTTTGCAGGCGGAAAGATTCGGCCGCCCGCCTTCCGGTCCGCTTCAAGATTGGTAGACGGCCTTGGAAAACAGGTTGATGACCAGCACCCCGGCCACGATGAGCCCCATGCCGATCACGGCCGGGGCGTCCAGGCGCTGCTTGAAGACCACCACCCCGATCACAGCCACCAGGACGATCCCCAGGGCGCACCAGACGGCGTAGGCCACGCCGAGGGCCATGTGCTTCAACACCTGGGTGAGGCAGTAATACGAGCCGCCGTAACACACCGCCACCACCAGGCTGGGAAGCGGCCGGGTGAACTGGTGGGAGGCCTTGAGGCTGGAGGTGCCCACCGTCTCCAGAACGATGGCCGCGAAGAGGAAGAGGTATGTTTTCAGCATGACGGACATGGGCGGTTTCCTCAATCCAGGCCATAGGTCTGGATTTTAGTGATCAGGGCCCGGCGGCTGAGGCCCAGGGCTTCGGCCGCGTGGGTGCGGTTGCCGTGATGATCCCGGAGGACGCGCTCGATGATGGCCCGCTCGGTGGCCTCGGTCACCTCTTTGAGGGCGGCCTTGAGGTCCACCACGTCCTCGGGGATGTGGACAGACAGCCCTCCCCCGCCCGTCTCGGTGAGGGGCGGGCACTCGGGCCGGGAGACGGCCTCGGCCGGAACGGCAAAGGGAAAATCGTCAGGGCCGATGGCCTCGCCTTCGCTTAAGATCGCCCCCTGCTCGATGACGTTCCGGAGGGCCCGCACGTTCCCCACCCACTTCTGGGCCACCAGAAGGCGCATGGCCGCCGGGCTCAGCTTCTTGGGCGGAAGGCCGTTTTTGTCCACGGCCTGCTTGAGGAAGTGGACGGCCAGGATGGGGATGTCGTCGGGCCGTTCCCGCAGGGGGGGCATCCTGAGGCTGATGACGTTCAGGCGATAGAAGAGGTCTTCCCGAAAACGGCCGGCGGCGACTTCCTCGGGCAGGTTCTTGTTGGTGGCGGCCACCACCCGCAGATCGACCTTGCGGGCGGACAGTTCCCCCACCCGCCGCACTTCTTCTTCCTGCAGGACCCGCAGGAATTTCACCTGCATGTCCAGCGGCAGTTCGGCCACCTCGTCGAGGAACAGGGTGCCCCCGTCGGATTCGGCGATGAGGCCCTTCTTGGCCTGGTCGGCCCCGGTGAAGGCGCCCTTGACGTGGCCGAAGAACTCGCTCTCCATCAGGTTCGGGGGAATGGCCCCGCAGTTGACCGGGACGAAGGGCCGCTCCCGGCGCGGGCCGTTCTGGTGGATGGAGCGGGCGGCCAGTTCCTTGCCGGTGCCGCTCTCGCCGGTGATGAGGATGGTGGCCCGGGTTTCGGCCACCTTGGCGATGAGGTCGAAGACCTTTTGCATGGCCGGGCTCTGGCCCAGAAAGGTGGAGAGGTCGAAGCGTTCCTTGATCTGTTTTTTCAAGAGGCGGTTTTCGTCCAGGAGGCGGCCGCGCTCCAGGGCCTTCTCGAGGATCAGCACCACCTCGTCCTCTTTGAAGGGTTTGGCCACGTAATCGTAGGCCCCGGCCTTCATGGCCTGGATGGCCGTGTCCATGGAGGCGAAGGCGGTGACCATGACCACCACCAGTTCCGGATAATCGGCCTTGAGGCGGGCCAGGAGCTCCAGACCGTCGATGCCCGGCATCTTCAGGTCGGTCAAGACCGCGTCAAAGCTCTCCCGGCCGATGAGGGCCAGGGCCTCCTCCCCGGAGGCGGCGGTGCGGCACTGGTAGCCGTGCTTGCCGAGCATGATGGACATGATCTTGCGGATATGTTCCTCGTCGTCGACAATCAGGATGTTGGGCTGTGAGTTCATGATCCCGGTTCCCCCACACAGGGATAAGGCGCCGCCGGCCGTTTACTGTTCCGCTTCCGGCAGGCTGATGATGAAAGTGGCCCCCTGCCCCGGGGCGCTTTTGACGTCGATGCGGCCCTGATAGCTGTCCACCAGCCGCTGGCAGATGGGCAGGCCCAGGCCCGTGCCCTCGCCCGGGCTTTTGGTGGTGAAAAAAGGGTCGAAGAGACGGCCGACGGTTTCCGGGGGCAGGCCCGGCCCGCTGTCGGCGAAGTGGATGCGCACCCGGCCGGGAATCCGGTCCAGGGAGACGTGGAACCGGCCCTGGCCGTTCATGGCCTGGGCCGCGTTCATGGCGATGATGATGTTGATCTGGGCCAGGTGGTCGCGGTCCATGGAGACCAGGTGGGGGGCGTGGGCCTCGTCGAGGTCGTAGCTCACCTCGATGTTGCGGAACACCCGCTGGGCCTGGATCATGCTCATGGTCCGGGGCAGGGCCTCGGCCAGATCCAGGATTTCCGACTGGCCCTTGGACGGGCGGGAGTAGTCCAGAAGCTCCCGCAGAATCTTCTGGATGCGGCCGGTCTGGTTGACGATGGCCGACAGGTATTCCCGCCGCTCCTCCTCGGAATTGTCTCCGGATTCCAGAATCTGGGCGTAGCCGGATATGGCCGAGAGGGGGTTGCCGACCTCGTGGGCCACGCCGGCGGCCAACAAGCCTATGGAGGCCAGCTTTTCCGAATGGATCAGCTGCCGTTCCAGATATTTGCGGTCGGTCATGTCCGTGGCCAGGACCATCCAGGCGGCCTCGGGGCGGCCGGGCTCCGCGGCGGGCCGCTCCGGGGCGGCGCCCCAGGTATTGGGGACGATGACGACTTCAGGGCCCCGCGAAACGGCTCCGGCGGCCGGAGGGACGCTTTCGAACGGTTCGTCGCCGCCCACCCGGGAGGTGGAGAGAATCACCTCCCGCCGCTCCCCGCCCGCGCTCAGGAGCACCGCTTCGAAGACCTCGTCGGCCGGGGGCGGGGTGCCGGCCGGCCAGCCGCCGAGGCGGTCCGGCTCGGCCAGGAAGGAGCGGAACTCCCGGCCCAGGAGGTCGGCCCGGGTCCAGCCCCACTGGCCGGCCTTGCGGTTGGCGTAGGTGATGACGCCCTGGCCGTTCAAAGTGAAGATGGCGTCGTTGGCCGTCTCCAGAAGGCGCTGGAGATAGCCGGACACCTGGCGGGCCCGGCTTTCCGATTCCGTGAGCCGGCGGTTGACCCGGGTGAGGTCGTCGAACAAGAGGACGTTGGAGAGGGCCGAGCCGGCCTGGTCGCTCATGATGGCCAGCATGCGCTCGTCCTCGGGGGTGAAGGGCCGGGTGTCCGGCCGCGAGAGGACCAGAAGCCCCAGAAGGCGGCGGCGGACGGTGAGGGGCAGGAAGACCAGAGACCGGGCCTGGTCTTCGGGCCGGCCCAAGGGGTCGTATTCCGGGGCGGCGCTGCCGATGGCCAGGGGAGTCAGGAGCCCTTCCTCCGGCACCAGGGGGCCCAGGATATCCCAGGACCAGGGCACCCCTTGCGGGGCCTCGAAAAAAGAAAAAATCTCCTGATCGGCCCAGTAGGCGGCCCGGATCAACAGCCGGCCGGTTTTTTTCCCGTGGGCCAGCATCAGGGCCAGGCGGTCCACGGACACCTCGTGGGCCACGTTTTCCAGAAGCGACCTGGAGAGCGCCTCCAGGCCCTGGGTGGACCGGAGGGCGTCGCCCAGGCGCCGCACCAGGCTCAGTTCCTCGAGCTTCTGGTCGTACTGCTCATAGATTTCGGTGAGCGTGCTTTTGTAAATTTCGAGCTTGGCTTCGAGCTCTTTCAAGCGGGAGAGTTCCGGGGCCATCGATTCCGGGGCCATTGGCTCGCGCTCGTCCGGCATGATCGGCCGCTTAGAAATATTCGTGGAGGATGATGGTCTCCTCCCGGTCGGGGCCCACCGACACCAGGCCCAGGGGCGCGCCGCAGAGCTCGCTCAGCCGGTCGAGGTAACGGCGGGCGGCCGCGGGCAGATCCTCGATTTTCTTGGCCCCGGTGATGTCTTCGGTGAAGCCGGGCCAGGTTTCATAGACCGGCTGGCAGCGGTCCAGGTCCCGGTAGTCGGCCGGGAGGAAGTGTATCTTTTCCCCGTCCAGCATATAGTGGGTGGCGATTTTGAGTTCCGGCAGGCCCGCCAGCACGTCCAGCTTGGTCACGGCCAGGTGGTCCACCCCGCAGAGGGCCACGGAGTTCCTGACCACCACCGCGTCCAGCCAGCCGCAGCGGCGGGGGCGGCCCGTGGTGGTGCCGAATTCGGCCCCGCGTTCACGCAGGGCGTCGCCGGTCCGGTCCTTCAGTTCCGTGGGGAAGGGGCCGGAGCCCACCCGGGTGGAATAGGCCTTGACCAGGGCCAGGACGCCCCCGATCCGCCGGGGATCCAGGCCGGCCCCCACAGCCACCGAGCCGGCCACGGGGTTGGAGCTGGTGACGAAGGGGTAGGTGCCGTGGTCCAGATCCAGCTGGACGCCCTGGGCGCCTTCGAAGAGAATCCTCTGCCCCTCGGCCAGGGCCTTTTGGAGAAAATCCCAGCCGTCGCCCAGGAACGGCCGCAGCCGTTCGGCCCAGACGCGGGCCTGGGCCATGATATCGTCCAGGGACACGGCCGGGACGCCGTAGAGGCCGGTCAGGAGCTGGTTCTTTTCGGCCAGGGCTTCGCCGGCCTTGCCCCGGAAGAACTCCAGATCGCGCAGGTCGCCCAGGCGCAGGCCCACCCGGGCGGCCTTGTCCTCGTAGGCCGGGCCGATGCCCCGGCCGGTGGTGCCGATCTTGCCCGCGCCCTTGGCCCCTTCCCGGGCCTGATCCAGGGCCTGGTGGTAGGGCATGATGACGTGGGCCTTCTCGCTGATGAAGAGGTTTCGCGGCGTCACCGCCACCCCCCGGGCGGCGAGGCCGTCGATCTCGTGAAGGAGCACGTCGGGGTCGACCACCACGCCGCCGGCGATGAGGCCTTTTTTGGCGGAGTGGAGCACCCCTGAGGGCACCAGGTGGAGAGCGTATTTTTCACCGCCCACCACCAGGGTGTGACCGGCGTTGTTGCCGCCCTGGAAGCGCACCACCAGGTCGGCCTTCTCGGTCAGAATGTCCACCACCTTGCCCTTGCCCTCGTCGCCCCACTGGGCGCCCACGATCACCACGTTGCTCATAAAAATATTCCTTTATTAGGGTTGTTGAGCGGCCAAAAATCGACAGCATATTATAGCACGCTTCTTACTAAAAACCAATTTTCGAAAGCCGCCCGCCGGGGCCTTGACAAGTGGAGCGTTTAATGTCATTAAAGGAGACACCGCCCGCATACCTGAAATCATCCGTACCGCGCCCCGCGATCAGAGGAGAAAGATGAAACTCGTATCGTGGAACGTCAACGGCCTTCGGGCCATCAGCCAGAAGCCCGGCTTCCGGGAGTGGTTTCGGCGAACCGACGCCGACGTCCTGGCCTTTCAGGAGACCAAGGCCGCGCCGGAACAACTGGCCGACGATCTGCTGAACCCGGACAACTACCTCAGCTACTGGGCCTCGTCCCAGGACAAGCGCGGGTATTCCGGGGTGGTCACCTACACCCGGGACGCCCCCCTGGCCGCGGCCGAGGAACTGCCCCAACCGGCCTTTCGGGGCGAGGGACGGCTGGTGGCCCTGGAGCTGCCGAAGTTCCATCTCCTCAACGTCTACTTTCCCAACAGCCAGAAGGACGATGAGCGCCTGCAATACAAGCTGGGCTATTACCGGGCTTTGCTGGAATACGCCGAGGAACTGCGGCGCGCCAAGCCGGTGATCCTCTGCGGCGATTTCAACACCCCTCACCGGCCCGTGGACATCGCCCGGCCGTCGGACACCACCGTGGGCTTCCTGCCCGTGGAGCGGGCCTGGATCGACCGGCTCTTGGAGGCCGGCTATGTCGACACCTTCCGGCTTGTCCACGGCGGCGACGAGGTGGCCTACACCTGGTGGTCCCTGCGCACCCACGCCCGCAGCCAGAACATCGGCTGGCGCATCGATTATTTCTTCGTCTCCGCCGAGCTGTCGCCGGCCGTGCGCCGGGCCTGGATCGAGGGCGACACGCCGGGCTCGGACCACTGCCCGGTGGGGTTGGAACTGGATATCTGAGAGCGCCCCCAAACGTGCGCAAAAAAGCGGTTCCGCCACCCGGCGGAACCGCTTTTTTCGAGCCGCGAGGGAATCGTTATTTCCTGGTGACCAGGGTCAGGGTCTGGTCGGCGATTTCCTGTTCCTCGTCGGTGGGGATGACCGCGATCTTGATCGGGCTGTCGCCGGTGTTGACGAAGCGGGGCACGGAATCGCGCACCGCGTTCTTGGCCTCGTCGAGCTTCAGGCCCAGACCGGCCATCCCTTTCAGGACCATGCCGCGGATGGTGGAGGAGTTTTCGCCCACGCCGGCGGTGAAGGCCACGCAATCCGCCCCGCCGAGGGCGGCCATGTAGGCGCCGATATATTTCTTGATGCGGTAGGCATAGGCTTCCAGGGCCTGCTGGCACTGCTGGTTGCCCTTCTGGGCCGCTTCCTCGATGTCGCGCAGGTCGGAGGAGCCGATGCCGGCCAGGCCCATCATGCCGCTTTTTTTATTGAGGTAGTTGTCCACCCCGGCGGCGTCCAGGTTCTTGACCTTCATGATGTTCCAGACGATGGCCGGATCCATGTCGCCGCAGCGGGTGCCCATGATGAGCCCTTCCAGGGGGGTCAGGCCCATGGAGGTGTCCTGGCACTTGCCGCCGGAGACCGCGCTGATGGAGCCGCCGTTGCCCAGGTGGCAGACGATGACCTTCACATCCTCGGGCTTGGAGCCCAGAAGCTCGGCGGCCTTGCGGGAGACGAAGGCGTGGCTGGTGCCGTGGAAGCCGTAGCGGCGGATCTTGTGCTCGGTGTACAGATCGTACGGGATGCCGTAGAGATAGGCCTGGGGCGGCATGGTGGCGTGGAAGGCGGTGTCGAAGACGCCCACGTTGGGGACGCCGGGGAAGACCGCTTCGCAGGCCTCGATGCCGGTGAGGTTCGGCGGATTGTGGAGAGGGGCGATGGAGAAGCATTCCTTGATGGTGGCCTTGACCTTGGCGTCGATGACCACCGGATCGGTGATGCTCTCGCCGCCGTGGACCACGCGGTGGCCGATGGCCTTGACTTCGCCGAGGGATTTCAGCACCCCGTGCTTGGGGTCCACCAGACAGTCGGAAACCAGCTTGACGGCCTCTTTGGCGTCCTTGACCGCGACTTCGGTCTTGATGGTGTCGCCCTTGTGGTTGCTGTATTTCATAGAGGTGCCGTCGATGCCGATGCGTTCGATGAGGCCGTTGGCCAGGACTGTTTTGCCGTTGGACAGATCGAAGCAGGTGAACTTCACTGAAGAACTGCCCGCGTTGATAACCAAAACGATCATGATGTGTCGCCTTTCTGGTGCCCGTGCGTGGATATATTTGGCCGCCTGTCGGGCGGTCGGGAAACGTCGGTCAAACCTCGGCCCGAGGCCGTGATGCGGGCCCGGGTTGGACATATTTCCTTGGGACAGGGGTATTATACTGGCAACCGCCCCGAAGGGCAAGCTCAAAATGCGGCCGCAACGGGGCGGACCGGCCGGGGACGGCGAACGTTTTCTCCGAAAGCCGGAATTTTCCCTCAACGGCTCCGCTCCGCTACGCACGTTCGGGAAAATTCCGGCTCTCTCCGAAAAAGTTAGCCGCCCCCGGCCTCGCCGGTTCCCCACGCACCTTATAACAAGCCTTCTGAAAGAACGAGGTTGTCGCGGTGGATGACTTCATCGGAGTGGCTGTAGCCGAGGGTGGCTTCGATGTGGCGGCTGGTGCGGCCCATGATTTTTTCGACTTCGGCGGAGGTGTAGTTGGTGAGACCCACGGCCAGGGGGCGGCCCTTGGGGTCGCGGATGGAGACCGCGTCACCGGCCGAAAAGCTGCCGGAGATTTCGATGATGCCGCCCGGGAGGAGGCTTTTGCCCTTGCGGGTGAGGGCCAGGGCACAGCCTTCGTCCACGATGAGGCTGCCCTTGGGGCGGGTGGCGAAGGCCAGCCAGTTTTTTTTGCCAGGGAGGCGACCGGAGGCGCGGGGCTTGAAAAAGGTGCCCACGGGGCCGCCTTCGATGATTTTGAGCAGGACGTCGCGGAGGGCGCCGGGGGCCACGAGGCTGGCCAGGCCCTGCTCGGAGAGCCGCTTGGCGGCGCGGACCTTGGTGTACATGCCGCCCGAACCCAAGGGGCCGCCGCCGCCGGCCACGGCCAGGAGGGACGGGGTGATCTTGTCGACTTCGGTGATGAGTTCGGCGGCGGGGTTGCGGCGCGGGTCGCCGGTGTAGAGGCCGTCGATGTCGGTGAGGTTGACGAAGAGATCGGCCTCGACCAGGCCGGCGACGAGGGCGCCGAGGGTGTCGTTGTCGCCGAATTTGAGTTCGTCCAGGGCCACGGTGTCGTTCTCGTTGATCACCGGGATGACGCCGCGTTCGAGGAGGGTGAGGAGGGTGTTTTTGGCGTTCAGGAAGCGCGTCCGGTCCGCCAGGTCGGAGGCCGAGATGAGGATTTGCGCGGCCAGGAGCCCGGCCTCGTCGAGGGCCTTGTCCCAGGCGGCCATGAGGTGCACCTGGCCCACGGCGGCGCAGGCCTGCTTCATTTTCAGGCCGGTGGGGCGCTCGGCCAGGCCGAGCTTTTTAAAGCCCGCGCCGATGGCCCCGGAGGAGACGATCACCACCTCGCGGCCTTCGCGGCGCAAGGTCGCGGCCTGGCGGGCCAGGACCTTCAGACGGTTGCGCGACAGGCCGTCCTTTTCAAAGAGGATGTTGGTGCCGACCTTGAAGACCAGCCGACGGCATTTGCGCAGGGCGTTTCTCGTTTCCAGCATGGCCTAATCCCAATCCAGGCCCAGGTCCACGGCCGGGGCCGAGTGGGTCAGGGCGCCGACGGAGATGAGGTCCACCCCGGTCCGGGCCACGGCCGCTACGGTGTCGAGGCTGATGCCGCCGGAAGCTTCCAGCAGCGTGGTCCGGGGGCGGGGCCGGTGAAAATCCTCGGTCAGGGCCACGGCCCGGCGCAGGTCGTCGGGGCCCATGTTGTCGAGCATGACCACGTCGGCCCCGGCCTCCAGGGCCTCGCGGAGTTGGTCGAGAGTGTCGACCTCGACCTCGATTTTCAGGGTGTGGGGCGCGCCGGCGCGGGCCCTCGTCACGGCGTTGGCGATGGAGCCCGCCGCCGCGATGTGGTTGTCCTTGATCAGAAGGCCGTCGTAGAGGGCGAAGCGGTGGTTGCCGCCGCCCCCGTGGCGCACGGCGGCCTTTTCCAGGAGGCGCAGGCCCGGGGTGGTCTTGCGGGTATCCACCAGCCGCACCTGGGGATTGTCGGCCGCCGCCACATAGCGGGCCGTGACCGTGGCCACGCCCGAGAGGCGAATGAGGAAATTCAGAGCCACCCGCTCGGCCGAGAGAATGGATTGGGCCGGGCCTTCCAGGGTGGCCGCCGCCGCGCCCGCCGCCAGATGGTCGCCGTCGTCGGCCAGGTGGGTGAAGACCACGGTGGGGTCGATCTGGTGGAAGGCCTCCCGCGCGGCCACCAGGCCCGAGAGTACCAAGTCACGCCGGGCCCGGAGGCGGGCCCGGCCCGGAGTATTCGCCGGGATGGTCAACTGCGAGGTCAGGTCGCCGGGCCCCACGTCTTCCATGAGCGCCAGACGAACAATATCCGTCACCGAAAAGGGATTCATCTTTTTTCCTCGTGCTTGGGAGCCGTGTCGCGGCTTGGTCGTAGCCAGGCCCAAAATGTGATTTTGGCCCGGCGTGGGGCCACCTTGGCTGGCCCGCCTGTCGCTTCGCTCCGTCAGCCTCTTCGGGCTGACGGCTTTTTTCCTCGTGCTTGGGAGCCGTGTCGCGGCTTGGTCGTAGCCGGGCCCAAGCGGAGCGGCCAGCTTTACGCGCCCATTTCCTTCAACAGGGCCAGGGCGCGGGTCAGGGATTCGCCCCGGACCTCGAGGGCGACCAGGCGTTCGCGCGTTTCCTCGACGATTTCCTCCGGGGCTTTGCGCACGTAATCCTCGTTGGCCAGCTTGGACCGCGCGGCCTGGACGTCTTTTTCCAGCGCGGCCATTTCCTTGGCCAGACGGCGGGATTCCTCGGCCAGGTCGATGTGCCCGGCCAACGGCACCCACACCTCGCCCCAGGTGAAGGCGGTGAGGCTGGCCTCGTGGGGCTTGGCCTGGCCTTCGCCCGCCCGGGCGAGCCCGGCCGCGCCCATGAGCTTCAGCAGCAGCGGGCTGTATGCCGCCAAAACCTCGGCCAGGGCCGGATCGGCGACGTTGATGATCGGCTCCAGCTTCTGGGCCGGGGGCAGGCCGAAATCGGCCCGCACCGAACGCACCGCCCGGGTCACATCCATCAGGAAATCGATGCTGGCCAAGGCTTTCTGATCGGCGAACGCCTCCTCGCCGCCGGGGAAGGGGGCCCGCATGATGGTGCCCTCGGCCCCGGGGAGCTTGGACCACAGTTCTTCCGTGACGAACGGCATGACGGGGTGGAGCAGTTTCAGCAGCACGGCCAGCGAATGGAGCATGTTGTTCTGGACGCTCGTTTTCGCCGGGCCGTCCGGGCCGTAGAACACCGGCTTCACCAGTTCCAGATACCAGTCGCAGAATTCGTCCCAGACAAAGTGGTACATGGTGTCGGCCACCCGGTCGTAAAAATATTCGTCCAGATGCTGGCGCATGGCTTTCACGGTCCGGTTCAGGCGGCTGATGATCCAGCGGTCGGGGAGGCTTTGCGGGGCCGCCTTTTCCGGCAGACGGGCTCCCCCGGCGTTGGTCAGCATCAGCTTGGCCGCGTTCCACAATTTGTTGACGAACTTGCCGTAACCGGCGATGCGGTCGTCGCTCAGCTTGATGTCCCGGCCCTGGCGGGCCAGGGCGCAGAGGGTGAAGCGGAAGGCGTCGGCCCCGTAACGGTCCACAATGGTCAGGGGGTCGATGACGTTGCCTTTGGATTTGCTCATCTTCTTGCCTTCGGCGTCGCG
>JAVBQN010000020.1:0-173844 GCA_031549025.1 Candidatus Adiutrix sp. | reverse complement strand
GCGGGAGCGGAACCGGAGATGCCGCCCATGAGGATGCCGGTCATAACGCTGACATAGCAGAGACCGCCACGCAGCCAGCCCAGCAGGGCGTTGGCAAAATCGATGAGCTTTTGGGTGATGCCGCTCCGCTCCATGATGTTGCCCACCAGCATAAGCTTGCGGCCCAGTTGCCCGCCCGGATGAAAATGCGCGAAATCCTCGGAGGTGAAGCCGCGCAATTGCAGCAGGGCCATGGCCAGGGCGTCGCCCAGGGCCATCATCATGGTGGTGGAGGTGGTGGGCGCGGCGCCGATGGGGCAGGCCTCCGGCCGGTCCGGAAGGCGCAGCACCACGGCCGACTGCCGGCCCAGGAAGCTGTCCGGCCGCTTGGTGACCCCGATGACCGGCACCTGGTGGCGGGCGCAGAAAATCAGGAGGCTGGTCAATTCCTCGGTCTCGCCGGAATTGGAATAGGCCAGGAGCGCGTCCTGGGGGGAAACCATGCCCAGATCGCCGTGCCCGGCTTCGGCCGGATGGATGAAATAGGCCGGGGTGCCGGTGGAGGCCAGGGTGGCGGCCACTTTCCGGGCCACGTGGCCGCTCTTGCCCATGCCGGTCACGGCCACCCGGCCGGGGATCCGGTAAAGGGTCTCCACGGCCCGGGCAAAGTCCTGGTTCAAGACGTCGGCCAGGGCTTCCAGGGCTTCGGCTTCACACCGGAGCACCTGGCGGCCTTCGGCCAGGAGTTCGGAAAAATCAAGCTTCAGTTCAGACATGTTCCTTCTTTCGGCATGTTCAGAAGCCCCACAGCAGTTTGAAGGCGATGAACCACATCAGCGCGGCGATCAGGGTCTCCAGGATCCGCCAGGCCAGGGGGACGGCGAACAGGGGCCGCAGAAGCCCGGCGCCGTAGCCCAGGGTGAAAAAGAACAGAAACGAGGCGCTGATGGCCCCGGCCGCGAAGCGGGGCTCGGCGCCTGGAAAGCCCGCGGCCAGCATCCCCATCATGACCACCGTGTCGAGGTATACGTGGGGGTTGAGCCAGGTCAGGGCCAGGCAGAGCGCCAGGGTGCGCCCCAGGGACGCGGCCGCCCCGCCGTCGGCGGCGATGAGGCCCCCCCGGGAGTGGAAGGCCGACCAGAGGCTCCGGCCCCCGTACCAGCCCAGGAAAGCCGCCCCGCCGTACCGCAGGGCCGGCTCCAGCCAGGCGAGGCGCCCGCTCACCGCCTGGAAACCGAAAACCCCGAAGAGGATCAGGGCCGCGTCCGACGCCGCGCAGACCAGGCAGATCGCGAAGATGTGCTCCCGCCGCAGGCCCTGGCGGAGGACAAAGGCATTCTGGGCGCCGATGGCCACGATCAGGCTGAATCCCAGGCCCAGGCCCGTGAAATACGCCCCCACAATCAGCCGACGGGCGGGAACGGCAAAAACGGACGCAGCCGCTCTTCCCAGACCCGGTAGGCTTCCGGGGTCAGGTGAAGCCCGTCGCTGGTGTGGTTCAGCCGCAGTTGGTGGTCCTCGTCGGCCAGGGGGCTGAAAAGGTCGATCAGGTCCAGGCCGCGTTTGGCCGCCTCTTCGGCCAGGAGGCGGTTGGCGTACATGATGTCCAGGTTGGGCGGGAGCCCCGGCAGGGCTTCTTCCAGGTACGGGGCCAGGGACTGGACGACCAGCCGGGTTTGGGGCGTCTTTTCGGCCAGTTCCTCCCAGATGCGGAGGTGGCCGGCCGCGATTTCCTCCGGCCCGGCCCCGCGCAGAAAGTCGTTGATGCCGATCTGGAGAAAGATCAGGCCCGGATGCGCTGCCACCGCCTCGTCCAGCCGGCCCCAGACCCCGGCGCAGGTGTCGCCGCTCTGGCCGAAGTTGAGTATGGTCAGCCCGGGGAAGGCCCGGTCCCAGCGGTGGCCCGCGGTCAGGCTGTCGCCCAGCATGACTATGGCGGGGGTGGCGGTCATCGGCTCACCCCATTCACGTGGGGCTCAAGGGCCCGCCGCCACACTTCGTAGGCCGGCCGGGTCAGGTGAACGCCGTCGGTGGTGAATTCCCGGCGCAGGCGGCCCTCGTCGTCGCTCAAGGGAGTGTAGAGGTCGATGAAGACCAGGCCCCGGGCCTCGGCTGCCCGGCCCAGGCTGTGGTTGAGGCTGCGGATGGCCTGGTTGCGGCCGGAATGCAGTTCCTGGTCCACGGGCAGGAGCGAGATGACGCACAGCCGGGTCCGGGGTGTCCGGCGGCCCAATTCGGTCCAGATTTCCTGGTGGCGCGCCACAATGTCCCCGGGTTTTTCCAGGCGGCCCAGGTCATTGATGCCGGCTTGAAGGAAGATCGTGTCCGGGGCCAGGGCGACCACTTCGTCGAGCCGTTTGAGAATGGCCCGGGTGGTGTCGCCGCTGTGCCCAAGGTTGTGGACTTCGAGCCCGGGGTAGGCGCCGGGCCAGTCGTAGCCGGCGGTCAGGCTGTCGCCCAGCATGACCACCCGGGGCCGTTCTTCGGCCGCGGCGGGAACCGGAGGCCAAGCCCAGGCCAGAAGCAACACCAGCAGCGCCGGGGCCAGGGCCCGCTTACCGATGGGCACTTTCCACCTCCGCGGCCACTTCGGTGGCCACGGCCGCCACTTCCTCGGGCGTGGGCGCGCCGGGCGGGAGGCCGGTCGGGGGGTTACGCCGGCTTTTGGGTTTCAGGCCGATGATCAGCTGCCGGTAGATGTACACCGAAATCGGCACCCCCAGGAGCATGCCCCACAGGCCGATGAGGCTGTGGGCGATGTAGAGGATGATGAGGGTCATCACCGGGTTGAGGTGCATGATGGCCGAGACGATGCGCGGATTGAGCACGTAGGCCTCGATCAGGTGGATCAATATGATCATGCCCAGGGCCCAGAGGCTCAGGGTGATGCCCCCCGCGTTGACGGCCATCAAAAGGATGGGCACCGAAGAGATGAAAACCCCCAAAACCGGGATCAGGCCGCAGATGAACACCAGGGTGCACAGAAGCACCGCCCCGCCGATGCCCAGAATATGGAGCCCGATGGCCGTCAGAATGGTGTTGACCGTGGAAATCATGATCTGGGCGCGGAAATTCTCCCCCACCACCTTGGCGAAGAGGATGACGCTGTCGGCGGTGGCCGCGTAGACCGAAGAGAGCCGGGTGAAGCGCAGCTCCCGCACGCTGCGCACCAGGCGCGGCAAATCCAGCATGATCAGGAAACTGAACAGCAGAGCCAGAAAGAACCAGCTGATATAGTGGACGATTTTTTCCAGGGCACCCCGGCCGAGAGCCCAGCCCTTGACGATCATCTGTTCCGGAGTCAGGAGGTGGCGGATTCTTTCGGCGATGGGGGCCAGGGTGTCGTTGGCCGCGGCCTGGGCTTCGGTCCATTCCCCGATGGTGGCCAGGGTCCGGGGCAATTGCTCGGTGAAATTTTTGGCCTCGGTCAGGAGTCGGGGCGACAGGAAGAAAATGAGGGCGGCGATGCCGGCCAAAAAGAGCAGGTAGATGACCACCACCATGAAACGGCGACGGATCCGGGCGGAGCGGTGGAGCCGGTGGGTCAGGCCGTTGATGATGAAGCACATGATATAGGTGATGAAGACCAGGCCGAACAGGTCGCGCATCAGATACAGAAGCGCGCCGAAGGCGGTCCAGATGAGAAAGACTTTATTGGTGCGGGCGAAGCGGGCGATGCTGAAGGTCATAGACTTTTAAACCATTGCCAGGTGTCGGCCAGGCCGTCGGCCAAAGTGATGCTCGGCTGGAAACCCAGGTGACGGCCGGCCAGGGTGATCGGTCCGGAGGAGTGGCGGATGTCGCCGGGTCGGGGCGGAGCGAAGCGGGGAGCCAGGTCGGGGCGTCCGGCCAGGCCGGCCAGCAGGCGATAGAGAGCCAGAATGGTGGTGGTCTGGCCCGAACCGATGTTCAGGGCCAGGCCGGAGAGCCCGGGGCGGTCGGCGGCGGCCAGGTTGGCCCGGACCACGTCGCGGACATGGACGAAATCCCGGGTCTGGAGCCCGTCGCCCAGGATCAGGCCCGGCCGGCCCTGGCGAAGCTGGTCCAGAAAGAGCGAAATGACGCCGGAATAGGGGGAGTCGGGCAACTGACGGGGGCCGTAGACGTTGAAATAGCGCAGATACACCGACTCCAGGCCCCGGTGGCGGTGGAAGTACAGGCCGTAGTGCTCGCCGAGGAGCTTGTGCATGGCGTACGGCGTGTCCGGGCGGGGGCAGAGGTCCTCGTGGTGGGGGACGTCCCGGTCGCCGTAGACCGCGCTGCTCGAGGACAAAACCAACCGCCGGACCTGGTGTTCGGCCGCCGTCCGGTAGAGGTTCCAAACGCCCAGGTCGTTGAGTTCAATACACCGGGCCGGGTTTTCCACGCTTTCCGGCACAGCCACCAGGCCGGCCAGGTGGAAGACGGCCTCCACCCCTGAAAGGCCGGCCGACAGGAGCCCGGGGTCGGTGAAGGAGCCTTCCAGGAATTCCAGGCGGGAACCGTCGGCTCCGGCCAGGTTTTCCCGGCGGCCCGTGGACAGGTCGTCCAGTACCCGAACTTCGTTCCCCCGGCCCAGCAACGCCTCCACCAAATGGGAACCAATGAACCCGGCGCCGCCGGTGACCAGGACACGACGAACCAAGGGAGACCTCTAACAGCGCGCCGGGGCGTGGAAGCGAAAGCGGCGGTGGACGGGCGTCATGGCGTTTCCTTTTTGAGAAAGGGGGGAGACTTAAAGCGGGCGTGACCCCGGCCTTTCGTGGCGGCGAAGGGACGCCGGGCTTCAGCCTTCGTCGTCGCGTTCGGCCTGATAGATCATTTCCAGAGTCAAATCGGTCTTGATCGCCTCCAGGTAGCCGATGAGTTCCGGAATATTGTCGGTGTTGGTCATGAAGGAGAACCGGCCGCCGCTGCGGCGGCGGCCGATGACCAGGGCTTCTTCCAGCGGGTCCTCCGCGGGTTTGGTCAGGGCCGCCAGGACTTCGTCCAGAACGGAATAGCGCTTAAATTCCAAAATTTTCATCACCAGCCCCCGGGGGTTTATATAACACTTTATAATGCCACTTGCCCCCGACCCTGTCAACCGTAATTCAGATTACTCCGCTTCCCGGAGGCCGACCGGGCCCGGCCGATGGAATAAGTATATCACAAAGCCGGGATCAGGCCAATCCGGCCTTCGGTTCTTGCGTGGGGGCCGGGACTGGTTTATAATCCGGTCCATGGCCGGCGATTCCAAAAATACCCGCTCCGGGGCGGTGCTGAAGGTGGGGTTCGTGCTCCTGCCGGGCTTTGATCTGCTGGGTTTCAGCGGTTTCATCGAAACCCTGCGCCAGGCTTCGGATCTCGGCGACGTGGGCCGCTCGGCCTGGGCCTCCTGGACCATCATGGCCCGGGACCCGGCTCCCGTGTCCTCCAGCTGCGGAGCCTCCATCATCCCCGGGAGCGGCTGGCTGGAGACGGCCGATTTCAGCTACCTGGTGCTGGTGGGCGGCCGACTGTCCGGGGCCGAGGCCAGCCGGCCCGAGCTGCGGGACTACCTGGTCCGGGCCGCCGGCCGCAACATCACCATTGTGGGCCTGTCCTCGGCCGTTTTCGTCCTGGCCCGGGCCGGGCTCTTGCGGGGCCGGCGGTGCGTGGTCCACTGGCCCCATTACCAGGAATTTAAAACCACTTTCCCCGAAGCCCGCCCGGTGGTGGACGAAATCTTCGTCGAGGACCGGGGGGTCATCACCTGCCCCGGCGGCACCTCGGCCGTGGATTTGGCCCGGCACCTCCTGGAAAGTTTCTTCGGCCCGGAACGTCTGATCAAAATTTTCCGCCGCCTGATGCTCGACTGGAACCGGCCCGGCGACCGCCTCCGGGGCCCGGGCCTGGACCAGTTCCTCGACATCCCCGATCCCCGGGTGCGGCGGGCCGTGTTTTTCATGATCCAGAACCTCTCGGTCAACATCGGCACCGAAGACGCGGCCCGGGAGGCGGGCCTCAGCCCCCGCCAACTGGAACGCCTCTTCCAGGAAACCCTCAAGGAATCCCCGGCCGGCTTCCTCCGCAACCTCCGCCTCAAGCAGGCCCACTGGCTGGTCCGCCGCACCCGCCGCACCATCACCGACATCGCCGTCGAATGCGGCTTCTCCGACAGCTCCCACTTCGCCAAATGGTATAAAGAACACTTCGGCCACCCCCCCACCGCCGACCGGCGTGAAGACGGGAAGCGGCAATAGAAGGCGGTTCGTCGGTATAGACTCTATCCCCGTTGAATACGACTGGTTCGCGCCATTTCGGTCTTGACAGGGGGCGGGAAAGGGTATAGACTCATTTTAGCGTAATACGAAAGTTTGTTTCATAATGTGAGATCAAGACCCCCCTTTGATGACGGGCCAGGTCCCGAACACCTGGAAAGGAGTGTTGTCCATGCCGCGTAAATCCCTGTTGGACCTCTACAAAATGAAAGAGAAGGGCGAAAAGATCGCCTGGCTGACTTCCTATGATTTCCCCACCGCCCAGTTCGCCGAAGCCGCGGGCATGGACATGATCCTGGTGGGCGACAGCCTCGGCATGTGCGTCTACGGCTACAACGGCACCGTGCCCGTGACCATGGACCAGTGCATCGTCCACAGCGAGGCCGTCCGTCGGGGCGCGCCCAACACCTTTGTGGTCGGCGACATGCCTTTCCTGAGCTATCAGATTTCCGACGAGGACGCCGTTCTCAACGCCGGCCGCTTCCTTAAAGAAGCCGATGTGGACGCCATCAAGCTGGAAGGCGGGGTTCGGGTGGCGAGCCGCATCCGGGCCATCAGCGACGCCGGCATTGTGGTCGTCGGCCATATCGGCCTGACCCCGCAGTCCTCGGGCCAGTTGGGCGGCCACAAGGCTCAGGGCCGCACGGCCGAGGCGGCCAAGGCCACCGTGGAAGACGCTCTGGCCGTGGAAAAGGCCGGGGCCCGGCTCATCCTCGTGGAGGCCGTGCCCCCGGAGGTCACCGCCTACATCACCAAAGTGCTGACCATTCCGGTCCTGTCCATCGGCGCGGGTCTCCCCTGCGACGGCCAGTTGTTGATCGTCAGCGACATGATCGGCCAATTCCAGGCGTTTACGCCCAAATTCGTCAAGAAATACGCCGATGTGGCCGGAGTCATCACCAAGGCCATGAAAGCCTACGTCAAAGATGTCAAGGAATCCAAGTTCCCCGCCGATGAGCACACCTATAAAATGGTGGAAGGCGAGGAGGAGAAGTTTCTTAAACTTATGAAAAAGAAATAAGGCCTCTTTTCTTCAGGGTGCACTTGTTTGGCGAGCGTTTGGCGGGAAGAAAAGGTTCATCACCTTTTCTTCCCGCTTTTTTTATGATAGAGTAAAAAAACTGATCACGCCTCGGGCCGGGAATCCGGCCGGGCCTGGTCGCCTTTATTCTGGAATGTTATGGCGAGCCGAGAGCGGTTTTTTCGGCGGACGCCCGGAAGGCAGGATACCCGCCGTGGCGATGAAAGATAAGTTGAACAACGAGGAGCGCTTGCGGCACCTCACCGATCTTCTGCCGGCCGGCTTTGATCCCCATCAGGCCATGCGGGTGCTCTCCGAGTATATCCGCAGCCTGGAGGGCGCTTTCGAGGATTACAAAAAATCATCCAACTCCGAGCGCCGCCAGCTGGAAAGCGAGTTCCGGAATTTACGGAAAAACAAGGATGACCAAAAACAGGAACTCGACCGCCTGACCACGGATCTTCTGGAACTGACCAACACTCTGGAGGAGCAGGAAAGCGCCCTGGGCACGTGTAATCAGAAAATCGCCAGTTATGAGAAGCAGTTCAAGAAGGTGCACCGGGAAAACAGCGAGCTGGCCAATAAGCTCACCCAGAAGGAAAACGACGCCAATTTCTATCAGCAGGAGCTGGACCGCTGCTCCCGGGAGAACGAATCCCTGGTCGCGAGTCTCCAGGCGGCCAACCTGAAGATCGAGGAGCTGGAACGGAAACTGGCCGTGGAGCGCGAGACCGCCACCATGCACGAAAAGGAAGCCCGGCGCGTGGCCCTGGTGCTGTCGGAAAACCAGGGCAAAATGGCCATTTCCGAGCGCAAGATGGAGGAGACGGTCCTGAAATTCAATGAGGAGATCCGCCGTCTCACCGAACGGTCCAACGCCGACGCCATCCACGAGGTCAACCTCCTCCGAAAGCGGGTGCGTTCCAGCGTGGCCCCGGAGATCCGCGATTTGGAAAAGCTGCTGGGCGCCAAATTGAGCGTTGAAACCGCCAGCAATTTCCGGGCGCTGTACGGCCGCCTGGTGGCCAAGCTGTCCCAGGCCGGGCTGGAGTTGAAATAATCCCCCCTTCCGGGGCTTTTGGAAAATGTGAAACGGCCTCTCCGCATCCGGGCGGAGAGGCCGTTTCGTTTTGTGGGGAGGGTGTGGGCGGGCGGTTACAGAGCGGCCGCCACTTTGGCGGTCCAGTCCTTGATGGCCCCGGCCGCGTCGGCCGGGTCACCGTTGATTTTAAGGCCGTCGGCCACCACCTTGGCGCCCAGGGCGGCCAGTTTGTCGCCGATGGCCGTCACCGCGCCGCAGAAGTGATCATAATCCTCGTCGCCGCAGCCAAAGACCGCGGCCTTCACCCCGGCGGCCCCGATCTGGTCAAAGGCTTCGAAGAGGGGTTGAAAATCTTCCTGCAATTCTATTTCATCCTGCCCCCAGGTGGAACAGCCGAAAAGCACCAGGTCGCGCCCTTGACAGAGGCCGGCCGCGCCGACCCGGCCGGCGTTTTTGGTCTCGACCTCGTGGCCGGCGGCCTGGAGCTGCTTGGCCACCTCGCCGGCCACCCATTCGGTGTTGCCGGTGGTGGAGCCGAAAACAATCAGTATTTTGGACATGGTTTTTCTCCTTACACGGCCGCCGGCGGCGGCTGGCGGGTATGGTGGACGGCCCCGCGCGGGCGGGGCCGGGGGGAGGCCCCGGCCGGACCGTGGCCTCCAGGCCAGGGAGGAGACCACGGTCCGGCCGGTCTCGGGAGACACGCGGGCGGCGTTTTTTTTAGGGAGGTCGCTGCCGTCGCGTGTTGACTGTTTGTAATAATAATGCAATTAAGTCTCAATTGCAATAGTAATTTTTGAATTTTTTCCTCCCCCGCAAAAAATACCGGAGGGGAAACCAGCGGCCTGGCGTCACTGTATATTATATCGCTCAATGAGTGAGAATAGAGGACCTACAGCAATGAATCCTGGATCGGCCGGCCACCGGCCTCACCTTGGCCCCGGCTTTGCTCAGGCTTGCGGCCCTGTCTCGGATTCAGCGGTCCAACCTAGGCTCGCCAGAATGTGATCCAGACGGTGGCCGTAGGTATGTTCGGCCAGGACCCGTTCCCGGGCCGCCCGGCCCATGGCCTGGCGCTCTTCGGGCCGGCCCAGGTAGTGGTCGATCAGGTCGGGAAGATCGGCCGGGCTTTCAGCGACCGCCAATTCCCGGCCGGCGGCGAACAGGGGCGGCAGGAGAGGCCGGTGGTCCACAATCTGGAACGACTCGGCGGCCGCGATTTCAAAGGTGCGGGGATTGACAAAGCGGCTGCCGGGTTCAAAGCCGGGCCGGGGAAGGGCGCTGGAATGGAGGTTGAGATTGACCTGCCCCCCGGCGTAGATCAGGGCGTTTTCCGCCAGGCTGACCCGCCGCCCGCCTTCGAAAAGGTGCGGCCGGAGGGCCGGATCGGCCCCGGCCCAGCCCGACCCGAAGATCCGGAAAGATTCGGCGGGCCGGCCGGTCCGGGACCAGTACCCGGAGGCCAGATCGGCCAGGAGGCGCCGCCGGTTGGGATAGCCGGCCCCCATGAAGGAGAGGTCGGCCCGGAAAGCGTTGGGAAAATCCTCGGGCAGGGGGCGGAACAGGTCGGGATCGGCGGCCAGGGGCAGGTATGCGGCCCGGCCCAGGCCCCAATCCCGCAGCCGGTCCTCGATCAGGCCTTCCTGGATGTGGAAGAGGGCGTCATAGGCCGGGGCCACTTCGGCCACATAGCCGAACAGCCGCACGTCCTCCACCAGCCAGAAGGCCAGCGGAGCCTCCCCGGCCTCCCGCAGCCGGGCCAGGTTGGGGGCGTCCAGCGGGGCCTGGGCCAGGGCCAGGATCAGGTCGGGCGCGCCATCCGAGGCGGCTTGGAGAGCCGTCTGCCCGGCCTCCTCGAAGAGACGGGCAATGAGCCGGCCGGCTTCGGCCCCCGGAGTCCGGTGGGCCGTCTGCTCCATTTCCCGGAACCGCGCCGGCCAGTCCAGATGGTGAAGGGTGTGGCCGCCGGCCTCCACAGCCCGGGCCAGGGACGAGGCCACCGGCAGCGACCCGCCGGACAGGGGCGGCACCACCATGATCGTGAGCGGCCGGTTCGTGCCGGAGGCCAGCCCGCGCCGGCCGCCGGCCGCCAGGCGCCGCAGGTTGGCCAACTGGGCCGCGGCCCGCCGTTGGGCCGGGGGGTGGACCAGCACCGTCGCGCCCCGGACTTGCTCCGGGTTCCGGGCCAGATCCCAAGGGGTCAGAATGAGTAACCCCCGGCCCGCCGGGGCGGCCAGGTGGCGGCTGAAATCATGGCGCCGCAGAATCGCCTGGAGCACGCCCGGGTCGGGCTCATAAACCGCCAGCGGCCGCTCTTCCAGAATCAGGGCCATTGGCCAGGGGCCGCCCAGGCCGAACAGAACCAAACGGCCGGACCAGGCCCCCGCATTCTCCGCCCGGGCCCGGGTCAGCCACGCTTCGGCCTCCCGCCGGGGATCGCGGCGCGAAGCCTGGGTCTGGCCGCCCACCATCAGCACCATCCCGCCGTCGGCGGCTTCGATTTCGGTGACCATTGACGGACGCGGAGCCCGTTCCAGCCAGTCGCGGACGGCTGCCTGGCCGCCGCGGGTCAGAGCTTCCAGGTTGCGGGCCAGAAAATCCGGCCGGGATCCATCGCTCATCAGAGTTTCCTCATCGGTTCCGGTCCGGCCGGCCCGATGCCGTCGACCGCCGTCCGGATTTTTTCGATATCCGCTTCTTCGATGTATTCGGAAATATGCCGCATTCGTGAACGTCGGCGTATTATAGCCCAGCTTACAGGTTTTTCCAATCGCCGGTTCCCGGCCTGACCGGAAGGCGCCCTCGACAACGACTCGGCCGGCGCAGGGCCGCCCTTGCGGTAAAAGCGTTGGTATATTATAATAATTTGTGTCGGACCAAGGAGGTATGGTGCGCAGTATTTTGGTGTCAGTTCTGGTCAACGTGGGCGACGTGGTCATGATGACCTCGGCCCTGGACCTCATCCGCCGCCGGTTCCCCGAAACCCGCCTGGCCGTCCTGGCCCGGCCCGAGGCGGCCGAAATTTTAACCGGGAACCCCGTGGTCGACAAACTGATCGTCTATCCCTATCGCAGCGGCTCGTTCTTTTCCGGCCTGGGGCCGGTGCTGCGGCAGTTGCGGGCCGGCCGCCACGACGTTTTTCTGTCCCTGGACCGTCGGCCGCGCGGAGCCCTTCTGGCCATCCTGGCCGGCGTTTCGGGCCGCCTGGGGCCGGATCGGCTTTTCGCCGGCTCCCGCCCCCGTTCCTGGACCCGCATGCTCTTTACCCGCACCGTGCGCATGAGCCCCGAAGAATGCTCCGGCAGCCTGGTGGAAATGTTTCAACTGGTGGTGCGCCGGCTTTTTCATATCAATGACCGGGGCCGGATCACCCTGCCGCCGGTGGGGCCGGAGACGGCCGCCAAGGTGGCCGGCTGGCTGGACCAGGCCGGAGGGCGGCCGGTCATCGGCCTGTGCGTGAAGACCAATGATCCGGGCAAAACCTGGCCCGCGGCCGGTTTCGCCGCCCTCCTGGCCCGCCTGAAGGCGGAATTGAACCCTTTCATATATGTCACCGGCGCTCCGGGTGATGCGCCCTATGTGCGCGATCTCCTGGCCTCCTTCGATTCCGGGGGCGTTCTGAACCTGGCCGGCCAAACCCGGCTGATGGATCTGGTGGGTTTGGCCGCCCGGTCCGATCTCTTTATCAGCCTGGACAACGGCACGGCCCATCTGGCGGCCAACAGCGGCCTGCCCCGGCTGATCTGCCTTTTGGTGGCCACCACGCCGGATATTTTGCGCGATTCCCTGTCCCAGGCCCATTTTATAACCGTCAGCGGCCAGGGGGCCGAGCCGGACCAGCTCCGCCGGGAGGCCGGCCAGATTTTCCAGGCGGCCGCCGGCTGGTTGAAAGGTGAGTGAGGCCTGATGGCCAATTATTTCCGATTGCTGGGCTACCTGCGGCCGTATGTGGGCAAATTGATTCTGGGGCTGGTGTGCCTCTTGGGCGCCAGCGGCTCCCAGGTGGTGCTGCCCTGGATCATCAAGGACGTCATCGACGACGTCCTGACGTCCAAGAACATGGGCATGCTGACCATGATCTCCGTCCTGGTGCTGGTCATCTATTTTCTGCGCGGCTTTTTCGTCTTTGGCCAGCAGTATTTCATGGAGTTCGTGGCCCAGCGGGTGGTCTTCGACCTGCGCCAGCAGATGTTCACGGCCATGCTGCGCTTCCGGGGCCTGGCCTACTTCGAACGGAACCGCACCGGCGGCCTGATGAGTTATTACACCAACGATATCGGGGCGCTGCAGGGGGCCATCATCGGGCCGGGCACGGAATTCATCCGCGAAAGCTTCGTCCTGATATTCTCCATCGTGTCCATGATCACCCTTCACTGGCAGCTTTCGCTTTTTCTCTTCGTCACCGTGCCCCTGATCGCCTTTATGGTCCGCCGCCTGGGCGGGCGGATCAAGCGGGCCGGACGGACGGTCCTGAGCCAGCTTCACGAATTCACGGCCCTGATGCAGGAGACCCTGAGCGGCATCCGGGTGGTGAAGTCCTTTGCCCGGGAGGAATACGAAATCGGGCGTTTCGAAAAACAGATGACCGACAACTTCAAGGCCACCATGAAGGCCGTCCGGGCCGGGGCGGTGCTGACCCCGGTGGTGGAGCTGTTCGCCACCCTGGGGGTGGTGCTCCTGATCTGGTACGGCGGACGGGAGGTCATCGAGGGCCGGCTGAGCGCCGGGGCCCTGGTGGCCTTTCTCATTTTCGCCGTAAACCTTTCCAACCCCATCAAGCGCCTGTCCCACGCCTACGGCAAGCTCCAGCAGGCCCAGGCCGCCTGCGAGCGGGTGTTCGGGGCCCTGGAATTCACCCCGGAGGTCCAAGACGACCCCGAGGCGGAGACCCTTCAGCCTATCAAAGGCCAAGTGGATTTCGACCACATCAGCTTCACCTATGATCCGGCCGGCCGCCTGGTGCTGACCGACCTCAATTTCACTGTGCGGCCGGGCCAGATGGTGGCCCTGGTGGGGCCCAGCGGGGCGGGCAAGACCACCCTGGCCAACCTCCTGATGCGCTTTTACGACGTGACCTCCGGGGCCATATTCATCGACGGGGCGGATATCAGGCGGGTGACCCAGAAAAGCCTGCGCGAGCAGATCGGCATCGTGCCCCAGGAAACCGTCCTCTTCTCCGGTTCGGTGTACGACAATATTTTGTATGGCCGGCTGGGCGCCGCGCCCGAAGAGGTCCTGGCCGCGGCCCGGGCCGCCCACGTCACCGAGTTTGTGGAAAAATATCCCGACCGGTTCGACACCCGGGTCGGGGAGCGGGGCCTGTCCCTCTCCGGGGGCCAGCGCCAGCGCGTGGCCATTGCCCGGGCCATCCTGAAGGATCCGCGCATCCTGATCCTCGACGAGGCCACCTCGGCCCTGGACACGGAAAGCGAGCGGCTGGTCCAGGCGGCCCTGGACAATCTCCTTGAAGGCCGCACCTCCTTCGTCATCGCCCACCGCCTCTCCACCATCTTCCGGGCCGACGTCATCCTGGTCCTGGACCAGGGCCGCCTGGTGGAATACGGCCGGCACCAGGAACTCCTGGCCCGGGACGGCCTTTACGCCCGCCTGTACCACACCCAGTTCCGCGAGGGCCACAATGCGCCGGAAGAGGGCCTGTTCACCTGATCCGGACGGAGTCCTCGAAAATTGAAAAAATTCAGCGCCAATCGACGTCGGCCGGTTTCCTCGGCGCGGTCCGCTGGTATCGGACGTCCGGATAGCCGATCAGCATGGACGCGGCTATGGGCTTTTTCCCCGTGCCCAGCCAGTCCAGGACCTTTTCGTTCAGCGAAGAGAGCCAGACCACATACCCGTTGAACATCACCCCCAGGCCTTGCGCCACGGCCATCAATTCCATATTCTGGGCCGCCAGACCCGCGTCGACGGCGCTGTCGGCGGCGATGTACAGGACGGCCGGGGCGTTGCGGAACAGGTAGTCGATCCCGAAAGTATCGCGCATTTTTATAAAGAATTTAAGGTTTTTCAACAGCTCCGGCGCCAGGTTCGGGCCGCGGCTCAGATCCTCTTCCACTCTCCGCCAGATCATCTCTTTTAAGACCGCCAGTTCATCCTGTACGACGATGAATTTGCAGCCCTGCGCATTTGAACCGGTGGCCGTGTACCGGCCGGCCTGGATTATGGAGTCCAGCTTTTCCCGCTCTATTTTCCGTTCGGCAAAGCGGCGGATGGACCGCCGGAATTTTATGGCCCGCAACAGGGTGGCCGCCTCCAGCCGGAAACCTGTTTCCCGAAACTCTTCGACATCCCGCATGTCGTATTCCGGCAGGGATACCGCGCCCTCCGGGCAGATGGCCACACAGTGGCCGCACCGGATGCATTTCCCGTCCAGGACGGCCTTCCGTTCCGCCAGCTTCAGGCTGTTTATGACGCAATCCTCGACGCATTGGCCGCATCCGACACATTTATCGTTATCAAAGGTCAGCATACCGGTCTCCTGGCCTTCCGGGCGGTTTGGCGGGGTGGAATTCCCCGACCGGCCGCCTGGGTTCGCAGGCGGCCCTATCCAGTATAAACGATTCTCAAGGCCGGAACAATCGGCGGGAGAGCGGCGCCGGGATCTCAGGACGAACGCCCGCGCTGGCCGAAGGCCGTGATGACCCGCTGCAGGACGATGAAGACGAACAGGAGTATTCCGATCACGATTTTCGTCCACCAGCTGCTCAGGGTGCCGTCAAAGGTGATGTAGGTCTGGATCAGGCCCTGAATCAAGACGCCCGCGAAGGTGCCCAGGAGGAACCCGTAGCCGCCGGAGAGGAGCGTGCCGCCGATGACCACCGAGGCGATGGCGTCCAGCTCCACGCCGACGCAGTTCAGGGAGTTCCCGGCCGAGGTGTAGAGCGAAAAAACCACCCCCGCCAAGGCCGCCAGGGTGCTCGAGAGCATGTAGATGCGGATGGTGGTGAAAGCCATCGGGACGCCCATGAGCCGGGCCGAGGCCGGCCCGCCGCCGATGGCGTAGACCTGGGAGCCGAAGCGGGTGAAGTGCAGCAAAAGCGTCCCCAGGGCCACCACGGCCAGCATCATCATGGCCACCAGGCTGAGGCGGCCCGTGCCGACGCGAAGGGCCACGTCGTTGAGCGCGGTGTAGAGCGGATGGTCGATGCCGATGGATTCCGTGGTGATGAGAAAGCTCACCCCGCGCACCAGGAACATTCCGGCCAGGGTCACGATGAAAGGCGGCATTTCCAGGTAATAGATGATGGCCCCCATGCCCGCGCCCAACAGCGCGCCCACGCCGAGGGCCAGCGCGAAGGCCAGGGGGGGCGGCACATTGTACCACTCGATGAGGGTGGCGATGAGGACGGTGGTGAAGGCGATGACCGAGCCCACCGACAGGTCGATGCCGCCGGAGACGATGGCGAAGGTCATGCCCACGGCGGTGATGCCGAGAAAGGCGTTGTCGGTCAGGAGGTTCCCGACCACGCGCAGGCTGGTGAAATTGTTGAACTGGGCCGCGCAGATGCCGTAGCCGATCAGGAGCACCGAAACCGTGGCCAGAAGCGGGAGATAGCGACGGATCATGCGGCGCCTCCCCGGGCCTGGCGCTTGAGCATCAGCGCCTTCAATTGCGGCGACTGGACGCACAGAACGATCAGCACCACCACGGCCTTGACGATCTGGTTGAATTCGGGCTTGAAACCGCTCAGGAGGATGCCGGTATTCATGGCCTGGATGATGAGGGCCCCGATCACGGACAGGACCAGGCTGAAGCGGCCGCCCAGGAGCGAGGTGCCGCCGATGACCACGGTGAGGATGGCGTCCAGCTCCATCCAGAGCCCGGCGTTGTTGGCGTCCGCGCCCCGGATGTCCGAGACGATGATGAGGCCGGCGATGGAGGCGCAGAAGCCGCACCAGGCGTAGACCAGGAGCTTCATCAGCCGGGTTTTGACCCCGGCGTACCGGGCCGAGAGGCTGTTGACGCCCGTGGCCTCCACCATCAGGCCCAGGGCCGTGCCCCGGAAAAGCGAGAGACCCAGGGCCAGGGTGACCAGGGCGATGATGACGGGCATGGGCACGGCCAGGAGGTGGCCCTTGCTGATGACGTCCATGCCGGGGTCGGTGAAGGTGAGGATCTTTCCTTGGGTGATCATCTGGGCGATGCCCCGGCCGGACACCATCAATATCAGGGTGGCCACGAAGGGCTGGATGTTCAGGACGGCCACCAGGACGCCGTTCCACAGCCCGCAGGCCAGGCCCACGCCCAGCGTGGCCAGGATGGCCGCCCAGGCCGGCCAGCCCGCGGCCTGCACCAGGCTGGCCGCCGTGGCCCCGGCAATGGCGATGACCGCGCCCACGGAGAGGTCGATGCCGCCGGTGGCGATGACCAGGGTCATGCCCAGGGCCAGGATGATGATGGGCGCGCCCCGGTAGAAGACATCGACGATGCTGCCGAAGAGCCGGCCGCCCTGGACGCTGACGTTGAAGAATTGCGGGGAGATCAGCCAATCCAGGAGAAGGATCACCGCCAGCATGGCCAACTGCGGCAGGGCCCGGCGCCAGGTCAGGCCGCCGAGACCGGCCGATCCGCCGTTTTTCTTTTCAGGCGATGGGGTCATTGGTTGCCTCCTTCCGGGCGTCCTCTTTCTGGGCGGCGATGGCGGTCATGATGTTCTTCACTTTCACCTCGTCGCCCGTCAGTTCGCGGACGTGCCGTCGGTCGCGGAGCACGGCCACCCGGCTGGAATAGGTGACGATCTCCTCCAACTCGGAGGAGATGACCAGGAGGGCCACGCCCTGGTCGCAGAGGTAGTCGATCAGGCGGATGATCTCGGCGTGGGCTCCCACGTCGATGCCGCGAGTCGGTTCGTCGAGAATCAGGAATTGGGGCTCGGTGGCCAGCCAGCGGGCGAGCAAGGCTTTTTGCTGGTTGCCGCCGGAGAGCAGTTGAATGGGCTTGTCCGCGTCGCGCGGGCGGATGTCGAGCATTTCCATGAAATTTTCGGCGAGGCGCTGCCGCTCGGCTTTGGCCAAAGGTTTCAGCCAGCCGCGCCGGGCCTGGAGGGCCAGGATGATGTTTTCGCGCACCGACAGGTCGCCCACAATGCCCTCGACTTTGCGGTCCTCGGGGCAGTAGCCGAATTTGCGGCCGATCGCCTCCATCGGCGAACGTAAAGAAGCCTGGACGCCGTTGACCAGGGCCGTTCCCTGGTCGGCCGGGGTGATGCCGAAGATGACCTTGGCCGTCTCGGTCCGGCCCGAGCCCAAAAGCCCGGCCACGCCCAGCACCTCGCCGGCCCGCACCTTCAGATTGAAAGGCTCGATCTGCCCGCGCCGGCCGAAATTCTCAAAATCGACCACGGGGGGCCGGTCTTCGCGGCCGGTGCGGCGGGTGACTTTCCCGGCCCGGTCGTCCAGTTCGCGGCCGAGCATCATGGTCACCAGTTCCAGGCGCGGGAGAGTCGCCGTCTCCCGCTCGCCCACCAGGCGGCCATTGCGCAAAACCGTGATGCGGTCGGCCAGGGCGTAGACCTGGTCGAGGAAATGGGTGATGAAGATGACGCCGATGCCGCGTTCCTTGAGGCCCCGCACCACGTCGAAGACCATCTCCACTTCGTCGTGGTCGAGGCTGGCTGTGGGTTCGTCCAGGATCAGCACCTTGGCTGAAAGATCCACGGCCCGGGCAATGGCGATGATCTGCTGAATGGCCACGGAATAGCGGGCCAGCTTTTCGGAGACGTCGATTTTCAGGTGATAGCGTTCCAGAACGGCTTCGGCGTCGCGGCGCATCCGGCCGCTCCGCACCAAGCCGAAGCGGGTGGGCTGGCGGCCCAGGAAAAGATTTTCGGCCACCGAGAGGTTGGGGAGCAGGTTCACTTCCTGATAGACCGACCCGATCAGGAGGCGCTGGGCCTCCAGAACGCTGGTGGGTGAAATTTCCTTCCCCTCCAGGAGCACCGTGCCCTCGTCGCGGCGGTAGACGCCCGTGAGGGTTTTGATGAGCGTGGACTTGCCCGCGCCGTTTTCGCCCAGGAGCGCGTGCACTTCGCCGCGGCGCAGGGTGAAATCGACGTGGTCCAGGGCGAGCACGCCGGGAAAGCTTTTGGTCAGGCCGCGAATCTGGAGAAGGGGCGCGGTTTCGTCTGCGGACGTCATGTTTTCCCTCCCGGTCCCGGAGGCGCCGCCGACGCGGGCCGACAGCCATTGCGGAAGAGGGCGCCGGACGGCCGGGCCGGGTCCGGCGCCCTCTCTTCAGCTTCGGTCTGGCCGAAGGGTCATCAATAGAGATCCTTGCGGCGGTCGTATTCCGCCTGGGCCGTATCGGGGAAATAGGCCTTGGTTTCGGTGATGATCATTTTGGGCGGCGCGACGCCGTCCTTTTTCATCTTGATGAGGGCGTCGAAGGCCGGGCCGGCCATGTCGGGGGTGAGTTCCACGGTGGCGTTGGCTTCGCCGTCGGCCATGGCCTTGAAGATATCGGGCACGCCGTCGATGGAGACGGTCTTGATGTCCACCCCGGGCTTCAGGCCCGCTTCCTTGATGGCCTGGATGGCGCCGATGACCATGTCGTCGTTGTGGGCGTAGACGGCGCAGATGTTCTTGCCGTCGTTTTCAGCCTTAATGAAACTTTCCATGACTTCCTTGCCCTTGGAGCGGGTGAAGTCGCCGCTCTGGGAGCGGATGATCTTCATGCCGGAATGGCCGGCGATGGCTTCCTCGAAGCCTTTCTTGCGATTGTTGGTGACGCTGGCGCCCACGGTGCCCTGGAGTTCCACGATGTTGCAGGCGCCCCCGGTTTCCTTGACCAGCCAGTCACCGGCCATGCGGCCCTCCAGCACCTGGTCGGAGACGATGGCGCTGGTATAGAGGTCCTTATCCTTGTCGTCGATCAGGCGATCGAGGAGGAAGACCGGGATGCCGGCGTCCTTGGCCTCTTTCAGCACTGAGGTCCAGCCGGTTTCAACCACCGGGGCGATGAAGATGGCGTCCACGCCCTGGGCGATGAAGGCCCGCACGGCCTTGATCTGATTCTCCTGCTTCTGCTGGGCGTCGGAGATTTTCAGCTCGATGTTCCGCTTATCGGCCTCCTGCTTGGCGATCTTGGTTTCCGCCGAGCGCCAGCCGGATTCGGCGCCGATCTGCGAAAAACCCACGGTGAGGGTGTCCTGGGCCAGGGCGGCCCCGCCGCCGACGAGGCCGAAAGTGGCCAGGGCGGCGGCCAGCATCAAATACCGGAACGATTTCATGTGATCCTCCTTAAAGTCGATGGGGATTGACCGACAAAAGCGGCGGGCTCACTGCCCGTAATAGGCGCCCGCGCCGTGTTTACGGAAAAAATGCTTGTCGAGCAGGGTTTTCTTAATTTCGTTGCCACCGGGATTGAGTTGCCGGGTGAAGAGGTTCATATAGGCGATCTCTTCCAGCACAATGGCGTTTTCGACCGCCTGGGCCGGCGTCGCGCCCCAGGCGAAGGGGCCGTGGGAACGGACCAGGGCCGCCGGCACCTCCAGGGCCCCGAGCTTCCGCTGGGCGAAGGTTTCGACGATCACCTCGCCGGTGTTCCATTCGTAGTCGCCTGAAATTTCCGCGTCGGTCAGGGGGCGGGTGCAGGGCACCGGGCCGTGGAAAGTGTCGGCGTGGGTGGTGCCGAGGGCGGGCAAATCCAGCCCGGCCTGGGCCCAGATGGTGGCGTGGCGCGAATGGGTGTGGACCAGGCCGCCGATCGCGGGAAAGCGCAGGTACAAAAGCCGATGGGTGGGCGTGTCGGACGACGGCCTCAGCTCCCCTTCGATCACCCGGCCGTCGGCCAGGTCGACCACGACCATATCCTCGCGCTTCATGGCGGCGTACTCGACTCCGGAGGGCTTGATGACCATCACGCCGCGCTCGCGGTCCACACCGCTGACATTGCCCCAGGTCAGGGTCACCAGGTGATGGCGGGGCAGGGCCAGGTTGGCCGCCAGCGCTTCTTCCTTCAATGTTTCAAACATGGATGAAGAACCTTTCTTAATGGTGACGGCGCAGTTTCTGCTTGTACTGGTCGAGGTTGATGGCCGCCAGAAGGATCGAACCGCGCACGATGTACTGGGTAAAAGTGCTGATGTTCAAAAGGTTCATGGCGTTTTCGACCGTCCCCAGGATGAGGACGCCCGCGACCACGGTGGAAAATTTCCCCACGCCCCCCGTGAGTGAAACCCCGCCCAGGACGCACGCCGAGATGGCCGAGAGCTCCAGGCCCATGCCGTTCATGGGCTGGCCGCTGGTGAGTCTCGAGGTGAGGACGATCCCGGCGAAAGCCGAGACCAGGCCGCACAGGGAAAAGATGAGAAGCTTGGTCTTGATCACGTTCACGCCCGCCAGCCGCGAGGCTTCGGCGTTGCCGCCCAGGGACAGGGCGTTGCGGCCGAACACGGTCTGGCTCAGGAGGAAACCGAAAATCAGGAAACAGATCGCGGTGAGGATGATCGGCGTGGGCACGCCCAGGATGTCGGAATCGCCCAGAAGGTAAAAATTTTCGTTCATGATGCCGATCGGCACGCCCCCGCAGATGGTGTAGGCCGCGCCGCGGGCGATCTGCTGGGTGGCCAGGGTCACGATCAAGGCGTTGTTCTTAAAGATCGAGATGAAGACGCCGTTGACGAGGCCGAAGAAAAGGCCGCAGGCCAGGCCGCCGAGAATGCCCAAAGGCACGCTGTCGGTCTGTTGCAGCACCCAGGCCGTGACCACGCCGGCGCAGGCCACCACCGCGCCCACCGAAAGATCGAGGTCCGCGCAGACCAGGCAGAACACCATGCCGCAGGAAACCATGCCCACCACCGAGACGCTCTGCCCCAACACTTTCATGTTGATCCAGGTGAAAAAGTTGGGAATGAAAGCGGCGCAGGCCGCGAAGAGAATCGCGAAAACCACGATCATCCCGAATTTGTCCCAGATGTAGCCCAGGCTCAGGGCATTGCCGTTGCCGGTTTCAGACATGGCGCACTCCTCAATTCAGACGTTCCGGCGAAATTTTTCCCAGGGGACGCGGATCAGGCCGCGTCCTTGATCATGGCCAGGTGCAGGGCTTTCTCCTCGGTGGCCTCATCGTGGCGCAGTTCGCCCGCGACCGCGCCCTCGCGCATGACCACGATGCGGTCGGAAACCCCCAGCACCTCCGGGAGGTCGCTGGAGACGAAGACGACCGCGATCCCTTCACTCGCCAGATGGTAGATGATGTTGTAAATCTCGTTTTTGGCGCCCACGTCGATGCCGCGCGTGGGCTCGTCCAGGAGGATGCAGCGGATTTCCTCCGACAGCCAGCGGCCCAGGATGACTTTCTGCTGATTGCCGCCGGAGAGGTTGAGAAGGAGCTGCTGGTCGCTGGGCGTTTTGATGTTCAGCTCGCCGATGCGTTTGGCCGCGTTCTTCCGTTCCCAGGCCGCATTGATGATGCAGCGGGCCAGGAGGGTTTTGCGGCGGGCGCTGATGTTGATGTTGTCGCGCACCGAGTGGAGCGCGATGATGCCCTCGGCCTTGCGGTCTTCGGGGCAGAGAACCAGGCCGTTCATGATGGCGTCGACGGGGCTCTTGATGTCCGCCTCGTGACCGTCGATCAGGACGCGGCCGGCGCTTTTGCGGGAACCCCCGAAAATCCCCATCAGGCATTCCGAGCGGCCCGCCCCCACCAGGCCGAAGAGCCCCACGATCTCGCCCCGGCGCACCGTGAGATCGACCGGCGCGGAAAGGCCCGGCGCCACAAGCCCCTTGACCTCCAGGCGGACGTCGCCGTGGGGACGCGGGGCGTAGCCGTAGACGTCGCCCACGTCGCGGCCCACCATGGCCCGCACCAGATCGTCGTTGGTGACGTCCTTGACGTCCTCGAAGGTTCGGACGAAGCGCCCGTCCTTGAAGACGGTGATGCGGTCGCAGAGGCGAAAAATTTCCTCCATGCGGTGGGAGACGTAGATGATGACCTTGCCTTCGGCGCGCAGTTCCCCGATGACGCGGAAGAGCTGTTCTATTTCGCGGGCCGACAGGCTGCTGGTGGGTTCATCAAAGGCGATGATCTTGGCTTCGCGGGTCAGGGCTTTGGCGATTTCGATCATCTGGCGCTGGCCGATGGAAAGATGCTTGACCAGGGTGCGGGGGTCGATGTCCATCTTGAGGCGGCCCAGGCCCCGTCGGGTGTCTTCGTACAGCTTTTTCCAGTGCACCAGGCCGCGCCGGCGCGGCAGCTGGCCGAGATACATGTTTTCGGCCACCGAACTTTCGGGCAGGAGATGCAGTTCCTGATAAATGATGGCGATGCCGCGGTCCAGGGCCCCGGCGGTGGATTGAAAAGCCGCCTCCTCGCCGTTGATGACGATGTGGCCGCCGCTGGGCGGATAGTTGCCCGCTAAAATCTTCAGGAGAGTGGATTTGCCGGCGCCGTTTTCGCCCATCAGGGCGTGGATTTCGCCCTCGCGGCAGCCGAAGGAAACGTCGTTTAAGGCAACCACGCCGGAAAAGGTTTTCCCGATGTTGTGGAACTCGAGGTAATCAGGTTTTTCCGCCATGGCCGCCTCCGGGTGTCGGCCGGGAAAGTTTTCCTTCCCGGCGCGAGTCTGCGTGGATGCTTACAGGCCCTTCTTGGCCAGCTCCTCCTTGAAGTTGTCGCGGGTGATCAGGACGGAGTCCGTGACGGCGGTGAATTTCGGCGGTTCGACGCCTTTGTAGCACCAGTCATAGAGCATCTGGACGGTCTTGTAGCCGTGGACGTCCGGGCTCGGCAGAAGCGACCCCAGGAAGCCCGTCTTGTTGGGCTTGGACAGCTCGTTCACCGCGTCCACGCCGTTGATGCCGATACCGATGACGTCGTCGGGCGAGATGCGCTGGCTTTCGGTGGCCCGGATGCCGCCAAGGACGGTGTTGTCGTTCATGCCTATGACCAGCCAGTGCTTGACCTCGGGATGCTGGGCCAGAAGGGAGTTCCCGGCGTCCAGGGCGCCCGGGATGTCGTTGGTCTTGGTGGGCACTTTATACAGTTTGTCCTTGGGGAAGCCGAGTTTCTCCAAAGCTTCCATGGAGCCGGAGGTGCGCAGGCGGGCCGTTTCCAGTTCCTCGGCGGTGATGACCATGGCCGCGGTATCTTCCAGCTTCCAGCCGCGCTTCTGCATCTCTTTCCAGAGTTCCTGGCCCTGGAGTTCGCCCATCTCCTTGGCGGCCATCATGACCAGGGGCACTTCCTCCATGGGGGTGCCGTCGGCCTTGACGAACTGGTCGTCAACGGCGATGACCTTCAGGCCCAGGTTGTCGGCCTTGCGTTTGATGGCCGGGCCGAGTTTGGTGTCGGGGGTGCAGATGACGAAGCCCTGGGCCCCGGAGGCGGCCAGGGTGTCGATGGCGTTCAGGGTCTTTTCGCCGTCGGGCACGGCGATCTTTATAATCTCCACGCCCAAATCCTGGCCGGCCTTGTCGGCGAATTTCCACTCGGTCTGGAACCACGGTTCCTCGGCCTGTTTGACCAGGAAACCGAGTTTTTTGGGTTTGTCCTGAGCCAGGGCGGGCAGGGCCAGGAGCGAGACGGCGGCCATGGCCAATACGAGAATCGTGAAAAACTTCTTCATTCGTTTACCCCTTTTCGTTACATGGTTGTCGCTTGGTTACCGGTAGCAGACCTCGTTCCAGCGCAGCTCGTTTTTCAGGTCGTGGAGCTGGGTGTGCTTGTTGATGACCACACATTCAAGGCCGAGTTCCTCGGCGAATATCCGCAAATGTTCCGAATCGAGGGCCAGGCTCAGGGCCGTATGGTGGCCGCCGCCGGCCAGGATCCAGCCGGCCACGCCGGTCTCGAAGTCAGGTTCGTATTTCCAGACGGCCCGGGCCACGGGCAGCTTGGGCAGCGGCCGGGGTTGTTCGACGATTTCGATTTCGTTGACGGCCAGGCGGAAGCGGTTTCCCATATCCATGAGCCCCGCGTTGACGGCCGGGCCCGTCTGGCACGAAAAGATCAGGCGGGCCGGGTCGGCCTTGCCGCCGATGCCCAAGGGGAGCACCTCCAGCGTGGGCCGGGCGCCCCCGGCCAGGCTGGGGCAGACCTCCAGCATATGGGCGCCCAGGGCCAGGTCTCCTTCGGGCGAGAAATGGTAGGTGTAATCCTCCATGAAGGACGTGCCCTGCGGCAGTCCGCAAGACATGACCTTCATCAGCCGCACCAGGGCCGAAGTCTTCCAGTCGCCTTCGGCGCCGAAACCGTAGCCCCCGGCCATGAGCCGCTGCACGGCCAGGCCCGGCAACTGCTTGAGGCCGTGGAGGGTCTCGAAATTGGTGGTGAAGGCCCGGTAGCCGCCTTCATCGAGAAAGCGCCGGAGGCCGATCTCGATGGCGGCCGCGTCGACGAGGTTCTGCCGCCGGTCGCCGTCTTTCCGGACGTGGGGGGCCAGTTCGTAGAGCTCCTCGTATTCCTTCACCAGGGCCTTGGCTTCGGCGGGGGTGACGGCCTCCACCCGGGCGACCAGGTCGCTGACGGCGTAGGCGTCGGTCTCGAAGCCGAAGACGATCTGGGCCTCGACCTTATCGCCTTCGGTGACGGCCACGGAGCGCATGTTGTCGCCGAAGCGGGCGATCTTGAGTTGGCGGGCCTCGGCCAGGCCGGCGCAGACACGCATCCACATGGCGATCTTTTTGGTGACCCGCTCCTCTTTCCAGTGGCCGACGGCCACGGTGAAGGGTTTCCGCAAACGCGCGCTGATGTGCCCGAATTCCCGGCCGCCGTGGGCGGTCTGGTGTAAATTCATGAAATCCATGTCGATGGTGTCCCAGGGGATTTCGGCGCCCAGCTGGGTGTGGAGCTGGAGCATGGGCTTTTCCAGCAATTTCAGGCCCGCGGCCCACATCTTGGCCGGCGAGAAGGTGTGCATCCAGGTGATGACCCCCAGGCATTCGGCCGCGTAACTGGCCTCGCGGCAGAAGGCCGTGGCCTCCTCCGAGCGGCTGGCCAGGGCCTTGTAGACAATGGGGAGGGGAAACTGGTTCTGCTTGTTGAGGGCCTCGGCCACCTTCCTGGCGTCGGCCTCGACCCGGCGCAGAGCCTCAGGGCCGTAGAGGTGCTGGCTGCCGACCACAAACCAGATCGCGGGTTTTTTCGCTGCTGTCGCCATGCGGGCTCCTTATGGTAAATTGCGGTGAACGGTTGGATGATTCAGCGATCCCCGCCGGGCGCGTACAGCGGCTCGAGGGTGTCGCTCCATTTCAGGTAACGCCGGTAGAGGCGCTCGTACGCGGCCACACGGGCCGGATCGGGCGTGAAACGGCACTCGACGCGGCTGGCCATGCGCGCCTGGGCGGCGGCCGTATCGGGAAAAACCTTGGCCGCCAGGGCCGCGAAGATGGCCGCGCCCAGGGCGCAGCACTGTTCCGATTCCAGCACCTCGATTTCGCGGTTCATGACGTCGGCGCAGACCTGCATGACCTGCGGCGACTTGCGGGCGATGCCGCCGATGGCCCGCACCCGGTTGACGGGCACGTCCTGCGAGGTCAGGCATTCCATCACGGCCCGGGCCCCGAAGGCCGTGGAGACGATGAAGCCGCCGAACACGTCGGGCGCCTCGGTGCCGAGGTTCAGATCGGCGACGACGCCCTTGAGACGCTGGTTGGCGAAGGGCGTGCGGCGGCCGTTGAACCAGTCCATGACCAGGGGCGGGCGTTCGCGTCCGGGCGAGGCTTCCCAGGCCGCGGTCAGGGCGGGCAGGAGCGTGGCCTCGAAACGGCCGAGTTCCCCGGCCAAATCCGGCCGCGCGGCGGCGAGGGCCTGGAGGGGCCAGGCCAGGAGACGCGCGAACCAGGCGTACATGTCGCCGAAAGCCGACTGGCCGGCCTCCAGGCAGATCAGGCCCGGCGCGGCGCTGCCGTCCACCTGGCCGCAGATGCCGGCGATGGCCCGGTCGGCGATCAGGGAAGGCTCGGCCAGGAGAATGTCGCAGGTGGAGGTGCCGATGGTCTTGACCAGGGTGTAGGGTTCGGCCCCGGCCCCGACCGCGCCCATGTGGCAATCGAATTCGCCGCCGGCGACCACCACGCTTTCGGGGAGGCCCAGGCGGGCGGCCCATTCAGGTGTGAGCGTGCCCACGGGCACGTCGGCCGTGAAGGTGTCGGTGAAAAGCGGGTGGATCAGCGCCTCGGTGAGGGCCGGATCGAGGCGGTGGAAAAATTCACGCGGCGGCAGGCCGCCCCAATCGGGGTGCCAGAGGCACTTGTGCCCTGAAGTGCAGCGGCCGCGCTTCATTTTGGCCGGGTGGAGGGTGTCGGTCAAGAGGGCCGGGACCCAGTCAGCCAGTTCCACCCAGGAGCGGGCCGCCCGCCGCACTTTTCCGTCCGCGCGGGAAACGTGCAGGGCCTTGGCCCAGAACCATTCCGAGGAATACACCCCGCCGATGAAGCGGCTGTAGTCGGGAAATTCGCCCGAAGCGCAGAGGGCGGTGATTTCGGCCGCCTCCTCGATGGACGTGTGGTCCTTCCAGAGGACGAACATGGCGTTGGGGTTTTCGGCGAAGTCGGGCCAGAGAGCCAAGACGCGGCCCTCGGCATCGGTGGGCGCCGGGGTGGAGCCGGTGGAATCGACGCCCAGGCCGACGATGCGGCGGCGTTCGCCGGCCGGCACCGTGTCCACGACCGCCCGGACGGCGGCTTCCATGGATTCGATGTAGTCGAGGGGATGGTGGCGGAATTGATTGTGGGCCGGGGCGCAGTAGAGGCCGGCCCGCCAGCGGGGATACCAGACGACTTCGGTGGCCAGTTCGGCGCCGTCGGCGGCGCGCACCAGAAGGGCGCGTACGGAATCAGTGCCGAAATCCACTCCGATGAGCATGGAACCGTTCATAGCGAGCTCCTTCAAGTTGTTAGGCCTGGCCGGTGTATCAACTATCGAGCTTACCGGGATAGTTTACATACAATTGCGTGTTTAGTCCAGTCCATTTAGGTCGGCGCCTCAAGAAAAGTGTTTGCCGTTCTGAGGTTTTCAGATGGAATGGGTTTTTCGGCTTCCCGCTCATATTAACGATAATGTTAACGTTAATGGAGAGATTATCACATGACCGCCGCTCTGTCAACCATCTCTTCAGGCGCGGCGGGCGTCGGCCACGGTGTCGCCCGCGGCCAGTTTGGCCGGGATCACCAGCCGGGTCGGTTTCCGGTTTTCCCCCCGCATCCTGGCCACCAGGAGATCCACCGCCGCCACGGACATGTTCCCCTTGTAGGAGCTGACCGAGCTGAGGCGGCCAGGCACGGCCAGACGGGATTGTATGTGGTCGAAACCGATGAGGGAACAGTCCTCCGGCACCTTGAGGCCGCGATGGGTCAGGGCGGCCCAGAACTTCCAGGCCAGAAGGTCGCTGAAGGCGAAAACCGCGCTCGCCCGGAGGCCGCCGGTCGTCAGGTCGTCCGCCAGGGAGTCGCAGCCCTCGCCGGAGAGCCCCACTTCGCGCACCAGGGGCCGGCAGCCGCCCTCCCGCATGGCCCGGCGGTAGCCGGCCAGGCGTTCGCGCGCGCTGGAAATGTACACCGGCCCGTTGATCATCATAATTTTCCGGTGTCCCCGTTCGATCAGGCTGCGGGTGGCCAGATAGCCGCCCAGTTCGTCGTCGCAGACCACGTAGTCGGTGGCGATGTTCTGGAAGCGCCGGCCGATCAGCACGAACGGCAAGCCGTGCTTTTTGAGGTATCTGACGTTGTCATCCTTCTGTTGGGCGGGGCAGATGATGATGCCGTCGACGTTCTTGTTGAGGGCGCTCAAGATGGCCTGGCGTTCGATGTCGTCGTTTTCGCCGGTATTGATGAGAAATGAGGAATAGCCCAGAAAGCGGGCGCGTTCCTCGATCTCCTTCATCATGACGGCGAAGTAGGGGTTGGATATGTCGCCCACCAGGACCGCGATGGTGTTGGTATAGCCCAGGCGCAGGGACGAGGCGATCATGTTGTTGACGTACCCCATCTGGGAGGCCAGTTTCTTGAGCCGTTCCCGGGTCTTCTCGGCTATGTCCTCCTTCCCGCGCAGGGCGCGCGAGACGGTGTTGATGCTGACGCCGGCGGCGGCGGCCAGGTCCCTCAAGGTGGTTGGTTTGGGGTTGCTTTTCGCCACGGAGGCCTCCCGGACATGGATCACGTTATCGTTAATGTGAGTTCATTGTAATCGCAGTCGGCCGGTTTGTCCAGTCTCGCCACGGATCTGTTGAAAACGCGTCGCGGGTGGAGAAACGTCGGCCTTGGGCCGGAGGAGGAGCGTCATTTTTCGTGGATTACGGCTTTGGGGGAAGGGAACGGGAAGAGGCGGAACGGCTTCGCCGGTCGCCCGCGGCGGGTCAGTCCTTACAGCAGGTCGACCATGTTGATTTCTTTCGCGGTGTTGTAGTCGTTATGCTCCATGAAATCGTTAAAATCCTTGACCCACTGTTTGGCTTGGCCCCCGTTCTTTATGTACACGGCCGTAACCAGGGCATGCAGCAGCACCAGCACTCCGGCGAAGGGATCGATGAAAGATATGAATTTCATCGGCACTATCAGGACCAGGTCAGCCAGCGAAATGACCGGTGAGAGCGGCGAATCGGTGATGGCGATTATCGGCGTTCCCCTGGGTTTGAACAGTTCCAGGATTTTTTGCGTGTCCTTGGGGTAACGGGCGGTGCTTATGGCCAACACCGCGTCGGCCGGGCCGCTGTCCTGAAGCTCGCTGAAATTCTCTATGCCCACTTCCCGGATCAGGCAGACCGACTTGCGGACCGCCGACAGGAAATAGGACGCGTACGCGGCCGGCGCGGCGTTGTAATGCGTGCCGATCACCCGTATCCTTTCCGCTTTGAAAAGGAGCTCCACCGCCGCATTGAAGAGATCCGGCGGAATGGAAACCAGCATCTCGTCGATGATGGTCCGTTCCATGGCCGCCACCTCGGCGAGCATGTATTCCGCCGCGTTTTTCGGCTTGTAGCGGGGCAGGGCCATGTAATTTTTCGTATGCTCTTGAAGGGCTTGCCGTATTTCTGGATAGCCTTTGAAATCAAGGGCATATGCCAGCCTCGTCACCGTGGTTTCGCTGACCCCCGTTTTCCGGGCCAGGGAGGTGGCGTTCAAAAAAACCGCTTCTTTGTGGTGCTCGATGATGTACGAAGCGACCCGGCGCATTTTGGGGCTCAAAGAATCCAAAAGATCGCGAAGACGTTCGATGATGGGCTGATTGGTCATGATCTACCTGTTCTCTGGTAATTGATAACCGCAATTAAGTGTATAGATTTTAAGGCCCTGCGTCAAGGTTGTCGCCCGTTCCATAATTATATATAATTCATATATAATTATAATCATATATGGCAAGTATGGCATTTTAAAAGAGATAAAAATTTTTCTATTGACAAAAAGGAGAAAAATTTTCTATATTATCTTCAGTCGATTTATATCCCGGTGTTCGCCGCAGCGAAAATGGTCCGTGGGCCCGGTCGCCCGCCGCTTGAGGAAATTGTGGTCCGCCCTCCTCAGGCGTCGGGGACGGTTGTGGCCTCGTTGAAATATATATTGGCGATGGCCTGGCCAAGCTATCGCCGGAGTCGACTGTATCGAAATACCCAAAGCGGCATCACGCCCTGGAAAGCGCCGGCCCGGCGTTTCATGGAGGTAGCGGTCAATGACTGAGCATCAAAAGAATGACTACAAGATCAACAAGCTGGTTGTTTGGCTGTCCATCGTTATTTTTGGCGGCCTGATCGTTCTGGGCGTGGTCAGCCCGGAACAATTCAGCAGTATTCTGACCAACATAGTTAACATCCTCTGCGACAATTTCGGCTGGGCGCTGAACTGGTCGATCATCTTCTGCATCGTCGTGGCCGTTTACTTTCTCGTTTCCAAAAACGGCGCGGTGATCATCGGCGGACCCGAAGCCAAACCGGAATTCTCCACCTTCGTCTGGTGGGCCATATCCCTCTGTTCCGGCATGGGCATGGGCATCGTCTTTTTTCCGCCGGCCGAGGTGATTGAATATACGTTCCGGCCGGCGGTGGGCTCGGGCCTGATTTCCGGCAGCCCCCAAGCGCTGTCCTGGGCTTTTGAATACACATATCTCCACTGGACCATCACCTTGTACGCCGTGTATGTGGCCGCCGGTCTGGCCGCCGCCTACGTGATCTACAACCTCAAGCAGCCTTTCAGCGTGGCGGCCACCCTGTATCCTCTCTTCGGGGAAAAAGTGTACCGTTACCGCAATCTGATCGACGGCCTGGTGGCCTTCACCATTGTCGGCGGGGTGGCCGGCTCATTTGGCTACGGCATTCTCCAGGTGGCCGACGGCATTCGCCAATTGCTGGGCATTTCCACCGGGGCCTTGATCTACATAATTATCGGCATTTTCATAACCCTGGTGTATACCGTCAGCGCCGTCACCGGGCTGAAACGCGGCATCCAGTGGCTGGCCGACAACAACGCCAAGATTTTCATCGGCATGCTTCTGTTCGTGGCCATTTTCGGGCCCACCAAATTCTCGCTGAACCTGGGCACCGAAACCACCGGCAACATGCTCAACAACATTTTCAAGCACCTGACCTTCACCGAGCCCTTCCTGGGCCACGACAAGTGGTCCACCTGGTGGAACTGGCTGTGGTACCTTGATTTCTTCATTTTCGCCCCCACCACCGGCCTTTTCCTGGCCCGCCTGGCCAAGGGCCGCACCTTAAGGCAGTTCGTCGGCGTCAATCTGGTGGCCCCGTGTCTCTTCATCTGGGCCTGGGTGACGTTCTTCGGCGGCCTGGCGGCCAACGCGCAGTTCAACGGCGGTTTGGACCTGTGGAACGTTCTTCAGGAACACGGCATCGAGGCCATCATGCTGAGCCTGTTCGAGACCCTGCCGGTGCCGATGCTGATGAAGGTGGTGATGCTGATCGTCATCATGGTTTCCTTCATAACCCTGGCCAACGCCGTGACTTCGACCGTTTCCAAGATGTCCATCACCCCCGGCCCCGGCTATACCGCCGAGGATCCCCCGGGCGGCATCCAGATTTTCTGGGGGGTTCTGATGGGCGCCATCGCTCTGTTGTTCGTGCTCAACGCCGGCTTCACCGGGGCCCGGACCGTCAAGTTGCTGATGGGCTTCCCCATTGTCGCCCTGCAGCTTCTGGTCATGTTCGGCCTGATGAGGATGTTCATTACCGGCAAAAACATCGAGGCCAGGCCCCGGCCGGAGACCGGTTCGGAAAAGTCTTGAAAACACCGAAGGCGGCCCGTCTCCCGGCCCGGCCGGGAGACGGGGGAGGAGCGGCATATGAAAAAGACGGAGTTCATTCACGCCAAAAGTATGGAACTCTTGAGGACCGTGGGGGTGAAAATACGCCACCAGGGCATACTGAAGCGTTTAGCGGAATATGGTTTCAAAGTCGAGGGCGAACTGGTCAAATTCGAGGAAAAACCCTTGATGGAACTGGTGTCCAGAGCCCCAGGGGGCTTTGTCATGAAAGCCCGGAATGAAAAATACAACCTGGCGCTGAACGGCACCGCGGTCAATTATTCCCCGGGGTACGGCTGCTCGTCGATAACCGAGGTCGACGGCACGGTGCGCGATTCCACCATCGAGGATTTCAAACATTTCCTAAAACTCATCGAAGCTTCGGACGTCTTCAGGATCAACGGCGGCATTGTCTGCCAGCCGCAGGACCTGCCCGCGCCCCTGAGCTGGGCGGGCATGGCCTACATGACCATTCTCCATTCGGAAAAAGTCATCTTCGGCCAGCCCGGCGAGGAAAAGCAGGTCCGCCGGATCATGGACCTGGCGGCCATCGCCGCCGGCGGGGTCGAGGAATTCCGCGCCGCGCCGCGGGTCATGACCATGATGAGCACCCTGTCGCCCCTGACCATCGACCAGTCCACCGTGGAGACGTGCCTCGTGGCCGGCGAGTATGGCCAGCCCGTCATGGTTTCCCCCGGCCCCATGGCCGGGGCCACCGGCCCGATCAACCCCCAGGCCAACGTGGTCATGGGCAATGCCGAGATACTGGCCTCCATCGCCTTCATCCAACTGGCCCATCCGGGGACGCCGGTCATGTACGGCCTTCAGGCCACCACGACCGACATGAAGACCGGCGGCATTTCCATAGGCTCCCCGGGCTATCCGCTCCAGGCCAAATACTGCAAGGCCATGGCCGATTTCTACGGCTTGCCCTGCCGTTGCGGGGGCACGGTGAACGACGCCCGCGAACTGAGCATCCAGAGCACTTATGAAAGTTTCCTGCCCATTTTCACCACCAGCCAGAACGGCGTCGACCTGATCGTCCACTCCAACGGCATTCTCCATTCCTTTGCCTCCATGAGTTTTGAAAAATTCATGGTCGATCTGGAAATAATTTCCCTGATCAAATATTTCCTTCAGGATCTGGAATTCAACGACGAGACGGTGGATATCGGCCTTTTCCGGGAGATCGGTCCGGGCGGACTTTTTCTCAATTGCCGCGACACCCTGAAGAAATGCCGCAATGTGCCCTGGCGGCCCCTGATCAGCCACCGGGGAACCTTGCCCGCCGGGGTCGGCTTCCAGCAGCAGTTGCTGAACAACATCATGGCGTTGAACGACAATCTGCTTTCGTCATACCAAGTCCCGGCCCTTGAGGGAAAAGTGGCCGAGGAACTGGACCGCTATATGCTCGCCGACGGCTTTGACCCGGCCCTTTTGGATAAAATGAAACCCTGATACACCGGAGGTCGGCATGAAGCTGACTATTGAAGAACAAAGAATGCTCGACGGCGAATACGGCGAACTGATTCGTCACGCGCTGACGAAAACCGTTGAATATGCGGAAGCGGTGCGGGCCGAGCGCCTTTGTGAAGTGACCATGGCCCATCTGTTCTGCGGCGCTCATCCGTATTTGGAGGCCCACCCGGGTGCCGATTTTGACGAGGTCATGGCGGAAATGGCTTTTGTGGGCCCCAAGAATCTGATCTTCGACCGCCTGGCGGCGAACTGCCGCTGTCAGTCGGACGTCTTTCCCATTTCCTCGAACGACTGGCCGGCCATGACCACCGACCAGGACAAGGTGCGGCTCAACGAAAGCTACCTGCGCCGTTTCGCGGCCATGGGCGTCCGCCTGGTGGGCACTTGCGTCCCCTATCTGACGGGGTTCATCCCCATGCCCGGCGAGCACTATGTTTCCAGCGAATCCCACGCGGTGCTGCTGATGAACAGCCTGTGGGGAGCCGCCGGCCATTCCGACGGGCTGGAGTCGGGCTTCTGGGCGGCGGTCTGCGGCCGGACGCCTTGGTGGGGCCTGCACGATCCGTCCCAAAGGAAGGGCACGGGCCTCTTCGCGGTCGAGGCCGAACTGGCGACCACCCATGACTGGGACCTGTTCGGTCACGCCGCCGGGATGAAGATACCGCCGCAGGAGATTCCCGTGTTCGTCAAGTTTCCCCGGCCTGATATCCATAAGCTGAAATCGTCCATGGCGGCCATGGCCACCACCAGCGGCGTGGAACTGGCCCACTTCGTCGGCCTGACCCCGGAAGCCCCGAGCCTGGAAGCGGCCCTGGCGCCGGGCGCGTCGCGCGAAATCACGGCCGTCACCGCCCGCGATATGGAAGAGTCCCGGTCCTTTCTGTCCTGCGGCCGCCGGATCGCGGTGGATTACGTCAGCGTGGGCTGCCCGCATCTCAGCGTTCACCAGGTGGGGGAGGTGGCGGCTTTTCTCGAGGGGAAAAAAATCTCGGTCGGCACCGTGGCCCATATCTGGACCTCGAGTCTGTTCAAGGACGCGGCCGACCGGTCCGGCTACACGGAAACCATTGAAAAGAGCGGGGCCAAGTTGCTGACCAACACCTGTCCGCTGGTCAGCGGACGCCGGCCCCAGGGCGCGGGCGTCCTGGCCTTTGACTCGGCCAAGCAGGCTCATTATATGAAATCGGAAACCGATTGCGACATCTTGTACGGCAGTTGGCGGGACTGCCTCAACAGCGCCATAAGCGGCGTATGGGAAGGACCGGCGGGATGAAGCCATTAATCATCAAAGGGCGGGGGCTGGTGGGCGGCCGGGCCGAAGGGCGGGCCCTGGTCAGCCGTCAGCCCATAAGCGGCTGGAGCGGGCTGGATGAAAAAAGCGGCGTCGTCATTGAAAAAGGGCACCCCTTCGAGGGCCGCGGCATCAAGGATCGAGTCCTGGTGCTTTCCGGGGGCAAGGGCTCCAATGGCTGGTCGGTGCATTTTCACGCGGCTCAGGTTCGCGGCATCGGTCCGGCCGCCCTGATTCTGCCCAGACTTGATTCCCGACTGGCCGTGACCGTGGCCGTTCTGGGGCTGCCGGCCATAACCGATCTGGAAACCGATCCTTTTGAGGTCATTCCCATGGATGCGGAAGTCATTGTGGACGCCGACCAGGGCCTGGTGGAAATCCGCCGGAACTGATATATATGACTGGACATATTCAGGAGGTTGAAGAATGTTGCACGTGCCGGATTTGAAATGTAAGCCCCGAATGACGGTTCTCAGCCGGGAACAGATTCAGGAGATTCACTGGGCCTCGCTGGAAGTGCTGGAGCGCACCGGCATCGTCATGCATCACCCCAGGGCGCTGGAAGCTTTAAGCGGAGCCGGCTGCCGGGTGGAGGGGACCCGGGTGCGCATCCCGGCCTGGCTGGTGGAGGACTGCCTGCGCAAAGCCCCCAAACGGCTGGTGCTGAGCGACCGGACCGGCGAGAGGCGAATACACCTGCAAGGGGAAAATTCCTGGTTCGGCCCCAGCCTGGACTGCATCAATTACCTGGACCCGGCCACCGGCCGGAGAACGCCCTTCACCCTGGAGCATTGCGCGGCCACGGCCAGGCTTTCGGAGGTTTTGCCCAATTTCCAGTGGTCCATGGTCATCGGCATGGCCGGCGACCAGGCGCCCGAACTGGCCGACCGGATGGTGGTCAAAACCGTTCTGGAAAACAGCCGCCAGCCTCTGATTTTCTGCTGCAACAACGGCGAATCGCTGAAAGCCATCCACGAGATGGCCGTGGTCATTGCCGGCGGGCGGGAGAATTTTCAAAAAGCCCCCTTCCTGGTGCACTATTCCGAGCCCATCAGCCCGCTGTCCTATTTCGGCCCCTCGCTGGAAAAAATCATTTATTGCAGCGAAAACCGCATTCCCCTCATCATCCTCAGCGCGCCCCTGTCCGGCGGCACGGGCCCGGCCAACCTGACCGGCGCCATCGTGCTCGGGAACGCCGAAAGCCTCAGCGGTCTGGCCCTGTCGCAGGTCCTGTCGCCCGGCGCTCCTTTTGTCTACGGCATCCAGGCCTCGATCATGGACATGCGCAGCACCATCTATTCCTACGGTTCGGCTGAAGGCGCGCTGATGAACTGCGCCTCGGCCAACCTGGCCCGCTTCTATGATCTGCCCCAATTCTCCACGGCCGGCAGCACCGACGCCAAGTACCTGGATGCGCAGGCCGGGGTGGAAGCCACGTTCCAGTGCCTGTCCGCGGCGGTTTCCAGCGGCGGCCTGATCCATGACTGCGGCTCGTGGATCGACCACGGTTCGGTGGCCTCCCCGGAGATGATGGTCCTGGACAACGAAATTCTCCACATGGTCAAGCAATTCATGAAGGGCTTCACCGTCAACCGCGAGAGCCTCTCGGTGGAGGTCATCGACGAGGTCGGTCCCGGCGGCCATTATCTCCAGCATCCGGCCACCCGCCGCGATTTTAAGGAAATCTTCTATTCCAAGCTGTTCGACCGCACCATGCCCTTCAATCCCGACAGCCCGAAATTCAATGACCGGCTGCGGACCATGACCCTGGATTTCATGTCCCGGAAAACCGAAGGACTGGCGCCGGACGTGGCCGGAGAACTGGACCGTATGGTGAAAAGCTGGAAAAGCGGGCGATAAGCCGCCTCGGTTTTTCCGCAAGCGTACAAAACCGCCAGGAAACCACCGGCTTGGGCCGGTGGTTTCCTGTTCACTCCCGCCTCGTGACCGCCATCGCCTTCACCTCATTTTTCTAAAAATTGCATTGATCGGTGTTTTGCCTGTATAATTGGCCCGGTGATACGGAATCGCTGCCGCGATGTTATTACTCCGGCCACTAAATAAGTCATCCCCGTGATTTCGCCAAAGCCCGAAATCACTGGGCATCAGCGGCCGGGAACAGACTTCTGAAGCTGCCGGGTTAACAATATAAAAAGTTAAAGGATTTGCCATGTTGAAAACCCTTATCGTGATTCCGGCCCGCTATAAATCCACGCGCCTTCCGGGAAAGCCGCTGGTTAAAATTGCCGGCGTGGAAATGGTTAAAAGAGTCGCGGCTATCGCCAAGCACGTATGTGCATCCAACCCGGCCTGTGACTATGTGGTGGCGACCGATCATGATTCAGTTTTTGAATTCTGCCGGTCGAACAATATACAGGTCGCCATGACCCCTGAAGAATGCAAAAACGGCACTGAAAGATGCTGGGCGGCGGCGTCAACCCGAAATAATCGTCCCGACCTAGTCGTCAACTTGCAAGGCGACAATCCGCGTTGCCCGGCGCACGTCGTCCAGGCCCTGATGGCGGCTTTTGATGACCCCAGGGTTGACCTTTGCACTCCATATATACACCTCAGTTGGGCGGCATATGATGAATTGCTTGCAAATAAACAAAAAACACCATATTCCGGTACGACCGTGCTGGTCGACCGGGAGGATTTCGCCCTGGCTTTTTCCAAGGCGGTGATCCCAGCCGTAAGAAAAGCGGATAAAGCGAAAGAAAAATATCCTGCCAGTCCGGTGCGCAGGCATATCGGGCTGTATGCCTATACATACTCAACATTGCAAGCCTATATGAATCTTGAAGAATCGTATTATGAACCGGATTTTGTCGAAGGCCTGGAACAAATGCGCTTTCTTGAAAACCAAATGAAGATAAAGATGGTAAGAGTTGAGTACCAGGGCGGCGAATCGCTTGGCGGGATTGATTCAGAAGAAGATGTTGACCGTATGGAACAAGTGATAGCTGAATATGGAGAGTTCGTCCTGGAGTAGGCCTATGCTGATGCCGCTGATTTCGTCCATCATAACTCCCGGGAGAACTCGCTTCGATGACAATTTCCCGTCACTATTGGCTTCTTTTCTGCCAAAAGATATTGACCGCAAACTGGTTTTTGAATACGCCGATTATCAATTGACCCGGCATAATGATTTGCATGGCGCGAATACCGGCGAGGCTCCCGAGCTTTTCAATATTTGCGGCTTACCCGCATCGGGTAAATCGTACGAGGCCAAAAAGTATTTGCTGACGAACAGTAATTATTTGTATTTATCATTTGATTCCATCATGGAACAGATTCCCTTTTATCAGACCGAATGCCGTGAAAACAGAGAAAACGCTTTTGATCGATGGGAGATTCCCGCCCGCATACTTGGTTATGGGTTGTTACTGCAGGCGGTTAACAGCAAGTGGCCAATACTGTTCGAGCACGGCAACTCGATTGAGCAGCATATCGCCATGTATCAAATAATCAAGTTTATTTACGGCTATAAAATAAAAATGAGATTTATCAATTCGCCCCCGGAAGTGGTTATTCCGCGGCTCGCCGCGCGGGAGCGATATTTTTCCGAACGTCGCGTATACGAGCGATGGGAGGCCATGGATGTATTAATTCCGGCCTATAAAGTAATTGCCGACGAGTTTGATGAGATAGGGGGCTGGCCAGGATGAAAACTTTACTATTTGTCCGGCATGGCAATACGTTCAGGCCTGATGAAATATCGAGGCGTGTGGGCCGCAGAACCGACCTTCACCTGGTGGAGGAAGAACGAAGCCGGAAGGCGGCCCGGAATCTTTTAACCAGAGGGTTGATGCCGGGCATAGTATTTTCCGCGCCATTATTGAGGACGCAAGAGACCGCCGCCATAATTATCGAACAAATGGCTCTAAATACAGAAATTCAACTGTCCTCGATTTTTTCTGAAATTGATTATGGCGATGATGAAAACAAAACCGAGGACGAAGTTATCGTCCGCCTGGGAAGGCAGTCCCTTCTGGAAGAGGGTAAATTGTCAGAGGCCTCGGAAGAAGACATACTCACTAAAGGTGAACAGATTCTGGAACTGTGGAATTCCCAAGCCATTCCTCCGTCGGGTTGGATTGTCGATACTGAACGGATCATCAGCGATTTGCGACAGTTCGCCAGCGGCATAGGCGAAGGTGAAGTCGTTTTGGTGGTGTCGTCAAACGGTATTATCAGATTTACCCCGCACATATTGCCGGAGGCCGGGTATGCCGATTTTGTAAGCGGCCATACCTTGAAAGTCACGACTGGCGGCATTTGCGTTTTTACATATGAAAATGAAATGTGGCATGTCAATGAATGGAACATAAAACCATGAAATGGCCTTACGGGATTTCAGCCGGGCCGCTTCCGCGGCTTCGGCCCTTTCATCATCGAGGAAGTGTTCCCGCCTGAAAGGCGGCCTGTTCCAACCATGGAACAGGCCGCCGGCCATTTGGAGGGCGGGGATTACACGGGCATGGTTTTCAGGTCGGGGGAAACCGCGAAGTCGGCTTCGGTGGCTTTTCGGACGTCTTCCACCGCGACCCCCGGAGCCAGTTCCAGGAGGGTCAGCCGGGGCTGGTAGCCGAAGACGGCCATTTCCGTGACGATCAGGTCCACTTCGCCGACGGCGGTCAGGGGCAGACGGCATTTCCGCAAAATCTTGGGCTGGCCCTTGGCCGTGTGCTCCATGGCCACGATGACCCGCTTGGCCCCGACCACCAGGTCCATGGCCCCGCCCATGCCGGCCATCATTTTGCCGGGAATCCACCAGTTGGCTAAATTCCCTTCCTCGTCGACCTCCATGGCCCCCAGGACCGTGGCGTCCAAATGGCCGCCCCGAATGAGGGAAAAGGAAAAAGAACTGTCGAAAGTGCAGCCCCCGGGCTTGATGCTGGCCGGCTGCCCCCCGGCGTTGACCACGTCCTTGTCGATTTGGTCCGCGGCCGGGCTGGGGCCGGCCCCTAAGAAACCGTTTTCAGCCTGGAGAATGATGTGCACGTCCTCCGGGATGTAGTTGGAAACCAGGGTGGGGATGCCGATGCCCAGGTTGGCCACGTCCCCGTCCTTGAATTCCCGGGCCACCCGTTTGGCGATGATGTTTTTGGCGTCCATGGCTTCCTCCTACCCTCGCACCAGATATTTGACCAGGATGCCGGGCGTGTGCACCAGGTCCGGGTTCAGCGCCCCCTCCACGATTTCCTCGACTTCGGCGATGACCACATCGGCGGCCATGGCCATGAGCGGCTGGAAATTCCGGGTGGCCCGGCGGTAGAACAGGTTGCCGTATTGGTCGGCCTGGTGGGCCAGCAAAAGGGCCACATCGGCCCGGAGGGGCTTTTCCAGGAGATAGGTCCGGCCGTCGATGACCATCTTCTCCTTCCCTTCCTCCACCACCGTGCCCACGCCGGTAGGGGTCAGAAAGCCGCCCAGGCCCGCGCCGCCGCAGCGGATGCGTTCGGCGAAGGTGCCCTGGGGAATCACCTGGACCTCCATTTCCCCGGCGTTCATTTGAACGCCGGTTTCCGGGTTGAGGCCCAGGTGGGTGGCGATGGCCTTTTTGACCCGTTTCGCGGCCACCAGCTTGGAGATGCCCACCCCGGTCATGCCGTGGTCATTGGAAATGACAGTCAGGTCTCTGAGGTCCTCACGTCTGAGGATGGCCTCGATCAGGGCCGGCGGGGTGCCGCAGGCCATAAAGCCGCCGATCATGACCGTGGAGCCGCTTTTGATCTGATCCACGGCGTGTTCGATATTGACTAGTTTTTTCATAACTCTCTCGCGGATTGTGGACGGCGGGAACCGTCAGATCATTTCCACCAGTGCGGCCTGCCCCTGGCCCCCGCCGATGCACAGGGCGGCCAGACCTTTTTTCAATCCCCTGGCCTTCAGGGCGTACAGGAGAGTGACCAGAATCCGGGCGCCGCTGGCCCCGATGGGGTGGCCCAGGGCGATGGCCCCGCCATTGACGTTGGTTTTGGCCGGGTCGAAGCCCAGTTCGCGGCCCACGGCCAGGAACTGGACGGCAAAGGCCTCGTTGCCCTCGATCAGGTCCAGGTCGCCCATGGTCCAGCCGGCCAGGGCCAGGGCCTTGCGCGTGGCCGGAACCGGCCCCAGGCCCATGATCGCGGGGTCCACCCCGCCCGAGGCGCAGGCCGCCAGGCGGGCCAGGGGTTTCAGGCCCGCTTTTTCGGCCGCTTCAGCCGACATCAGAACCAGGGCCGCGGCCCCGTCGTTGAGGCCGGAGGCGTTGCCGGCGGTCACGGTGCCGTCTTTTTTGAAGGCCGGTTTTAAGCGGGCCAGGGTTTCGGGCGTGCTGGCCCGGGGGTGCTCATCGGTGTCGAAAACCGTTTCGCCCTTCTTGTCCCCTATGATCACCGGCACGATTTCCTCTTTGAAGGCCCCGGCTTCGATGGCCGCCCGGGCCCGGATCTGGGATTCCAGGGCGCAGGCGTCCTGTTCGGCCCGGGTGATGCCATATTTTTCAGCCAGATTTTCGGCGGTGAGGCCCATGTGGTAATTGTTGAACGCGTCCCAGAGTCCGTCGCTGATCATGCTGTCCACGGCCTGGGCGTGGCCCATCCGGGCGCCCCAGCGGAGGGCCGGCAGAAGATACGGGGCCTGGCTCATGCTCTCCATGCCGCCGGCCACCACGCAGTCGGCCGCGCCCTGGGCCATGGCCGACGCGGCCATGGCCACCGCCTTCAGGCCCGAGCCGCAGACCATGTTGATGGTCGTGGCCGGGCTTTCCACCGGCAGACCCGCCTTGAGGGCCGCCTGGCGGGCCGGGTTCTGCCCCTGGCCGGCCTGGAGCACGTTCCCCATGATCACCTCCTCGGCCGCCGAGGGCGGGAGCCCGGCCCGGGAGAGCGCTTCCCTGATGACCACGGCCCCCAGATCGGAAGCCGAAAAACCCTTCAACGAGCCCCCGTGACTGCCGATGGGCGTCCGGGCGGCGGAGACGATGACGATGTCTTTCATTTTTATTTCTTCCCGTCCAGACGCCCGATTGAGGGGTCCAGCAGGCGGCCGTAATAGGAGCCGCCGGTATAGACGGCGGCCAGGGGGTTGTGGCCCAGGACCCGGTCTTTGGCCGCCAAAACGGTGGTGGGCGCCTCGGCGTGGCGGATGAACAGGGCGTCATGGCCCACGCAGAGGCCGACCACCACGTTCAGTTCCGAGGGCCAGCCGTTCAGATAGCGCGCCTGGAGAATGGGATTGCAGACGTTTTCCGCATTTCCCGGGCAGACTTTCATTTCTTCCGGCAGGCCGATTTCCCGCTTGTCCGTGGCCCCCACTTTGCAGCAAACCATCTTCACCGCCAGGCCGTGGGCCTCGAATATTTTGAGAATGGTCTGGCTTTCCTTCAGCAGCCCCGCGCAGCTGGCAAGGCCGACGCGGGTGACCCCCAGGCGGCGGGCGAAAGCGATGGTTTCCTCCACCCGGGTCAATTGGCAGTAGAATTCGCCCTCCACGGACGCGGCGGCCCGGGCCAGGCGGGCATCCAGTTGGTCGCCCTGATAAAGCTGTAAAGTCTCGGCCAGGTGGGTTCCTCCGGCGGTTTCCCGGGTGGGGCAGACTTCCGGAAAGGCTCCGGCCATCGTATCGCAATTCAAGACGCGACAGTTGCCGCAGCCGCGCCGCCGGGCCTGTTCCGCTAAAATTTCTTTTTTGATGGCTTCGGTCATGGGTCGCTTCTCCGGGCGGGCCATTTGGGGAAACTTCAAGAGGGCCGGGGGAGGGCCCGGGCACCGGGGAGTATGTTCCAGAGCGCCCGGGCCAGATTGCCGGTGGGCGGCGGTTTTTTGGGCCGCCGCCCGGGGCGGCGTTAGAAGGTTTTATGCTCGATGGCTTTGAGCATCTTGACGATGGAGATCATGTAGACAATCAAGACGATGAAGAAGGGCGTCCCGGCCAGGATGCCGAGGCTCTTTAGGCCGTTGAAGTCCCCGATGACCAGGAAGGCCAGGCCGGTGGCGCCGATCAAGAGGCCCGCCATGCCCCGCATGCTGGGCTTGGGGTTGGGGTCCCCGCCGGTGAACTGCATGGAGAGGAAATAGGTGGTTGAGTTATAGGTGGTGACCCCATAGAAGTACGAGCTGATAAGCACTATCGTGATGGTCAGAAGGCTCAGGGGCATCTGGTGCAGGATCGAGAAGATGACGCTGCCGAAATCGTTCTGGAGCTGGGCGTACATGTCCACCCCGGTGAACTGCAGGTGCGCGCTGGTGGCCGACCACACGCCGAAGCAGATGAAGGTGATGGCCGTGGGCCCGAAGATCGACCCCGCCACGAAGCCGCGGATGGTGCGGCCGCGCGAGATGCGGGCGAAGAAGCCGGCGCAGAACGGTATGTAGCTGACCCACCACAGGATATAGAATATCAGCCACCAGTTCTGCCAGCCCGTGGACTTCCAGGTGGCCATGTCGACGGCCTGGCCGGTGTTGCCCCACAGGGAGAAATCGACGAAATAGGTGATGTAGTTGCCCAGGGCCTCGGTGGTGACCGTGAGCATGTAGACGGTGGGGCCGAGGACCAGGACGAAGAGGCACAGGAAGATCGTCAGATAGGTGTTGATGACGCTCATCCATTTGATGGCCTTGTAGAGGCCGCTGATCGTGGCGGCGATGAAGCTGACCACGATGAAGAGCATGATGATGATCTTGGGCCCCAGGGTCATTTCAATGCCCGTGAGGTCTTTGACGCCGAAATAGATGACGGTGAGCCCCATGCCCATGGCCGCGGCCGTGCCGCCGAAGGCTCCCAGACAGCCGAAGATGTCGGTGAGCCGGCCCCAGATGCTGGTGTAGGACTTTTCGCCCAAAATACCGTAAAGGCCGCCGGACAGGCTCATGGGCTTGTCTTTGCGGTAGGCCGGCAGGGCCACGGCCAGGGCGCCGACGGTGAAGAGGCACCAGCCGTGGAGACCCCAGTCCATGAAAACGCTCTGGAGGGCCGTGGCCACCCCGCCCGGCTGGCCGAGGAGCCCCATTTCCTTCAGGCGGTCGGACTCGAAGATGTGATAGAGAATTTCGGAGGAATACCACAGCCAGAGGGACAGGCCGAACCCGGCCGAGAACATCATGGAAATCCATTCAAAGTCGGAGAATTCCGGGGTGTCCTCGTCCTTGCCCAACTTGTAATCGCCGTACCGGGAGAACATCAGCCAGAAGCAGAACAGAATCGCCAGGAAGGCGCCGATCTGAAACATCCAGGCGAAATTGAAGATCAGGTAATTGGTCATGGCGCTGACCACTTTGGTGAAGGCGGCCTGGTTAAACGCCAGGAAAATAATGGCCGCGCCGGCGACGATAAGAAAAGGTAAAAAGATCTTTGGGTCGTACTTGCCAAAAATACGCTCGAGCAAGCCCTTCATGATAACCTCCGTGAAAATTGTTGTAAACCACTCTCGCCGAGCCAGGTTTGGCCGTCAAAAGGCGGAAGGCCTATGTCCGCAACCGTCCTGGCTTCGCTCGGTCAATATCGGCTCGGGGTGGGTGACAGGGCCAGCATCTCCCGGGCTTGGGCCGGGGTGGCGATCTGGCGGCCCAGCATCCTGGCCAGACCCGTCACCCATTCCACGGCCTCGCCGTTGGAGGCCCATTTCACGCCCCGCGACTTGTAGACGTTGTCTTCCAGGCCCACCCGGCAGTTGCCGCCCATCAGGAGGCTCATCGCCGACATCGGCACCTGGAACTGGCCCATGGAGGCCACCGAGAATTTCGAATCGGCCGGCAGGAGGTGGACCAGGTTCAGAAAATTTTCCGGCGTGGGGTAGGCGGCCATGCCCCCGCCGACCACGAACTGGATGTCGTAAGGCGGGGTGATGAGGCCCTCCTGGATCAGGAAGTTGACGCTCCAGAGCTGGCCGGGGTTGTAGACCTCCATTTCCGGGCGGATGCCCTGTTCCTTCATGGCCTTGGCAAAGGTGATCAGCTCGGTGTAGGTGGTCGGCACCAGCCCTTCCAGGTGCAGGGCCGGCCGGGGATGGCTGACGGGCGCTTTGCGTTCCTTCAGGGTGATGTTGTACATGTCCGGGCCCATGTTCAGGCTGGCCACCTCGGGCTTGGCCGACAGGGCGGCCACCCTCTGGTCCACGGTCATGCCGTAGGAGCCGCCGGTGGTGTTGTTGATGATGATCTCCGGGCACTTTTCCCGCACCAGGCCGTTGATCTCCCGGAAGCGCGCGGGATCGCCCGAGCCGGAGCCCAGGTTGGCCGCGTCGCGGGCGTGGATGTGGACCATGCTGGCCCCGGCCTGATACGCGCCGTAGGCGGCCTCGGCGATTTCCTCGGGCGTTTCGGGGATGGCCGGGCTGGCCTCCTTGCCCTGGACGCCGCCGTTGACCGCGCAGCAGATGATGGCCGGGGGCAGGGACGAGGTGCGGATTTTTTCCATCCAGTCGTACTGATTGCCGTAATTCCAGATACTGTGAGACATCGATTCCATCCTTCCTGCGAAAAAAAAAACTTGGGACCGGCCCGGGCGCTCCGCCGGCTTTTACGCCTGCCGCAGACTGATGCGGGCGTCCACCGGCAGCACCTGGTCCGGATAGACCAGCACCGGGTTGAGATCCAGCTCGGCCACTTCCGGGCAGTCGTTCATCAGCCTGGCCACGCTCACCACCAGTTTGGCCAGACCGTCGAGGTCCGCCGCGGCCCGCCCCCTGGCCCCGGCCAGAATGGGGAAACCTTTCAGTTCGGCCAGCATGGCCAGGGCTTCCTCTTCGGTCAGAGGATGCACCCGAAAGGCCACGTCCTTGAGGATTTCCGTGAAAATGCCGCCCAGGCCCACCATGACCGCGGGCCCGAAAATGGCGTCGGAGAGGCCGCCGACAATGACTTCCACCCCGCCGGGTCGGGCTTGGGCGCAGACCAGGAGCCCTTCGATTTGCGCTTCCGGCACTTTGGTCCGCACCGTGTCGATGATCCGGGCGGCCGCGTCCCGCACCGCCTCGGCCGAATCCAGGCCCACGGCCACGCCGCCGGCCTCCGATTTATGGACCACCTGGGGACTGACGATCTTCAGCACCACGGGAAAGCCCATTTTCGCGGCCAGGGCCGCCGCCTCGTCCGGAGTCCGGGCCAGGCCGTGCTCGGGATAGGCGATGTGAAACCGTTTGAGGTATTCGACGGCTTCGGTTTCCAGGAGAAAACTGTGTCCGGGCATGACCGCTCCTTTATCAGAACAGATTGACCGACTGGCCGGAGTAGCGCATCAGCGCGGCGATGGCTCGGACGGCCCTTTCGGGGCCGCCAAAGACCGGCACGCCCAAGCCCTGTATAATGGGCACATCGCGGCGGGCCAGGTCGTGACCGCCCATATAGGAGACCACCAGGGGCGTCTTGACGCTTTTCTGCAGATCCTTGATGACCTCCACCGCGCCCACGATGGGATCGGCCCAGGACAGGAGGATCACGTCGGCGAGATTGTACTTGTCCACCAGGGTCACGCCTTTACGGGCGGCCTCGGGATTGTCGCCGAAGGCGGCCGGAACCAGGTCGAAGGGGTTGCGGATGCTGGCCAGTTCGGAAAAGCCGGCGGCCTTGAATTCGGCTAAAGCTTCTTCCGGGATCTGGGGCAATTCCAGCCCCCGGGCCGAAGCCTCGTCCGTGCTCTGGGTGCCGGGGCCGCCGCAGTTGGTGACCACGAACAGCCGTTTGCCGGCGACTTTCCGGTCGATACAGGCAAAGATTTTGCCGTAGTCGTAGAGGGTCTGGAAGTCGCGGGCCAGGATGGCCCCGTACTGCCTGGCCGCGCCGGCGAAGACTTCATAAGCCCCGGCGAGGCTCCCGGTGTGACTGGCCACGGCCTTCTGCCCTTCCGCCGTGCGGCCGCACTTCATGATGACCACCGGCTTTTTCGGAGTCGCGTAGGCCAGGGCGTCGAGCAAGCGGCGACCTTCGTCGAGGCCTTCGAGATAGACGATGACGGCCCGGGTGGGCTCGTCGTCGGCGAAGTATTCGATGAAGTCGGACTCGGTCAAATCCACTTGATTCCCGAGGTTGACCACGGAGCACAAGGGCAGGCCATCGTCGTGGGCCCACTGGATCAGGCCCATGCCCAGGCCCCCGCTCTGGGTGACGATGGACAGGCGCCCGCCCTCGTCGTTGATTTTGGGATAGAAGAGGGTGTTGAGCTTGTTGGGCATATAAGCGAAGCCCATCTGGTTGGGGCCGGTGAGCATGATGCCGTGGTCATGGGCGGTCTTGATGACCTCGGCCTCCAGTTCGAAATTGCCCATCTCCCGGAAGCCGCCGCTGCAGATGCCCACGCAGCGGGTGCCCTTGGCCGAGGCGTCCTTGAGGATTCCGGGCACGAATTTGGCAGGCACCAGCACCTGGACAGTGTCCACGGCCCCGGGAATGCTCTTGATGTCCGGGTAGCAGGCCAGCCCCTGGATCTCCTTCTCCTTCAGGTTGACTGGATAGATCCGGCCGGTAAAACCGCTCTCCCGGATGGTCTGCACCATCATGTAGCCGAATTTGCCGGGGTCGTTGGAGGCCCCGGGCACCGCCACCGACCGCGCCTTGAACATGCTGTCAATGGCGGCGGACGCTCGTTTTCTCCTCTCGGACATGGCTTCCCCTTTCAGCGATCGACAATTTCGGTGATGGCCTTGTCAGCCGACGCGGAGATAAAACTCGTCTCGCCGGCCTGAGCCAACCGTTTGGCCACCACTTCCGCCGCGCGCTGGGCGATGCTCAATTTGCCGTGCGCTTCCCAGTGCTGATAGGAATCCCAACTGGAGACCGTGGGGGTCCACAGCTTGCGGAAGTTGCGCTGGGTGCTCTTGTGGGTGATGTAGCTGCCCCCGGGGCCCACTTCGTTGATGACGTCGAGGGCGAAGTCCCTGTCTTCCACGGCCGGGCCCTTCATGATGTGGGCGCAGCGGGAATAGATCTCCTCGTCGATGATCATTTTTTCGGGGCTGAAGCAGAGAATGGAATCCAGAATGCCGAGGGAGATGTGGAACATGCTCACTCCGCCCAGCATGGCCATGAGGATGCCCAGCATGGTCTCGGCCCCGGCCTGGGCGTCGAGTTCCTTGGCTTCGCTGATGGAGGCGTTGCCCCGGAGCGGCAGGCCGTATTTCTGGCGGGCCAGCTGGAAGTTGACGGCGTTGGCCAGATAGGAATCGGCCCCGCTGACCGCGCAGCCGGCGGTCTTCATATAGCCGGTGAAGCAGCCCGGCATATAGAGGATGGGGCTGCCGGGGTTGATGAGCTGCACCAGGGCGATGCCGGCCAGTATTTCGGCGTTCTGCTGCACCACCGTCCCCATGATGTCGATGGGGCTCGATAGGCCGATCATCGAGGCCGGGGCCAGAAAGAGGGCCTGGCCCCGCTCGGCGTAGGCCATCATGGTCTCCAGGGCCTCCTCGCCGTACTGCAAGGGGTTCAGGGGAGTGATGCCGGCGCCGGTGACGCATTTCTTTTTGAAAATGTCGCCGTCCTCGAAGGCGATTTCCAGCATCTTCAGCATGGCCAGGGTTTCGCCGGTGTGGCTCATGGGGTTGATCATGGGCTTGTTGGTGTATTTCAGGGAGTTCCGGGTCATCACCAGAAACTTCTTTTCGGCCGGCACGTCGTTGGGGTAGATCGTGGTATAGCCGGTCATGTCCACCACGTCGCTGGTCTGATACAGCTTCTGGACGTTGATGAAATCCTTCAGCAGGGCCGGGCGGCGGCCGTCGATGGTGTCCTCGTGATAGAGGGCGCCGGTGGCCGTGGCCACCACCATCCTGGCGCCCAGGTCCACGGTCTTTTCCGGGTCGCGGGCGTGGATCTTAAAGGTTCTGGGGCAACTGGCCAGGGTTTTTTCCACGGTCTTTTCGTCGACATAGACGCGGATGCCGTCGGTCTTGACGCCGTGCTTTTTGAAAACCTCCACCGCCGCCGGGCTGTGGAAGTTCAGGCCCGTCTTGGCCAGGATGGCCAGGGTGCTCTGGTGGACTTTTTCGATAATTTCCGGGGCGACCGGATCCCAAAAGGCGCTGGGCAGGTTTTTCATGCACTCACCATTGTTTTCCCTGGAGCTTGAGAAGCTTCATGAGCATTTCGTCGCGGCGGCGGATTTCCTTATCCGTCTCGGCGCTGCCGAACGACACGTCGTATTTGTAATACCCCTGGCCGGCCCGGATGCCGGTACGGCCTTCATTGAGCATTTTGGTCATGCTGGCCGGGGGGGTGGGGGAATTGTCCATCAGGGGGAGGAGGAGTTCCAGGCAGGGGTGCCAGTCGGTGAGGCTCCCGAGGTCCATGGTCTTGAAAACTCCGATGCAGAACTGGCGCATGCCGATGGTGGCCATGACGGCCTTGTCGATCTCCTCGACCTCGGCCACGCCCTGGTCGTTGAGATAACAGGCTTCCCGGGCCATGGCGCTGAAAATGCGGTTGATCAGCAGCCCCTGGATGGGTTTCTTCAGCCCCACCGCGACTTTTCCGGCGTCGTTCAGCAGGTCGATGGTTCGGCGCCAATATTTTTCCTCGGTATAGCTCAGTTTGGCCACTTCCACCAGGGGCACCAATTGGGCCGGGTTGAACCAGTGGGCGGCCAGGGCGCGGTGATTGGTTTTCAGTTGGGAAAAAATATCTTCGGGATTGAGATGGGAGGTGTTGGTGGCGAAAATGGCTTCCGGGCCGGCATACGATTCCAGTTCGGCGAAGAGTTTCCTCTTCACCTCCAGATCCTCGAACACCACTTCCATGATCATCGCCGCGTCTTTGCAGGCGGCGGCCTTGTCGGTGGTGACGGTCAGGCGGGCCAGCGCTTCCCGGGGGTCTTTCAAGAGTTCGAAGGCGGCCAGGTCCTCCAGGCTGGTCTCGATATGAGCCTTGGCCGTTTCCAGGGCGGCCTCGGAAATGTCGCACAGGGTGACGTCATAGCCTCCCATCAAAAGGGCCTGGCAAATGCCCTGCCCCATGATGCCGCCGCCAAAGACGGCGATCTTGGTGCCTGATGTACCAGTCATGGCTGCACACTCCAAACAGAATAACGGCCGGCGGCCGGTTGAGAGAGCCGCCCCCGGGGGGACGGCTCCGGCGGAGGTCACTTGTCGCTCGGGGACAGGCCGTATCCGGCCTCGGCTTCGTTGACGATTTTCCGAACGGCCGCCACAGCCTCGGGCGCCATGGGGATCGGCTTGTATTCGGCGTACAGCTTCATAAAGAGCTTCTGGGCCCGTTCGGCGATGGTGGTGGAGCCGCCCGCTTCCCAGCGGGCCCGGACCTGGCGGTCTATCAAACGGGGATCGGACTGGATGTGGCGGTTTTTGAACGTGTGCCGGTGGGTCAGGAAATCTTTCTTGTACCCCACGGAATTGATTACGTCCACCGCCAGGGTCTCGTCGTTGACGGGCAGTCCCTGAAGGGTGTAGATGATCATGTCGGCGATGTCGGCGTCGATCAGGAGCTGCGGCAGGTTGAAGTTGACTCCCATTTCTTCCATGCCCAGACCGTAGATGACGTTGGCCCCTGCCAGCGCCGGCAACAGTCCGGTGAGAGTCTTCTCGTGGCCCGCTTGCGCGTCGGGAATCTTGCTGTCGCCCTACCCACCGGCCACCCAGCTGGGCAAGAGGTAATACCGGGCCAGGCAGGCCACGGCGGCGTTGATCATGGCCAGTTCGGGCGAGCCCACGCAGGCGCTGGCCAGTTTGAGGTACATGGCCGTGGTGGAACTGCCGTACATGACCTTGGCGCCCTTTTTCACCAACTGGGCCAGGACGATGCCGGACAGCACCTCGGCGTTGTGGGTCACCAGGGTGCCGGTCAGGTGCACCGGCGAGGAGCCGCCGGCCATGGCCATGGAAAGGACGCACACGCAGGCGTCCTGTTCGGCGGCGGTCATGATGATGTCGCAGCAGTCGTCCACCAGCTTCAGAGGGCTAACCGGGCAGGTGATGAACGAGAGCGGGCTCCCGGCCTTTTCATACCGTTCGTCGCCCACCGCGGCCCGGGCCATTTTCAGCATGGTGCGCAGGTTGCGGCCGTCGCCGGGCCCGACGAAACAGTGCTTGGAGGTGTTGTTGACCATGGCCTCGTAATTGTGGATGGATTGGACCTGGGGCGGCACGTCCTGGCTGCCCACGGGGCGTTCCACCACGCTGATGCAGTCCAGGGAGTCGATGATGCGGGTGACGTAGCGCAGGTCGTCTTTGGTGGTCGGCCGGTGTTCCCCGGTCCAGGGATCGTCGATGGTGATGCCTTCGCCGAAATTGGTAAAGGTTACCCGCCGGCCGTCCAGAACCACGTCCCGGCTGGGGTCGCGGCCGGCCAGCTTCAGGCTTTCCGGCGCGCTGGCAATGGCTTCGTTAACCATGTGGGGAGGAATCTTTACGCATTTCTCTTTTTCGTCGACCGTGGCCCCATACTTGGCGAACAGCTGGCGGGCTTCTTCCTTCTGGACGAAAATCCCGGTATGCGCCAGGACCTCTAGGGTCGCGCGGTGGATCTCACTCAGTTCCTCTTGAGTGAACATCTCCACCCGCAACCCGCCACTGCCCAGGAGTCCGGCCATGGGTTTGCGCAATGTCATTGGTGCTTTCTCCTTTCCCCGGCTCGAGGCTTACGTAAATGCCCGCCGTCTCGCCGACGGCCGGCGGACCCAAACCACTCCACTCCGTTCCTGGGGCGGAATTGGACAGGCCAACACCACCCTCCCGGAGGGGCGGTTTTCGTTCGACTTGGTGGAAACGGACGTTCTTGACAGAATTAAAGCAAAAAATATGCCCACCCGAAACCGGGCTGGCCGCGAAGCCAATCAGAGCCTGAAGCCCGGGCGGGTTGAACGGCTCAGGCTATGACGGGCAACATGTTTATATGTTGACCGTCCAAGGGGCCGGTCAGGGCGGTGAATCGTTGAGGCCAAAAAATGAGTCACTTTTTGATTCATGTTGATTCAATAATGGTTCAAAAGTCGATTCAAGGGGTGGTTCAAAATCACGGCCGCTCTCAGGGCTTGCGCCTTCTCCGCCCCGGCGACGGGAGGCCATGCTGCCGCAGCTTGCGGGACACGCTGGCTTGGCTGATGCCCAACGCGGCGGCCATTTCCCGGGTGTTGCGGCAGGTGGCCGAAGCTCGGCGCAGGCTTTCCACCTCCATGGTTGCCAAGGCCCCGGCCCCCACGTCCGCCACTTCCCCGATCCGGACCGAGGGCGGCGGCGCGGCGGTCCGGGCCGCCGCTGGAGCGGCCCCGCCCGTTCCGGCGCAGGCGGCGGTCAGAAAAGGGCCCAGATCGTCCTCGTCGCTTAAGATGACGGCCTGCCGGATGAGGTTCAGAAGCTCCCGGACATTGCCGGGAAAGCTGTAGCGGCAAAGGGCCTGCAAGGCCTTGGGGCCCAGGCGCCGCTGGAATCCGTACTCCTTGTTCAGGTCCTCCAAGTGTTTGGCGGCCAAAAGGGGGATGTCGGCCGGCCGCTCCCGCAGAGGGGGGATGTGCAGGGTAAAATGCTCCAGGCGGTAATACAGGTCCCGCCGGAAAGCCTGGCGGTTCACCAGGGCCTGGAGGTCCTGGTTGGTGGCCGCGATGACGGCGCAGGAACTGTGCTTCACCTTGGTGTCGCCCAGGCGCATGAAACTCTGGTCGTCGAGAAAGGTCAGGAGCTTGGCCTGAAGCGGCAGGGTCATCTCCCCGATCTCATCCAGAAAAATCGTGCCGTCCGAAGCCAGCTCAAAGAGGCCGGGCTTGCCTTTGGGATCGGCGCCGGTAAAGGCGCCCTTTTCGTAGCCGAACAGCTCCGCCTCCAGCAGTTGGTCCGGAAGGGCCGCGCAATTGATGGCGATGAAGGGCTCCTTGGCCCGGGGCGAGGCGGCGTGCATGTATTTGGCCATCAGGCCTTTGCCGGTGCCGCTTTCCCCGGTCAACAAGAGGCGCGAGACCCCCAGGCGGCTGAGCTTGGAGGCCGTACGCAGGAAGTTCAGCATCTCCTGGCTGCCGGCCACGATTTTATTGGACCGCAGTTCGGCCAGGGTGAGATCGTTGAGTTCCTCCTGAAATTTCTCGTTGAGCTGCCGTTCCTTTTCCAGAATGCGCTGGGTCTCCACCAGGTCGGTGATGTCCCGCTCGTTGATGACCACCAGCCGCACCTGGCCGGCCGGGCCCATGATGGGCGTCCCGGTCAGGATGAGCTGCTTGTTGGATTTCAGCGCCGCCACCAGTTTGGTCACTTTTTTCTTTTCCCGGACGACATCCGGGGTGACGCAGCTGTCTTGCAGGCCGCTGTCCACCAGTTCCTTGACGTACTGGCCAATAAGGCTGGAACGGGGCACCCCGAAATTGTCGGCCGAAGCCTGATTGACCACCAGCAGCCGGCCGCTGGGATCGGCCACGCTGATGCCGTCGGCCGAAGAGACCACAATGTCGCGCAGATACGGGGAAAGGGGATCGGGGGTGCTTTCCTGCATGATCAGCGGGTTCCAGAGCCGCTTGTCGAAAATGGTCAGGGCCGCCCCCCGGTTGGGTTCCTTGAGGGATACCGCATGAACCAGGCAGTCGGGCAGTTCGGGCACGATAAGACCCGCCACCTGTCGGGGGGAGCGCACGGCTTTGACGATATCTTTATATCCGGTGGGCAGAACCTCGTTCAGGGGCCGGCCGAGCACCATGTCCCGGCGGGCTCCCAAAAGACTGGCCGCCTGCTTATTGAGATCGCAGACCAAGCCCTGCCGGTCCAGGATCAGCAGTCCCACCGGGATGGCGTCCAGGACCTCTTCCGGTCCCGGCTTCGGAGCGTTCGCCGTCAGTTTGAGCGCGGATTCTTCCATAATCCTTTCTATTGGCTGAGTTCCGGCGGCCACTGGTCTTTCCGCGAGAGAAGGGGCCCCCATGGAAGAGGCGCCCGGGGCTTACCGCCGCCTGCCCAAGCTTTAGCTGCCGGAGTACTATCGTTTATTATACCATAATACATGAAGATCGGGGCGGTCAAATCCGAAGGCTTTTCCGGGGGCGGGGCGGCGCCGCGCCTGGCGTATTCGGGCGCGGCCGTTTTTGAGGGCCGGGCGGGACATAAAATCGATTCACCTCGCCGTCAGCGCGAACACGCCCCAGCCAAGGTATTCACGCGTGTACGCGCCATTTGTTTTTTTTCGCGCCCGCCGACTCAATGACATGTTCCGGTTCCCTCCCGTTACCCGGTCAAAATCACAAAGGTAAAGATTGCCATGGCTTTCCACTGATTCCGCCGGCCTTCTTCCCCAGTTTGCGGCGTAGACTTGCAAGGTTTTCACGGGTTTGCTATAATCTGACACGAATTTTTGGCGTGGCGGCGCCCTCTTTGGGACAAATCCTTCAAGTGAGGTCACGGCTTATGTCTTTCCACGACGCCAGGCGGCTGATAGAAGGCGAGCTCTCGAAAACGGGCGGCATCCTGCGTTTTGCTCCGGCCTGGGTGGCCCGTCAGTTCCTCACCCCCGGCCGCCGGCTGAAACTGGATCCGCGCGACTACTACGCCTACGGCGGGGCCAAGGGCGGCATCGACGAACGCTGGCTGTCCTCCGTCACTCCGGCCGACAACGGCCCCTACACCGCGCCCGACGAAGGCCTCAGCTATGTGGTGGTCGAAACCTCCGGCGGCGCGGCGCGGGTGCTTTTCCGGGACATAATCGACTTCATGGGCGAGGCTGTCATCGGGGCCGGGCCCATGAACCGGTACGGCGGCTGGGTCAGCTTCGCCAAGCTTTTCGACAACATGGGGCCCATCGGCCTTCACGTCCACCCTTCCGACGCGGTGGCCTCGGCCATCGGCCAGCGCGGCAAACCCGAGGGCTACTATTTCCCGCCGCAGCAGAACAACGTTTTTAACAATTTCCCCCACACCTTCTTCGGCCTGAATCCCGGCGTCACCAAAGAGGACGTGGCCGCCCGCCTCCGGGCCTGGGATTCGCGGGGCGACAACAACATCCTGGATCTGTCCCGGGCCTTCCGGCTGGAACTGGGCACCGGCTGGGACGTGCCCCCGGGCATCCTGCACGCCCCGGGTTCTCTGTTGACGTATGAGCCCCAGCGGGCCAGTGATGTGGCCTCGTTTTTCCAGTCCCAGGTCGAGGGCCGCGCTTCCGACCGCTCGGCCCTGACCGCCGCCTTCCCGCCGGACAAGGCCGACGATTACGAATACATCCTCGGCATCCTGGACTGGAAGCTGAACCTGGACCCGGATTTCAAAAAGCGCCACCATCTGACGCCCGTGCCGGTCGCCGACGAGGCCGCCATGGCCGAAAAAGGTTTTGGCGAAAAGTGGATCGTCTACGGCAGCCCCCACTTCTGCGCCAAGGAGCTCACCGTCTTCCCCGGCCGCTCGGCCACCGTCGCCGATGAAGAGGCTTACGGCCTTCTGGTGGTGCAGGGCCACGGCGCCATGAACCGGATGGACGTGGAAAGCCCGAGCCTCATCCGCTTCGGGGAGCTGACCGCCGACGAAATGTTCGTCACCGAAGAGGCCGCCCAAAAAGGCGTGGCCGTCGTCAACCGCAGCCGGAGCGAGAACCTGGTGATGCTCAAGCATTTCGGCCCGGAACATCCCGGGGCGGCCCATCTTCTGAGAAACTACGATTTTTAACAGTAGCCCGATCTGCGGCCCGGAGCGGTTCATGAGCGACCACATCGTGGAGATGGCGCACGTCAGCAAGAGCTTTCCCGGGGTGAAAGCCCTGGACGACGTGTCGCTGAACCTCAAAGCCGGCGAAGTCATGGCCCTTTTGGGGGAAAACGGGGCCGGCAAGTCCACCCTGATGAAAATACTGGGCGGGGTGCACGAGCCCGACGCCGGCGTGGTCAAGCTTTTCGGCCGCGAGGCGGGCCACCTCACCCCGGCCAGGGCCCTGGCCCTGGGCGTGGCCATGATCCACCAGGAACTGAACATGTGCGCCCAGCTCTCGGTGGCCGAAAACATTTTCCTGGGTCGGGAGATCCGGCGCGGCGCCTTCCTGTCCGACCGCGAAATGCGCGACCGTTCCCGCGAGGCGCTCGAACGCCTGAACCTGGACATCGACCCCGACACCATCGTCGGCGACATTCCCGTCTCCAAGCAGCAGATGGTGGAAATCGCCAAAGCCCTGTCCGTCGACGCCCGCGTCCTGATCATGGACGAGCCCACCTCGGCCCTCACCGCGGGTGAGATCGAGGACCTTTTCGCCATCATCCGCAAATTGCGCGCCGAGGGGCGCGGCATCATTTACATTTCCCACCGGCTGGACGAACTGCAGCACATCGTCGACCGCGTCACCATCATGCGCGACGGCCGCCGCGTGGCCGAGACGAACTATGCCGACACCACCCTGAGCCAGATCATCGCCCACATGGTCGGCCGCGAGATTGTGGAAAAATTCCCCCGCGTCGACCGGCCGCGCGGCCGGGAACTCCTCCGGGTCGAACGCCTCAACGCCGGCAGGATGGTGAGGGACGTCAGCTTCAGCCTCCACGAAGGGGAGATCGTGGGGTTCGCGGGCCTCATGGGGGCCGGCCGCACGGAGATCACCCGGGCCATCTTCGGCGTGGACGCCAAGGAAAGCGGCGAGATCACGCTCGACGGGCACCCCGTGAAGATCACCCGCCCGTCGGACGCCATCCGGGCCGGTCTGGTCCTGGTGCCGGAGGACCGCAAGAAGGACGGCCTCTGTACCCGCCTGCCAGTCCGCGACAATATCGCCCTGCCCAACCTGGACCTTCTGTGCGGGCCGTCCGGGGTGGTGAACGTCCGCCGGGAGGACGCCATGGTCGACAAGGCCGTGGAAGATCTGTCCATCAAGCTGGCCAGCCCCGAGATGAACGCCGAGAACCTGTCGGGCGGCAACCAGCAGAAGGTGGTGGTGGCCAAATGGCTGGCCCGCGACTCCCGCGTGGTGATCTTCGACGAGCCCACGCGCGGCATCGACGTGGCCGCCAAGGTGGAAATCTATCACCTGATGAACGCCCTGAAGATGAAGGGCATCGGCGTGATGTTCGTCAGCTCCGAAATGCCGGAGCTCTTAGGCATGGCCGACCGCATCGTCGTGGTGTGCGAGGGCCGCATCACGGGCGAACTTTCGGCCGCCGAGGCCACCCAGAATAAGGTGCTGGAACTGGCCGTGCGTTTCGAGGCCAAGCCGGCCCCGGCCGGCCCCACCCCCTGAAGCAGGAGGAACGATCTTGGAGAAGTCCCGGAGTCTGATCAAACGCGTCATGGCCACCCGAGGCATGGGACAGGTCGTCACCGTGGGCCTGGGCCTGGTGCTCCTGGGCCTGGTGTTCGGCTACCTGAACCCGATGTTCTTTTCGGAACGCAACATCGCCAACCTCTCGCGGCAGATCGTGCCGATCCTCCTGGTGGGCATCGCCCAATCCTACGTGCTGATCACCGGCAACATCGATTTGTCCATCGGCTCGGTGGCCGGCATGAGCTGCATGGTTTCGGCCACGCTCATGACCAAGGGCGTGGATCCCTGGGCGGCCGTGGTCCTGACCATCGCCGCCTGCCTGGTGGTGGGCCTGGCCAACGGCGTCCTGGTGGCCAACTGCAAGCTCCCGCCCTTCATCGCCACCCTGGGGACCATGATCATCGCCCGAGGCATAGCCCAGATAGTCAATAACAACTACAACACCGACGCCATCGGCGACGGGGCGGAGTTTTTCCGCGACGTGTTCTATTACGGCCAGACCCTGGGCGTCTATAACTCCGTGTGGCTGGCCTTCATCCTCTGGCTGTTCTTCCATCTGCTTCTCAGCAAGACCCGGCTGGGCCGCCACATCTACGCCGTGGGCAGCAACCTGGAAGCGGCCCGCCTTTCCGGCGTCAACATCTCCCGCACCATCATCCTGGCCTACATCATCAGCGCGTTCTGCTCCTCCATGGTGGGACTGACCTTCACAGCCACCACCGGCATGGGCTCGATGGACGCCGGCACCATGTACGAACTCTACGCCGTGGCCGCGGCGGTCATCGGCGGGGTCTCCACCCTGGGCGGCCAGGGCATTCTCCTGGGCACGGTCATAGGCGCGGGCATCTGGTGCGTTCTCCAGAACGGCCTCCAGTTCGCCGGGGCGCCGGTGGCCATCCGCAACATCGTCATCGGGGCCATCGTCATCGTCTCGGTCCTCCTGGATGTGGTTCTGAGAAAGGGCATGCTCAAGGGCCTGCGCCGCCCGGCGGCCAAGGCCTGAACGTTTTTTTTCCGCAGTCGTCGACATTCGTCGACCGCCAACCGGGTGGGCCGCGCCCGCCCCAATACGAGGAGGCAACGGATCATGCGTACAGTTCTGGCGGTTCTTTTAAGCGTGCTGGCCCTGGCCCTGGGCGCGAATGCGGCCGGCGCGGCCGACAACCCCAAGGTTTACCTCATCACCATGGACCAGATGGACCAGCACTGGGCCAACATGAACAAAGGCTGCCAAGCGGCCGTGAAGGAAGCGGGCACCATCGACTACACCTGGATGGCGCCCGACATCAAGGATGACGCCAAGCAGATCGAGATCATCAACAACGCGGTCGCCGCCGGGGCCAAGGTTATACTCCTGGCCGCCAACGGACCCAACGCGGTCACCAGCGCCCTTAAGGAAGCCGACCAGGCCGGCGTCAAGATCGTCTATGTCGACTCCCCGGCCGACTTCCCGGGCGTGGCCACCTTTGCCACCAACAACAAGGCCGCCGGCCATACCGCCGGTGAAACCATGCTGGCCGCCCTGAAGGCCAAGGGCCTCACCGAAGGCAAAATCGGCGTGGTCAACGTCAACGCCGCCACCCAGTCCGTGGCCGACCGTGAAGCCGGCTTCCGGGAGGCCTTCCAAGGCACCAAGTTCACCATCCTGGCCACCCAGTATGGCGACGGCGACGTGGCCCGGTCCAAGGACATTGCCGCCAACTACATCACCGAGGGTGTGGCCGGCATCTTCGGCACCAACGAGGGCTCCACCACCGGCACCGGCAACGCCATCCAGGAAGACGGCAACAAGGTCATCGGGGTGGGGTTCGACAATTCCGACTCCATCCGCAACCTCATCAAATCCGGCGCCCTTTTGGCCGCCATGGTGCAGAACCCGGCCGTGATGGGTGAAATGGGCATCAAGTGTGCCGCCGCCGTTCTCAGCCCCGAAGGGTATACTGGCGAAAAGCTGGTCGACACCGGCGTCACCGTCATGACCAAGGACCAGCTGTAACCTTTCCCACGGATTCCGCCGGCATAAAAAGGCCGGGAGCGTCGGCTCCCGGCCTTTGGCATGTCCCGGCGTAGAAACTGAACGAAACCTCTGTTGGAAACGGCCTCAGCCGAAACCGGCCAGGGCGCGCGCCTCCGCCAGGCTCGGAATGGCCCCGATGGCTCCCAGCCGGGTGGTGGTCAGGGAGCCGGCGGCATTGGCCAGGGCCAGCATTTCCAAAACTTCCCCGTCGCTGAGATCCAGGCCGGTCTTGCGGTTGGCGATGAGGTAATACACCAGGGCGCCGCAAAAGGCGTCGCCGGCCCCGGTGGTATCCCGTACGTCCACCGGGTGGGCCGGGGCCCGGAACAGGCGTCCGCCCAGGAAGGCGCAGCAGCCGTGCTCGGCCAGGGTCACCACCGCCAGGGGCGTGCCGAAGCGGGCCCGGGCCTCGCGGCAGGCCCGTTCGGGATCGGAGGTGTTGAAAAGCAGCTCGGCCTCCTCCAGGGAAATCTTCAGCACCGTGGCCAGGGGCGCGGCCGCGTTGATTTCCCGCCGGGCCTGGTCCGGAGACTCCCAGACCATGGCCCGGAAGTTGGGGTCGAAAGACACCAGGCGGCCGGCCTGGCGGGCCATTTCCACGGCTTTCAGGGTGGCTTCCCGGGCGGGGCCGGCGGCCAGGGACAGCGACCCGAAATGGAGTGCCTGCGTTCCGCTGAAGAGATCCTCGGGCAGGCCTTGCAGAGACAGCTCCAAATCCGCGGTCCGCGTCCGATAGAAGGAAAAGGAACGGTTGCCGCCCGCATCCAGGCCCACCGCGGCCAGGGTGGTGGGCCGGTCCACGGATATGGCGGAAAAGCCCACGTCCACCCCGGCTTCGCGCAGGGCGGCGAGGCAGGAGCGGCCGAACGCGTCGTCGCCCACCGTCCCGATGAAGGCGACCCGTCCGCCGAATTTGGCCACCACGCAGGCCACGTTGGCCGGCGCTCCGCCGGGGTTGGCCTGATAGAGCATCCGGCCCGAAGGATCCGCCCCGGCCGGGGTCAGGTCCACCAGAATTTCTCCGATGCTGATGAAATCGTACATGCGCACCTCTTGGAGGGTATGGTCAAGAGCCGTGGATTCCGCCATTTCCTTTTCCCGCTCAGCCCAAATATTCCGGAATTATGGTATCACATTCGGCGTGAATCAGGCAAACGGCCATCACTTGAAGACTCAGGTCTTGGCCAACGCTTCCTCCTTGCCCCCGGCCAGCGTTTCTTCCTTGCCCTCGGTCCAGTTCAGATAGCTGACGGCGGCAACGATGATCACAATGCCGATGATCTGGTTAAAAGCGATGGCCTGGGCAAAGACGACGAGGCCCAGAACCGTCGCGGTCACCGGGTCCATGGAATAGCAGATGCCGAACAGAGACGGTTCGATGCGCTTGATGCCTTCCAGCATCAGAGCATAGCAAAGAATGCCCGGGACGGCGCAAAAACCCAGAACGTAGACCAGCGCGGTGGAATTGCCGGCAACGGCCGTCGATATGTTGGTGAACATTTCCACCGGGTTCACCAGGAACCCCCACATGATGGCCAGTGAACCGACGCACAGAATAAACATAAACGCATCGGGATCCACGCCGTTATTCAGAAAATACTTATCGCACACCATATTCAGGCCCAAGGTGATGGCGATTAAAATGGTCCAGACGGTGCCGATCAAGGTAATTTGTCCATCCGAAGCGGTGAACAGGCCCAGAACCAGACAGACGCCGATCAGGGCCAGGGTCGCGGACAACAATTTGGGAATGGTGATTTTATAGTCGAAAACGAATTTGGAAACCACCATAATGACATACACATTGCAAAAGGCCACCGTGGAAGTCACCGCCACGGGCATGTTGGCGTTGAACGCCTGGGTGTAGCAGTAGTTCATGAAATTGTTGAGGAATCCGCCCTGAACCATTATGCCGATGAGCAAAATTTTGGGGATTCCTTTTAAAACATGCGGCTTTGACATGACTCGGGCGAAAAAATATATGATCAGGGCGGCGGGGGTCAGCGCCACCAGCGAGTAGTCACTGACTCCGACACTCAGGCAGAGTGTGCAGAATACGCCGAACGTACCCCAGGAAATGCCGGAGAGCAGTGAAAACAGCAGTCCTGTTCGTGTCTGATTCAACATCATATGCATCGCTCCATTTCCAGCGTTTTATAGAACACCTAAAACGCCTGGTCTGGTTATCGCCGTCACGGGCCATATTGGAAAAGTCTTTATTACTCCGGCCACCAGAGCGTTTTGCATTTTAAATGGCATAGTACATTAAACAAAACGCCAAAACGTCCGGGCATTTTTCGATTCAGGCCCATGACCTTAAAAGAGAAAAGTGCTCTAAATAGGTCAGGCTCGTGATTTCGCCACAGCCCGAAATCACTGGACTTCAGCGGCCGGGAACTGGCTTCTGAAGTTGCCGGGTTACTATTTGACCCCTTTTTCTTTTTCCGCCTGCTTGATGATGTCGGCCAGGCGGGCCTTGGTTTCCGCCGGCAAGGGATGGCGGGCCTCTCTGCTCCGCAGTGTTTTGGCCTTTTCCAGCGCCAGTTTTTCCACGGTGGGGCGGCCTTTGTTTTTCCAGCCTTCCGCCGAGTCGCGGTTGAAAAATTCCGGCCAACACTGGCCCGACCGCATATTTTTCAACGTGTGCCTATGAGTCATGTATTCATTTTGCGGCCCGACCTCTTTAATGACTTTCAGGGCCAGCGATTCCTCGTCCAGCGGAATGCCTCGCAAAATGAACTGGACTATTTTAAACAGATCGTTATCCGCCACTAAGGTAGCGAAATCAGCCACCAGCCCGCCGGTCTGGCAGCCGCCGCCAAAAAGCAGATTGGACCCGGCCAGGGCGGGCAGGAGGGTGCTCAGCGCCTTTTCATAGCCGGCTTGCATATCGTTTATTTTGCTGTCCGTCCAGGTGCCGGGGCCAATATAGGGCAGTTTGTAATATTGCGAAAGCCTGGTGGTGCCCGCGGCGAACATGGCGTGTTCGGCCGAACCGGTGGTGCACTGGCCGCGCCTGACATCCATGGACGTGGTGCAGGAGCCGTAGATGAAAGGGGCGCCTTTTTTCACCAGTTGCGATAAAACCAGGCAGCTCAACACCTCGGCGTTATGCTGGACCAAGGTGCCGGCCAGGGTCACCGGCCCGGTTCCCCCGGAAAGAGCCATGGGCATGGCCACCACCGGCAGATCCACTTTGGCGCAGGCGATGAGGCCCACCGTGACTTCGGTGGACAGGCTCAAGGGGCTTTTGGGGCAGCCGATCACCGACAAAATCGGGCGGTCTTTGAGCTTGTCCCGGCCGCCGACCACTTCCGCGGCCAGGGCGATAATGGCCTGGGCCGTGATGCTGTCGTTGGCGCACAGCATGACATGCTTGGTGGTATTTTCCAGATAGGCTTGCAGCGCGTGCATGTCCGCGCTTTCCGCCGGCACGTCGGTGGGCAGAAGCGGGTAGAGACAGATATTGTAATGCTCCAATTGATCCATAATGTGGGTAAACACTTCCAGGTCGTTTTTAGTGCTCGGCCGCACTTCCTGGGTGTCCATGTCCCTGACGTTCACGGCGACGCTGATGCTGGTAAAGCCGACCCGCCCGTTTTCCAGCATATAGTCCGACTCGGGCATCCGTCCCGCCAGCCGAAAGCTGCGGGGCGACGTTATGATCGCTTCCTCGACCATCCATTTGGGGATTCGCACCATGCCCGTCGACCGGTTCACATCGGCGCCGCCGGCGGCGAAAAGGCGCAAAGCTTCCTCTTCCTCCACCAAAACTCCTGTATTTTCCAGAATATCCAAAGTGCTGTTGTGAAGGCACTCCAATTCCATTTCGGAAAACATGCCGCGTCCCCAGAAAGACCAATTTTGGCTGACATTGTACATCATGGCTCTATGACCTCCTTGTAGCGGCCGGTTATGGCCTCAATTCAATTTCCGCCTTCCGGATCAAAGCGTCCAACTCGGCCAGTATTTTGTCTGACAGCGGTTGGGGCTTATAGGTTTCAATAATGTGCCTGGTGCGGTCTTCCGCGACCTGGCCAATGCTTTGGGAACCCCTTTTAACCCAGTTCCGCCTGGTTTGACGGTCGCAAAGCATCGGATCAAAGTTGTCCCGCATGTATTGCCGGGTATGTTTCTGGGTCAGGAACTGGCCTCTGGGTCCGATTTTTTTAATGAGTTCCACCGCCTCGGTGGTTTCATTGACCGGCACGCCCCGTAAGGCCCGCCGTACAAATCCGGCCAGTTCGCAATCGATTAGCAGCTGACTGTGGCTGATGGTAATGCCCGAGTCCAGCATTCCCAGGCCGTAAATGAGATTGGCCCCGGCCAGGGCGGGCAGCAGCGCGGTCATGGTTTTTTCCATGCCCAGTTGGAAGTCGGCCGTTTTGCTGTCCGCCTACCCGCCGGCGACCAGCGAGGGAATTTGATAGCGTTTGGCCAAACTGGCCACGCCGGCGCTGATCAAGGCCAGTTCAGGAGAGCCGACCGAGGCCGAGGCCAGGCGCAGGTCCATGGCGGTCGTGGAACTGCCGTACAGGACCGGAGCGCCGGGCCGGACCAGCTGACTGAGTACCACGCCGGTCAAGACCTCGGAATTATGGGTAACCAGGGTGCCGGCCAGAGTCACTGGGGATGATCCGCCGCTCATGGCCATGGACAGGATGCTGGTGGGCAGATTGCGCTCCGCGTAGGCGATTATGATTTCGCAAAAACCGCTGGAATACATTAAAGGGCTTTGCGGACACCCGCCGCCGACCACTCCGGGACGCCGCCCGAAATTCTCCGAACCGCCGGCGGCGATTTCCGACATGGCGATCAAATAGTCGGCGGTGCGCTCGTCCTCCGGCGCCACCAGATAGGGTTTCGTGGTGTTGGCCATGGACCCCAGGGCGCACCAAAGGGCGTTCATATATGGCGGCTTGTCCCGGGCGATGGCGTTGTCGAAGCAGAAGTCAATTTCATCCATGGCCTCAATGAAAGCCGCCAGCGAACAGTAATCGTCATACGTTGTTTCCCGGTGCTCGCCGGTGAAGGGGTCCAGGATCATAATCGCTTCGCCGAAATTGCAGAAATTGACATGATCGCGTCCCATGACCAGGTCCCGGTCGGGAGTGCGGCCATGGAGAATGAAACTGGACGGCGTCGTCCTGATGGCTTCTTCCACCATATAGGGAGGAATTTTGACGATCCGGCGGTCTTCGTCGACTTTGGCGCCTCCTTTTTTAAAGAAATTCCGGGCCTTTTGGCTCTCAACGTACAATCCGGTGTTAAACATCACCTCCAGCGTGTCTTGATGTATGGCCTCAATATCCCGCTGTGAAAAGAGGTTCAGGCTCAGACCCGACATAGTCAGGTAGCCGGCGGATGTTTGCCGTATCATAAATCACCTCCAGTTCGCCTCAAATCCGCACGACTTGACCGGGGAAGCTCCAGCTTCAGGCCACTGGCAAAAACAGCCGTTGGCGATATGCCTGCCGCCGGGTAGTGACTGCTGACAGGCAAGGTCAGGGATGCGTCCCCAGTCTTCAGGCCGGCGCGATCGACAGGCCGTTTGGGCAGCAGGTTTTTTGCGAGTCAGGCGTACGGTTCAGCCTGACGGTCTCCAGAGTGTCTCCAGCGGCGCTCGCTCTTGACTGTATTTTCAGCAACAAATATGCCATGACCGAGGAGGCCTGGGATGACAGAGCAGAGAGAGGAGGCGCCTGGAATCCGGAATGGTATTTGTGAAGCCTTTATGTTATCATAATACTGGAAGTCATTTCATAAATAAGGTAATGCGCATGAGATATAATTTAGAACACCGGGTCAATAATTAAAAATAGCGTCCCTGGTTCTGCCGGAGATTATGGGCTTTCAGAACCGCGCGAAACCAGATTCCGCCTTTGTTTGTCGCTTTAGAGCACTTTTCTGTTTAAATGTCATGGGCATGAAATGAAAAGTGCCCGGATGTTTTGGCCTTTTGTCAAAATGTATTATGACGATTAAATTGCAAAACGCTTTAGTTGGCCGGCCTGAAAGCACGTGGCCTTTTGGTTGGGTTTCTCTTTCACGGCAAGAGCCGGGCTGTTTTGCCGGCTACATCGGGTGCCTCACTGATGTGTACAAAAAAAATTATACACGATTCGCAGGATACTCATGATCAATCCGACGAGCCGTTGGCGGAACTGGAGCGGCTCAGGTTTGAAAACAACATTTTTAAAGAAGTGATGGATAACCTCATGGAGGGAGTGTATATCACCGATGAGCAGGAAAACATCATCTGGATGAACTTGCCCGCGGCCGTTTGTGACGGCTTGGAGCGGGATGAGGTCATTGGCCGGCCGGAGGCCGAAGTTTACAAGCATCTGGGGCGCTTCAACCATTTCACCACGAAAACCAAACGTCCGGTGCCTTTCCGAAAAGCCCTCTATTATCTGCCTGACGGGCGTCGAGTGGATTGCCTGCTGGATACCAAACCCTATTTTGAAAACGGGCGGTTGCAGGCCGTGGCCACTATTGGTTATGACATCAACCAAATCCAGATGATTGCCCGCTGGGCTTTTGATCTGAATACCGGCATATCAAAAAACACCAAAACGCGCGCCAACAGAACCAGGTTTTCTTTCAACGATATTGTCGGCATCAGCCAGGAGATTAAAAATACGATTAAAATGGCCCAAAAGGCCTCGTTAAGCAATGCCAATATAATGATTTTCGGCGAAACCGGCACAGGCAAAGAGCTTTTTGCGCAGAGCATTCACAATGCCGGTCAATACGCCGACGGACAGTTTTTGGCGGTCAACTGTTCCGCCATTCCGGAAACATTGTTTGAAAGCATTTTGTTCGGCACCGCCAAAGGGGCTTTTACCGGGGCTGTGGACGGCCCCGGTTTTTTCGAATTGGCCAGTGGAGGCACCTTGTTTTTAGATGAAGTCAACTCCATGCCCCTTGAATTGCAAGCTAAAATTTTACGAGTGCTGCAGGAGAAAGAAGTGCAGCGGCTCGGTGAAAAGAAAATGCGGCCGATAAACTGCCGCATTATCAGCGCCACCAATGTTGATCCCCTGGCGGCTATTCAGGCAAATAAACTTCGTGAGGATTTTTATTTTCGCTTGGCCGCCATCACTTTGTCTGTTCCCCCGCTCCGGCTGCGCCGTGATGACATTAATTATTTTATATCATTCTATTTAAATACCTTTAAACGGCATTTGTCTTTCACCATAAACAATATCAGCTCTGAAGTTTTGGATGTGTTTCAAATATACCCCTGGCCCGGCAACGTCCGGGAGCTGGAACATTGCCTTGAGCATGCGCTCACCATGCTTGACCCAACAGAAAAATGCATTGAAACCAGTCATTTGACAGCATTGATCCGGCTGTTTGTAAAAAAGCTGCGCTATCGGCCGGGATCCTCGAAACAGCCTCCGCCCGCTCCTTCGAAAAATTTTTTTTCGAACCCCATACCCATGACGGAGGCTTTGAATAAAATCGAGTTTGATTTTATTAAAAACGCCTTGACCAGAAATGACCATATGATAACAAAGGCCGCTGATTTCCTCGGGCTGTCGAGGCAGGCCCTATATTATCGCATCAAAAGACTACGGTCGGCCGGGTATGCCATCGACGACAAGGAAAACGGCTTTGATCTGTGACGATACGCTTGACGACTATGGGACCGCGTTTATCTTTCGCATGGAAAGATCTTTTGCGGAAAAATATTTTTCGGCAAAAGATCTTTCTACGGTCATTTCCCACTGGCGGCCAAAAAGGGGCCAGGCGTTGAGCAACTTCAGGACGGATAAAAAGCATGCATCCCAACCTCTCCGTTTTTCAGGAATTAACCGATGGATATTTCCGAATACAGTAAACGCTGCCTGGCCGACCAGCCGCCGCCGTGCGCCGATGCCTGCCCCTTGGGTCTGGACATTCTGGACCTCATCGGCAAGCTCAAGTCCGGGCTGATCGGGGCCGCGGCCAAGTTGTACCGTTCTCAGGCCGTTTTTCCGGGCCTGGTGAGCGCTCTGTGCCCGGAGCCGTGCCGGGAGGCCTGCGACCGTCGGGATTCGGGCGGAAGCATCCGCCTGAAAAATCTGGAGAGCTTCCTCTGGCGGGAACTCTCTTCAAGGCCCGTGCCCGCGTATTTCGTGCCGCCGCAAAACAAGCGTATAGTGATCGTCGGGGCCGGGCCGGTCGGCTTGGCGGCGGCGGTGAAGCTGGCCGGACGGGGCTTCGCGGTGGAGCTCTCGGACCGGCGGGATCGGCCGGGCGGCCGGCTGCTTTTGTCCGCCGAACCATGGCCGGCGGCGGCTCTCGAAAATGAGCTGCGGGCCGTGAGCAAATTTCTTGAATTACGGCTCAATACCGAAATCACGGCGTTGGCCGGCCGGGAGTTCGACGCCGCCCTGATCACTGTTCCTGGTTTGGCGCACCTGACCGGGCCGGGTGTCTTGGTCGCGCCGGAGCCCGCGGACGGCGAGGGGCCGGCGGGCCTCATGCGGTCTTTGCGGCTGGGCGTGGAATGGTCCTATCGCCTGGAATCCCAGGCCAAGGTGGGCCGGGTGGAGGAGCCGCCCGGGCGACCGCGCTTCCGCCCATTCCGGCGGGAGTCAAGCATAGCGTCGGCGGCATCGTCGAGCCTGCCGGACGATCCGGGCCAGATCACGGCCGACGCCGCTCGGGCCGAAGCGGCGCGGTGCCTGGTGTGCTCCTGCCGAAATTGCCTGGAAGCCTGCGACGTGCTGCGAGCCACGGCGGCCGAGCCTAAACGCGTCTTTCTCAACGTGGCCGGCACGGTCAACAAGCTGACCTTCACCAAGAAGGCGGCCTTGCGGCCGATTCTGGCCTGCCGTCAGTGCGGCGGCTGCGACTCGGTGTGCCCGGCGGGCCTGAACTTCCGCCAAATGTATCAGGAGGCCCGGGCGCAGTTGCGCCGCGACGGCCAGTTGCCCACCGCCGCTCACGACTTCTGGCTGGCCGATCAGGCCATGGCCAGCGGCCCGGACGCGGCTTTTTATGAGGGGCCGCAACAGCCGGAATGGCTGTTTTTCCCCGGGTGCCAGTTGGGGGCCTCCGACCCTGCCTATGTCCACCAGGCGTATGGCTGGCTGGATTCCGTCTTTCCCGGCCGCACCGCCCTCCTGACCGGCTGCTGCGGGGCGCCCTCTCTATGGGCCGGAGACCGGGCCGGTTTCGAAACCGCCCTTGATGAGATTCAGTCGCGCTGGAAGGCGGCCGGCCGGCCGCGTTTGGTTCTGTCCTGCCCCACCTGCCGGGAACTGGTGCGGCGCGAACGGCCGGAAATGGAAAGCGTCTCCCTGTGGTCCCTGATGGAGCGTCACTTCAACCGCCGGGGAACTGCCGACCAGTCCCAGCCCCTGGCCGTTTTCGACCCCTGCGCCAGCCGGTTCGATCCTGAAGCTCAAAACGCGATCCGCTCGATCCTGGCCGGGCTGGGTCGGAAATTTCAGGAGCGGTCCGCCGATGCGGCCGATTGCTGCGGCTACGGCGGACTGGCCGGGGCGGCCGGCCCCAAAATGGCGGCGGGTCTGGCCGCCCTCATTGGTCCGGCCCCGGATGGAATGGCGTATCTGACGTATTGCGCTAATTGCCGGGACCGCCTGGCCGCCGCCGGCCATGGAGCCCTGCACCTGCTGGATGTGCTCTTCGTCCCGGATCCGCTCCGCGCCCGGCGACCGCCGCCCCATCTGTCCCAACGCCGGGTCAACCGACGGCAATTGAAACTGGACCGGGTCGGGTCGGCAGGGGAGGGCGCGCCGGGGCCGGCCGCTCCGGCCATCCGCCTGGACATACCGTCGGAATTGGCCGCCCGGTTGGATGCGGCCATCATCCCGGCCGAAGACCTCGAAGCGGCAATCGCCCAGGCCGAGGCTCCGGGCGGAGCCTGGATCGGCCACCCCGACGGTTCGCGCACGGCCCATTTGGCACTCGGTCCGTTGACCTATTGGGCGCGCTACCGGGTCACGGAGGACGGACGGTATGCCTTGCTGGCGGCCTGGCGACATAAAATGCGGGTGCGGGAAGGAGCGGAGCATGGCGGAAGATAAGCGGCCAGAAGCGAACCCGGCGGAGGATACGCCGTTCTGCGGCCGTTGCCATCTGGCCCTGGCGCCAGGTCCGGTGACCTTGAACTATCTCGGACACAATTTCACGGTGGAGCTCCCGCGCTGCCCCGGCTGCGGCCAGGTCTATATCTCTCCCGATCTGGCCGAAGGCCGCATGGCCGAAGTGGAGATGATGCTGGAAGACAAATAGCACCCACCGGCTGTCGGCCGATACCATACTGACGAGATGAATATCAAGGAGTCCCGCTATTTTGACCCCGGGAAGTTTTGGCCGCTTTTGTGGCCGGCGTCCTGGTTTCAGTCGTAGTGGGCCGCTGGTTTAACCGGCGATAAACGAAAACTGCCCTACGGGAACTCTCCATTCCCGTAGGGCATCAACCTTGGCCGCAGCAGATCAGGGGGACTTGCCCGCTGAGCCGTGGGTGTTCGAAGCAGTTTCGATTCAACCTGAATAAAAACCCCAAGGTGGCCGTCTTCGCTCCGGCGAACGCGAAGCCGCCCGCCAGCTTGGCCTTTCCCAACCTGACGTTCACTGCGCCGTGAAAGTTGCCGCCTCACCCCCGAGGCCCATTTCCTCCCCTGAAGGTTTCCCCCGGATTTATGGTACTTTTGACGTTTCAGGCAAGCAAAAGGGGCTCGGCATTTCTGCTGAACCCCTTTTAAATCAAGTGGTGCCGAGGGACGGAATCGAACCGCCCACACCCAGATTTTCAGTCTAGTGCTCTACCGACTGAGCTACCTCGGCAACCGATTTGAGTAAGATAGCAAAACGTAGCGGTCGCGTCAAGCTTTTTGTCGTGGGTGCGCGGCCTCAAGCTCGAATTTATCGATCTTCAGATCTGTAAGGGCGCGAAGCAATCAGGCCGACGTCTCGAAGTGACGGAGTCCGATGTGGGATTGAGCCGTTTACGTTAAGAAAACGTGCAGTTGCTGATGGAGTATGAGATTTGAAAAAAAAGCGGCGGCGTACTTTGCCAAGGAATTGTGGTGAGGTACCAAGCCGTGGGGAAGAGGCGATTCCATTATCCAGTTCGTGTGCTTGGCCGGGTTTTACGAGCGTCGGCCGGCGGTTCTTACGCTTGACGGCATCGCGGGGGGAGGCCGCGCAAAAACGCATCCGGCTGTGGCGACGCCGCACCTGGACCACCTGAAGCGTATGGAAGACGCCGCCAAGCTCCGCCAACGCCTCGCTCCGGTCGAACTGAAAGGCTTCGCCCTTGGCGAAATCCAACGGCACAAAGGCCGACGACAGGCCACTTCGGTGACTGTCCTTCCAGAACTTGACATAGCACGTCACGGCGGAATGGAAGCATCATCATCCGTCAGGCGGAACGGATGACCTTTGGCGCCAAAAGCGATTCCCCGGCGGATTTCAGTTGAAAATCGCCGGGGACTCGCTATGTTCCCACCCTTCGGGAGGATGGTTATTCTGCTGCTTCCAATACTGATCAACAGGTGCGGTTGATCATTGACAGCACATATTCCGGCGTCAGAGGCACCTGGGTCAAGTCGAGGCCCAAGGCGTTGGAAGCTGCGTTGACAATGGCCGAAGCCGGGCAGACCAGGGTGGTTTCGCCGGCGCCCTTGGCTCCAAACGGGCCATGCGGGTCGTCTTCCTCCACGGTGATGGGATCGATGTCGACTATGTCCAGGGCCGTGGGGCTCATGTAATGGTGCATGGTGGTGTGGGTCTGGCGTCCGGTCTTCGGCTCGTAGCCAAGCTGCTCGCTCAGGGCATAGCCCACCCCCTGAAGCACTCCGCCGAGGATCTGCCCCCGCATGTTGGAGGGATTGATGACCCGCCCGACATCGTGACAGGCGGCGATCTTGTTGACGGTGATCTGGCCGGTTTCCGTATCCACGGTCACATCGGCGAAGACGCTATGCCAGGGCGGCGAGTTGGTCAGCGGGTCCTGGCCGACGCCGATGAATTGCCGGTTCTGGGAGTGGGCGTGCAGGGCCACATCCCTCAGGCTGATCTCCGTCAACGGGTCCGGACCGGAAGGCGGGGCGTAGCCCGGCTCCTGGAAGAGCTGGCGGCGGCGAAGTTCGGCTGGGAAAGAGGCCGCGCCGTCTTTGGCGCGCACCATCCCACACTTAAGGTCCAGCTCTTCGGCCCGGCGACCGCACAAGCCGGCGGCATATTCCAGAATTTTTTGGCGAACCTCCCGGGCCGCGGCCGCCACGGCGATGCCGTGCGCGTAAACTATGCGGCTGGAATGGGCCCCATAGCCGAAGGGCGTGCTGTCGGTATCGGCGTAAATCATGAACACCGACTCCAGGGGCACTCCCAGGGCTTCGGCCGCCATCTGGGCCACGGCGGTGTTGCAGCCGGTGCCGATATCGGAGATGGGCGTGGCCACATTCACCGAACCGTCGGGCTGCACGGTGATATAGGCGCTTTCGTAATCAACGATCAACTGGAAGCCGTTGGAATAATGGGTGCCGATGGCCATGCCCAGGCCCCGGCGCAGGCGGCCGCTTTTGTCGGCGTTGTATTCCGCTCTCTTGTGCCAACCGATGCTTTCAGCCCCCTTGGTCATGCAGCTCTGGATGGCGTTGGAATCGCAAGGATACGGCAGGACATAGTCGCCACCTTTTTGGGTGGCATTCTTCCGGCGCAGTTCCAGAGGGTCCAGGCCCAGCCGGGCGGCCATCATTTCGATGCCGCGTTCGACGGTCAGGTTGCCCTGGGGATTGCCGAAACCGCGATAGGCCCCGGCGGTGGTGGTGTTGGTGTAGACGCTGTAACCCTTGAAATACAGGTTGGGGATCTGGTAGAGCGACAGGTTCATGTGCCCGGTGGTGCCGTAAATTTCGTGGCCGAAACTGCAATAGGCCCCCTTGTTCAGCCGGGCCCGCAGATCGAGGGCGGTCAGGGTGCCGTCCTTTTTGGCCCCCAGGCGCAGCTTCAGCTGGCCGCCGTGGCGGGTGTCGGTGGCGATCATGTCCTCGGTGCGGGTGTAGGTCAGCTTGACCGGCTTGCGCGAAGCCAGGGCCAGGGCCACGGCGATGACCTCGGCCTTGGCCGACAGGCCGATGCGCGAGCCGAAGCCGCCGCCCACATAGGGCGGGTTCATGACCCGGATGCGGCTGGTGGGGATCTTGAAAATATGAGCCAGCTGGGCCCGGGCCGGATGAGTGGTTTGGGTGGTGCTCCAGACGTTGATTTTGCCCGAACCCTCCACCTGGGCCACCGCGCCCATGGTCTCCATCTGCATCTGCTTGACCGGCTTGAGGTTGAAGGTCAACTCCACCACCTCGTCGGCTTCGGCCAGGGCTTTTTCCACATCGCCGCGCTTGATTTCCACCGGGTGTCCGGGCACGTTGTGGCCGTATTGCAATTCCGGCTTGTCGGGATGGAGGGCGATCGACTCCGGTTTTTCGGCTTCCTCAGGGTCGAGGACAAAGGGCAGGATTTCGTAATCGACCTCGATCAGCTTCAGGGCTTTGGCGGCGATCTCCAAAGTGTCGGCGGCCACGGCGGCCACCTCGTCGCCCACGAAGCGGACGGTGCTGTCGAAGATGCGCTGGTCCAGAACCCCCTGATGGCCGGTGGGCAGGGCCATCATGGTGGCCGCGGTGCTGAAAAGGGTGTTGATGGTGTTCTGGTGGGTGAGCACGGCCCGCACGCCGGGCAGGGCCTCGGCGGCGGAAGCGTCGATGGACCTGATACGGGCGTGGGGCCAGGGGCTGCGCAGCACCTGGGCGTGAATCATACCCGGCAGGGTGACGTCGAGGGTGTACCGGGCCTGGCCGGTCACTTTTTCCAACGTGTCGCGGCGGGGCGCGCTCCGCCCGATGACGGCGTAATCAGTCATGGCAGCCTCCTTTGCCGCAGCATTGATGGGCGGCGTGGGCCACGGCCTCCTCGATCTTGGTGTAGCCGGTGCAGCGGCAGATGTTGCCGGCCAGGGCGGTGCGGATGGCCCGGGAGTCCGGGTTCGGATTCTGATCCAGCAGGGCCTTGGAAGACATGACCATGCCCGGGAAGCAGAAGCCGCACTGCACGGCCCCGTTGTCGACCATGGCCTGCTGCACGGGGTGGAGATGATCTGGCGTGCCCACGCCTTCAATGGTTTCCACCGTGGCCCCGGCCACTTTGCCCATCGGGGTGAGGCAGGAATTGACCGCCCGGCCGTTGACGATGACCGTGCAGGCCCCGCAGTCGCCGGCCCGGCAGCCGATTTTGGTTCCGGTCAGGGCCAGCTTGTCCCGCAGCACGTCCACCAGCATTTCCACCGGCTCGGCATAAATTTCCACCGGCTCGCCGTTGAGAGTGAAAGATATTTTTTTCATAAAACACTCCTGTTAAAATTCAGCGGTTGCGGCGGAGGTCAGGGCCCGACGGATCAGCACCGGCAGCACCCGTTGACGGTAATCGCCGCCGCAGCGGACCGCGCTGTCCCGAAATTTGACCGCTTGGGCGGCGAGGCATCCTGCTTCGGCGAAATGCTCTTCAGTGGCTTGCTTACCGACTAAATACTCCTCGGCGGCGGTCAATCGCTTAGGGCCAGGGGACAGAGGCGCGGCCACCACCACGGCCCGTTCCACTTTGCCGGCGGCCAAGCAAACCTTAACGGCCGCACACAGCATCGGCAGCGACAGGCCCTGGCGCTGTTCCAGGCGCTGGTAGGCGCTGCCCTCGCCGGCCCGCCGAGCCGGAAACTTGATGGCGGTGATGACTTCGCGGCGGCTGTCGAGAGCGGAGCGGCCCACTCCGGCGTAGAGTTCGCCTATGGGCGTTTCCCGGAGGCCAGCCGGCCCGGCGATGGTGACGACGGCCTCCAGGGCGGTCAGGGCCACGGCCGAATCAGCGGCCGGATTGGCGCTGACGATGTTGCCGGCCAGGGTGCCGACGTTGCGAATCTGGGTCGAGCCGACTTTGCCGCAGGCTTCGGCCAGAACCGGCGCCTGTTGCCGGATAAGGGGATGAGCCGCGCACCGGCTGTGGGTGGTGTTGGCCCCGATGACGATCCAACCGTCACGCTCGACAATGCCGTGAAGATCGTCAATGCGGCCGAGGTCAAGATAATAGTCGGTTTCGCTCTGATCTTCGGCCAGCAGGATGTCGGTGCCGCCCGCGAAAATCCTGGCCCGGCCGCCATGGCCGTTCAACAGGGCGACCGCTTCGTCAACAGTGGCGGGAAATAGATAATCTTGAATCATAATGGCTCCTTTCTGGCGGCCGCGCGGCCGTCAAGCCAGCTTGTCCTGAACATAGCGGTAGACCCTGGAACGCAGTTCGTCGCCCTGCTCCAGGTAGCGGGCCACCTCGCCGCCGATGGTGGCGACGAAAGCCTGATCCTTGATGGACGGCAGGTTAATGCGGACGTTCATCGCCGCGCCCTCCAGCCCGGCCTTGGCCTCCATGGCCGCGACCCCCAGATCGCTCAAAGCGTTGAGATTGAATTTATCCAAGCAGCTTTCGGCCAGGCGCAGCACCTCCAGACATTCCCTGGCAATGCCCAGCGGCGAGCGCACCGCCTCCTGATAACCGGCCTGGATGGCCGCGCTCCGGGCCTTCTTTTCCGCCTCGGTGGTCTTGGGCATCTTAAAGGCGGCCATGACCCCGTTGAAGGCCTCGGTGTCCCGGTCGACCCGCTCCAGGAGCGAAGCGGCCAAGATCTCGGCCCGGTCCAGGACGGTGGCCAGAAGCTCTTGATGGGCCGCGAGATCCTCTTTGCCCTGGCTCAGGCGGCAGACCATGGCCACCAGTTCCGCCCCCAGCGCGCCGGAAAGAGCGGCCACGCTGCCCCCGCCCGGGGCCGGGGCGTTGGACCCCAGAACGCGACAAAATTCCTCGACTGTCGATTTCACCAGCATTCCCGACTCCTTTTCAAAAAGCAAGGAGCGGCCGGGCGGCCGCTCCTGACATAGATTAACCTTCCAGTTCCAGCAGGTGATTTTCCAGGATCTGCTGCTGGTAATTCCAGGGACCGTTGATCGATTCCAACTGGAGATACCACTCGGCCGTCTGCACTAAAACTTCGGCCGGCACCGTGCCGCAGATCTGGCCGCAAATGACCTTGACCCCGAAACGATTGGCTTCGGACTTGATGAGGTTGAAGACCCGGTGGATGGGCGTCTTCAGCGGGCTGGTGATTTCGCAGGAAACGGCCACGCACTTTTTGCCGGTGCGGCGGTGAATTTGGTTGAGCCCGATGACGCCCTGAATGGCGGTGAAGCCGCCGGTGGCTCCCCGGACTATTTTGGCCAGCTTTTTGGCGATGTCCAGTTCGGTGGTATCCAGAAGCACATTGAAATAGGCGTCATGCTCTTCCAGCGCGCCGACGATGACCGCCCCGGCCGTGGGGTGGAGCCTGGCCGGGCCGAGGTCGGGCTTGCGGTTCGGGTCATTGGGCACGGCTTCCCTGGCCCCTTTGTAGTTGCCCTTGCGAATGAAGGTCAGGCCTTCGTTTTCCGGGCGGCGGGCATTCTTGCCGGTAAAATAGACCGGCACGTCATAGCGCTTGTAAATCTCCTGCCCCAGTTCCTCGGCCAGTTGGACACACTCTTCGATGCTGATGCCCTTGGCCGGGTACAGCTCCAAAGTGTCGAAGGCCCCGATGTGCGGATGGCGGCCGGTGTATTTTTCCATGTCGATCAGTTTGAAGGCCTGGCCGGCGGCTTCCAGCAGGGCGGCCTTGACCGCGTCGGGGCGGCCGATGACTTCCACCGGCAGGCGGCCGAAGTCGGCGTCGGGGTCGTAGCCGATAACCTTGACGCCGTCGCGGTTCCGGAAGGGTTCGACGATGGCCTCGATAACTTTTTTATCGGCGCCTTCACTGAAGTTGGGGTCGGTGTAAATGTAGCCTGCCATGATCCTGCTCCTTTTTGATGAGCCCGTTCTGTCGCGTTCGGGCCAGGTAAGTCGTCGAGCCATAGCGACCCGAGCGGAGGTTGAATACGGTGAGGGCGGATAATGAGTATCCAGTGGGTGACTTGAAACTAATTTAAGCCAAACGAGTTAAAATGTCAAGCCGAATATTTTAACCCTGGCCTTGACTTTTAACCGCGCTTTGTTTATAAATATTAAGGCAACAGAACCTAATTTCGCCCGAAGGCGAGCGCAACCGCATCAGAAGGTCAATTATGGATGGCATCGGCGACAGACTCAGACAGATAAGAGGACGCCGGTCCCGCCAGGAGTTCGCCGATGAACTGGGCATCCACCCGCAGACCCTTTACATGTACGAAAAGGGCAAGCGGGTGCTGGACGTGGACTTGGTGCAGAAAATCTGCCTGAAATACGCCGTTTCAGTGGAATGGCTTATTTTTGGCGAAGGGGAACTGCAGGCCGCGCACGAAGCGGCCGATCCCGAACTGGAAAAACGGTTGGCGGAAAAAGAAGCCCTGCTGGCGGAACAGGATGCCCGCATCAACGAGCTCAAGAATGAACTGATCGCCACCCAGGCCGGGGCTTTGAAGGCCTACGAGCTGGCCGTGGGAGCCATTTCATCCTCCGGCTCCCGGCCGGCCGAAGCGGCTTCAGCCGGAATCGAAACCGCTGACGAGCAGAGCGCGGGGACGTCCCGACGCGGATTCAACACCCGCCGTTAAGTTCGGCCATCCTTGACCGGCGCCTTCCATCGCCTCGCGGCGGCAATTGGCGCGGGCTTTTCAGAAATGGAGAAAGTATGTCAGGTCAGGTGAAAGTCGCGGTGGTCCAGGCCGTCCCGGTTCTGTTTGACAAGGAAGCCTGTGTGGGGAAAACCGTTTTGCTGGCCCGGCAGGCCGCGGACGGCGGGGCCCGGATCATCGTCTTTCCGGAATCTTTTATTCCGGGCTACCCGCAAGTGCTGGATTTCGGGGTTCGCAGTGACCGCCACTCCACCGACGAGCGCAAACTCTATCGACGCTTCTTCGAGAGCTCCATCACCGACCATGGCCCAGAGGCCCAGGCTCTGTCGGCCGTGGCCGCTGAGACCGAAGCCTACCTGGCCGTGGGCGTGACCGAAAGGGACGGCAGCAACCTCTATTGCAGCGTCTTCTTCTGGGGGCCGGACGGAGCCTGGCTCGGCAAGCACCGCAAGCTCAAGCCCACCGGATTTGAGCGCATGGTCTGGAGCCAGGGCGACGGCAGCATCCTCACCGCCCTTGAGACGCCTTACGGCAAGATGGGCTCGGCCATCTGCTGGGAAAATTACATGCCGCTTCTGCGGGCGGCCATGTACGCCAAAGGGGTCAGCCTCTATCTGGCCCCGACCGCCGATTCCCAGCCGCGCTGGCAGAGCACCATTCAGCACATCGCCCTGGAGGGCCGCTGTTTTGTCCTGTCCTGCAACCACCTGCTGCCGTCCTCCATGCTGCCTCCGGATCTCGTTGGGGCGTATGGTGGTTTGCCCGATCTCGACCAGATGTACTGCGGCGGCAGTGCCATCATCAACCCCATGGGCGAATACCTGGCCGGACCGCTCTATGGCCAGGAAGGAATCCTGACCGCCGAGCTGGACTTGGGGCAGATTTACGAAGCCCGCTATGACTTCGACCCGGTGGGGCATTTCGCCCGCAACGATGTCTTCACCCTTATCGTCGATGAGCGGCCTCAAAAGGGAGCGGAGTTTATCCAGTCATCTGAAACAGTTGATCAATAAGCACTCATTTCGCCCCCAATAAACGTTAACGGCCGGATGATCTGATCCGGCCGTTTTTTTTGGTGATGAGAAACCCGCCCGCGCCGATGATTTCCGGGCGAACTGGTCTGAACAGTTTCAATGATTTCAATCGGTCATTTTTGCGAAGGCCGGTTGGAAGCAAAAAAAACGACAATCGTATTAAATTTTAAAATTAACGCTTGACAAATTACTACAAATGAGTTAAAAATATCTCACCTAATAAAGCATCTTCGGCCGGCTCATTCTCAGTCGGTTCAGGCCCAGCCCATTTATACACCAGGTTGTCGGCTCGTCAGCTTATTGAATTCAAGCCGGCCTGATTTTCTTATATATCGCGGCTCCTCTCGCGGAGTCGCCGACTGGTCACGCCTTTATCACCAGGCCGCCGCTCGTCTGGCCGGCGGAGCCTTGGTCAACAACAGGCCGGGGAGCCAATCAAGGAGTGAAGCATGAAAAATTTCCTGTTCTGTCTGCTGGTGGTCATTGCTGGCGGGTTTTCCACCCTCCAGGGGCCGGTGAATGTCCAACTGGGCCTCAATTTTACCCACAATCCCATTCTCTCCGCTTTATTTTCCTATTCTTCAAGCTGGCTGATGCTGATCGTCCTGGCCCTGGTTCTGCGCGCGCCCGGCCCGACCTGGAACTTCAGGGCGACCAAGTGGTGGCACTGGCTGGGTGGAGTGGTCGGGGCCAGCTACGTGTGTTCGATGATTTTGACCGTCCCGGTGCTGGGTGTGGCGGCGGTCACGGTGATTGTGGTCCTGGGGCAGCTGGCGTTCGGGCTGCTGCTGGACCAGTACGGCGTCATGGGCATGACCGTGCGTAAAGTCAGCGCCCAGAAATTGTTCGGCACCGCCCTGGTTTTGTGCGGCACCCTGATGGTTTTCATCAAATAAGTGAAAAGGGGGAGAAGATCATGGACGTTCTATTTATCGCGTTATCCTTTATCTGCGGCGGCTTTCTGGCTGTCCAGGGCCCCATGAACAACGGCTTGACCATCAATTTCGGGCGCCATCCGGTGACCGCGGTCTCGTTCGTATTTTTAGCGGGTTCTATGTATCTAGCCATAGTGGCTTTTTTGGCCGGGGCCCAGCTGCCGTCATGGTCGGAGCAGACCACGGTCTGGTGGCACTGGTGCGGCGGTTTTCTGGGCGCCTTCTATGTGGGCACGATCACCCTAGCCGCTCCCCGCATCGGAATCGCTTTCGCCATGACCCTGGTGCTGCTGGGCCGGGTGAGCTTCAGCATCGCCATCGACCACTTCGGCTGGGTGGGTATGGCCCAATTGGCCACCACCCCGATCCGTCTGTTGGGTGTGGCACTCGTTTTCTTCGGGGCCTTGCTGGTCAGCAAAGCCACCACGGCCGCGCCGGTCAAGAAGGCTGTCTACAACCCCGAAAGTAACCCGGCTGAGGCCTGACCGAAACCCGAAAGGAGAACAAAATGAAAGCCCATGAATACCTCAAATACGACGCCCTGGGATTGGCCGAACTGGTCAAAAAAGGCGAAGTTACGGCCGACGAACTGCTGGACACGGCCCTGGCCATTGCCGCCAAGGTCGATCCCCAGGTCGGTTCGCTGTGCAACATCCAGGAAGAAGCCGCCAGAAAGCGCATCAAGGCCGGCTTGCCCCAGGGCCTGTTCACCGGCGTGCCCTTTGTTTTCAAGGATATCAAGGCCGCGGTGGAAGACGTGCCCATGAGCCTGGGCTCCAAGTTTTACGGAACCATCAAAACCCCCTTTGACGGCGCCCTGGTCAAGCGTTGGCGCGAAGCCGGGCTGGTGATTTTCGGCCGCTCCACCACCTCGGAACTGGCCCTTTACATCGGCACCGAAGCGGCCGCCTGCTACGGCTACGACACGGCCAATCCGTGGAACACGGCCTTCAGTCCGGGCGGTTCCAGCGGCGGGGCCTCGGCCTGCGTGGCCGCCGGCATCATGCCCATGGCCCATGCCACTGACGGCGCCGGCTCCATCCGCCTGCCGGCGGCCAATTGCGGCTTGGTGGGGCTGAAGCCCACCAGAGCGTTACTGCCCGCCGGGCCGATGATCGGCGATATGTGGGGCGGCATGCTGAGCGACGGCGTGGTCAGCCGCAGCGTGCGCGACACGGCGGCCTCGCTGGACGTCGGGCACGGGCCGGACCTGGGCGCGCCCTATTACGCGCCCCCGGTGGCCGAGCCATTCCTGGAAGCTATCAAGAAAAAGCCGCGCCGGCTTAAAATCGCCTTTATGAGAGGTATGTTTGGCGGGCCGGCCGGGCCTGAGGTGGTGGAGGCCATCGAAAAAACGGCCAAACTTTGCGCCGACCTGGGACACGAAGTCGTCGAGGATTTCCCTCGCGAACTGGACATCCCCTTGATGTGGACTTCCTTCTTCACGGTTATGGTGGTGGCCACGGCCATGGCCATTGAGGACCGGGCCAGGGCGGTCGGCCGCAACCCCGGCCCCGGCGACCTGGAGCCGTCCACTCTGCAGCTTATGGAAATGGTCAAGGAAATGCCCCCCACCGCCTATGTCCGGGCCATTGCCAGCCTGCATCAGATATCTCGCAAGATGGCTCATTTCTTCGCGGATTATGACATGCTCTTGACCCCCATAGGCTCCCAGCCTTCCATGCCCCAGGGCTATTTCCAGAAAAATCCGCCGAACTTCACCATGGAAGCCTTGAGAAACAAGGATTATTCATCGTACGCCCTCTATGAGCCTTTCGCCAATATGACCGGGCAGCCGGCGGCCTGCATCCCGCTGTACTGGAGTAAGGATAACATGCCCATCGGCAGCCAGTTCTTCGCTCGTTTCGGCGAAGACGCCACGCTCTTGCAGTTGTTCGCCCAATTGGAAGAGGCCAACCCTTGGTTTGACAAACTGCCGGAAATGACCAGGAAGCTTTGATTCAAGCCGGGCAACGGCCGGTGGCAATCGAATGCCAATAAGATGGCTGCCGGATCTATCAAGGGCACCGCCAACAGCGATCCGAGCAATGCCCAGTGGACGTCCGCCCCCGGCCTCGGCCGGGGGCGGTGGTCATTTCTGGGCTCTTGCCGTTCTTATTACTCCGGCAACTAAATAAGTTATCCCCGTGATTTCGCCGAAGCCCGAAATCACTGGACTTCAGCGGCCGGGAACAGACTTCTGAAGTTGCCGGTTTAATAAAAGTTAATCAGCCGCCCCCGGATTTTACTGCACCACCGGTCTGAGCATGGGCGGCGGCGTGTTGCGGCTGCCATTGACCGTGATGCGGCCGTCGACCAGAACCAGGGACACCGCCGGCAGATCACCGGCGCTCAAAGCCGTCAAGGCGTCATGACCGACGGAACCCACGGGACTGTCCATGATCACCAGATCGGCTTCGCGGCCTTCGGCGATGAGGCCCCGGTTGAGCCGGTAGGCTTTGGCCGGATTGCCAGTGGCCAGGGCCAGGGCCAGGGCCGGCTCCAGCCCGCCGAGGGCGGCCAGGTGGCAGACCATCCGCAGAATGCCCAGGGAAATCACCCCAGTGCCGGAAGGGGCGTCGTTGCCGATGATGAAGCGGTGCAGAGCGCCGGCCTCACGGGCTTCATTGAGCGCAAAAAGGGCCGCTTTGTTGTTGCCGCAATGCACCACTTCCAGCCAGAAGTCGGTTTCGTGGATCAGCTTTTTGATCTCCGCCGGAGCGATGGCCGTGGGGCCGCCGTTGAGGTGGGAGACCACATCGGGTTTGGCGGCTATGACCATATCGGCGGTGACCGGACCGGAGCCGGGAACGGACGGGCCTCCGGCGCGCATCCTGACCGTGAGGCCGTGGGCCTGGGCCCAGGCCACCAACGGAGCCGTTTCTTCGGGGGACCTGATCGACCCCAGGCCGACCTCGCCCACCAGACGGATCCCTTCGGCGACCAGTTCCCGAAAATCGACCTCTTTGAGCCCTTTTTCCATAATCAGGGTCCCGCCCAGGACTTTGGCCCCGCCCGGGCGAAAATTTTGGAAGGATTTATGGGCCAGAAGGGCCAGGGCTTTGGCGCCCGCCGGGTCGATGGTGGGCTGGCCGGGCAGATGAATCTCGCCGGCGGAGATAAAAGTGGTCACCCCGCCGTGATGAGCGCTCTCCAGGAACCCCAGTTGGTTCTGGCGCGGGGTGAAGTCGCCGAACATAAGGTGACAGTGGGTGTCGAAAAGGCCCGGAGCCACAGTGGTGCCGAGGCAGTCGATGGTCTGGTCCGCGGGCTTGGTCAGGCCCCGGCCGATCTGGGTGATGAGACCGTCTTCAATATATATGGAGTTGGTCTCGCCGAGGGGTTGCTCAAAGTCACCGGTGACCAGGGTTCCGATGTTCTTGAGGAGCAGGCTGCTCATGGTGCACCTCCACACGTTTGGAACGCTTTTTTATTGATTCGGAGGACGACACGGAGGAAACGGCGAGTGGACGCCGCCGGGACATCGGTTGTCAAATCTGTCTGTACAGTGTTGTTTTGATAATGCCGCGGATACAGAGCCAGTGCGGTGGCGGAATTCCCCGTCGCCGCGAGTGAGGACGACGCCAGCCGGATATCGGACACCTTATATATAGTATACGACTCTTTGTCATCATCCGTCAAATCAAAATCACCGGGCCGGGCCTCATACAAAAATCCAAGCCGGCCCGATCTTGACCTTTTTCACGTCATTGGCTACACTGGTGACCATCTCTCTTGAAGGGGCACCGGGCAATGTAACTGTTACCACCGAACATCCGCTGGAAGAACATACCGCCGGGGCGGCCCTTGAGGCGTCGGGACGGGATGGGTCATCAGCGGATCGTGAGAGCCGGACGGCTTCAGGCCGATTCCGGCCTTCTGGTGGAACGAAAACGGCCCGAATCCATATTTCATAATTTCGGCCGCAGGGTTTCCCCGGCGGTTTCTTTTTTCAGGAGAGTCGCTTATGGCCCAAATTCTCATCAGCAACCTCAGCTTCGCCCATGACGGGGCGGCTGAAACCCTCTTCGACAATGTGAACCTGACCCTGGACACGGATTGGCGGCTGGGGTTCATCGGCCGCAACGGGCGGGGCAAGACCACCTTCCTGCAACTGCTGCTGGGCCGCTATGAATACCGGGGAACCATCGTCACCCCAATGGCTTTCGAGTATTTTCCGCCGGCGGTGCCGGATGAGGACCGGAAAACCCTGGACCTGGCGGACGCCCTGGCGCCCGGTCTGGAACCCTGGCGTCTGGAACGGGAACTGTCGCTCCTGTCCGTGGACCAGGGGGTGTTGGAGCGGCCCTTCCGCACCCTCAGCGGCGGGGAGCGCACCAAGTTTCTTCTGGCCACCCGCTTTCTGCGGGACGAGCGGTTTCTCCTCATCGACGAACCCACCAACCATCTCGACGGGCCAGGCCGGACCGTGGTCGGCGACTATCTGCGGAGCAAAAAAGGGTTCATTCTGGTTTCCCACGACCGGGACCTCCTGGACCGCTGCGTGGACCATATCCTGTCCCTGGACCGGGTCGGGCTGGAGCTCCAGAAGGGCAACTTCAGTGCCTGGCAGCAAAACCGCGACTACCGGGAGCGGTTTGAGCGGGCCCGGGAGAACACCTTGCGGAACGATATCCGCCAGCTGGGGGAGGCGGCCCGCCGGGCGGCGGGGTGGTCCGACCGGGTGGAACGGAGTAAAAAGGGCGCCGGCCCCGTGGACCGCGGCTTTATCGGCCACCAGGCGGCCCGGTTGATGAAACGGTCCAAATCTGTGGAAAACCGGCGCCTGAAGGCGCTCGACGAGAAGAAGGAACTGCTGCGCAATGTGGAAATGAGCGATCGTCTGAGCCTGACCCCGGGGCGGCCCGTCCAGCGCCGGCTGGCGACCCTGAGCGGGGTCTCCGTGGCCTATGACGGGCGGCCGCTGTTCCGGGACTTCAACCTGACTGTGGACCTGGGCGAGCGAATTTTTCTGTCCGGCCCCAACGGCTGCGGGAAGACCAGTCTCCTGCGGCTGGTCTTGGGGGAGGAGGTGCCGCATCAGGGGCTGGTGCGCCGGGCGCCGGGATTGCTGTGCTCGTATGTGCCGCAGGAAGTGGGCTTCCTGGGAGGCCTGAAAATGGGGCTCAAGGAATGGATCAGCCGAAATACCCTTGATGAGAGCCGATTTAAGGCCATTCTACACAAGTTGGGCTTTGAAAAGAAGCACTTTGAGGGGGAGTTGGGCCGATTCAGCGAGGGCCAGAAAAAGAAGCTTCTCCTGGCCGCCAGCCTGGCAAGCTCGGCTCATTTGTATATTTGGGATGAACCGTTTAATTATATTGATATTATTTCCAGAATGCAGATCGAGGAGCTCATTTTGACCGAAGAACCCACCCTGCTCCTGGTGGAGCATGACCGCCGCTTCGCCGAAAAGGTGGCCACCAGTGTGGTGGAACTGGGCGGGAGCCCGGAGATAAAGAAGAATTGATTGTAAATTTCTTTAATATTAGCTTGTTATCCTGCTCTGCCCAATTTGGCGGGCACCGGCTGAAACGGATCGACCGCTGGCCGGGGCGGGAGCGGGGGAGGGCCGGCGCATTTTCAGAGTGATAACTGAGTGTATTTCCAGCTTCTTCCAATTTGTTTAAAAAAGTATCCAGGTGGTTTCATTTTTTGTGAAAAACGGAGCTATTAAGAGATTACAGGAGTATATAGCAGTTATGAGATGTTGATACTTTAAATCACAATTGTTTACAATATCCTTGAAACAGCCCCCGGGCCAGTCATTACGGCCCTCTCCGGCGAAGCCCGGGAGAAAGGCGACTGCTGGCGGTTTCTCAAAAAAAATAACAGTAAATCAATAAGTTATAAAAAGCATGCCACTTGTGAAGTCACCCCGCCCCCGAAAACGGGCCGGGCCGAAAATTCCTTGTTGACCCCCAGGGCTAGATTGGATAAAGTCACAACTACCCAGATGGCGGGTTCCGCTTCGCCGGGCGCGGGCCCGGTCGGAGCGGTCCGTCCCGCCGGAGACCGAATCCCGGTTCCGACCCGGCCAGATCAGGGCCGTCGAAAAACACATATTCCGCCTGGCCGGCTGGTCCGGACGCTTTGAGGTTCCGTCCGGCTTTGATCCGGCGGAAGGGCGGGGTTTTTTGGCGACGATTCCTGGCGCGGCCGGGTCCGCTGTTTTCAGGCCGCTAGGCCTGGCCCTCGGGAAAGTTTATACCAGGATGGAGCCTTGACACCGACAGCTCCCGTTCCGGCCCGTTGCCCAGCATCGGATCCGGCCGCGGGCAAGCCGAGGCGGATGCGAAAACTATGGAAGATTCATTGATCTGCATATCTTCAGCCCGGCCGGACCAAGCCCTCCGTGGAGAGGGCCGAGGGGAGGGCATTGACCGCGTGTGGAGCGCGGCCAAGAGCGCTCTGGCCGACCGTCTGTCGCCGGGCACCTACAAGACCTGGATCGAACCGTTGCGAGTGCACAGCGCCGAGGGCGGCCGGCTGGTGCTGGCCGGCCCCAACCCCTTCTTCCTCAACTGGGTGAAAAGCCACTTCAGCGGCGATCTGGCCGCCGCCCTGGCCGCCACAGGCTTCCCGGCCGCCGCGCCGCTGGAATTCATCACCGATCCGGACCAGCCGCCGCCTTTGCGGGCGGCGGGGGCGGAGGAGGGCGACCTGCCCGCCGCCATCGATACGCCGCCCCCCCCGCCGGGCCTCACCCTCAATCAGCTGCGGGCCCCCCAGCCTCTGCGCCTGGGCGAACGGTTCACGTTCGACAATTTCGTGGTCGGGGACTCCAACCTCTACGCCTATTCCGCGGCCAAGGCCCTGGCCGCCGGCTCCTCCCTGGGGTCCGACGCCCTGTTCCTGACCTCGGACCACGGCCTGGGCAAAAGCCACCTGGCCCTGGCCCTGGGCCGCTCCTTTCTGCAAATCCAGCCCCGCCGCCAGGTCTACTACCTCACCGCCGAGGATTTCACCAACGAGATGACTCACGCCCTCCGCCACGGGACCATGGAGGATTTTAAGGCTAAATACCGTCAGGGCTGCGACGTGCTGGTCCTGGAAGAGGTCCAGTTCCTGGCTGGCAAGGAAAAAATCCAGTCCGAACTCTGCTTCACCCTGGACTGTCTTCTGGAACGCGGCAAAAAGGTGGTCTTCACCTCTCCCCAGGAGCCGAAGGGCATCCCTCGTCTGGGGCGGAGCCTCCGCTCCCGCCTGTCCACGGCCCTGGTTTCGCCCATTGGGCCGCCGGAATACGAGACCCGCCTCAATATTCTCCTCAAAAAGGCCAAGGGTATGGGTTTGAAAGTCTCCCGCCCGGTCCTGGAATACGTGGCCGAGCGGGTCACCACCGACGTGCGCCGGCTGGAGAGCTGCCTGATCAGCCTGAAGGCCAAAAGCCAGCTTCTGGACCGCCAGGTGGATCTGGACATGGCCCGGGAGGCCCTCAACTACCTTTTCGAGGAACAGCAGGAGGGCGGGCTGACCCCCGTGGCCGTGCGGAGCCTGGTCTGCCGTCATTTTCACCTGGAATCCTCGGTCCTGACATCCAAGGACCGGTCGAGCAAGGTCACCGAAGCCCGGGACCTGGGCATCTACCTGGCCCGCCAGGTGACGGGCCGGACCCTGGAAGAGATCGGCCAGGTGTTCGGCCGGAGCCACTCCAGCGCCCTGTACGCCATCAACAAGATGGAGCGGCAGGTGACGAGGGACGCCAAGCTGGCGGGCAAGATGGAGTTTTTCAGCCGCCAGCTGTTGGGCGGGGCGGGGTGATTCGACAGACGGATGTACCGTATAATGAAATGATCGTAATGAATTTCAATAGCTATTGTTTGCTAATCGTATCATCTCTGTTTGCGGTTTAATCAGTATTTTGTGAAAAATTTGTGAAGTAACCCTCAACCTATCCGGGGTTTCGCTCCGACAACCGGGATCGCCCAACCGTAGCCGCCATGTCCCAGATCATTCCCGCCCATATCCGAACCCTTTCGCCCTACGTGCCCGGCCGACTCATCGAGGAGGTCGAGGCCGAACTGGGCCTGACCGGCATCATCAAGCTGGCCTCCAACGAAAACAGCCTCGGCCCCTCGCCCAGGGCCCTGGCCGCCATGGCCGAGGCCCTGCCCCGGATTCACCGCTACGGCGACGCCGACAGCCGGGAGCTGAAAAAAGCCTTGGCCGCCAAATTCGGCTACGATCCGGCCACCCTGGTCATCGGCAACGGGTCTTCGGAATTCATCCTGGTGCTCTGTCACACCCTCCTGGAGCCCGGCCTCAAGGCGGTCATGTCCCGGCCCAGCTTCACCCTGTATGCCAAAAACGCCCAGGCCGCGGGCGCTGAAGTGGTGGAAGTGCCCCTGACCCGCGCCCACGGCCACGATCTGGCCGCGCTGCGGGCCCGGGTGGACGACCGCACCCGCCTGGTCTTTTTGGATAATCCCCTAAATCCTTCCGGGGCCTATCTGGAGCCGGACGAACTCGCGGCCTTTCATCGGGACCTGCCTGCGGGCGCGGTGCTGGCGGTGGACGAGGCGTATGTGGAGTTCGCCCGCCGGGCCCGGGCTGACTGGCGTCCGGCCCTCCATTCCCCGGGCCGCCTGGTGGTCATGCGCACCTTTTCCAAGGCCTACGGATTGGCCGGGCTCCGGGCCGGCTACGCCCTGATGAGCCCCGATCTGGCCTCGGTGATCAATCGGGTCCGCCAGCCCTTCAATCTGAATCTCCTGGCCCAGGTCGGGGCCGCGGCCGCCCTGGCCGACGACGATTTTCTGCGCCAGACCCTGGAAATGACCTGGCACAGTCTGGATTACTTCCAGGTTGAACTGGCCCGCCTGGGCTTGGCCCCCCATCCCACCGAGGCCAACTATCTCATGGCCGACCTCGGCGGCCGGTCGGCGGACGAGGTGTTTCAGGCCCTGCTGCGACAGGGGATCATCACTCGTTCCCTGACCTCCTTCGGGCTGAGCCGCCACCTGCGGATCAACGCGGGCCGGCCGGAGGAAAGCCGGGCCCTGGTCCAGGCCCTCAGCCGGATTCTCTAGAGCACTTTTATTACTCCGGCAACTAAATAAGTCATCCCCGTGATTTCGCCAAAGCCCGAAATCACTGGACTTCAGCGGCCGGGAACAGACTTCTGAAGTTGCCGGGTTAATAATTTAAAGGTCATAGGCATAAAATGAAAAGTGCCCGGATGTTTTGGCGTTTTGCTGAAGGGATGATGGCAATTAGAATGCAAAACGCTCTAGTGGGCGCCCCGGGGGGCGGCCGGGGGCCGTCATGATCTGGCGGTTCCGGGATATAGATCCCCGGCGGGCCGAACAGTTGGCCCGCGATCTGGGACAGCCCCGGCTGGTGGGTGATTTCCTGGCCGCCCGGCGGTTTTCGGCCGCCGACGAGGTCCGGGCCTTTCTCCGGGCCGACCTCAAGACCCTGCCCAGCCCCCTGACCCTGACCGACATGGACAAGGCCGCCGCCCGCCTGCTCGACGCCCGCCGCCGGGGGGAGGTGGTGGCCGTCTGCGGCGACTACGACGCCGACGGGCTCACTGCCTCGGCCGTGCTCCTTTTGGGCCTGAAGGAACTGGGCCTGGAGGTCCTGTCCCGGATACCCAACCGCCTGGCCGACGGCTACGGCCTGAAGCCCGAGGCCGTGCTGGACCTGGCCCGCCAGGGCGTCACCCTCATCGTCACCGTCGACAACGGCATCTCCGATTTCGAGGCCGTGGCCGCGGCCGCCCGGGCCGGGCTGGACGTCATCATCACCGACCACCACCAACTCCCCCCCGAACTGCCCCCGGCCCTGGCCATCATCGATCCCCACCGTGACCCGATCTGGCGCGACGCCCCCCCGGCCGGGGTGGGGGTGGCCTTTTTACTATTGACCGCGCTCAAGCGCCGCTTTCTGGACGAGGGGCTCCTGGCGCCCGGGGCCGGCCCGGCCCTCCTGGAGGATTACCTGCCCCTGGTGGCCATCGGCACCATCGCCGACCTGGCCCCCCTCACCGGCCCCAACCGCGTCCTGGTCCGCCACGGGTTGTCGTTTTTGGCCTCGGTCCGCCATCCGGGCCTGGCGGCCCTGAAAAAAATATCCATTTCCCGCCAGGGGAGCGAACGCGTCACCCCCTGGGACGTGGGCTTCCGCCTGGCCCCGCGCCTGAACGCCGCCGGCCGCCTGGGCCGGGCCGAGCCGGCCCTGGAGCTCCTCCTGGCCGAAGACGAGGACGAGGCCGCCCGTCTGGCCGCCCGGTTGGAGGACCTGAACCGCGAACGCCACCAGGGCCAGAACAGCCTCTGCGCCGAGGCCCTGGAACGGCTGGAGCTGGAAATTTCTCCGGACAGCCGCACCGTGGTCCTGGCCGGCGAGGGGTGGCCCCGGGGCCTTCTGGGCCTGGCCGCCTCCCGGGTGGCCGAGGCCACGCGCAAACCCACGGTGCTCTTCAGTTTGGAAGATAATGGTCTGGCCGTCGGGAGCGGCCGGTCAGCCGGCAATTTCAATCTTTATCGGGCCCTCGACGGCCTGCGGGATCTCTTCATCTCCTTTGGCGGCCACGCCCAGGCGGCCGGTATGACCCTCCAGCGGGACCTTCTGGACGAGTTCCGGGCCGGCCTGGAAACCGCGGCCCAAGAGGAGCCCGATTTCCAGACCGAACCGGAGCTTCTCATCGACCTGGCCGCCGCTTCCCTGGGGGACCTGGAGGCCGTGGCCCGGCCCCTGGCCGCTTTGGAACCTTTTGGCCAGGGACATCCGCCGCCGCTGGTGGCCCTCAGGCGGGCCCGGGTGACCGAGGCCAGGCCCACGGATCGCGGAGGCGCCCAGCACCTGAAAATGGTCCTCTCGGAGGGGCTGACCCGGTTGACCGTGGTGGGCTTCGGCCTGGCCCCCCGCCAGGGCGAGGTCACCCGGGAGATGGACCTGGCCCTGATGCTGGAATCGGCCGAATATAAGGGCCAGAGCGTCCCGAACTGGCGCCTCGTCGATTTCCGCCAGCCCGAGGAGGCCTCGGCCTGATCTCCGGCGGCCCAGTCATCCGTGGCCCCAAGCCTCCCCACGGGTCGCCGGCCAAGTCGGGCTAATTCCGGCCACCTCCGGGCGTTCGTCACGCTTTCAATACGGGCCGCATAGGCCCGCCCCGGTTCCACGGTCGAAGCCCACCCGGCCGGCCAAGCCAGGGCCGCTCTCCCCGCTGCTCGGAGATAAAAGTTGAAAAATGGGGGGAAATCCGTTAAAAGAGTAAGGAGAAGTTTTACGGCTGTCGTCCGAAAGGCGTCTTCATGATAATTCTTAAAAGCAAGGACGAAATCGAGGGCATTCGCCGGAGCGGCCGCCTGGCCGCCCGGACTTTGGATTTCGTGGCCCAGCATCTGAAACCCGGGGTGACCACCGCCCATCTGGACAAGCTCATCCACGATTTCATCCTCGACCACGGGGCGATCCCGGCCACGCTGGGCTATCGCGGCTACCCGGCTTCGAGCTGCATTTCCATCAACGAAGTGGTGGTGCACGGCATCCCCGGCCCCCGGGTGGTGGCCGAGGGCGACCTGGTCAAGATCGACGTCACCACCATTTTGGAAGGTTTTTTCGGCGACACGGCCCGCACCTTCGGCGTGGGCGAACTGCCGCCCCGGGCCCGGGAACTGGCCGAGGCCACGGAAAAAGCCATGCATCTGGGCATTGCCGAGGTTCGCAGCGGGGCCCGCCTGGGGGATATCGGGGCGGCCATCCAGGAGCATGTGGAGCCCCTGGGCTTTTCCGTGGTGCGCGACTTCGTGGGCCATGGGGTGGGCCGGGAATTCCACGAGGAGCCCAGCGTGGCCCATTTCGGCCGCCGGGGCCAGGGCCTGCGGCTCAAAAGCGGCATGGTCTTCACCGTGGAGCCCATGATCAACGAGGGCGTCTTCAATATCAAAGTCCTGAAGGACAAATGGACGGCCGTGACCACCGACGGCAAGCTTTCCGCCCAGTTCGAGCACACCGTGGCCGTGACGCCCGACGGGTATGACATCCTGACCCTGTCGTAACTCTGGAGAATTCCGATCATGATGCCGAAATTGGGTTTGATTGTGGCCGACGCCTGCCAGGTGGAGGATTCCGTTAAGCGGGCCGAGGCCAAGGAAGTGGACACCGAATACGGTCCGGTGACCCTGAAGCTGACCGGCAAGTGGGCGGTCATCTGCCGCTCCGGCTTTGGCGGGGCCTACGTCATGCCCCACGAATACCGCCCGGCCGCCTCCCTGGCCGCCTTTAAAAGCCTGGGCCTGACCGAGGTGGTGGGTTTCCATTCCTCGGGCAGCCTCCGGCCTTCGCTGGCCCCGGGCATGCTGGTCATTCCCGACGACTGGATCAGCCTGGCTCCGCCGGCGACCATCCTGTCCGGCCAGCGGCGGCATGTGGTGCCCTCGTTTTCCCGCCGGGTGCGGCAAAACCTGGTCGACGCCGCCTGGAAGGCCAAAGTGCGCTTTGAAAACGGCGGCACCTATTGGCAGACCTTCGGGCCCCGCCTGGAAACCAAGGCCGAGATCAAGCTCATGAGCAATTTTGCCGACGTGGTGGGCATGAGCGGTCTGGCCGGCGAAGTTTCCCTGGCCTTGGAAATGGGCCTGGAATACGCGGCCGTCTGTTCGGTGGACAACTACGCCAACGGCCTGGGCGCGCCCATCCTGTCCGACGATCTGATCTGGGATCAGTGTTTCAAGAGCATGGCCGTCTTCGCCAAGCTTCTGGAAAACTACGTGCAGCCCGCCGACACGCTTTTCTGAAATCCGAAACGGGGCGTCGTTCGCCTCTTTTGGGTATTTGTTTTTTTATTATATATAATTATAGATAATTAATGAATCTTTTTTGGGGCTGGCCTTCGGAAAACAGACCGTTTAAGCGATTTCATGGTATGCTTGAAGATCGTAACGTCGGTCGCGGCTGAACTTATGGGGTTCCGCCGCGCAGTGAAAAACCGAGGCTTGGTATGGCCGAACCCCCTGAAACTCCGGAAATGATGTTTGAAATGGGCAAACGTTTTTATCTGCCCAGTTCCGGAGTGGCCGACCCTTTGTTGGCCCTGTATTATTTCACCAAATCGGCTGAAGCCGGGTATGTGCCCGCCCAGCGGGTTCTGGGCACATGTTATCTGGAGGGCCGGCTCACGGCGCCGGATTATGCCCAGGCCCACAAATGGCTCTCCACCGCCGCCCGCCAGAACGACGGCCAGGCCGCCTATCATTTGGCCCTGATGTACGTCCGAGGGCTGGGCGTGGCCAAGGACTGGGATCTGGCCTTCCGCCTCCTGGATATGGAATGCGCCCGTCCCCTGGCCGACGCCCGGATTTTGAAGGAACAACTGAAAGGGGAACTGGCCAAGAAATTTCCCGACATCAAAACCCGGTTGGCCGAGCTGGAAAAATCCCGACGGGCCGGCTACACCAGCCACCGCCACCGCTTCATCCAGCCCTGGGAGACGCCCAACCGCCCCCAACTGGAAAAAGAGGAATTCGATGTCTGGTTGAAGCTCAACCTGGGCTCTCTCCCGGCCGACCAGGGGCTGGCCGAGCTGTCGGCCCTCCTCAACGCTTATTACTCCGAGCAGGAAACCCGGTATCCTCCCGCCGCCTGATTCTCCCCCCTCCAACGAGGTGTTTTTCCCGGTCCCCCGGCGGCCAGGTGTTTGGGGATTGGTGTTTGTGTTTGGATAATTACCCATGTCCGTTTTTTCGAAAACCTGGCTGCCGGCGCTCTGCCTGGCGGTGGCCGGCTTTATTTTTGTCACCACGGAACTGATGCCCATCGGGCTTCTGCCCGACATCGCCCGGGACCTGGACCAGAGTGAGGCCCGGACCGGTCTGTTGGTGACCATCTATGCCTGGACCGTGGCCGCCGCCTCTCTCCCGCTGACCCTGGCCTGCGCCCGGATGGACCGGCGGAAGCTGCTGCTCGTTCTGCTGTCGCTTTTCACCGCCGGCCAGTGGCTGGCCGCCGCGGCTCCGAATTTCGCCTGTCTCCTGGCCGCCCGGCTCCTGACCGCGCTGACCCACGCCCTGTTCTGGTCGGTGACTCCGCCCCTGGCGGCCCGGGTGGCGCCCGACGGCCGGACCACCCAGGCCCTGGCCCTCATCGCCGCCATGATCTCCCTGGCCTCGGTCCTGGGCATGCCCCTGGGAGCCATGCTCGGCCAGCGCTTTTCCTGGCGGACGACCTTTGCCGTCATCGGTGTTTTGAGCGCGTCTTTTGCCGTGGTGCTGCACCGCTTTCTCCCGGCCGCGCCCGGGGCCGGCCGGGATTTGCCGGGAGCCCGGCCCGGGCCCTGGCGCCACCCGGTCCTCAGGCGCGTCTACCTTCTGACCGTGCTGGTGGTGGCCGGCCATTTCACGGCCCTGACCTATCTGCGCCCCATACTGGAGCACATCGGCGGCTTCAGTCCCCGGGGCGTGCTGTGGCTGCTGCTCTTGCTGGGCGGCGGCGGGTTCATCGGCAATTTTTTCATCAGCCGCCATTTCGACCGTCACCAGCGCTCGGGTCTCCTGATCAGCGTGACGCTGGTCGCCCTCAGCCTGGTCGGGATCCAGGCGGCAACCGCCGCTTTCTGGAGCGCGGCCACCCTCTGCCTGGTGTGGGGGGCGGCCATGTCGGCCAGCGCCATTGTTTTTCAGACCACGGTGATCAAAAATGCTCCCGTGGCCCCGGATGTGGCCAATTCCGTGTATTCGGCCCTTTTCAACGTCGGCATCGGGGGCGGGGCGTTTTTCGGCAACCGGCTGTTCGAATCCTTCGGCCTCGGCGCGGTCAATTACGGGGGGGCGGTTCTGGTGGGCCTGGCCCTGGCCGCCGCCGTACGCCGGCCTGGCCTGAAATCAAAGCAAACCTTTGACAAACAAAGCGATATTTGATATACTCCCGCTATTGTTTTCTTCCCCGGCAACCTCGCTTCTCCACACCCAGACAGACCCCCCCTGGTCTCTCCCATAGTGAAAGGACACTGCTCATGGGCGGCATCGGCGCTTCGGAACTTCTGCTAATTCTGGTCTTGGTCCTGGTGGTCTTCGGCGGCCGCAAAATGCCGGAACTGGGCCGCAGCCTGGGCCAGGGCCTGTCCAACTTCCGCAAAGCCATCAAAAACGAACCCGAGGCCGGCGAAACCTCGAATCCTGAGAAAAACCAGGGCTGAAAGCGGACACCATGTTCGGCATCGGCTGGGGTGAAATGGTGGTCATCGGGCTGGTGGCCCTGTTGGTGGTCGGGCCCGAAAAACTGCCGGAAATGGCCAAGACTATCGGCCATTTCTATGGTCAGTTGCGCCAGGCGGCCAACGAGGCCGGCGCGGCTCTTTCGGCCGAAGTGGACATGATCAAGACCGAGACCACGTTGGATATCAAACGGGACCTGACCCCTTCGGCCCTTTTGCATCCCAGCCTCGACGAGATCAAAAAAGCCACGGCCGAGGCTCTGGCTCCGCCGCCGGCCGAGCCGGCCCCGGCGGTCGCGGACACCCCGGCGCCGGCCGCTTCACTCTCTTCCCCGGAATCTCCAGACCATGCCCGAGCCGAACGAGATAACGCCTGATACCCCGCCGGCCGGGAAAACGGCTGGCACCCCATCCGAGGGCGGGGGGCTCCTGAGCCACCTCCGGGAATTGCGCGGCCGCATTCTCAAGAGCCTTCTGGGCATGGCCCTGGGCTTCGCGGTGGCCTTTCACTTTTCCGAGGCCATCCTGGCCTTCCTGGTCCACCCCCTCACGGCCGTGCTGCCGGCCGGGCAGAAGCTCATTTATACCTCGCTTCCGGACGGTTTTCTGGTCAACCTCAAGATCGGTCTGTGGGGCGGGGTGTTCCTGGCCGCGCCCTGGTGGCTGTATCAGGTGTGGTCCTTCGTGGCCCCGGGGCTGTACCGTTCCGAGCGGCGCAAAGTGGTGGGCCTGGCCTTTTCGGCGACGCTCCTGTTGTTCCTGGGCGCGGCTTTCGGCTACGCGCTGGTGTTTCCCCTGGCCTTCAAGTTTTTCGTGGGCTTTTCCAACGAGATGCTCACGGCCATGCCGGCCCTGGGGCCGTATTTTTCCCTGGCCATGGCCCTTCTTCTGGCCTTCGGCCTGGTTTTCCAGATGCCCCTGGTCATTCTTTTCCTGGCCGGCCTGGGGGTCTTCGACGCCCGCACCCTGGCCCGGGGCCGCAAATACGCCATCCTTATCATCTTCATCGCGGCCGCCATCCTCACCCCGCCGGACGTCATCAGCCAGTGCCTGATGGCGGGCCCCATGCTCATCCTTTATGAGATCAGCGTGAAACTGGTGGCCAGGGGTGAGAAGAAGAGGGCGGCCGAAGCGGCGGCCGAGGCCAAGGCCTGAAATCCCGCGCAACGCAATGCGCCGGCGCACGCAAAAAGACCGGGACATTCCCGGTCTTTTTGCGTGGTCTGAGGCTGTAGCGCGGGTCACACGTAAGTCTGGCTGTCGCTGCGGGTCCGCTTGAGGAGGTCTTCGTTGAGCTTGAGGCCCAGACCCGGGGCGTCGGTCAGGTGGAGGACGCCTTTATTGTCCACCCGGGTGGTTTCGGCGAGCATGAAGTCGCGGCGTTCGGCGGTCCACTCCGGCGGATCGTGGGGGTATTCGAGAAAGAGTTCACGGTCCGGATCGTTGACCCCGGCGGTGATATGGGCGTTGGCCATGAAGCCGATGCCGCTGCCCCAGGTGTGGGGGGAAAAGATCAGGCCCTGGGCGATCACCTTTTCCGCCAGCTTGGTCAGGCTGTACATGCCCATGGTCACGGCCACGTCGGGCTGGTAGATGTCCAGGCTGTGGTGATGCAGAAGCTGGTCGAACTCATAGGGTTCGCGGGTCAGTTCCCCGCCGGCGATTTTGAGGCTGGTCAACTGGCGGCGGAGTGCGGCCATGTTTTCATAATCGCCCCGGTGGAGCGGTTCCTCCATCCAGTAGACCCCGGCGTTTTCCAGAACCCGGGCCACCTTGAGGGCGTGGGGGAGGTCCCAGGGCTGGTTGATGTCCCAGGGCATGCGCCAGCCCTGGTTGCAGTCCACCATGATTTTGATGCGGCCGTCGACCCGTTTGGCCACGTATTCGATGACGGCCAGATCGTCCTCCAGGCGGGGCCGGCCGAAGCGCAGCTTGGCGGCCGGGAATCCTTGCTGGATATAGCGCTCGACCTGTTCGAGGCTGGCTTCCGGGCTCCGGTGGACCCCGCTGGAGGCGTAGGTGGTCACGTCGCGCCGCTTGCCGCCGGCCATTTTCCAGCACGGCTCGCCCCGCTGCCGGCCCACCAGGTCCCAGATGGCTATTTCCAGGGGAAAGCAGCGGCCGGCGTGGAAGCCCACGTTGTGGAGGACGGCGCTGTGGCGGGCCAACTGATCGGCTTCCTGGCCGATGAAAAGATACTCGAAGTCCTTGAACCCGTACATGGCGTCGCCCGAGCCCACGCCCATGCGCCCGTCGCCGTCAAAGACGCGGACGATGGTGGCCGGGAATTTCTTCCGGGGCTGGGTGTCCCAGGCCGGCGGAAAGGGCGGGTCCAGAGGCAGTTGGTGGCAGGTGATTTCGACGCGTTCGATTTTGGTGCTCATGATGGTCAGCCTTGTTATTGAAAATAGCGGTGGCAATGCACCGTGTGGAGCGGGCTGCGCCGGACCGCCGGCGGGGCCTCCCGGGCGCAGAGGTCCGGTATGGCCTGGGAACAGCGGGTGTGGAAGCGGCAGCCCTGGGGCGGCGAGGCCAGGGAGGGAGGGCTCCCGGCCAGGCGGATCGGGTTGTGGGCCGCCTCGGGGTCGGGCGTGGATATGGCCGACCAGAGGGCCTGGGTGTACGGATGAGCCGGAGCGGCGAAGACTTCCGAGGCCGGGCCGGTTTCGCAGAATTTGCCCAAATACATGATGGCGATGTGGTCGCTGAGGTAACGCACCACGGACAGATCGTGGGAAATGAAGAGATACGAAATCGACAGGGCGGACTGGAGTTCCAGCAGCAGCTTGATGATCGAGGCCTGCACCGACACGTCCAGGGCGCTGGTGGGCTCGTCGCAGACCAGAATGCCCGGCCGGCTGGCCAGGGCCCGGGCAATGGCCACCCGCTGCTTTTCGCCCCCGGACAGTTCCCGCGCATAGCGCTTGGCATAGTCCGGCCCCAGCTTGACCAGGCCCAGGTAGTCCAGGGTGGCTTTTCGCAATTCCTCGCCCCGGTAGCCGTAGTTCAGTTCCAGGGGCCGGGCAATGGCGTAGCCCACCGGGTGCTTGGGGTTGAGGGTGCTGTCCGGGTTCTGGAAGACCATGGTCATGAGGCTGGCCAGGGAGCGGGGCCGCCGGGCCAGCTCGGGGGGCAGGGGAGTGCCCTCGAAATTGAGGGCGCCGCCGGTGATGGGGTTGAGCCCCACCACGGTTCGGGCCAGGCTGCTTTTGCCGCAGCCGGATTCGCCCACCACGGCCAGGGTCTGGCCCGGAGACAGGCTGAAACTGACGCCGTCCACGGCCCGGAGGGTCAGGCGCTCGCCCCAGAGGCCGCCGGAGACCTGATAGTGGGTCTTCAGGTCCAGGGCCTCCAGCCAGGGGCCATCGAACCGGGACCGCTCCGCGGGCTCGGCCACGGACCCCCGGCCGGCTTCGCCGGCCTCCTCGACCGGGACGTCGGGCCAGGCCAGGCAGTCGCAGGCCGCCCGGTGCCGGTCGCTTCGCTCGGTCAACTGACTCTGGCCCTCGGCGGGCGGGGCGGTCATCCGCTGCCTCTCCGCCAGGCAGCCGGGCGTGCCCTCATAGCGGCACCGGGGGGCGAAGGCGCAGGGTTCCTGGGCCTGGGCCTGGTGGATGACCCGGCCGGGGAGGCTGGTCAGGGGCCGGTCGTTCTTGGTCTCGCCCAGGCGGGGCAGGCATTGGAACAGCCCCCGGGTATACGGATGCCGGGGATTTTTGAAAAGGTCCCTCACCGGGGCCTCCTCCACCAGGCGGCCGGCGTACATCACCCCCACCCGGTCGCAGACCCGGGCCACCACGCCCAGATCGTGGCTGATGTACAGGACGGCCAGGTTGTAGCGCTCCCGCAAGGGGGGCAGGAGGTCCAGCACCTGGGCGGCCGTGGTCACGTCCAGGGCCGTGGTGGGCTCGTCCATGACCAGGAGTTTCGGCTCGGCGGCCAGGGCCATGGCGATGCAGACCCGCTGCTTCATGCCCCCGGAGAGCTGGTGCGGATAGCGGGCCAGGACCTTTTCCGGATCGGGGATGTTGACCTGGGTCAGGAGTTCCCCGCTGATGTCCAGGGCCTGGACCTTGGAAAAGCCCCGGTTCAGGGTCAGCACCTCGGCCAGCTGCTGAAAAATGGTCAGCGAGGGGTTGAGGGAACTCATGGGGTCCTGGTAGACCATGGCCACATCCCGGCCCCACACGGCCCGCAGTTCGCGCGGGGAGAGGCGCAGCATGTTCCGGCCGTTCAGCAGCACCTGGCCTTCGGCCCGGGCCCCCCGGGCCAGGTAGCCCATGACCCCGTAGGCCACGGTGGATTTGCCGCAGCCGGATTCGCCCACCAGGCCCAGGGTCTCGCCCCGGTGAATCTGGAAATCCACGCCGCGCACGGCCGGGGTGGTCTTGCGGCGCATGGTGTATTCTATCTTCAGCCCGCGCACGTCCAGAAAGGGCGGTTCGGGGTGCTGGGTCAAAGGTTCGTTCACGGTCATACCTCTAAATTTCACCGGCGGCCAGTTGGCGGACGGCGTCGGCCAGGAGGTTCACGCCCACCACCAGGGTGGAGATGGCCAGGCCGGGCCCCGCCACGGTCCAGGGGGCCATGAGCATGAAGGGCCGGTTTTCGCTGATCATCAGGCCCCAGTCCGGGGTCGGAGGCTGGACGCCCAGGCCGAGAAACCCCAAGGAGGCGCTGAGGAAGATGGCGTAGGCGAAGCGCACCGAGAATTCCACGCCCAAGGGGCCCAGGATGTTCGGCAGAATCTCCCGCACCATGATGTTGATCTGGCTCTCGCCGCGCAGGATGGCGGCCTCGATGAATTCACGCGGCCGCACTTCGAGGACCGCGCTGCGGACCACCCGGGCCACGCGCGGGCAGAAGACCAGGCCGATGACCAGAACCACGTTGATGAAGCCGGGCCCCAGCGTCCCCAGGACCAGGATGGCCAGAAGCAGGCTCGGGAAGGACATCAGAACGTCCATGGCCCTCATCAGGCCCTCGTCCGTCAGGCCGCCCTGATAGCCGGCCGTGAGGCCCACGGCCGTGCCCAGGATCAAGGCCAGGAGGGCCCCGGACAGGGCCAGGGCCAGGACATACGAGGTGCCGGCCATGATCCGGCTGAGGATGTCGCGGCCGAACTTGTCGGTGCCCAGCCAGTGGTCCCAACTGGGGGCGTGGAAGCGGGCGGGGACGTCGAAAGCCAGGGGGTCGTAGGGGGTCCAGAAAGCGCCCACCACGGCCACGACGAGCCAGGCGAAAATGAGGATGAGTCCGAACAGGCCGGCCTTGGAGTAGCGCAGGCGGTCCAGCCAGGCCCAGGTGTCGGAGAGGGCTCTTTTCATACGTATCCTCCTTCAGCCGCGCAGCCGGGGGTTCAGCAGCCGGTAGCTCAGGTCGGCCAGGAGATTGAAAACCATATAGGCGGTCACTATCACCAGGGCCGCGCCCTGGATCAGGGGCACGTCCCGCTGGGTGAGGCCGGTCATGAGTAAGCTCCCCAGGCCCGGATAGCTGAACACGGTCTCCACCACCACCAGGCCGCCCACCAGCCAGCCGATGTTCATGGCGATGACCGTGACCGTGGGGAGGAGGGCGTTGCGCAACAGGTGATGGAACACCACCCGGCAGCGGGGCAGGCCCTTGAGCACGGCCGCCCGGATATAGGCTTGGCCGTTGGTCTCGATGACGCTGGCCCGGGTCATGCGGGCCACGTAGCCCAAAAGGACCAGGGCCAGGGTGCAGATCGGCAGGACCAGGTATTCGAACTGGCTGAAAAAGCTGACGTTGGTGTCGATAAGGCTGGCCGAGGGCAGCCATTCCAGCTTCAGACTGAAAATGATGATGAGGAAGGTCGCGGACACGAATTCCGGAAGCGATATGGCCAGGATGGAAAACAGGCTGATGACCCGGTCGAAAAAATTATCCTGGTTCAGACCGGCCAGGCAGCCCAGGAGGAGAGCCAGGGGGATGACCAGGACGGTGGCCGAAGCGGCCAGGAAGACGGAGGCCTTGGCGTTGGCGGCCAACTGCTGACTCACCATGACGCCCGGGGCTACGAGGGATTCGCCCAGGTCGCCGTGGAGAGCGCCGCTCAACCAGTGCCCGTAGCGGATGAGCCAGGGCTGGTCCAGGCCCATCTTGGCCCGCACCGCGGCCAGGGCCTCGGGGGTGGCGTGTTCGCCCAGAACCATCTGGGCCACGTCGCCCGGCAAAAGCTGGGTGATGGCGAAAATTAACAGGGACGCGGCCAGAAGGGTCACCCCGATGGTCGCCAGACGCTTTAAGGTATAGTTTAACATAGTTGTCCCCTGCGGCGGTGGGGCCAGAACTCAACCTTCATCCGACCGGCCTGTCATCTGACGGGCCGGCCGGGAGAGAGAGGGGGGGGCGGGAGCGGTCCCGAACGGTCTCAGACCACTTCCACGTAGCGGTAATCGCTGATAAAATTTCGGGTCATCAAATAGCCTTTGACCCGCTTGGTGGTGGCGCCGAACCCGTTGTAGAAGAAAGGCAGCACCCCGGGCCCCTCTTCGGCCAGGAGGGTTTGGATTTCCTTGAAACCGGCCTTCCGTTTCTCGACGTCGGCTTCTTGTCCCACGGTGTCGAGAAGCTGATCCAGCTTGGGGTTCTTGTACTTGCACTCGTTCCAGGCGGCGTCGCTGCGCAGGAGCACGTTCAGGAGATCCAGCGGGTTTTCCCGGTGGCCCCAACTGGTGCACATGGCCGGGGCCTTGAGCCAGGACTGGGCCATGTAGATATCCTGGGCCAAGCTCTGGACCTTGACGTCGATGCCCGCGGGCTTGGCCATGTCCTTGTAGGCCAGGACCATTTCCAGGGTCGGCGGCTTGTTGCTGGAACAGTGGATCTCAATGGAAAAGCCGTCCTTGTAGCCGGCTTCGGCCAGGAGCTTTTTGGCCTCGGCCAGGTTCTGCTGGCGGTCAGGGGTCTCGGCGCGCCACTGGCTGCCGGGCCAGATGTAGTCGTCGTTGCAGACGTAGCCGTACCCGTAGGCCACAGTCTCCATGATCTTCTTATGATCCACCACCAGGCGGGCGGCCTTCATGACCCGGGGGTCGTCGAAAGGCTTCTGGGTGGTGTCGAAGCTGATGGGGGCCAGGTTGGCCAGGGGCACGGTGATGAGGTTGATCTTGGGGTGGTTCTGATACTGCACCAACTGGTCGAAGCTCACCCAGCGGATGATGTCGATGTTGCCGGCCTCCAGGGCCATGAGCTGAGCCTGGGTTTCCTTGATGAAATGCACTTCGAAGCGGTCGACCTTGGGGCAGCCCGGAATGAAATAGTCGGGGTTCTTTTCCAGCAGCATTTTCTGGTTGGGGGTGTGTTCCACCACCTTGAAAGGGCCGGTGCCGCTGGGCTTGGTGTTGCCGAGATTTTCATTGTCATAGTCGTGGGCCAGAATGGCGGAACTGAAATCCAGGAATTTCAGCAGAAAATCAGGGTCTTTGCGGGTCAGGACAAAGCGGGCCTCGTATTTTCCGGCGGATTCGATCTTGTCGACATGACTGAAGAGGCTCTTCAAGCCCGAGCCCACGGCCGGGTCCAGCCAGCGCTTGACGGTATAGACCACGTCTTCGGCGGTCAGCTCCGGGCCGTGGTGAAACTTGACGCCTTCGCGCAGCTTGATGATCCATTCCTTGGCTTCTTCCTTGGGCGTGGCGGATTCGGCCAAGCTGGGAGTCAAAACTTGTTTTTCCCCTTCCAGTCGGAAAAGCCAGTCATAAATGAGGCTGCAGATATTACTGGCGTCACCGGAAAGAGGCAGGCCGGGGGTGATGGGCATGGCCGGCACCATGCCCAGGCGGGCCACCGTGCCTTTCTGGGCCAGCAGTTTGGAGGGGCGCCCCAGCGGCACGGCCGCCGCCGCTCCCAGGATGGCCGCGCTTTTAATAAAGTCCCGCCGCCCGTGATTAACGTCGTTTTTCTTCACAAAGACACCTCCTGTCGCGGGCCCGGGCCCGCGGATGGACCATTGGTTGCGCGCCGGCGGGAGAGAGGCGTATTCCGGCCCGCCGGCGAAGCGGGTTGTTTATGATCGGAAATACCCGTTTTTGGCAAAAAACAGGCTGCCCCTCCCGGTCGGAACTGGAAAGCAATAGGCGCCCCCCAGAATTGAAACGAGATCGGTCAGGTTTTGGTGTTGAAATGGAAATTTCGATGTATCGGCCTATGTCGCTGTTTTGAAAAAAAGCATAGCGGATATTGCGGAATCGGACAAGACTTTCAATTCAGATAATTGTACTGGCCGCATGACAATGAACTGGCCTTCGGCGGTATTTCGGTTTACAATCAGTTCGCAGCCCAGCGGAGAGGGGGGGAGCCTATGACGCATCCCATGCACTGGTTGGCCAGTCTGGACGACCGGCTGCCCAAATATCGGGCCATCTACAAAGTTATCGCCTCGGCCATCGCCTCGGGCCAACTGCGGGTGGGCGACAAGCTGCCGCCCCGGCGGGTGCTGGCCAAAAAGCTCTCGGTCACCGTGGACACGGTGACCCGGGCCTTTGCCGAACTGACCCGCCACCATCTGGTCGACAGCCGGGTGGGGGACGGCACCTACGTGCGGGAGCGCAACGAATTCGCCGAGGTCCGGCCCCTGGTGGATTTGAGCCAGAACCACCCCGGCATACTGTACGAGGACAGCCTTCTGGCCGCCACCCTGCGCGATCTGGCCAGGAAACCGGAAGATTTGGTGGATTTGCTGAATTACCAGGACGACACCGGCTATGTCCCGCATCAGCGGACCCTGACCAAATGGCTGAACGCCCGGGGGGTGGCCGTGGGGCCCGGGCAGCTGGCGGTCACCAGCGGAGCCCAGCAGGCCCTGTACCTGACCCTGCGGGCGTTGCTGAAACCCGGCGACAGCCTCCTGGCCGAGCAGTACACCTATCCGATCCTGAACACCATGGCCGGCCAGATGCGCCTCCAGCTTCTGCCGCTGGCCATCGACGAGGAGGGGCTGATACCCTCGGAACTCGAACAAGTGCTGAAGCGGCATGCCGAGGCCCGGGTGCTCTACTGCCAGCCCAGCGTCCACAATCCCACCACCGCCATCCTGGGGGAGGGCCGCCGCCGGGAAATCGCGGCCCTGGCCCGCCGCCACGACCTCCTCGTCATCGAAAACATCACCCAGGCCATGTACATGGAACGCCAGCCCGTGACCCTCTTCGAACTGGTTCCGGAACGCGCCATCCTCATCGGCAGTTTTTCCAAATTGACCTCGCCGGGGCTCCGGGTGGGCTTCGTGGCGGCCGAAAGCCGCTGGGGCTCGCGGGTGGCGGCCTGGCTGCGGCTGTCGTGCTGGATGCCGTGCCTCCTGTCCTCGGCGGTGGTGGCCCGCTGGATAGAGAGCGGGGAAATGGCGGAACTCCTCCAGGCCAAGAACCGGGACCTGGAGCAGCGCCAGCGCCTGGCCCGCAAGCACTTGAAGGATTTCAGGTATCAGACGACCCCTTTTTCCAACCATCTGTGGCTGAATCTCCCCCAGCCCTGGGACGCCCAGACCCTGGCCGCCGCCCTGTACAGCGAACGGCTGGTCATCAAAGGGGCCGAGGCCTTCACCATCGGCCGCACCCCGGTGCCCCGGGCACTGCGGCTGAGCCTGGGCACGCCCCCCACCTTGAAGGATCTGGACCGGGCCCTGAAAACCATGGCCGCGGTTTTCCGAACCCCCCCGGGGGGCGGCGAGATCCGGCCCCAGGCGGCGCCGGACCGCCTGTATCCGGGGCTGCCGGGAACCGAGGCCTCCGGCCTATAAATTCTGGCCTCCGGCCGCTTTTTTTGCTATAGTGGCCACGGACCTTCGGGCGGTTAACTCAGCGGCTAGAGTATCAGCCTTACAAGCTGGGAGCCGGGGGTTCGAATCCCTCACCGCCCACCAGAAACGAACCGAAGGGGTCGGCGGCCGGTCGCCGGCCCCTCGGTTTCGGGTTGATGGGAAGATCCGTTTTTCCTATTTAAGCGGGCCGGTCCGTTCTTCGGCCAGGCGGACCAGTTCGCCGGAATGAATCAGTTCCCGGAGACAGTTGATGTGGGGATATAGATAAATATCCTCGCTCATGCGGGGCACCCGGCGGCCGACGGCTTCGAGCACGGCCGCGCTGCCCGCGCCCCGCTTCAGGCCCGGCTCCAGGAAATCCTGGGCCTGGAAGGCCGACAACAGCTCGATGGCCAGGATGTATTCCAGCTTCTCGGCCACGGCGACGGCTTTCTTGGCCGCGTTGTAGCCCATGGCCACATAATCCTCCTGCCCGGCGCAGGTGGGGGTGTTGTCGACGCTGGCCGGGCTGGAAAGAATACGCATGTCGTTCAGGAGCCCGGCCTGGGTGTACTGGGGAATCATCAGGCCGGAGTTGAGGCCGGGATTTTTTATGAGAAAGCAGGAGTAGCCGGAGCACCCCTCGTCGATGAGCCGGTTGTTGCGGCGTTCGGACATCTTGGCCAGCATGGTGGCCGCGATGGCCGCCGAATCCATGGCCAGGCCCACATAGGCCGAATCGGCGTTGCAGGCCGAGATGACGTCCGGATCCTTTTCGTCGGGCCAGATGATGGGGTTGTCGCAGCAGGAGTTCATTTCGATTTCAACGGTGACCAGGGCGTCGTTCAAGGCCTTTTTGGCCGCGCCGTGCAGCTGGGGAATGCAGCGCAGCGACAGGGCGTCCTGGAGCCGCCCGGCCGTATCCAGCACCTGGGAACCTTCCAGAATCCGGCGCACGTTTTCGGCGGTGCGGCCCTGGTCCGCGTGGGGACGGACGGCCATGACCCGCGGATCGAAGGCCCGGCTGACGCCTTTGAGGGCCTCCAGGCTCATGGCCCCGATGATGTCGGCCGAGGCGGCCGCCTGCCGGAGGTCGTGGAGCGCCAGGGCGGCCAGGCCCGTCACGGCGGTGGTGCCGGAAATCAGGGCCAGCCCCTCCTTGGAATCCAGGCGCAGCGGCTCCAGCCCGGCCCGCCGCAGGGCCTCGCCCCCGGCCAGGAGCTCGTCCTCATAATAGGCCAGGCCGGCCCCGGTCAGGACCAACGCCGCATGGGCCTCGGGGCCGAGGTAGCCCACCGAGCCCTCCCGGGGCATCCAGGGCGTGACCCCCCGGTTGAGGAAATCGCGGTACCGTTCCAGCACCACCGTCCGCACGCCGCTGTAGCCCTGGCCGAGGTTCTGCAAAACCATCAGCAGGGCCGCCCGGGCCTGTTCGCGGCTCAGGGGTTCGCCCACGGACACCGCGTGGGAGAGGATGATGTTTTCCTGAAGCCGGGCCGCCTCCTCGCGGGAGATGGGCCGGGAACACAGGGCCCCGAAGCCGGTGGTGACCCCGTACATGACCCGCTTTTCCTCCACCCACTGTTCCACCAGGGCCCGGGCCCGTTCGACCCGCTGGACATAGTCCTTGGAAAAGGAGACTTCGGCCCCGTGGCGGGCCACGGACACGAATTGGTCCAGAGTGATTTTTTCGCCTAACACCAGCTTGGGGGGGGCGGCGTGATGGGGCATGGATTCCTCCGATGTGGTTGGCGAAGCCCGCCGGAAACGGCGCGGGAAAAATTTCGCGCCCGGCCGGGACAGGGTTCGCTGTCGGCGAGTGCGGTATTGTTTATTACCTCATTCATTGATTTTTGCCAAGAATAAAATTTTCATGAATATTCCCGTTCCGCCTCGCGCCTGAGCCGGAAGGGCGAAAATTTTTTTGGGCCCGGCTCTTGCCGTTCGTTGAAAAAGCGGTATAATATTCTGCACCTTCAAAGCCGGGTCCGATCATGCCCCGGAGCGTCCGGGACGTTTCGGGGCCGGATTTGTCCGGCCCGGCCGTATTTCATAGGAGAATCATACCCATGAGCGAAACCTGCACCCCGTCCCAATGTTCCGCCTGCGAGACCGACTGCGACGCCCGCCAGGCCGAGACCGACCGTCACTGCGCCCCCACCCCGGAGGATCCGGCCAGCTTCCTGGCCCGCCCCCACGAACTCAGCCGCATCGGCAAGGTCATCGGCGTGGTCAGCGGCAAAGGCGGGGTGGGCAAGTCCCTGGTCACGGGCCTTCTGGCCTCGTCCCTGGCCCGCCGGGGCCGGGACGTGGGCCTGATGGACGCCGACATCACCGGGCCCTCCATCCCCCGTATGTTCGGGCTGAAGGCCCGGGCCAAGATGGACGAGTTCGGCCTCTACCCGGTTCAGAGCCAGGCCGGGGTGGACGTCATAAGCATCAACCTTTTGATGGAAAACGAGACCGACCCGGTCATCTGGCGGGGCCCGGTCATCGGCGGCATGGTCAAGCAGTTCTGGACCGAAGTCATCTGGCCGGCCGCCGAATTCCTGTTCATCGATCTCCCGCCGGGCACGGGCGACGTGCCTTTGACCGTCTTCCAGGCCGTGCCCCTGGACGGGGTGATCATCGTCACCTCGCCCCAGGACCTGGTGGGCCTGATCGTGGAAAAGGCGGTCAACATGGCCCGGATGATGAAAATTCCGGTGCTCGGCCTGGTGGAAAATTTCGCCTATTTCCGCTGCCCCGACTGCGGCAAGGAAACCCAGGTCTTCGGCCCCAGCCGCCTGGCCGAGAGCGCGGCCCGCTTCGGCATCCCGGCCACGGCCCGCCTGCCCCTGGACCCGGCCTTCTCCGAAGCCTGCGACGCCGGCCGCGTGGAAAGCCTCGAAGGCCCCTGGCTGGACCCCATCCTCAGCCTTCTGGAGCGGGTGCCGGCCCGGAACCGGCCCGCGGACGAGGACGCGTAAAACCGGCGGACCTCCGCTTCCTTTTCCGGCCGCGTCCCGCTCACCGGCGCGCGGCCGGAAAAAATGCGGCGCCTTTACGATATTTCTTGACATCGACCGGCATTTTCATTATATACTGCAATAAACACGTCAGATTCCATTCCTTCGATCTGGCTGGCCCCGTAAGAGGTCAAGTCGACCGAGTCTGATTCGCAATTCTAACTGACATCCCTGAACGCCTCCATGGAACTTCCGACCCGTCAGGTCCGGAGCTTCCGCCTTGTGGATCACCGGTTCGCCGGGTCCCCGCCGGTTCGACCGGCTCTTGATGAATAAAACAGATCACTTTCCAGCTCCGCCCGCGTTTCGCGTTGGGCGCCCATAATACCAGGCGGCCGTCCCCGGCCGTTCTCAACAGGAAAAACACCCATGACCGAAAAGATGGATCTTTCCGATCTGAAAAAGATGAAAATCGGCGATTTGACCGCTCTGGCCAAGGAATTCAAAATCGAGGGGGCCACCGGGCTCCGCAAGCAGGAGCTGATCTTCGCCCTTCTCCAGGCCCAGACCGAGCACAACGGCATGATCTTCGGCGGCGGCGTCCTGGAAACCCTGCCGGACGGCTTCGGCTTTCTCAGGGCTCCCGAGTCCAACTATCTGCCCGGGCCGGACGACATCTACGTCTCCCCCAGCCAGGTGCGGCGCTTCAACCTCCGCACCGGGGACACGGTCACCGGCCAGATTCGGCCGCCCAAGGAAAGCGAGCGCTACTACGCCCTCCTCAAGGTCGAACAGTGCAATTTCGAGGACCCGGAAGAGAGCCACCGCGACAAGATTCTTTTCGACAACCTTACCCCCCTCTATCCCCAGGAACGCATCCAGCTGGAGACGGACGGCAAGAACTATTCCATGCGCATCATGGACATGATGACCCCCATCGGCAAGGGCCAGCGCGGGCTCATCGTCTCCCCGCCCCGCACGGGCAAGACGATTCTGCTCCAGAACATCGCCAACAGTATTACCAAGAACCACCCCGACACCGTCCTCATCATGCTTCTCATCGACGAGCGGCCTGAGGAAGTGACGGACATGCAGCGTTCGGTCAAGGGCGAGGTCATCAGTTCCACCTTCGACGAGCCGGCCACCCGCCACGTCCAGGTGGCGGACATGGTCATTGAAAAAGCCAAGCGCCTGGTGGAGCACAAGCACGACGTGGTGATCCTGCTCGATTCCATCACCCGCCTCTCGCGCGCCTACAACACCGTGGTGCCGCCTTCCGGGAAAATTCTTTCGGGCGGTGTGGATTCCAACGCCCTCCACCGGCCCAAGCGCTTCTTCGGCGCGGCCCGCAACGTGGAGGAGGGCGGCTCCCTGACCATCATCGCCACGGCCCTCATCGACACCGGCAGCCGCATGGACGAAGTCATCTTCGAAGAGTTCAAGGGCACCGGCAACATGGAAATACACCTCGACCGCAAGCTCAGCGACAAGCGCGTGTTCCCGGCCATGGACATCAACCGCAGCGGCACCCGGAAGGAAGACCTGCTCCTGTCCGAAACCGAGCTCAACCGCATCTGGATTCTCCGCAAGCTCCTCAGCCCCATGAGCCCGGTGGAGAGCATGGAATTCCTCCTCGACAAGATTCGCGGCACCAAGAGCAACAAAGACTTCCTCGACTCCATGAGCCACTGACCAGGGCCCGTGCCCTGGACCCATCTCCGAGCGGCGGGGAGGGCGGCAGAGGCTTGGTCGGCCGGGCTGGTTCCGACCGTGGAACCCCGGTCATCCGGGGGGCTCCGTATCGAAAGCTTGCCGGACGCCCAGAGGCCGCAGAGAGTAACCCAACTTGGCCGAGGGCCCGTGGTGAAACTTTAAGGTTTTCGGCGAAACATGAGTGGACAACGAGGCCAGGCCGGTCCGGCCCTCCGGTTCCTTCAATGCGTCAGCCTGTCATCGGGCTGACGAGCCAGTTGCAATTTTGCCTCGACTGTTGTAATCTAAATGATTGAATTTCTGAAGTGGCCGAAACCGTTCGGCCACATGTTTATTTCAGGGAAGATGAAGCGAGCATGTCCAAAAAAACACCGGTCGAAAAAAAGCCCATCCGTGACCTTCTGTCCGAAAAGGACGCCTTCCTCACCACTTCGGAACGCGCTTACGAGTATTTCCTGCGCCACACCCGGGGCCTCGCCGCCGCGGCCGCGGCCGTGGTTCTCCTGGTCATCGGGGTGGCCGTCTATATGCACCAGCGTGAAAAGGCCGAGGAAGAGGCCGCCGTGGCCCTGGAACAGGCCCTGAACGCCGCGGCCGCCTCCCAGGCGGATCCGGCCGCCGGCCTGAAAGCCCTGGAACAGGTCCGGACCGACTTTCCCGACCGCAAGGCCGCCCGACTGGCCGCCTTCAGCCTGGTGGGCCTGTACGCCGCCCAGGGTCAGGCCGACCAGGCCCTGGCCCTGGCCGAAAACCTCCTCCAGACCCTGAAGACCTCGGAAGTCTCCCTCAAGCCGCTCTTGCTGAGCAATCTCGCGGGGCTGTACGAGGTGAAGAAGGATTATCTGAAAGCCGCCAAAAGCTATGAAGCTATGCTGGCCTTGACGCCCCTGGATCCGAACCTGAAACAGGACGTGCTCCTGTCCCTGGGCCGGGTGCATTCGGCGGCCGGGCAGAAGGATGAGGCTGTCAAGCAGTATCAGGCCCTGGTGACCGAGTTTCCCCAGTCCTATACCGCCTATCTGGCCAACCTTCGCCTGTCCGAGCTGAAAGGGGAGGCGGTGGCCTTCCCCCTGCCGGCCCCGGCGACTCCGCCGGCCGCGGCCGCCGCCGCTTTGGCAGAGCCCGCCGCCCCGGTGGACGTCCCCGCGCCCGCCGCCGATTCTTCGGCCGCCGAACCCGCCGCCGAGTGACCTTTGTGACTGGAGCCGCCTTGGTTCCAGAAGGTTTTTCAGGGAGACCACGATGGACCCCCGCGATCATCAGGATGATTCGAAAACCATCTTTGACCAGGACAGTCTGGATTTCGATCTGGGGCCCGCCGGCCCCTATGCGGACCAGCGGCCCGATTATTATCCCCGGAAAAAGGGCGGCCCCACGAAAATCTGGCTGGGGATCGCCCTGGTCCTCGTGATTCTGGGCCTGACCTGGTTCGCCTTCAAGACCGAACCCGTGGTGGAAATGCCGGCGACCCCGACGGCCGCCCCGGCCTCGCCCGACGCCCTCACGCCCCGCGCCCCCGAGGGGCCGCCGCCGGAAAAGCAGCCGGGAACGGTGGATTTTTCGCCGGTACAGGAAGCCCGGCCAGCGGCCTCGGCCGCCGCCGCTTCCTCCGGGACCGCCCAGCCCGCCGCCAAGCCGGCCGCCAAGCCGGCGGAGGCCAAACCGGCCCCGGCCGCCAAGCCGGCGGAGCCCAAACCCGCCGCCAAGCCGGCCGCCAAGCCTGACGCCCCCCAGCCCGAGGCCGCTCAGCAGCCCGCCGCCGCTTCCGTGGCCGAAGCCGCTCAGCCCGCCGTGCCCAAAGCGGCCGAAGGCCAGCCAACGGCCGGCACCGAGGCCGAAGCGCCGGCGGTGGCCATTTCCGATCAGTGGGTGGTGAACGTTTCCTCCACCCCGGACGAAGAGGAGTCCAAACGGCTCTGGGCCCGCATCGACAAGCAGGTGGTGGGCCGGAAGCTGTATTCCTACCAGACCGCGATCAACGGCCGGGTCCATTATCGGATTCGGATGGGCTTTTTCGCCACCCGGGCCGAAGCCGAGGAAGCGGGCCAGAAAATCAAGGAAAATCTCGGCCTGGCCGCCACCCCCTGGGCCGTGCAGCCCACAGTGGATGAGGTGGACAAATACAAATGAGCCGGAAATCCGGCGATCCGTGGGGAGAGCCCGCGAATTTCCGGAAAAAAAGCTTGACTTTTTTTGGAAACCGGGTTATATAAATCAAGGTGGTCGCGTGACCACCTTTGTGTTGGGGCCGGGTTCAAGCCCGCACCAGCAGCGGAAGAGCCGAGCGGGCATAGCTCAGTTGGTAGAGTACGAGCTTCCCAAGCTTGGGGTCGCGGGTTCGATCCCCGTTGCCCGCTCCACTTTTTCCCCACCCGGGCGGATTTTTTGAACAGGCTCCCTAAAAGGGCCGGTTGAAAAATTCGGAATGTGGGCGGTGGGGAGGGGCGCTGTACGCGGCGTCCCGGGGTTTATCACCTTCGACACTATTTTAGTGAAGTGGGCCTTATGCCCGCTTTCTTTTTTATGGGCCCCCGGCCCTCCGCAGGATGGACATGGCCGCCAAAGGCGCTCGAAAAACCGCTTCCCGGGGCGTTCCCCGAAAAGCCGACGACGAAGGCCGGCCGGCGCCGCTCTCCCGGTCTTCCCGGCAGGATTTCCTGACCCGCGTCGCGGCCCAGGCCGAGCCGATCCTGGCCCCGCTGGGGCTGGAAGTGGTCCAGGTGCAGTGCCCCCTGGAGGCCGGCCGTCTGGTTTTGCGCTTCTTTATCGACCGCCGCCCGGAAGAGGGAAGCCTGTCCACAGGCCCGGGCTCTTCCATTTCGCTTGACGACTGCGCCCTGGCCTCCCGGGCCCTGGGGGAATTTCTGGAAGCCGACCCCGAACCGCAGCCCGAGGGCTACGTGCTGGAGGTCTCCTCCCCGGGGCTGGACCGCCCGCTTTTGAAGGAGACCGATTATGCCCGCTTTCAGGGGCGACTGGTAAAGCTGAAAATCCGGCGGGACGGCCGGAACATCGCCGAGCGCGGCCGACTGGCCCGGAGCCCGTCCGGGAGCCTGGCTTTGGAAACGGCCAAAGGTTTTTGGGAATTCCAGTTTCCGGAGGTGGTTTCCGGCCGCCTCCTCTTGGATGAAATCGAACACTTGGGGAAATCTGAATGAACAGCAGCGAACTGAAGCGCATCATCGAGCAGGTCAGCCGCGACAAGGGCATTGACAAGAGCGTCCTGATCGGCACCCTGGAGGAAGCCATCCGTTCGGCGGTGAAGCGCAAATACGGCATGAGCGAAAACTTCGAGGTCACCTACAACGACGACACCGGGGAAATTGAAGTCTTTCAGTTCAAGGAGGTGGTGGACGAGGTCACGGAACCCGACACCCAGATTTCCCTGACGGAGGCCAAGAAGCTGGACCCGGAATCATCCGTGGGCGAGGAACTGGGCGTCAAGCTCGACACCGCCGCCTTCGGCCGCATCGCCGCCCAGTCCGCCAAGCAGGTCATCATCCAGCGCATGAAGGACGCCGAGCGCGACCTCATCTTCGACGATTACAAAGACCGGGTGGGCGAGATCATCAGCGGCCTGGTCCAGCGGGTGGACAAGGGCAACATCGTCCTGAACCTCGGCCGGGCCGAAGCGCTTCTGCCGTCCTCCGAGCAGATTCCCCGGGAAACGTATTACCGCCGGGGCGACCGGCTGCGGGCCCTGGTCATCGACGCCAAACTGGTCAGCCGGGGGCCTCAGATCATCCTGTCGCGCACCCACCCCGACTTCCTGGCCGCCCTTTTCGCCGCCGAAGTGCCGGAAATAGCCGAGGGCATCGTCAAAATCGTGTCCGTGGCCCGCGAGCCCGGCAGCCGCGCCAAGATTTCCGTGACCACCGAGGACCCGGACATCGACCCCGTGGGCGCCTGCGTGGGCATGCGCGGTTCGCGCGTCCAGGGCGTGGTGCAGGAGCTGAAGGGTGAAAAGATCGACATCATCCCCTACAGCTCGGATATCGCCCATTATGTGGCCAGCGCCCTGGCTCCGGCCGGGGTCATCCGGGTGGTGGTGGACGAGGCAAACCGCTCTCTGGACGTGGTGGTGCCCGACGAGCAGCTCTCTCTGGCCATCGGCCGCAAGGGGCAGAACGTGCGTTTGGCCTCCCGCCTGGTGGGCTGGCGCATCGACGTCAAGAGCGAATCCAAATACCAGCGCTCCCTGAAGGACGGCTACCAGTCCCTCATCCGCCTCCCCGGCGTGAGCGAAAACACGGCCGACACCCTGTTCGAAGCCGGGTTCGGTTCGGCCCGGGAGGTCATGGAGGCCAATCCGGCCACCCTGGCCGCCTTGATGGGCGGGGACGAGGCCAAGGCCGCCCAGGTGCGGGACGCGGCTCGGATCTATGTGGAAAAATTGGCCGAGGAAGATGCCGCCTCCGAGGCCCAGGAGCTGGTGGCCAAAGGGCTCATGGCCCGGCCGTCGGTGAGCGCGGCCGAAGACGAGGCCCGGCGAGACGACGATGAAGACCCGGCCGTTGACGAGACTGAAGAAGCTTCGGCCGGCGAGGCGCCCGCCGGGGATGAGGAAAATCACGATTGAGCGACCGGCCGATCCGGCCCGGGCCGGAGCGAACCTGTCTGGGCTGCCGGGCCAGAAAACCCCGCGCGGCTATGCGGCGTCTGGCCCTGGTGGGGACTCCGGGGGAACCGCCCCGGGTGGTCTGGGACGCGAAGGGCGCCCTGGCCGGTCGGGGCGCCTGGCTGTGCGGCCCGGCCTGCCTGGCTCTGGCCCGAAAACGGCGGGCCTTCGGACGGGCCTTCCGGATCGACGTTGAACCGGATTCCGGCGGTCTGGACTCCGGAGGCGAGTCTGGCGAGGGGACGGGCCCGGCGACGTGAAAAAAAACGTCGGCGCGCTTAATTATCATGGCAACTGTTTTCAGTTTAGGGTATAATGCCCGGATATCAGAAGGTATGAAGGTATCGGGATGGGTAAAAAGAGGATTCACGAGCTGGCTAAGGAACTGTCTCTGACCAGCGCCGATCTGATTCAGAAAATTATGGATTGGAAGCTCATGCCGGGGGTCAAACTGGTGGCCTCCAGCGGGCTCGAGGACTACCTGGCCGACGAGATCAGCCGTCGCCTCGGCGCGCCCGCCGACGAGGCCGCGAGCGCTCCCCAGGTGGTGCGGCGCCGTAAAAAGGCCGCCGATCAGTCCGACGCTTCCGAGCCGGCCGCCGAATCAAAGTCCGAAGAGGCCGCCGAAGCGGCTGAAAAGGCCACCCCGTTTGAAAGCGCGACCGAGGCCGGGCCGCCTCCGGTCGAACCGATCCGTCCGGCCTCCCTCCGCCCCCGGACGGAACCGGCCACCATCATCGCCACCGCCCCCACCGCTTCCATTCCAAGCAAGGACGCCCAAAAGACCGTGCCCGCGACAGTGATTGCCAAACCCCTTGTGCCTGATTTCAAAAAATTGGTTCCCGGCGTGCTTCCCGGCTCTCCGGAAATAAAAACCGAGCCGATGATTCCCGCCTCGACCCCGCCCAAGGCGCCCCTGACTTCGCCCCCCGCCGAAGCGGCCGAGCCGGCGGCCAAGATCATTGCCGCGCCCCGGGAGGACGCGACCCGTCCGGCCCCGCGCAAGATTACCCGTGAGCTGTCCGAAGCCCCGGCCAAGATCATCAGCCCGCCCAAGAGCGGTTATGACGCGGCCCGGGTGGTGGGGTCCAAACCCAATTGGAAAGACGCCCCCGGCGGAGGCGGCCCCCGTTCCGGCGGCCCCGGCGGACAGCGTCCTTCCGGGCCCGGCGGCCCGGGCGCTCCCGGTCGTCGTCCCGGCGGCCCGGGCGACAAGGACGGGGCGGACTGGTCCGCCCGCCGGCCCGCGGCTCCCCGCACGCCCGATTTCCGCCGGCCCGACCCCGCCGCGGCCGTACCGGCTCCGGATGCGGACAGTACCCGCCGCCGGGGGGACAAGAAGAAAAAACCCACTGCCGGCGTGGCCCGTTTCGAGACCGAGGAAAACTTTTCCGCCGGCAAGGGCGCCCGCCGCCGCGACGTGGTGGAGCGCACCGACATCTATTCCGAAGGCGACTGGGAACGGGTCCGCCGCCGGGGCAAGAACGTCAAGAAACTCAAGAGCAAGACCGAACTCACCACGCCCAAGGCCATCAAGCGGCGCATCAAGGTGGATGAGGTCATCACCGTTTCCGAACTGGCCCACCGTCTGTCCATCAAGGCCGGCGACATTATTAAAAAACTCATGGGCCTCGGCGTCATGGCCGGCCTGAACCAGGCCCTGGACTTCGACACCGCCACCCTGGTGGCCGCCGAATTCGGCTATGAGGTGGAAAAGTCGGCCTTTGACGAGGACAACATCCTCCAGGTGGAATACCAGGACGCCTCGGACGCCTCCACCCGCCCGCCCGTGGTCACCATCATGGGCCACGTGGACCACGGCAAGACCTCCCTTCTGGACTACATCCGCAAGACCAACATCCAGAGCGGGGAGGCCGGGGGCATCACCCAGCACATCGGCGCCTACCACGTCAACGCGAGCGGCCGCAACATCACCTTCCTCGACACCCCGGGCCACGAGGCCTTCACGGCCATGCGTTCCCGGGGGGCCCAGGTGACGGACATCGTCATCCTCATCGTGGCCGCCGACGACGGGGTCATGCCCCAGACCAGGGAAGCCGCCGACCACGCCAAGGCCGCGGGCGTGCCGATCATCGTGGCCATCAATAAAATAGACAAGCCCGCCGCCGACGTGGAGCGGGTCCGCCGGGAGGTCATGGAAATCGGCCTGGTGCCCGAAGCCTGGGGCGGGGACACGGTTTTTGTGGAAATCTCCGCCAAGACCGGCCTGGGCGTGGACGAGCTCATGGACATGATTCTCCTCCAGGCCGACATTCTGGAACTCAAGGCCCGGCCCGACGGCCCGGCCCGGGGCCGCATCATCGAAGCCCGGCTCGACAAGGGCCGGGGGCCGGTGGCCACGGTGCTGGTGCAGGAAGGCCTTCTCAAGCAGGGCGACACCTATGTCTGCGGCGTATTTTACGGCCGCATCCGGGGCATGCTCGACGACCAGGGCGTCCGGGTCACCGAAGCCGGTCCGGCTATTCCCGTGGAGGTGCAGGGCATTTCGGGCGTCCCCCAGGCCGGGGACGAGTTCATCGTCCTCGAGGACGAAAAGCAGGCCCGTCAGGTGAGCCAGCACCGGCTTCTGAAGCAGCGCGAGAGCGAACTGATCCAGACCTCCAAGCTGACCCTGGAAAACCTTTTCGACAACATCAAGGCCGGGGCGGTCAAGGGGCTGAACCTCATCGTCAAGACCGACGTCCAGGGCTCCCTGGAAGCCATCACCGAAGCGGTGATGAAGCTTTCCACCCCGGAGATGAAGATCACCATCATCCACCAGTCCACGGGCGCGGCCTCGGAAACCGACATCATGCTGGCCTCGGCCTCCAACGCCCTGATCATCTGCTTCGGGGTGCGGGCTCCGGCCAAGGTCCAGGAACTGGCCGACGCCGAACACGTCCAGATCCGCTATTACGACGTCATCTACAAGCTCATCGACGACATCAAGGAGGCCATGGCCGGCCTCCTCGATCCGGTCAAGAGCGAAAAGGTCCTGGGCCACGCCGAGGTGCGCATGACCTTCGTGGTGACCAAGGTGGGGACCATCGCCGGCTCCTACGTGACCGACGGCAAGATCCTCCGGGGCGCCAAGGCGCGCCTCATCCGTGACGGGGTGGTGATCCTCGAGGGCCGCATCGGTTCGCTCAAACGTTTGAAAGACGACGCCAAGGAAGTGGCCAGCGGCTACGAGTGCGGCATCGGCCTGGAAAACTACAACGACGTCAAGGTCGGCGACGTGGTCGAGGCGTATCAGGTCGAGGAAACCGCGGCCACCGTGGACCTCATCGACGAGGCCGTGGCCCGGGCGACCAAGGAAAAAGCCGCCGCGGAAAAGGCCGCCGCCGCCGAGAAAGCCGCCGCGGAAAAGAACGCGCAGTAACCGCGGCCGCCGGGACGCCGCCGGGAGAAAGCCATGCACGTCGGCGTTCTGGAGGTGACCCTGAGGCTGGAGGGCAACGCCAGCCTCAAGGGCAAGCGCAAGGTGGTCAAGAGCATCCTGGGCCGGGTCCAGTCCCGGTTCAACGCGGCCGCCTCCGAAGTGGGCGGCCAGGATGTGTACGAACTGGCCGTCCTGGGTTTCGCGGTCTGCGGGCCCGACCATAAACTGTTGAACACCGTCCTGGATCATATCCTGGATTTTATTGAAGATAATGCCGAAGCCGAAGTGGTGGATTCCGTTATGGAATTTGAACTCTTTTTCGGCTGAGCGATATTTGGGACACCATGAGTCAGCGACGTCTGGAAAAAATGAGCGAACTCCTCCGGGAGACCGTCGCCGGCCTTCTCCTGCGCAAAAGCAAGGACCCCCGCCTGGCCGATGTCAACGTCACCCGGGTCAAGGTCACGCCCGATCTGAAAAAGGCCGTGGTGTATTACAGCGTTTTGGGCGGGCCCGAAACCCGGGAAACGGTCAAAACCGCGCTGGCCAAGGCCTCGGGATTTGTCCGGGCGGCTGTGGGCGAGGCTTTGGCCCTGAAGCACACCCCGGAGATCGTCTTCGAATTTGACCGTAACCTGGAATACGCCCAGCACATGAACGAGCTCCTGAATCAGTTGGCCGGCGAGCGTCCGGCCGAGGCGCCCGTTCCACCGGAAAGCGGGGATGATGACTGACCCGGTCGTCGCGCGTCCGGCCACGGTGCCGTCAACCATTTTGGATCTCTTCCGTCGGGCGGAGCGGGTGTTGGTCTTTCCCCACCACAACCCCGATGGCGACGCCCTGGGCTCCGCCGCCGGTCTGGTGCACGCCCTGACGGCCCAGGGGCGGACCGTCGGTCTGCACCTGCGGGGCTCCTGGGCCGACCACCTCGGTTTCCTTTTGAAAGGGCTCCCGCTCATTGACGCCGGCGCCGAATTCCCGGACGCCGACCTTCTGGTCCTCCTCGACTGTCACAGCTTCGACCGGCTGGGCCCTGGAGGCCGCGCCGCGGCCGCCCATCTGGCCAAGCTTCCTTCCCGTCCGCCCCTGGTGGTCATCGACCATCATCTCCTGACCGAAGAGGAAGCGCCCGGTGAACACTGGCTCATGGATTCCCGGGCTTCCTCCACCGGGGAACTGGTGTGGAGCTTTTTGCGCGAACTGGGCTGGACCCCGCCGACCGAAGGGCTTACGGCCCTCTTGATGGCCATGGCTTCGGACACCGGATTTTTCAGCCAGACCAATACCACGCCCGAGGCCCTGCGGGCCGCCGCCGACCTCGTGGCGGCCGGCGGCAGTCTGGAAGAGGTTAATCGGCGCCTCCGGCAGGGCCAGCCATTCCGGCGTCTCAAACTCATGGGGCTGGCCCTGGATTCGCTGGAACTCCACTTTGGCGGCGCCTTGGCCACCATGCTCATCACCCCGGATATGCTGAAGCGGACCGGGGCGGTCATGGCCGATACCGAGGATTTCGTGGAGCTGGGCCGCAGCCTGGCCGGGGTCAGGCTGGCGGTTCTCATCAAGGACGCCGGCCAAGGCCCGAATACCATCCGGGTCAGCCTTCGCGGCGTGGGGCGGGTGGACGCCCAGGGCCTGGCCCGCCTGTTCGGCGGCGGCGGCCACCGCCAGGCTTCGGCGTATAACGACCCCGCAGCCGGAAACGCGGCCGAGGCTCTGGCCAACCTCCTGGCCCGGGCTGAAAAGTTTGTGCAAGCGGGCGGTGAATGAGCCGTTCCCGTCCGCCGGCCCGGCACGGCCTGTTGCTGATCGACAAGCCCGGGGGCCTGACCAGCCACGACGTGGTGGCCCGGGTGCGCCGGGTCGCCGGGCAGAAACAAGTGGGCCACGCCGGCACCCTGGACCCTCTGGCCACGGGCCTTCTGGCCGTGCTTCTGGGCTCGGCCACGCGGCTGGCTCCCTATCTGGTCAAGATGGACAAGGTGTATTGGGGTCGCCTGGAATTAGGGGTGGCTACGGACACCGACGATCTCGACGGCCGCGTTCTGGAGCGCCGCCCCGGCCCCTGGCCCGATGAGGCGGCCGTCCGCCGGGCCTTCGCCGCCCGAGAAGGGGAGGGCGACCAAACCCCCCCGGCCTTTTCGGCCATCAAGGTGGCCGGCCGCCGGGCCCACCAGGCCGCCCGGGCCGGCGAGGCCCTGGAACTGGCCCCGCGCCGGGTCACGGCGCGCCGGCTGGAAATGCTGGCCTACGAACCGCCGATGGTGGAGTTCCGGGCCGAGGTTTCGTCCGGCTATTACATCCGTTCCCTGGTCCGGGATTTAGGGGCGGATTTGGGCCCGGGCGCGGCTCTGGCCGCTCTGCGGCGGGAGCGGGCCGGGCCCTGGTCCCTGGATCAGGCCGTGCCCCTGGCCGATCTGGCCGAGTGGACCCCGAGGGATTGGCGAGCCCGTCTGCTGCCTCCGGCCCAGGCTCTGCCGCACCTTCCGGCCGTGGTTCTGGAGGGCGAGATTCTGGTCCGCTTCGAAATGGGGCAGACCGTGGCGGCCGAGGCGACGCCCGTTGACGGGCCGCACAAAGTGTTGGACCCCGAAGGCCATCTGCGGGGTTTAGGAGAATTCAGGCCGACCTCCCTTGGAGGCGGCCAGCCCCGGGGGCCTTTCTTGCGGCCCCTGCGGGTCTTTGGCGAAACCGGCCGGGACGACAGTCCGGCCGATCAGCCGTAACCGCCTATATGGCAAGGAGCATCACATGTCCATCACCACTGAAAAAACCCGTGAACTGATCGAAACCTACCGCACCCACGACTCGGACACCGGCAGCCCCGAAGTCCAGGTGGCCCTCTTGAGCGAACGCATCGCCAACCTCACCGAGCACTTCAAGTACCACCACAAGGACCACACCTCCCGCCGGGGTCTTCTGAAGCTGGTCGGTCAGCGCCGTCGGCTTCTGAACTATCTCAAGGCCCAGGACATCAACCGCTATCGCGAGCTGATCAGCCGTTTGGGTCTGCGCAAGTAACGCGTGGTCCGACCATCGCCTTATCAGGCGATGCCCTGAGATTGCTCGCAGGCGATGACCGGGACAACTCCGCGCCCGCTTCGCTGGCCGGCGGTGGCCACACCGCCGGTTCGGCCGAGACCATCAGCCGGGTTGGAATACAGGATAACTTCAGCCGCCGACCGGGGAAAGGTCCTCGGTCCGGCGGCTGGACATACATGCTCCGGAAGACCAGGGGTCTTCACCGGCCAGGGGCCGGGGAGCTGAAGGAGAAAAGATGAAAGTAGAAACCAAGTTCGGCGACGCGGTCGTCAGCATCGAGACCGGCAAGGTCGCCCGCCAGGCCGGCGCTTCGGTCATAGTCCGCATGGGCGAGACCATGATCCTGGCCACGGCCACGGCTTCCAACGACAAGCGGGAGGGCCTCGATTTCGTGCCCTTGACCGTGGATTATCTCGAAAGATTCTATGCCGTGGGCCGCATCCCCGGCAATTTTTTTCGCCGCGAGATCGGGCGTCCCTCCGAGAAGGAGACCCTGACCTCCCGGTTTATCGACCGGCCCTGCCGCCCGCTCTTCAACAAGAGCTGGACCTATGAAACCCAGGTCATCGCCCAGGCCATCAGCGTGGACGACAAGTACGACCCCGACCTTCTGGCCATGCTGGGCGCTTCGGCGGCCCTGACCCTCTCGGATATCCCCTTTGCCGGCCCCATCGCCGGGGCCCGGGTGGTGCGCGTGGACGGCCAACTCGTCGTCAACCCCACCCAGGAACAGCTTGAAGCTTCCGACCTCACCCTCATCGTGGCCGGCAGCCGCGACGCGGTGGTCATGGTCGAGGGCGGCGCCAAGGAGGCCAGCGAGGCCGAGATCCTGGACGCGGTCTTCCTGGCCCACCAGGCCATTCAGCCTCTCCTGGACATCCAGTTGGAACTCCAGAAAGCCTGCGGCAAGACCAAGCGGGCCGTGGCGGAAGTGGTCCGCAACGAGGCCGTCCTGGCCAAGGTGGCCGCCGACTATCACGGCGCCATGCTGGCGGCCCTCACCACCAAGGAAAAGCAGCTCCGCCAGGCCAAGATATCCGAAGTCAAGACCCAGACCAAGGCCGAACTGGCCGAAACTTTTCCCGATCACGCCGGCGACATCAGCTACGCCCTGCACCACCTGGAGGCCGATATCCTGCGCGGCCTGATCGTCAAGGAAAAACGGCGCATCGACGGCCGGGCCCTGGACGAAGTGCGGCCCATCAACTGCGAGGTGGCCTATCTGCCTCGGGCCCACGGCTCAGCCCTCTTCACCCGGGGCGAGACTCAGAGCCTGGGCGTCACCACCCTCGGCACCAGCTATGATGACCAGCGCCTGGACACCCTCATCGGGGAAACATCGAAAACCTTCATGCTGCATTACAACTTCCCGCCCTATTGCACCGGCGAAGTCAAGCGCCTGGGCGCTCCCGGCCGCCGCGAGATCGGGCACGGGGCCCTGGCCGAGCGGGCTCTTCGGGCCGTCGTGCCGCCTCATGACACATTTCCCTATACTATTCGCGTGGTCTCCGAAATAATGGAGTCCAACGGGTCGTCCTCGATGGCCTCGGTTTGCTCCGGGTCGCTGTCGCTGATGGACGCGGGCGTGCCCATCAAGGCCCCGGTGGCCGGCGTGGCCATGGGCCTGGTGGTGGAAGGCGACCAGGTCATCATCCTCACCGACATCCTCGGCGACGAGGACCACCTCGGCGACATGGACTTCAAGGTGGCCGGCACCACCCAAGGCATCACCGCCGTCCAGATGGACATCAAGATCAGCGGCGTCACCCGCGAGATCATGACCCGCGCCCTGGATCAGGCCCGGGGCGGCCGGATGCACATCCTCGGGAAGATGAAGGAGGCCATCGACAAGCCGAATCCGGAAATCTCCCAGTATGCGCCCAAGATGACGATTATTGAGATCAACCCCGAAAAGATAAAAGATCTCATCGGTCCCGGCGGCAAAATTATTAAATCAATCCAGAGCGAGACCGACACCCGCCTCGAGGTCGAGGACAGCGGCAAGGTCACCATCTACGCCCCCACGGCCGAAAAGGCCGAAGCGGCCGTCAGCGCGGTGCGCCGCTACACCCAGGAGCCGGAAATAGACAAGATCTACCACGGCCGGGTGGTCAAGATCATGGACTTCGGCGCCTTCGTGGAGATTCTCCCGGGCACCGACGGCCTGGTGCACATCTCCCAGTTGGCCCCGGAACGGGTCCAGCGGGTCCAGGATGTGGTCAAGGAAGGCGACATGATCGACGTCAAGGTCCTGGGCATCGACAAGCAGGGCAAGATCCGGCTCTCCCGCCGGGCGGTCCTTGAAGAAGCGTAATCCTCCCGGATCGACGCTGAAGCACAGGCGGCCGGGCCGGTTATCCACCGACCCCGGCCGCCGTTTTTATGAGCCATATGAACATCACCTATAATCACAGCGTCCTCGATAACGGAACGCGCCTGGTCACCGAACAGGTGCCCGGCGCGGCCTCCGTGGCTTTCGGCCTCTGGGCGGACGCCGGCAGCCGCGACGAGTTAGTATCTGAAAACGGCCTGGCCCACCTCATCGAGCACATGGTCTTCAAAGGCACCGAGCGCCGCGACAAGACCGTCATCGCCCGGGAGATGGATCGCCAGGGCGGCCTGGCCAACGCCTACACCACCAAAGAATACACCTGTTTCCACACCCGGGTCCGGGCCGAGGACCTGCCCGCAGCCGTGGACCTGATGGTGGACATTTTTCAAAAATCCCTTTATGATGTGGCCGAGTTGGAACTGGAAAAAGGCGTCATCCAGCAGGAAATCGCCATGTATGAGGACGAGCCCGAAGAGCTGGTCCACGACCTGGCTTCGGCCGCCGTCTGGCCCGGCCTGGCCCTGGGCCGCCCGGTGGCCGGCACCGCCGCCAGCGTGGCCGCCCTGGACCGTCCGGCCATCCTGGACTGGCTCGCGCGCCACTACACCGGGCCCCGCCTGGTGATCAGCGCGGCCGGCGCGGTGGACCACGGGCAACTGGCCGACCTCCTGGCCGCCGCCGGGCTCCGGTCCCGGCCCGAGGCCGCCCCCCGGACGCTCAACGCCGCCCCCATCCGCCCCGGAAACACGGTCAGACGCCGGAAGCTGGAGCAGGTTCACCTGGTCCTGACCAGCGATTTCCCGCACCTGACGGACCCGCGCCGGCATGCGGCCTCGGTCCTGAACGCGGCTCTGGGCGGCAACCTGTCCAGCCGCCTGTTCCAGGAAATCCGCGAGCGCCGGGGCCTGGCCTACAGCGTCTATTCCAGCTATACCCCCTATCTGGACGCCGGGACCATGGAAATCTACGCGGCCGCCGCCCCGGACCAGGCCGCCGAAACCCACCGCCTCATCCGGGCCGAACTGGTTCGCCTGGCGGCCGAGCCTCTGACCCCGGACGAACTGGCCGAGGCGGCGCTGGCCCTCAAGACCGGGCTCGTCCTGGGCGGCGAATCCATGGACAGCCGCATGTCCCGCCTGGGCAAGAACGAGCTGATCCACGGCCGGTCCATTGACCTGGAAGAGACCTGCCGGAATCTCGACCTGGTCCGGGCTGAGGACATCCAGGCCCTGGCCGCCGAATTCTGGGCGGAGGGACGCCTGGCCGCCTGCGCCCTGGGCCCGGTGAAATCTTTTTTTTTCGCGGAGTGATTGCGTATGCGACTGGAATTTATGCGTGTGCGGCCCGAAGAGGACCAGGACCTGCTCCCCCCAACCTATCAGACCGCCGGTGCGGCCGGCCTCGATCTGGCCGCCGGGGTCCGGGAACCTCTGACCATGCCCCCCGGGGCCATCGCCCTGGTGCCCACGGGCTGGGCCGTGGCCATTCCCGAAGGTTTCGAGGGCCAGGTGCGGCCCCGCAGCGGGCTGGCTTTGAAAAAGGGCCTGACCATGGTCAACACCCCCGGCACCATCGACGCCGATTATCGCGGGGAAATCCGGCTGCCCATGATCAACCTCGGCCCCGAGCCCGTGACCATCCGGCGCGGGGATCGGGTGGCCCAGATGATCATCAGCCGGGTGGAGCGGGCCAGCGTGGTGGAAGTGAAAGAACTGTCCGACACGGCGCGCGGGGCCAACGGCTTCGGCTCCACCGCCGTCTGACGAGGTTTTATGAAATTCTGTCTCCTGGCCAGCGGCAGCCGGGGCAACGCCGTCTGGGTGGAGGAGGGCGGCCTGGCCATCCTGGTGGACTGCGGCCTGTCATACGTCGAATTCAAGCGCCGGGCCGACCTGGCCGGGCTCGACCCCCGGAAGCTGGCCGCCATCCTGGTCACCCACGAACACCGCGACCACATCAGCGGCCTGGGCCCCGTGGCCCGCAAGCTGAAAATCCCGGTCCTGGCCAACCCGGGCACCCGGGCGGCGGCCGCGCCCCTGGTGGGCCAGGTGACCTGGGACAGCTTCGCCACCGGTGATCCCTTGCCGTTCGGGTCCCTCACGGTCCGGTCTTTTTCCATTTCCCACGATGCAGCCGACCCGGTGGGCTTGGTGGTGGAGAGTTCCGCCGGCCGCCTGGGCCTGGCCACGGATTTAGGGGAACCCACCCATCTGGTGCGGCAGAAACTCCGGGGTCTGTCCGCCCTGATCCTGGAATTCAATCACGATTACCGCCTGCTCATGGAAGGCCCCTATCCCTGGCCCCTCAAGCAGCGCGTCCGGAGCCGCCACGGCCACCTGGCCAACGAGGTGGCCGCCGCTCTGGCCGCCGAGCTGTACCATCGGGATATGAAACACCTGATCCTGGCCCACCTTTCCGAGACGAATAACCACCCCGACCTGGCCCTGAAAGCCGCCCGGGAGACCCTGGATGAAACCCTGGCCCCCCAGGCCGCCGGCCAGTGGAGCCCGACCCCGGTTTTTGAATTCTGATTCACATGATTTGCGCAAAAAGAAACGGGAGGCCGGGCGGCCTCCCGTTTCTTTTTGACCCGCCAGGACTCACTCGCCCCGCAATTCCCGCCAGACCCGGGGCAGGCGGACGGCCACGTCGTCCGGAGTCAAACCGCAGGGGCCTGTCTCCGCCCGGGCCAAATCGGCGGCCCGGCCATGCACCCAGGCGGCCAGGGCGGCCGCCGCGAAGGGAGCCAGACCCTGGGCCAGGAGCCCGGTCGCCAGGCCCGTCAGCAAATCCCCCGTGCCGCCCACGGCCAGATGGGGGCCGCCGGTGGGGTTGAGGCAAAATCGGCCTTCGGGCTCGGCAATGATGGAGTGGTGGCCCTTCAGGAGGACCACCGCCCCGGACAGCTTGGCGATTTCCCGGGCCGCGCCCAGGCGGTCGTTCTGGATGTCGGCGCTGGTCACGGACAGCAGGCGCGCGGCCTCGCCGGGATGTGGGGTCAAAATCACAGCTGGACGGCCGCGCAGGCTTTTGAGGCGGCCGGCCAGGTGGGTCAGGGCGTCGGCGTCCAGGACCAGGGGCAGTTCCGCCGATTCGGCGATCCGGCGCACGGTCTGGGCCGCGCCGTCGCCCAGCCCCAGGCCCGGCCCCATCCCCAGGGCCTGGCGGCCGGGCCCGTATTCCAGGATCACATCCCCGGCCGCGGCCGAGAGTTCGCCGGGTTCGTCCTCGGGGAGGTCCAGGGTCATGACCTCGGTGAGCTTGGCTTCATAAATCGGCCCCAGGGAAGCCGGGTGGAGGGCCGTGACCAGGGCCGCGCCGCTCCTGGCCGCGCCCCGGGCGGCCAGGACCAGGGCCCCGGTTTTGCCCCGGGCTCCTCCGGCCAGGAGGACGTGGCCGAAACAGCCCTTGTGCCCGTCCCGGGGCCGGAGGGGCAGGAGGGACCGCAGTTCGTCGGCCTCGGACAGGCGGCCCAGGGGCGGGGCCAGGGCCACCATCCCCGGGGTCAGGCCGATGTCGCCCACCACGATGCGGCCGGCCAGCTCCGGGCCGTGCTTGAGATACAGCCCCACCTTGGGCGCGCCCAGGGAGACGGTGAGGTCGGCCGGCAGGGGCGGGCCGAAAACATCCCCCGTGTCTCCGGATAGGCCGGAGGGCAAATCCACAGCCAGGACCCGCAGCCGGCCGCCCAGGCGCGCCTTGGCTTCGCCGGCGCTTTCCAGCACCCGGGCCGCCGGACCGTCTATGGCCCGATCCAGGCCCGTGCCGAACAGGGCGTCCACCACCAGGTCCACGCCTTCCCAGTTGGGCAGCTTGTCCCCCGGGCCGCCGACGGTTTCGACGGGGATCCCCAGCTTGCGGACCACGGCCAGGTTCACGGCCGCATCGCCCGTCACCTCCCGGCCTTCGGGCCTGACCAGCCAGCCGCGCACCTGAAAGTTCAGGGCCGAAAACAGCCGAGCCAGCGCCCAGCCGTCGCCCCCGTTCTGTCCGCTTCCGGCCAGGACGGCCACCGTGGGGGCCGGGACCGGCCACTGGGGCCAGAATTCCATGGCGGCCCGGAAGATGGACTGGGCCGCGTTTTCCATCAGGACAATGCCCGGGAGCCCGAAGCGCTCCATGGCCAGGCGGTCCAGAAATCGCATTTCAGCGCTGGTGGCCAGATACATGATCGGAAACCTCGTACTTTCCGTGGAAGGCCGGCGGTTTTCAGGAGTCGGCGGGATCAGCGGATTGGCCCGAGGCCAGGGGACCGGGGCGGTCAAAACGCGGAATTCTGGTGTGGCACAGGGGATGCCCGTGTTTTTCGAAATATTTCTGGTGGTGACTTTCAGCCGGGTAGAACGGGCCCAGAGGCTCGAGACGGGTGACCACGGGCCAGCCCCGGTCCTGGAGCTGCCGGATGAGCTTTTCCAGGATGCGGCGCTGTTCCTCGTTGGCGTAAAAGGCGGCCGAACGGTATTGCGGCCCGTGGTCGGGCCCCTGGCGGTTAAGCTGGGTGGGGTCGTGGATTTCGAAAAAAATCCGGGCCAGAGACTCGAACGAAAGACGGCGGGGATCGAAAGCCACTTGAACCGCCTCGGCGTGTCCGGTCTCGCCGGTGCAGACGTCAGGGTAGGCGGGGTTTTCCAGATGGCCGCCGGTATAGCCGCTGACGGCCGTCAGAACGCCCGGCACGGCGCTGAACAAGGCTTCCACGCCCCAGAAACAGCCGCCGGCAAAAACGGCCGTCTCGGTCTCCGGCTGGGATTCGAAGCCCAGGGAGAGGGAATTGACGCAGAAGCGGGTGTTTTTATCGGTCAGCCCCTCCCCCCGAAAGACGTGGCCCAGATGGCCGCCGCAGCGGGCGCAGGTGATCTCGGTCCGCCGGCCGTCCGGGTCCGGGGCTTCGCGGACCGCGCCGGGCACGGCGTCGTCAAAACTGGGCCAGCCGCACTCCGAGGGGAATTTCTGGCTGGAGACGAAGAGGGGCTGCCCGCACTGGCGGCAGAGATAGGCGCCGGGCGCGAAATGGCGCCAGTAGCGGCCGCTGCCCGGGGCTTCGGTGCCCCGGCCGCGGATGATGCGTTCCTCTTCGGGAGTCAGGGGGGGCATGACCGGGGTGTCGCTCATAATCAGGTCCTCCGGGCGCGGAATTGCCGGCACTGGTTCAGGAAGTGGCTGGCCAGGGCCGGGTTGGCGTGAAAATGGAGGTGAGGATAGGCGGCCAGCACGTTGCGCCGGGTCAGGCCGCCGGTCCAGGACCGGGCGGCGCTTTTGCGGATGGTGGCCACGTGATCCGGCAGCCGGCTGTCCAGCGCTTCCCCTTCCAGGCGGGAATGGTGGAACTCGTGGGCCCGGATGACGGTCCCGGCCGGCCCCAGCGGGGTATCGCGGTCAAAGGTCACGGTGACATAGCCGAAATTCTGGAGCCGGGGCGTCAGGCTGGACTGGTGGGGAAAAAAACCCACCATCCAATGCTTGTGTCCGTCCTGGTCCACAATGCGCTGGCCGAGGTACATCAGCCCCCCGCATTCGGCATAGGCCGGCAGATCCCGTTCCAGGGCCTCGCGGATTTCCGCCCGCAGAGACTCGTTGGCCGCCAGTTCGGCGGCGAAAACCTCGGGGAAACCGCCGCCGATGTACAGGCCGTCAAGGTCCGGGGGCAGGTGGGGATCGCTCAGCGGGCTGAAGGGCACCAGTTCCGCACCCATTTGGGTCAGGAGGTCCAGGTTGTCCTGGTAATAGAAATTGAAGGCCCGGTCCCGGGCCAGGCCCAGGCGGACCGGCGGGCCGGGCAAAGGCCGGTACTGGGCGGAGGGCTCCTCCATATCCGGAGCCGAGGCGGCCAGAGTTAAAAGGCCTTCCAAATCCAGGGTGGCGGAGGCGGACCGGGCTAAAAGGTTCAGCCGGATCTCCAGGTCGGCCACTTCCACGCTGGGCACCAGGCCCAGGTGGCGGCTCTCCAGGGCCAGTTCGGGATTTTTTTCCAGATAGCCGAAGCAGGGCACCCCGGCTTCCTTTTCGATGTATTCTTTCAGGAGCTGGTAGTGCGACGGGCCGGAGACCAGGTTGACGATGACTCCGGCCAGCCGGAAGCCGCGCTGAAACGTGTTGTACCCGTGAACCAGAGCGGCCGCGCTGCGGGCCAGGGCGGCTCCGTTGATGACGAGGACCACAGGCGCGGACAGAACCTGGGCCACGTGGGCGGTGGACCCCAGGCCGGCCTCCCGGTGGCCGTCAAAAAGCCCCATGACTCCTTCGACCACCGAAAGCCCTTCAGTCGGCGCCGGGGCCTGGGCCAGAAAGAGGGAGCGGACCGTGGCCTCGCTCAGCATCCACGAGTCGAGGTTGCGGGACTGGCGGCCGGTGACGAAGGTGTGGAAGGCGGGATCAATATAATCCGGCCCCACCTTGTACGGCTGGACGGCCAGGCCCTTTTTGGTCAGGGCGGCCATGAGGCCGGCCGAGATGGAAGTCTTGCCCACACCGCTGTGGGCTCCGGCTAAGACTATTCTCGATTTTCTCATAAAATCCCACGGATACGGAAAAACCGGAACGAAGCCCGGTTTTTCACGCTGTCAATATGGTGTGGCCCAGGGTCGCCTAACGCACAATCCGTCGGGCGGCCAGTTTGAGCCGGGTGGCGGCCCGGTTGAGGCTGGCGGAGGCTTCGGTGATGTCCTTGAGATCGCCGTTGGCGGCCGACTGGGCATCGGTTCTGGCCTTGGCCAGCCGTTCCTCAGCCTTTTTCAAGGCCCGCTCGGCGCGCTCGACATCGATTTCCTCCAAATATTCGGCGCTGTCGGCCAGAACGCTGGCGTGATCAGGCTGAATCTCGATGAAGCCGCCGGACACGGCCAGATCTCGGATCCGCCCTTCGGCCTGATACCACAAAAGGCCCGGCTGAAGATCGGTCAGGAAGGGCAGATGGCCGGGCAGGGCTGTGAAGGCGCCCTCCGTACCCATGGCCCCCACCGCTTCCACGGGAGTGTCGACCACGGTGCGGTCCGGGGTGACGATGCGTAGTTGAATTCGTTTATCGCTCATGAGACCTCTTATGCGCGTGGTCCGACCATCGCCTTACCAGGCGATAACCAGAGATTGCTCGCAGAGCAACGATCGGGACAGCTCCGCACCCGCTTCGCTGGCCGGCGGTGACCGCCGCCAGGGTTCGGCCGAGACCATCTTCAGTGGAATCTTGGCCATGACCGGCGGCGCGGGTCGGAGACTTGACCCACTTAACGAAGTAAACGCGCGCCTCAGGCGGCGTCTTTAGCCAAACGTTCGGCCTTTTCGAGGGCTTCTTCGATGCCGCCGACCATGTTGAAGGCCTGCTCGGGCACGTCGTCGTGTTTGCCGTCCAGAATTTCCCGGAAACCGCGCACCGTATCTTCGACCTTGACAAATTTTCCCGGAGAGTTGGTGAAAACTTCCGCCGAGAAAAAGGGCTGGCCGAGGAAACGCTGCATCTTCCGGGCCCGGGCCACGGTGAGTTTGTCGTCCTCGGAAAGTTCCTCCATGCCCAGGATGGCGATGATGTCCTGAAGATCCTTGTATTTCTGCAAGGTCTGCTGCACCCGGCGGGCCGTGTTGTAGTGGTCGTTGCCGATGAACTGGGCGTCGAGGATGGTGCTGGTGGAGTCCAGCGGGTCCACGGCCGGGTAGATGCCGAGCTCGGCGATCTGGCGCGAGAGCACCACCGAGCCGTTCAAGTGGGCGAAGGTGGTGGCCGGGGCCGGATCGGTCAAGTCGTCGGCGGGCACGTATACGCACTGCACCGAGGTGATGGACCCCTTGTTGGTGGAGGTGATGCGTTCCTGAAGCTCGCCGAGGTCCGTGGCCAGGGTGGGCTGGTAGCCCACGGCCGAGGGCATGCGGCCGAGAAGGGCGGAGACCTCGCTGCCGGCCTGGGTGAAGCGGAAGATGTTGTCGACGAAGAGGAGCACGTCCTGGCCCTCTTCATCGCGGAAATACTCGGCCGCGGTCAGGCCCGAGAGGGCCACGCGGGCCCGGGCTCCCGGGGGCTCGGTCATCTGGCCGTAGACCAGGGCGGCTTTGTCGAGAACCCCGCTTTCGCGCATCTCGTTATACAGGTCGGTGCCTTCACGGGTGCGCTCGCCCACGCCGGCGAAGACCGAGATGCCGCCGTGGTGCATGGCGATGTTGTGGATCATCTCCATCATGATGACGGTTTTGCCCACGCCCGCGCCGCCGAAGAGGCCCATCTTGCCGCCCCGGGGAAAGGGCACCAGAAGGTCGATAACCTTGATGCCGGTCTCCAGAACGCGCACCGAGGTATCCTGGGCGGTGAACTCGGGGGCGGGCCGGTGAATGGGGTAATACTTGGTGGCGTTGACCGGCCCTTTGCCGTCGACGGGTTTCCCCACCACGTTCAGAACGCGGCCCAGGGCTTCCTTCCCGACGGGCATGGCGATGGGACCGCCGGTATCCTTGGCCGCCATGCCCCGGACCAGACCGTCGGAGGTGTCCATGGCGATGGTGCGGACCACGTTGTCGCCCAGATGCTGGGCCACTTCCAGGACCAGGTTGTCAGGCTGATCGTTGATGGCGGGGTTGCTGACCAGAAGGGCGTTCAAGATTTCCGGCAGTTGCCCCTCGGCAAAGGCCACGTCGATGACCGGGCCGATGACCTGGATGATTTTACCCTCGTTCATTATTGTCTGCCTCCAGCCTTCATTGCGAAGGTTTCTTTATTTCGTAAGCTGAACCCGGGTCAGGCGGCGGCCAGGGCCTCCGAGCCGTTGACGATGTCCAGAAGCTCGTTGGTGACCGCGGCCTGGCGGAGCTTGTTGTAAACCAGGGTCAGGTTTTGAATGATCTCTTTGCAGTTCTTACTGGCATTGTCCATGGCCTGCATCCGGGCCGCGTTTTCGCTGGTGACTGATTCCAGCATGGCCTGGTAAATCATGATGGCCAGGCTGCGGGGGATGAGGCGGCTGAACAGGGTGGCCGCGTCGGGCTCGATGAGGTAGCCGTAGCCGGTTCCGTGGGGCGGATAATCGTCATCGATCCCATCGTCGGTTTTGCGGCCGGCCGCCTCGTGGCACAGGGGCAGGAACGGGCTCAGGGTCGGTTCCTGTTTGGCCACGTTGTGAAAGCGGGTGGTCAGGAGCCAGACCTCCTGGTATTGGCCCGCCATGAAGCCCTTGGTCAGAGCTTCGGAGATTTCCTGGGCCAGGAGGTAGTCGAAATTGCTCATGACCCCGCTCATGGCGTGGGTGACCTCCACATTGCGGCGCTGATAGTATTCCTTCAGCTTCCGGCCCACCAGGAAAAGAGAGACTCCCTGGCCCCCCCGCCGCAGGTCGATGATCTGGCGGTCGAGGAGGTGAAACAGGTTGGTGTTGAAGCTGCCGCAAAGGCCGCGATCCGAGGCGAAAGCCAGGATCTGGATCTTCTTGCTCCCATCGGAACCGTTGCACGCGTTGGTCAGGAGGGGATGGTCCACCCCTCCCGACTGCCGGCCGATGGCTTCCATCAACCGATGGTGCTCTTCGGCGTAGGCCCGGAAGCTCTCGGTGCGCCCCTGGGTGGAGCGCAGCTTGGAGGCGGCCACCATGTTCATGGCCTTGGTGAGCTTCTGGGTCTGTTTGACGGCGCGTATCTGGCGCTTGATGTCTTTGAGCGAGGCCATTTATCCGCCCCCTTTTCAGGCCGAGGCCGGGGTGAAGACGGTGCTGAACTCGTTTAAGGCCTCCCGCATTTTGGCGTCGAGCTCGGAGGAAATGTCTTTCTTTTCCTTCAATTCCGAGAGAATCTGCGGGTAGCGGGATTCGATGAACTCGAACATCTGCGTTTCATATTCCCGCACCGCCGAAATCGGGAATTTATCCAAAAAACCCCGGGTGCCGGCGAAAAGGGTCAGAACTTCCTTTTCCGCGGGCATGGGCTGGTATTGAGGCTGTTTCAGGAGCTCCACCATGCGCTGGCCCCGGTCGATCTGGGCCTTCGTGGCCTTGTCCAGATCGGAGCCGAACTGGGCGAAGGACTCCAGTTCGCGGAACTGGGCCAGGTCCAGGCGCAGGGTGCCGGCCACCTTCTTCATGGCCTTGGTCTGGGCCGCGCCGCCGACCCGGCTGACCGAGATGCCGACGTTGATGGCCGGACGGACGCCGGAGAAGAAGAGGTTGGGTTCCAAAAAGACCTGGCCGTCGGTGATGGAGATGACGTTGGTCGGGATGAAGGCCGACACGTCGCCCGCCTGGGTCTCGATGATCGGCAAAGCCGTCAGGGACCCGGCGCCGAGTTCGTCGCTGAGCTTGGCCGAACGTTCCAGGAGGCGCGAGTGGTTGTAGAAAATATCGCCCGGATAGGCTTCACGGCCCGGCGGACGGCGGAGAAGCAGGGAAACCTGACGGTAGGCCACCGCCTGTTTGGAAAGATCATCGTAGATGATGAGGGCGTGCCTGCCCCGGTCGCGGTAGTATTCGCCCATGGAAGTGCCGGCGTAGGGGGCGATGTACTGGAGGGTGGCCGGGTCGGAGGCGGCGGCGCAGACCACGATGGTGTAGGCCATGGCCCCGTGTTTTTCGAGGTTGGCCACCACCTGGGCCACGGTGGATTTCTTCTGCCCCACGGCCACGTAGATGCAGATGACGTCCTGGCCCTTCTGGTTGATGATGGCGTCCACGCAGATGGCGGTCTTGCCGATCTGGCGGTCGCCGATGATCAGCTCGCGCTGGCCCCGGCCCACGGGCGTCATGGCGTCGATGGCCTTGATGCCGGTGTACATGGGCTCATGGACGCCCTTGCGGGCGATGATGCCCGGAGCCACCACCTCGATGCGGGCGAATTCCGAGGTCTCGATGGGGCCCTTGCCGTCGATGGGCTGGCCCACACCGTCCACCACCCGGCCCAGGAGGGCGTCGCCCACCGGCACCTGGGCGATGCGCCCGGTGCGCTTGACCGTGTCGCCTTCCTTGATGTGTTCCACATCGCCGAGGACGGCCACGCCGACGTTGTCCTCTTCCAGGTTCAGGACCATCCCCAGAATGCCGTGGGGAAATTCCAGAAGCTCACCGGCCATGGCCTTTTCCACACCGTGCACCTTGGCCACGCCGTCGCCGACCGAAAGGACGGTGCCGGTTTCGGCCAGTTCCACCTGGCGTCCGTACTCGTTGATTTGCGATTTGATTATCTCGCTGATTTCTTCCGCTCTAATGGCCATATCGCCGCTTCTCCTTGTTCTGGTAATCTGGAGTCGATCAGATATCTCAGAGAGTGTCCAAAAGTCCGGACAACTTGTTGATCTGGGTGCGCACGCTGCCGTCGATGGTCAGGTCGCCCAACCTGGCCACCAGGCCGCCGATGAGGCTCGGGTCCTGGTCCGCGGTCAGTTCCACTTTGGCCGAGGTGAAGCGGCCCAGGGCGTCGCCGATGGCCGCCAGGTCTTCCGGGGCCAGGGGCCGGGCGGAGGTGATCCGGGCCCGGACCAGGCCGTTGGCCGCATCGGACAGTTGGTTGTAGGCCGCGGCGATCTCGGGAAGGTCGGCCAGGCGGTTCTTGTCCAACAGCAGTTGCAGAAAATTGTTGACCATCGGGCTCAAGGCCGCTTTTCCCAGAATGGCCAGCAGCATCCGTCGCCGGACCCCTTCGGGCAGGGCCGGCGAGACCAGGGCCCGGGCCGTTTCGCCGGATTCGGCCAGCACCCCGGCCAGGGAGGTCAGTTCCTGGCCGTATTGGGCGAACCGGCCGTCAGCCTGGCCCAGGGCCAGAAGAGCCCGGGCGTACCGTTTGATGACAGTTTGGTTTTTCATACAATCCCCGCCTGATTCATAGTAGCCGGTCAAGATTAGCAGTGAGGGGGCCCCGCACTTCAAATCCTTGGGGTCGATTGCTCCGCAATCAGCGTTTTATACTTCACAATCTGACGATTGACCATGCATCTCGTCGCGCCGGACCGGCAAACGCCGGCGAAGGGGGCGGCCCGTCAGCCGGCCATCTTCATCTTTTCCACCTGATCCTTGAATTCGGCGGTCAGGCGTTTATGATCGTCGGTGTTGATGTTGCCGGTGATCAGTTCCGTGGCCGCCTGGGTGGACAATTTGACCACATCCCGCAGAAGGGCCTGGCGGGCGGCCTTCAGTTCCTGATCCATCGCCGCCTGGGCCTTCTGGATGATGGCTTCGGCCGAGGCCTTGGCCTCGGCGATGATGCGGTCGGCCTCCTTCTTGCCCAGCCGTTCATACTGGGCCAGGATGGCGTCGCGTTCCGAGGCGATATCGGCGATCTCCCGGTTCAGGATTTCGGTCTGCTCTTCCAGGTTCCGGGCCTGGGTCTCCAGATAGCTGAGATTCCGCTCGATGCTTTCGCGCCGGTTGAGGAAGAAGCGGCCTATGGGCCGGCGCAGGAGGAAGAACAGAATGGCGAAAAAGGCCACGAAGTTCATGACCCGCAGCAGCAAATCCTTGATCTGGGCGTCGCTGTAGCCCCCCTCGGAGGCCAGCGCCGGACCGGCCGCGATCAGCGCCAGAGCCAGGACCGAAATGACGAGCACGGTCTTTTTCATACATTCCTCCCCAAAATCTTGGCGGCCAGGTCGCGGGCGATGGTCTGGACCTCCTGGGCCAGGGCCGTCCGGGCGGCCGAAGCGGACTGGGCCAGGCGGGCCCGGCCTTCGCTGACCAGACGGGCGGACTGTTCCTGGGCCTCGGTCAGGATGAGCTTTTCCCGTTCCCGTCCCTGGGCGGCCAGTTCGTTCTTCAGCGAAAGTCCCTGGCGCAGGGATTCGGCGTTCAGACGAGCCTTTTCCGCTTCGCCGCTCTCCAGTTCGGCCTTGGCCACGGAGGCCTTGTCCTTCAGGCGGTCGAACAGCTCGCGCCGCTCCGCCAGGATGCGGCGGATGGGCTTGTAGAGCAGGTGGTTGAGAACCAGAATGAGGAGGAGAAAATTGGCGAGCTGAATGAACAGGGAGGTATCAAGATTGATGCTGACCATTAATGCCACCTATTCGGGAAGAAGTCCGCGCCGCCGGCGGCCCCGATGGGGCCCCTCCGGCCGCGCGTCATGTCAACGCCCTGATATGCCGCAACAGTTGTTTGGCGCTGAATTCGCGGGATTACCAGACTCCGTAAACCCGGCAACTTTAGAAGCCTGTCCCCGGCCGCTCCGGCCGCTGATATTCTAGCGATTTCGGCCTTCGGCGAAATCACGGGGACGACTTGTTTTAGTTGCCGGAGTGTAAAATCGCCGGCGTTTCCCATTCGCGCATTGTATCGCGCCGGCCAAAAATGGTCAAGTCTATAATATCACATCGTTACATATTTCTGGCCGGAAACCGGTCCCGGCTCATCTATAAATAGTCGGGCATCGGTTCTTCCCGGGCGACGACCGGGCGGCAAGATGAAAAAGAGCTTCCCATTCTCAGCCAGTTATTATTATAATGGATAAAATATTCAGGCCGGCTCTTTCCGGAGCCGGCCGCCGCATAAGGTATGTTTTATGGTTCCGACCACTTTGCCGCCCCAGGCGGCCATTATCGGCGCCGGGTCGTGGGGCACGGCTTTGGCCCTGCACGCGGCCCGTCAGGGTCTCAAGGTCACCATCTGGGCCCGCAAGCCCGAAGTGGCCGAACAGATCAACCGCGAGCGGGAAAACCCGGCCTTTCTGCCGGGCCTCCGGCTGCCCGGCCTCATCACCGCCGTCTCCGACCTGGGGGCCGCCCTGGCCGGCCAGAAGCTGGTGCTGGTGGTGGTGCCCAGCCACGTCATGCGTGATCTGGCCCGGCAAATGGCCCCGGCTCTCGAACCGGGCGCGGTGGTCATCAGCGCCTCCAAAGGCATTGAGGATGAGACCTCGGCCACCATGGTCCAGATTCTGGGCGAGGAACTGCCGGCCGAGCACGGCCTGGAATTCGGGGCGCTCTCCGGCCCCAGCTTCGCCCGGGAAGTGGCCCTGGGCCTCCCGACGGCGGTGACTCTGGCCATGAGCTCCCAGCCTCTGGCCAAGGCGGTCCAGACCCGCCTGTCGGCCCCGGTTTTTCGCATCTACACCTCGCTGGACCTGGTGGGAGTGGAGCTGGGCGGGGCCCTGAAGAACGTTTACGCCATCGCCACGGGCATATGCGACGGCTTTTCCCTGGGCCTCAACGCCCGGGCGGCCATGCTCCCCCGGGCCCTGGGGGAGATGACCCGCATGGCCGTGGCCCTGGGGGCCAACCCCATGACCCTGGTGGGGCTGTCGGGCATGGGCGATTTGATTCTTACGGCCACGGGCGATTTGTCGCGTAACCGCCGGGTGGGCCTGCGCCTGGGCGCGGGGGAGAAACTGGCCGATATCATGGCCGGCAGCCGGGAAGTGGCCGAGGGGGTGCGCAACGCCCGTTCGGTGCGCCACATGGCCCTGCGCTATCAGGTGGAGATGCCCATGGCCCACGAGGTGTATCAGATACTGTACGAGGGCAAAGAGCCCCGCCAGGGCATGGTGGACCTTCTGACCCGGCCCTTGAAGGATGAACTCGATCCCCGCTACCAGACGGGCTGGCGCTGATGGCGTTCATCTGGAAGTAATCTGTTGGATTTGGCCGGGCATTTTTGAAAGAACCGGTCTCGCCCGACTCATTCGGCGGGTGCCGGAAGCCCCGGAAGGACAAAGGCCTGAAGGCCGTCGAGCCGGGGGAGGGTTGCCAGGGCTCGGTTTTTTTAACCGTCGCCGAAAATTATGCTTGACCGGCGACCCAAAAATAGGCAATATATGCTCTGCCCAAGCTTTTCGTCCGGGCCGGCCCTTCGCGGCCGGGGCCTTGGCGCCCTGACCCGGGTCGGCGGCGCGGCTCCTGTCCGCCGTGGGGCCGAAACTACACGGTTAATCAAACGCGTCATAAAGGAAGGATTTGACCATGACTAAAGCTGAACTCATCGCCAAGATCGCCGAGGAGACCGGTCTCACCAAGAGCCAGGCCGATAAGGTTTTGAACACCCTGGTGGATGTCGTGACTGAAGAAATCAAAACCGGCGGCAATATGACTCTGGCGGGCCTGGGCAGCTTCACGGTCGTTCGCCGCGAAGCCCGCAAAGGTCACAATCCCAAGACCATGGCTCCGATGGACATCCCGGCTTCCAACACGGTGAAGTTCAAGAGCGCCAAAGCCCTGAAGGACGCCATCAACTGACCGCCCCGACGATGGTTTTTCAGCGAATACGGCCGGGTTTACGACTCCGGCCTTATTCCGTTGGCACAAGACGATATTTTTCCTAATTGATTCGATCTCCGGCCGGGCGAACCGGGGCGGGGATCGCGCGGAACTGTAAGGAGCATCTATATGGCCCGGGTTACCGTTGAAGACTGCCTGGAACGGGTGGAAAACCGCTTCGTTCTGGTGCACCTGGCCGCCGAGCGGGCGCGCCAATTGAAGAAAGGCGCCCTGCCGCTGAACGACCGGCGCAACAAGGAAGTGGTCCTGTCTCTGCGCGAAATCGCCGGCGGACAGATCACCCAGGACAACCTCAAGAATTACGAGCCGGTGTTCATGGAACAGGATGAACCGATCGAAATCATCGACGACGATACTTCCGGCGACGATTGAGCGGCGATGAGTGAACCGGGGCCCCGGCGGCCTGCGGAGTCAGCGTTTTTTCGATGGGGCTCCGGCGGCGCCATCGAAAAAACGCTTTTTTGTGACCGGATAGAGGAGGTCGGAATATGAAGGCATATCGGGCGGTGGTGGTGGTGGTCTCCACCAAAGGGGCCAAGGGCGAGCGGGAGGACGGGGTCGGGCCGGCCCTGACCCCGAGACTGACGGCGGCCGGCTTTACGGTGGAACCGACTCTCATCGTCACCGACGACCGGACGGCCGTGGCCGAAGTTCTGGTCGATCTGGCCGACCGGCGCCGCGTCGACCTGATCCTGACCAGCGGCGGCACGGGCCTTTCCCCCACCGACCTGACCCCGGAGGCCACCCTGGACGTGGCCGAACGCCGGATACCCGGTCTGGCCGAGGCCATGCGGGCCGCGGGCCGGGCCCTGACCCCGCACGCCGACCTCTCCCGGGCCGAGGTGGTCCAGCGCCGCCAAAGTCTGATCGTCAACCTGCCCGGCTCGCCCCGGGGCGCCCTGGAAAATCTGGAGACGGTCCTCCCGGCCGTGGGCCACGCTCTGGACAAAATCCAAAATGACCCGGCCGACTGCGCCCGGCCGTAAGGTTCCAGGTTACATTCAGGTTACATTTTCGGCGGTCCATTGCCAAGCCCGGGCCGGTCGTGCTACAGTTCCGGTCAGTCCCTGGAACCTCCCGAGGGGTGATCGGCGAATGATGAGAATTTTCATAACGGCCCTCTTGTTTTGTATGCTGTTTCCGGTTTCGGCGGCCGGCGGCGCGGAGCGTGAAGTGCTGCGCATTTCCGGCTCCACCACGGTGCTGCCCATTGCCCAGCGGGCGGCCGAATATTTCATGGGACTGCGGCCCCAGGCCGAAATCTCCGTCTCCGGCACCGGGAGCGGGGAGGGCCTCAAGGCTCTGGTGGAAAACGCCGTCGATGTCGCCACCTCGTCCCGCGATCTCAAATCCAGGGAAATCCGCCGCATGGCCGAGGCCGGCCTGACCCTGATCCGCCACACCGTGGCCCTGGACTGCGTGGTGGTGGTGGTCCACCCCGACAACCCCGTGGAAAACCTGACCCTGAGCCAGCTCAAGGGCCTGTATGACGGCCGCTTCCAGAACTGGAGCGCGGTGGGCGGGCCGGACAAGCGGGTGGTGGCCATCAACCGCGACGTCAGCTCCGGCACCTTCGAGACCTGGCTGGCCCTGGTTCTGGACGGCGAGCGCTTCCGCCGCGACGCCCAGATGCAGACCTCCTCCGGCGGGGTGGCCTACGCCGTGTCCGGCAACCGCTACGCCATCGGCTACCTGGGCCTGGGCTACGTCAGCCCCAAGGTCAAAGTGGTGACTGTGGACGGAGTCAAACCCAGCCTGGAGACCGTGCGTTCCGGCCAGTACCCCCTGGCCCGGGAGCTGTATATGTTCACCCGGCCCGACGCCCCCCAGATCGCCCTGGATTTCATCAACTTCCTCACCACCCCCGACGGCCGCCGCCTGGTGGACCGCGAAGGTTTCATCTCGGTCGAGCCGGGCGCGGCGCCAGCCTTCAATCAGCCTGTCCAGGGCGGAGATTCTTCCTCATGACCGCCGCCGCTCCGACGACTTCCGGCCCCGCGGCCGTTCGGCCGGAGCCCCGGGTCCTCCGGCCCCGGCTGGCCCCCGGCGAGCAGGGCGCCCGGCTGTTTTTTCTGCTCTGCGCCGGCCTGGCCCTGGGCTTTATGCTGCTGATCATGGTTTTTCTTTTCAAGGCCGGGGCGGGGCTCTTCCTCGCCAATGAGGAGGGCCCGGGGGTCAGCCTGGCCGACTTTTTTCTCAATACGGCCTGGTATCCCACCTATGATCCCCCGGATTACGGCATCCTGGCCCTGGTGGCCGGTTCCCTGGCCGTGACGGTCCTGTCGTCCTGCCTGGCCACCCCGCTGGGCCTGGGCCTGGCCGTGTACCTGGCCTGCGTGGCCGGCCCCCGAGTGCGGGAAATCGTCAAACCCGCCGTGGAGCTTCTGGCGGCCATCCCTTCGGTGGTGCTGGGCTTTGTGGGCATGGTCCTCCTCGCCCCGTTTTTCCAGAACACCCTGGATGTGCCCACGGGCCTGAACCTCCTGAACGCGGGGCTTCTCCTGGCCCTCATGGCCACGCCCACCGTGGCCTCCATCGGCGAGGACGCCCTGGCCGCCGTGCCCCGGGAACTGCGGGACGCCTCGTACGCCCTGGGCGCCACCCGCTGGGAGACCATCTGGCGGGTGACCCTGCCGGCGGCCGTCAGCGGCCTGACCACGGCCGTGATTCTGGGCCTGGGCCGGGCCCTGGGGGAGACCATGGTGGTCCTGATGGTGGCCGGCGGTTCGGCCCAGGTGCCGCACTCGCTGTTCGACTCCATCCGGCCGTTGACCTCCACCCTGGCCGCGGAAATGGCCGAAACGCCCATCGGCAGTCATCATTACTATGCGCTGTTCGCCATCGGCGTGGTCCTGTTCCTGATGACCCTGGCCTTCAACCTTTTAGCCTTTTTCCTCAGCCGCCGCTGGAAAAATATGGGCGCGCGGTAGGCCGCTATTTGATCCCGTCATTCCGGCGAAGGCCGGGATCCATGCCTTTATCTGGCTTTTGAAAGGCAAAAACACGGAAAGAAGCAGGGCCGCCGCCCTAAAGACAAACTTGGCAGAGAATTATGAAACTTCAAGGAGGCCCGTATGCCTCTTTTCGGCTATGACTACCAGGCCCGGCGCCGACGCGAGGCTGTGGCCCTGTTCCTGATCCGCCTGTCGGCGGCGGTGGTGCTGGCCGCCCTGGGCGGGATCCTGGCCTTCATTTTCTATAACGGCTTTTCGGCCCTCAATTGGGATTTTCTTACGGAATTTCCCCGCGACGGCATGACCGAGGGCGGCATTTTCCCGGCCATCCTGGGCACGGCCCTCCTGGCCGTGGGGGCCCTGGTGATCGCCCTGCCGCTGGGCATCGGGGCGGCCATCTACCTGGCCGAATACGCCCGGCCGGGCGCGCTTCTGACCGTCATCCGCCTGGGCATCAGCAACCTTTCCGGGGTGCCCTCGGTGGTCTTCGGGCTTTTCGGCCTGGCCGTGTTCGTGGGTCTGTTCGGCTTTGGCCGTTCGCTCCTGTCCGGCTCCCTGACCCTGGCCCTCCTGGTCCTCCCGACGGTGATTTCGGCCGCCGAGGAGGCCCTTCGGCAGACCCCGCAGTCCTTCCGCGAGGCGGCCATCGGCCTGGGGGCCAACCGCTGGCAGGCCATCCGCCAGGTGGTTTTGCCGGCGGCCCTGCCGAATATCCTCACCGGGGCCATCCTGGCCCTGGGCCGGGCCGCCGGGGAGACGGCCCCCATCATGTTCACGGCGGCCGCGGCCTACACCCTGGCCCTGCCCGAATCCGCCTTCAGCGAGGTGATGGCCCTGTCCACCCACATTTACAATCTGGCCACCAGCGGCACCCACATCGAGGAGACCCGGCCCCTCCAGTACGGCTCGGTCATGGTCCTGATGGCCCTGGTTCTGGGCATGTCCCTCATAGCCATCATCATCCGGGCCAGGCTGCGGCGCAGCCGCAGCTGGTGAGGTGACGTTCGTCATGGTTTCCCTGAAAAATTCCTCCTTTTTACCGGCCTCTTCCGGGTCCCGCACCGGTGATCCGGGGCGTTCGGCGGCCATCTCGGCCCAGGAAGTCGATTTCTATTACGGCGCCTTCCAGGCCCTCAAAAACATCACCCTGGACATGGAGGCCCGGAAGACCACGGCCTTCATCGGCCCCTCGGGCTGCGGCAAGTCCACTTTTCTGAAACTTTTGAACCGGATGCAGGATACCGTGCCCGGGGCCCGGCTGGCCGGCCGCATCCTCCTCGACGGCCAGGACATTTATGCGCCCGACGCCGACCCCGTGGCCATCCGGCGGCGGGTGGGCATGGTTTTTCAAAAACCGAATCCCTTTCCCAAGTCCATCTATGATAACATCTGCTACGGCCCCCGCCTGATCGGGGTTCGCAAGCCCGCGGACCTCGACGCCATCGTGGAGAAGGCCCTGCGGGCGGCCGCTCTCTGGGACGAAGTGAAGGATTCCCTGGACAAATCGGCTTTGGCGCTCTCGGGCGGGCAGCAGCAGCGGGTCTGCATTGCCCGGGCCCTGGCCCTGGAGCCGGAGGTGCTCCTCATGGACGAGCCCACCAGCGCCCTGGACCCCATCGCCACCTCCAAGATCGAGGACTGGGTGCGGGCCTCGGCCGGGCACCTGACCATCATCATCGTCACCCACAACATGCAGCAGGCCGCCCGCATCTCGGATTCCACAGCCTTTTTCTACCTCGGCCAGCTCATCGAATACGGCCCCACCGAGGAGCTGTTCACCAGCCCCCGGGAGGAACGGACCGAAAACTACATCACCGGCCGCTTCGGCTGAGAACGATCATGGCGAACAACCCTGGAGGCGTATCATGAACAAGACCTGGCTGAGCGTGTTTTTCTCGATTTTCTGTTTTCTTCTTTTGGCCGCGGGGGCTCAGGCGGAAGAGGCGGAGAGCGGTCTTCCGGTTCCGGCCGACCTGCCCGGACTGACCACCCAGACCCTCGACCACCAGGAAGTGTCCGGCACCTGTCCCGCCAATACCTTGACCCTCACGGTCCAGTATCCCCAGGGGCTGGGTCTGCCCGGTCTGGACCAAACATTGGCCGGCCAGGCCGCCGACCGGATGACAGCTCAGCTTGACGACCTCAAGGGCGCCATGTGCGACGGTGAAATCTGCGGCGGCGCGGCCTGCGGGGAATGGTTCTGGCAGCGGGAATTCTCCGTGTACGCGCCTTCCGCCGGGTACCGTACCGTCCTCTTCAGCGATTCCAGCTATCTGGGCGGCGCCCACGGCGGCCTGGACTACGAGGCCCGCACCTACGGCCCCGATGGTCGGCTTCTGACCCTGACCGACGTTTTTCCCGATCCGGCCGCGTCGGCGCCCCGCTACTGGGCCTATGTCTATGCCCAGTGGTGCGCCGTGCACCACACCCAATTCCCCCTCCACGATGAGGCCGGCGGGAGCGGCGGATGCCGGCCCGGGGACCCCGGCCAGCCGGAAAAAGCCCCGGCGGCCAAAGAACTGGACGATCTCGGCCGCTTGGTCTTCACCCCCGAGGGGGCCACGCTGGTCTTGGGGCCGTATGAATCCGGCTCGTACGCTTCGGGCACCATGGTCCTGGACCTGCCCAAGGCGGAACTGATCAAAATGGGCGCCTCCCCCCAAATTTGGGGGAAATGAGAGCCTGGCGGCCGCTGATCTCCATGAGATGAAAGGCCGTGTATGCCAACAGCCCCGGAGACCGCTCCGGGGCGGAAACGAGACCCCATGCCGACCGCATTTTTCGATAAGGAATTGTACCGCCTGCGGGAATCCCTGGCCCAGATGGGCGGAGCCGTGGAACGGATGCTGGACACCTCCCTGGCCGCCCTCCGGGCCGGCGATGTGGAACTGGCCGACCAGGCCATCGCCCTCGACAAGGAGATCAACGCCGCCGAAGTCCGCATCATCAACAAGACCATCCTGCTCATCGCCACCAACCAGCCCGTGGCCGGAGACCTGCGGTTTCTGGCCGCGGCCCTGCGCATGGCCGGCGAATTGGAGCGCGTGGGCGACCTGTCGGCCAACCTGGCCCGCCGGGCCAAGGGGTTGGTGGAGACCGATCCCCGGGCGCCCCTGCCCGACGAAATCGAGGAACTGGCCGCCCTGGCCCGGAACATGCTGAGCGGCGCCCTGGACGCCTTTGCCAACCGCAGCCCGGACAAGGCCCGGTCCGTCCTGGAACAGGACGACCTGGTGGACGACCTCAACCGGCGCATCCGGCGGGGCATGGTGGAAGAGATCGCCCGTAACGGGCCCCGGGTATACTGGGGCCTGGAAATCATCAACACCGCCGCCCACCTCGAACGGCTGGGAGACCACGCCACCAACCTGGCCGAGGAGGTCATCTACATCACCAGCGGCCACAACGTCCGCCACGGCGGCCCCGCCTGTCCGCCCCCCTCGCCGCCGGAAGCGTGTGCGGACCCCCTGCATTCCGGCCTGTCGATCAACCGGGAGGATCAGGAGGACTGACCCCGCGCCGACCGGCGGGAGTTCTCTCACACAACGCGAAGAAGCCCGGGAGTGGTCCTCCCGGGCTTCTTCGCGTTCAGGAACGCCCCAAATGTTTATTCGGGCTGGATGGCGGGGTGGAAGAGGGCCTCCCGATCCCGTCCCTGGGCGATGGTGGCCGGAGAGGGCCGGAACTGCCCTATATTCTCATCGCGTCCCTGGAGCACGTAGCGGGGTATTTCCTCGTCCCGGGTCTGCTGGGCCATGAGGCCGAGCCGGCCGAAATCATCCTGAAGCAGACGGTTGATGATCAGGGTCATCTTGGTGTCGGCGAAATCGGTGGCCATGCTGAAATCGTTCCGGTTGTCCCCGGCCACAAAAATCGGCCCGTGGCCGTGACGCGCGACCAGAAAGTGTTTGATGGCCTTGACCTTGCCCTGCCGGTGGGGCCGGGGAAAGACTCCGCGGCGGCTGTATTCCGCCAGGAACTGCCCGTCCTCCAGCATGGTTTGCATGGCGATGATGTTATCCTCGGGCACGCCGTATCCGTATTTCGGCAGGCTCGCGAAGACCCGCACCAGCGTCTTGTGGGCGGCCGTGCAGACATAGACCTCAATACCGTTGTTTTGCATCACGTGCATCAGGTCGGCTATTTCCGGCATCAGCCGGAGCCCGGCGGCGTAGCCGTCCAGGGAGACCACCCCGGCCCGGCCCGGCCTCTCGGCGGGGCTGGTCAGGGCATAGGTGGAGAGCCGGTCGCCCAGGGCCCGGTCATAGGCTTTTTCCGCCGTCTCGCGCACCTCGTCCTCGGTCATGCCCACAAAGAGATACGTCAGCCAGGGGGTGCCCACGTCCGGGCCGAAGGTTCCGCCGACAGCCCGATACAGGTAGGATAATTTAGCCTGAAAATCAATAAATTCCACGGATTGCCGAATTTCATCCAAACTTTGCCTTTTTTTGTCGATATGGTTTTCGAACAGGTAGGCATAGTCCGCGTCCAGATCGGCGGCGATCCGGTCGAGGTTCACGGGCTGCCCGGCCTGATTGGTATAGGCCGGGGGAAAATCAGTCCGGGGCACGTTCCGGCGGATAGCCGCCGCGAACTCCGCCGGGGTGGCCCGGAAGAGGAGGTTGTCGACCAGGTAGTGGAAGAAGGCTTCCTGAGCGCTGTTGAAGATAGCGGTTTGATCCCATTCGAACACGGCGTAAGGCTTTTTGTCCGGGTCGTAGTCCCGGCCCAGTTGGCCGTATTTTTCAATCAGGCGCTGAATTTTGGCCCGGGTGTTGGGGTCCCACTTGCCCGTGTCCAGCACCTGACTGGCCGACGCCGCCGTGATTGACGCCAGGGACATCAGGAGGGTGAAAACCAGAATTCTCATACCTCCGGGCATGATCGGCCTCCTCTCGTCGAGTGGGGAAGGAGCCGCAACAGGGCTCACCCCCGGGATCCGCAAGGCGCCCCCTAAGGCGATGGTCGGACCACGCGCATCAGGCGATGGTGATTTTTTTGTCCAGGTAGACGTCCTGGACCGCGTTGATGAGGGCCACGCCGTCCTTCATGGGCCGCTGGAAAGCCTTGCGGCCCATGATCAGGCCCGTGCCCCCGGCCCGCTTGTTGATCACCGCCGTCCGGAGGGCTTCGGCCATATCGGCCTGCCCCTGGGAGGCGCCGCCGGAGTTGATCAGCCCGGCCCGGCCCGCATAGCAGTTCAGCACCTGATAACGGGTGAGGTCAATGGGATGGCCGGTGGTCAGTTTTTTATAGACCAGGGGCGAGGTTTTGCCGAAATTCAGGGCCGTGTAGCCGCCGTTGTTTTCGGGCAGTTTCTGCTTGATGATGTCGGCCTGGATGGTCACCCCGAGGTGGTTGGCCTGGCCGGTGAGGTCGGCGGAGACGTGGTAATCCTTGTCCTTGGTTTTGAAGGCCGGGTTGCGCAGGTAGCACCACAGGATGGTGGCCATGCCCAGATCGTGAGCCATTTCAAAGGCTTCGGCAATCTCCTGGAGCTGGCGGGCGGACTCTTCGCTGCCGAAATAGATGGTGGCCCCCACGGCCACGGCGCCCATGTTCCAGGCCTGCTCCACCGAGGCGAAAAGGACCTGGTCGGCCTGGTTGGGATAGGTCAGGAGTTCGTTGTGGTTGATTTTGAGGATAAAGGGAATCTGGTGGGCGTACTTGCGGGCCACCAGGCCCAGGACGCCCAGGGTGCTGGCCACGCCGCTGCACCCGGCCGCCAGGGCCAGCTTGACAATGTTTTCGGGGTCAAAATAGAGCGGGTTGGGGGCGAAGGAGGCGGCGGCCGAATGCTCCACGCCCTGGTCCACGGGGAGGATGGAGAGATAGCCGGAGCCGCCCAGCCGGCCGTGGCCGTACAGGGCCTGGAGCGAGCGGAGCACCGGGATGGGCCGGTCGGAGTCGGCGAACACCCGGCTGACAAAATCCGGGCCGGGCAGGGTCAGGGAATCCGCCGGAATGGTTTTGCATTTGTGGTCCAGAAGCGATTTGGCCTCGTCGCCCAGGATTTTTTCCAAATCTTTCATTATCAGCCAGCCTCCAGGGAAGTATTTCGGCACAATACCGATTTATATATTCTACCCCGCTTGGCTCTGTTTTGCAATCGGCCGATATTTATTGGAAAAGCGGGCGCTACGACCCCTGTCGGACGTTGAGGCTGCGGAGGCCGCCGCGCATGACCAGCCGGCGGAGCACAGGCCAGTACATGAAGGGCGATTTCAGGAGGCGGCGCAGGATTTTGCGGCGCAGGGGGGCCGTGGCCCGGGCGTATTCTTTCCGGGGCGAGGCCGGATCGTGATTCAACACTTGGCCCAGGTGGCGGGCGCTGGCCAGGGCGTAGCTGATGCCTTCCAGGGAACTGGGGCTGACCAGGCCGGCCGCTTCGCCTATCAAAAAAATATTGTCGCGGCCAAGGGTAAGCTGACGAAGGGAGGACGGCCGGGAAACCAGGGCCGCCTCGGTAGCCAGAGGCGCGCCGTAAAAACGGTAGCCAAACGGAGAAAGGCGCGCCTTGGCCGCCTCAAAACGGGCCCGGGGCGGGTCGGAGGGGTGTTTTTCCAGCGGCAACGCCGCGCCCAGGATCAGGCGGCCGTTTTTGTTATTGATCCAGCCGTAGCAGTCGGTGATCCGTTCGTCGAAGAAACAGCCGTAGGGCTCCCGGGGGTAGCCGGGAAAAACTTCCTGGATGCAGAGGTAGCGCCGGATGGGCAGGGGGGTGAAGGTGCGGCGGACCAGGGAGGAGGAGCCGTCGGCCCCGACCACGGTCCGGGCGGAAATGGTCCAGAGCTTTTTCTGGCGGGCGAACGTCAGGTCGTAATGGGTCCCCTGGTCGACGATGGACCGGCATTCGGCCCGGTCGAAAATCTCCACCGAGGAGGGAATGAGGGACGCCAGCCAGAGGTCGAACTGATGCCGGTCGATATTTAAAAAATAGCGCTGATAATGGCGGATGAGGCCCGATTTGAGATCCAGAGTCCGAACCGCGAAAATCTGGGGATCGACCAAAAGGGATGAAGGCAGGTTCAGGCCCAGTTCAACAAGTTCCTTCTGGGCGCTGGGCGCCAGAAGACCTCCGCAGGGCTTGCGGAAACCGCCCTCGGCGCCGTCAAGGCGCTTGCGGTCGATGGCCGCCACTTTGAGACTTGCATCCAGGGCCCGGGCCAGGACCGAGCCGGCCGGTCCCAGGCCGACGATGGCGACATCAAACATGCGTATCACACAGTCCTTTGAAATATGGCGACGGCCGGGGCCGGGCCGCCTGAAATCAATTCTACAAATTCGAGAGGGAAAAGCAAGGGGCAGATGCGGAAATTCTTGCCCGCCCTTTAGTTTACATAATATTACTTATCGGACAATAAAAGGCTCGCCGTGCTTTCTATACGGTTGGCTTTTGCGGTATTCCATGCTATAGTCCATCCCCTGTTAAGGATTCATCATACGGAGGCCACCATGCGCCAGCCCCTGGAACATCTGGAAATGCATATCGCCCACGGCTGCAACCTGCGATGTAAATTCTGCACCCATTACTGCGATATCGGCTATTCCGGGCTGGTTCCGCACGAGGTCGGCGCGGAGTGGCTCAAAGCCTGGTCCGGCCGCCTCAAGCCTGAACGCTTTTACCTCCTGGGCGGGGAACCACTCCTGAGCCCGGAACTCGACCACTATCTGGTGACCGCGCGGGAGTGCTTTCCCGATTCCAAACGGATAGTGGTGACCAACGGACTGTTGTTGTCCCGCATTGAGTCCATGATGCCGGTATTCATCGACACGGGCACGAGACTGCACATCAGCATCCACCCCATTCCCCGTTCCGAGGAAGCCCGCCTGACCGGGGCCCTGGCCCTGGCCGAGCGGTGGCAGCGGCGGGGGCTCCTGGTCTCCTATCGGGGCGGGCTTCAGAACTGGTACGCGCCGTATCGCGGCGAGGGATCGGGCATCCGGCCGTATGCGGAAAACAATCCCCAGGCCAGTTTCGCGGCCCTCTGCGGCAAGGACGGCAAATCCTGCGTCAACCTCCACGAAGGGAAATTGTGGAAATGCCCGGCCCTGGCCTTCCTGCCGCTGGTCATCGACAAACTGGAGCACCGGCGCCTGTGGGAGCCGTATCTGGCCTATAAACCGCTCGACCCCGAGGCCAGTGACGAGGCGTTGGGCAAATTCATCGCCCTGGACGCCGAATTCTGCGACATCTGTCCGGCCGGCGCCCAACCGTCCCTCCCGCCGGAGGTCCTGACCGATCACGGCCGTCTGGTCGTCCTGGCTCCTCCCAAAAACCGGCTGCGGGTTTTGTGGCGCGGTCTGGGCAAATTACGCCAAGTGTTACATTGAAAAATTGAATTTATTTACTGATTATCAGGAATATATGGATGATTTGGTAAGAATCCCCGCGCCAGCACGAAAATTTCCAAACTCTGGCTGCGGGTGGCCTTGGGTTTGAGGCGGGTGACTTTCTGAAAACGGGGACCCAGGGTTTTGACAAAAACGTCGCCTTCCGCGCTCTGAAAAATTTTGAAAAGGAAATGGCCGCCCGGTTTTAACAATTTCTCCGCCCAGGACCAGGCCATTTCGCACAGTTCCAGGCTGCGGGCCTGATCCACCTCGCGCCGGCCGCTGGTTTTCGGGGCCATGTCCGACAGAACCAGATCAAAGGGCCCCTCCCCCTCCACCAAATCAAGGCGGTTTTCCAATAGGTCGGCCTGCTCGACCCGCACCTGGGGCGGAAAGGTCACGCTCGGAGCGGTGAGGTCCAGGCCGACCACCCGGCCCTTCTCCCCCACCTTCCCGGCCGCGTACAGGGTCCAGCTCCCCGGCGCGCAGCCGAGGTCCAGAATTCGCTGCCCGGGCTTGAACAGTTTGAATTTCTGGTCGAATTCCTCCAGCTTATAAACCGAACGGGCCGGAAAGCCCTCCTGGCGGGCCTTCTGGCTGTAGTGGTCGTCCAGCCGGGCGCGGTCTTTGATGGCCATTGATGAGCGTCCTTTCATTCGCCAAAAAGCCCGCCCCCTTTCGGGGGGCGGGCTTTTCATCAAGGCTGGGCCTTGGGGACCGCTTAGAACAGGCCCTTGACCTTGCCGGTTTCGACATCGACATCGACGCGGCGGTAAGCCGGGTCGGAGGCGGTGCCGGGCATGAGGGTGATGGCCCCGGCCACCGGCACCACGAAGCCCGCGCCGGCATAGACCAGGCAGTCGCGGACAAACAGGCGCCAGCCCTTCGGCACGCCCTTGACCGTCGGGTCGGCGGAGAGCGACAGGTGGGTCTTGACCATGCAGAGGCCCAGCTTGGAGGTGACCGGATCCTTCTCATACAGATCCAGCTTCTTGGCCGCATCCGGACCGTAGTCCACGCCGTCGGCGCCGTAGACTTCCTTGGCGATGATGGAGATGCGTTCCCGCAGCGGCTGGTTGAGGTCATAGAGGAACTTGAAATCCGGCTTGTCGTCGCAGGCGTCCTTGACCGCGTTGGCCAATTCGATGGCGCCTTCGCCGCCCTTCAGCCAGTGGTCGGACACGGCCACGCGGGCGCCGGCCGCTTCACAGGCCTTGCGGATGACTTCAATCTCTTCCTTGGTGTCGGTGACGAAGGAGTTGATGCAGACCACGGGGCTGATGCCGGCCTTTTTGACCGTGGCCACGTGATGCAGAAGGTTGGCGCAGCCTTTTTCCACCTGGCCGACGTTGACCATCTTGTATTCCTCGGGCAGGGGCTTGCCGGGAACCGGGATGGGGGCGCCGCCGTGGCACTTCAGGGCCCGGACCGTGGCCACGATGACCGCGGCGTTGGGGGTCAGGCCGGAAAAGCGGCACTTGAGGTTCCAGAACTTTTCAAAGCCGATGTCCGCGGCAAAGCCGGACTCGGTGACGTGATAGTCGGCCAGCTTCAGGGCCAGGCGGTCGGAGACGATGGAGCTCTGGCCGATGGCGATGTTGGCGAAGGGGCCGGCGTGGACAAAGCAGGGCTGACCTTCCAGGGTCTGCATCAGGTTCGGATTGAGGGCTTCGACCATCCAGGCGGTCATGGCGCCGGCCACGTCGAGGTCGGAGGTGGTGACGGGGTTGCCCGTCTTGTCATAGGCCACGACGATCTTGCCGATGCGTTCGCGCATGTCCTTCAGGTCGGAGGCCACGGCCAGGATGGCCATGATTTCCGAGGAGACGGCGATGCCGAACTTGGACTGCATCGTGTAGCCGTCCTGCTTGCCGCCGAGGCCGATGATGATGTTGCGGAGGCACTGGGCCGCAAAGTCGATGATCCAGCCGTATTCCACCCGGGTGGGGTCGATGTCCAGGCGCTTCAAGGCGCGCTTGGCCAACTGTTCGTCGGTGTAGTTGCGTTCGTGCTGCATGCGGGAGTTCAAGGCCACCATGCCCAGGTTGTGGGCGTTCATGATGGCGTTGATGTCGCCGGTCAGACCCAGGGAGAAGGGGGTCAGGGGCACGCACTGGCTCATGCCGCCGCCGGCCGCCGAACCTTTGATGTTCATGGTCGGGCCGCCGGAAGGCTGACGGATGGCCGCGCTGACCTTCAGCCCCAGCTTGCCGAGGCCTTGGGTCAGGCCCATGGTGGTGGTGGACTTGCCTTCGCCCAAGGGGGTCGGGGTGATGGCGGTGACGTCGATGTACTTGCCGTTGGGCTTGTCGGCCAGCCGCCGCAGAGCCTTGGCATAGTCGATCTTGGCCACATAATGACCGTAAGGGAGGATTTCCTCGTCCTGGAGGCCGATGTTGCCAGCCAGTTCCCGAATCTTGATCAGGTGCTTCTCCGCCGCTTCCGCGATTTCGTAGTCCTTGGCGCCTTTCGCCGTATAATCTTGCCAGTTCAAACCCATAATGGAGCCTCCGTCTGCGGGATTGACACAACCATTTCACGGCTGTGGAATGAGAAAGTGGGTCGGTGACCTGCATGCAATCAGCCTTCACCGGGTATCAAAAAAAATAAATAGGCCAGAAGGCCAAGCTAAGCCTCACGCCGCCGGTCAAGCAACCTATTCAATAAAGCTCATGGTGGATTCAGTATATACCACGGCCGACTAAGGATGTCAAGATTTTTTGTGGCTCAAAATCCCTTAATCATTTGGCTTTTCAGACTTCTTTTCACACGCCGCAAAACGGTTTCATTTTTTTCCAACTCGGGGCGCACGGAGAGGCACTGGAAAACGGCCTTGACAGACGGCCAACCTATGTTACAATAACTTCCGTATTTTATTACGCTATTATTCATTCCTGCTCACGGGGTCAGAGAGTTCATAACAACCCTGTATAAACGGGCATACACGCCAGCGAGGCCGCCGCCGCCATGATCCATGCCGAAATATTCCTTCCCGACGCCGAGGCCACCCGGGCGGCGGGCCGACAACTGGGCCGCCGCCTGGCCGAGGCCCGGGCCGCCGGGCGTCTGGCCCTGCCCTTCCTGGTCACCCTCAGCGGCGACCTCGGCGCCGGCAAGACCACCCTCTGCCAGGGCCTGGGCCAGGGACTGGAGGTGCCGGACCCCCTGGAGATCGTCAGCCCCACTTTTACCCTGGCCAATGAATACCACGGGCTGATGGATATTTTCCATCTCGACCTCTACCGGCTCGACACTGTTGACCAATTCTATGAGGCCGGGCTGGACGAATACCTGGCCCGGCCGGGCCTGACTTTGCTGGAATGGCCTGAAAAAGGCCCGGGCCCCTGGCCCGAACCCCGGCTGGAATTGCTCCTGGAATTCCAGGGCGCGGGCCGCCGGCTCAAGGCCGGCCCCTGGCCGGAACCCCTTTTCTGAGCCGCCCCACCCGGTCCCCGCCCGCCCGACGGCTTTCCCGTCGGGCGGGCGGGCTTGTATATCAATGGATATATGTAATAGAGTTGAAAAAAATCACCAATATGGTACCATATTTACTTTACATGTCCGGGGCCGGGCGGAGATTCGCCGCCGGAAGCGACCGGAATACCGCAAATCCAAACCTGTGAGAGACGCCATATGCCGATGGATTGGGAAGAGTGGCAAAAAAGCCGTCAAAAGAACAAAGGCCCGATGGGCAACAACTTGCCCAAGGTGGGCGATATTTTTAAAAAGGTCAGAATGCCGGGCGGCGGCGGCCGCCTGCTGGTCGCCGCGCCGCTGGCTCTGCTGCTCCTGTGGGGAGTCAGCGGCTTCTTCACTGTGGAGCCGGCCGAGGTGGGCCTGATCAAACGTTTCGGGGAATACGTGCGGCCTGTGGAACCGGGCCTGAACTACCATATCCCGTATCCCATCGAGGACGTCGTCAAGGTCAACGTCAACCGCACCAACCGCCTGGAAATCGGCGGCACCTCCGTCAACGGCGGCTCCGGCACCGAAGAGACCATGATGCTGACCAAGGATGAAAACATCGCCGACATCAGGTTCGTCGTCCAGTACCGGGTCCGCAACCCCCAGGAATACGCCTTCCGGGTCTACAATCCGGAAAAGGCCATCAGCGACGCGGCCACCTCGGCCATGCGCGAGGTCATCGGCCGCAACACCATCGACGACGCCCTGACCGACAAGCGTCTGGCCATCCAGGAAGATACCATGAAGACCCTCCAGGCCATGCTCGACAAATACGAAATCGGGGTCCTGGTCCAGAACGTGGAACTCCAGGACGTCCATGTGCCCCGTGAGGTCAGCCAGGCCTTCCGGGAGGTGACTTCGGCCAAGGAGGACAGCGTCCGGTCCATCAACGAGGCCACCGGCTACGCCAACGAAGTGTTGCCCCAGGCCCAGGGCCAGGCCTTCGCCATCGAGGCCGAAGCCAAGGCCTACGGCGCCCAGCGCATCAACCTGGCCCAGGGCGAGGCGGCCCGCTTCAAGGCCCTTTTGACCGAATACCGCAAAGCCCCGGACATCACCCGCCGCCGCCTGCTCCTGGAAGCCATGGACCAGGTCATGCCCGGAGCGGAGAAATTTCTCCTTTCCGGCGAAGCCAGCCAGGGGGTCCTGCCCCACCTGGGCCTGAAGCCTTCCCCCTCGACCGGCGCGGCGCCCGCCCCCGCCGCTCCCGAAGCGGACCGGAGGTGAGTCATGAATAAAATCTACCTCGTCATTATTGTGGTGGGCCTGGCCGTGGTGGGCCTCTCCAACTCCCTGTACACCGTGGACCAGACCCAGTACGCCATCGTCCTCCAGTTCGGCGAGCCCGTGGACGTCAAGACCGATCCCGGCCTCCACCTCAAAATGCCCTTCATCCAGAACGTCATCTATCTCGACAACCGTCTGATGGAATATGACGTGGCCACCACCATCATCTACACCCGCGACAAGAAGAACATGGTGGTGGACGCCTTCGTGCGCTGGCGCATCGAAGACCCCCTCCTGTTCTACAAGCGCTTCAAAAGCGACAATAGCTATTCCATCATCGAGGACGCCAAGCGCCGCCTCGGGGACGTGATCATCGGCGAACTGAAGTCGGAGCTCGGCCTCCACATCATGAGCGACGTCATCAGCCAGAGCCGGGGCACCATCATGGAATCGGTCAACCTCGGCAGCAACCGTAAACTCCTGGCCGAGGGCGGGGAATCGAGCGGCCTTCAGGTCATCGACGTGCGCATCAAGCGGGCCGATCTCCCCCCCGAAAACCAGCGGGCCGTCTACGAACGCATGAAGGCCGAACGCGACCAGCAGGCCACCAAATACCGCAGCGAAGGCAAGATGGAAGGCCAGAAAATCCGGGCCGACGCCGACCGCAACCGGGCCGAGCTCCTGGCCCAGGCCAACCGGACCAGCCAGGAGATTCGCGGCCAGGCCGACGCCGAAGCCGCGGGCATCTATGCCGAGGCCTACACCCAGGATCCGGAGTTTTATTCATTCACCCGGTCCCTGGATTCCTACCAGAAAGCCTTCCGCGACAAGAGCACCCTGGTGCTCTCGCCCGAAAGTCTGGATTATTTGAAATATTTTGGCCAGGAAAAGAGCGGCGGCCGCTGAGGCCCGGCTCGGAGCGCCCCGGAAGGGGACGCTCCCGGGCCGGGGCTTTCGTGAGGGAGGCGGGTAATGGGTTATTTCTACCTGGGGCTGGCCTTTGTGGGCGCGGTGGCGCCCTACAGCTTCATGGGCCAGTTTCTCCTGACCCACGGGATGAATTTCACGGAATTCAAGGCCCAGCTCTGGGCCACCCCCATTTCCAGCTTTGTGGGCGCGGCCTTTCTCATCGCCAGCCTGGTGACCTTCTTCTTCATTCTCGGCGAGGGCCGGCGGCTGAAAATGAAGGGTTTGTGGCTGCCGCTCCTGGCCAGTCTGGTGGTGGGGGCATCCTGCGGCTTGCCCCTGTTTCTGTATCTGCGCGACATGGCCCTGTTCCGCCAAAGGGAACGGGAGGCGGCCGACGAGGCCGCCAATCTGCCCCAGGTGATCAAGCGCTGAACCCACTGGTGAGGACTGACGCTCGCCCGCATTTTATGAGGAGGAAAGAGGCATGGCGGAAAATATCAACGACATCACGGTCAATTACGAAGAAGAAGGCGAACTGGTGGTGGAGGAGCTGGAAAAGGTCATCCTCAACCGCGGGGCCTGGACCTCCATCCTCTTCCGCTACCGCGAACGCGACCGCCAGACCGGCCAGATGGGCCCGCCCAAGGCCACCCTGCGGCGCTTTCAGAAATACCAGGGCGTCTTCAAAAAGCGGGACGCCATCAACCTTTCGGCCGACACCGCCCGCACCCTGGTGACCACCCTCACCCAGTGGCTCGACGAGGGCCTCCTGGGCAAGGGACCGGCCGACGGCGACCAGGAATAAATTTCCACTTTTCGAGGATTTATGTACGAACTCAAAGTGACCCGACATTTCGCGGCGGCCCACAACCTGCGCGAATTTTATGGCAAATGCGAAAACCTCCACGGCCACAACTGGTTCGTGGAAGTGAAGGTCCGGGCCCGGGACCTGGACCGGACCGGACTGGTGCTGGATTTCGGACAAATCAAAAAGCGCCTCGACGCGGTGCTCGAGATCATCGACCACCAGTACCTCAACGAGCTGCCCGCCTTCCGGACCGTCAACCCCTCCTCGGAGAACATCGCCCGCTTCATTTTCGAACAGCTGGCCGCGGCCATCGCCGAGGAATCCCAGGGCCGGGCCCGGCTGCATTCCGTCTCCGCCTGGGAAAGCGACAACGCTTCGGCCACCTACCTGGCGGACGAAGGGTAACGGCCGCCGTTTTTTCGGGGGTGCCTCATGCTGACTGACCTCGACCTGCGGCTCCGCCCCTTCGGGCCTGACGATCGGGACCCGCTGGTGAAACTGGCCGACAATCCCAACGTCTCCCGCTTCCTGGCCGACCGCTTCCCCTGCCCCTATCGGCCGGAGGACGCCGACACCTGGCTGGACCTGGTGCGGGGCGAGCGCCCCCTCCAGCATCCGGCCATCGAATGGCAAGGCCGGCTGGTGGGCGGCATCGGCTTTGAAAACCAGGCCGACATCCATCGCGGCACGGGCGTCCTGGGCTACTGGCTGGGCGAGCCGTATTGGGGCCAGGGACTGACCGTCCGGGCGGTGAAACTCTTCGTGCCGTACGTCTGGGCGAATTTCCCCATAGTTCGCCTCCAGGCCGAAGTTTTCATCGACAACCCCCATTCGAGCCGGGTGCTGGAAAAAGGCGGCTTCACCCGCGAAGGGGTTTTGCGCCGCCACATCACCAAGCACGGCCGGGTCACCGACGCGGTATTGTATGCCCTCCTGCGCCCGGAGGCTGGAAACGGCCCCGGTTGACTTTTTTCAGGCGGGCGTGGTATTATTATCACTCCGGCAACTAAATAAGTCACACCCGTGATTTCGCCAAAGCCCGAAATCACTAGACTCCAGCGGCCGGGAACAGGCTTCTAAAGTTGCCGGGTTAATAACAGGTATAATTGCGCCCTCGGGAAAGGCTTTGGAGGACAGGTGAAGAAGCTCGACGGGCGGATGGGGGCGGGGGCCTTGGCCGCGCTTTTATTGGCGCTTGGTCTGGCGGGCTGCTCCGCGGAGCCGGCTCCGGAAAAGACGGAGTCCCCCGCTCTGGGCGAGGATTTGGGGCGCCGCCAGTCCGACGAGGCCCCGGTGGTGACCCTGGAACACTGGCGCGACTCCACCCCCGGCGAACGCTACGCCTTCCTCATCGGCTTTGTGACCATGCTGGAACTGGAAAAGGAATGGCAGGGTCGGGACGGGCGGGGGGTGTTACCTTTTGAGGAAAGTCTGGTCGGCGGCTGGGCGGAAGGTCTGGCCCACCGTCCGTTGACGGAAATTTACAACGGCCTCAACGGGTACCTCGCCGGGCATCCCGGTGATCTGGAACGGCCGGTGGCCGAAGTGATGTGGTTTCTCTTTGTCCGGCCCCGCCAGACGGAGCCGACGGGGAATATTGGCCCCCAGCCTTGAGCGGCGGGCCGCCCGGCTGGATTTTTCCACCCGCTGCGGAACATTTTATACGAGGTGACACATGAAGAAGATCATCGCCATCTGCATCCTGGCCTCTCTGGCGGCCATGCCCGCCGCCTGCACCAACATGTCCAAGACCAGCCAGGGCGCTCTGAGCGGCGCGGCCGGCGGCGCGCTGGCCGGCGCGGGCATCAGTAAACTGTCCGGCGGTTCCGGCGGTACGGGCGCCCTCATCGGCGGCGCCCTCGGCGGCGTGGTCGGGGCCATCTACGGCGCGGCCGAGGAGTCCAAGGATAACAACGACGACGGTTATTACCGTCATCGCGACTATCGCGGCCAATAAGATTCACGGCTCCCCAAGTCGGCGAAGAAGCCCGCTTCCGGTCGGAAGCGGGCTTCTTCATTCCCCGGTCCCGTCGGGCGGCCGCAGGAACAGCCGGGCCAGTCGGGCCTCGTCATAACTGATGTCGTTTCCGGAGCCCTCCACCACCGGCCGGAGATACCATGGCCCGTCCTCGCCCTGGGTGGCGATGAAGGCGTGTTCGATTTCCGCTAAACGTCCGGCCGGAAGAAAACGTTTGGAGTCGAACACCTCCCCGAAGGCCATCAAACGTTCCAGATGGCCGATGACCGTCTGCATGGTCAGGCCCCGCATTTCGGCCACCTCTTCCAACGTATGCCCTTCCCCGAGAAGATGGCCTGTCTGGGCCAGGGTGTTGGGCCCTTTGGGGGCGGTTTCGCGTTTTTTCCGCCTGGACTCCGGCCGGGAACAGGGCTCTTCCCCGGCCCGGCCCGAAGCCGCTTTCCGGACGGCCGGCAGCGGCGCTTCAGCCGGAAACTCCTCCAGATATCCCGCCACCACATTTAGGAAATCCTCGCCGTAGCGTTCCAGCTTGCGGAGCCCCACCCCGCTGACCTCCAGAAAGGCCTCCGCGTCGGTGGGCTTGAGCTGGGCCATTTCCCGCAAAGAGCGATCGGAAAAGACGACGTAGGGCGGGAGGCCCGCCTCCCGGGCCAGGGCCTGGCGCTTGGCTTTGAGGCGGCTCAGGAGTTCCGGGGAGAGGCCGGCGGCTACGTCCTCGCCGCTCACGCTCCGGTCGGCCCTGCGCCGGCGGACCCGCTCCCGCACGGCCGTACGCAGCATGAAAAACGACTCCTCGCCGCGCAGCAGTGGGCGGCAGCGGGGCGTGACCGCCAGGGTCGGGTAGGTACCGCCGGAATTTTCAGCCAGCCCCCGGGAGACCAGGGTGTTGAGGAGGTCGCGCCAAAAGTGGCGGTCATACTCCCGGCCCACGCCGAAAGTGGGCAGGAGGTGGTGTTCGTATTCGCGGATCTTGGCCGTGTCCGCGCCCATCAACAGGTCGGCCAGGTGGCGGCTCCCGAAGCGCCCCCCGGTGCGGACCATGGCCGACAGGGCCATGCGGGCCGGCCGGGTGACTTCGATGCGCTCCACCTCGCCCCGGCAAAGGTCGCAGCCGCCGCAGTCGCCTTCCTCCAGGTCTTCCCCAAAATAAGCGAGCAGAGTCCGGCGGCGGCAGTCGTCGCGCTGGGTAAATTCGATCATCCGGCGCAACTGTTCCAGGGCCGCCTCCCGCTGGGTGGCGTCCGGCAGGTCCTCGGCGAAGCGGCGCCACAGGATCATTTCCTGGCCGCCGTAAAACAGGGCGCAGTGGGCCGGCTCCCCGTCCCGGCCGGCCCGGCCGGTCTCCTGGTAATAGCTTTCGAGATTTTTGGGCAGATCGCCGTGGATGACGAAGCGGACGTTGGACTTGTCGATGCCCATGCCGAAGGCCACGGTGGCCGCCACCACCTGGCAGCGGTCATGCCGGAAATCGTCCTGCACCGACCGCCGTTCCCCGTCGCCCATACCCGCGTGGTAGGCCTTGGCCACCACGCCCCGGCTCGACAGGATGGCCGCCGTCTCCTCGGTTTTCCGGCGGGTGGCCCGGTAGACCAGGCCGCTCTCGCCGGGATACAGGGCCAGGATCTCCTGGATCTGCTTTTCCAGGTCGCCGCGCGGGACGGCCTGGTAATAGAGGTTGGGCCGGTTGAAGGAGGCCCGCACCAGGTACGGATCCCGCAGGCCCAGCCGGGCCACGATGTCGTCCGCCACCCGGTGGGTGGCCGTGGCCGTGAAAGCGGCTATGGCCTTTTGGGGAAAGCGCTCGACCAGGATGTCCAGCCCCAGATAGTCGGGCCGGAAGTCGTGGCCCCACTCGGACACGCAATGGGCTTCGTCAATGGCGAAAAATGAGAGGGAGGCCTCGGCCAGACGGTCGAGGAAATCCGGGGACAGGAGGCGTTCCGGAGACACGTAGAGAAGGTCCAGCCGGCCGTTCATCAGCCGCCGCCAGGTGTCGGCGCGCTCGTCGGCGGGCGTGGCGCTGTTGAGGGTGCCGGCCTCCAGGCCCAGGGCCCGGGCGTTGTCCACCTGGTCCTTCATCAGGGCGATGAGGGGGCTGACCACCACGGCCGCGCCGGGGAGTAAGCGCGCCGGCAGCTGGTAGCACAGGGATTTGCCCCCGCCCGTGGGCATGACCGCGAACACGTCGCGGCCCTCGGCCACAGCCCGGACGATTTCCTCCTGGTGGGGGCGGTAGGCGTGGAAGCCGAAAATATCGGCCAGCACCGCCCGTGCCGCCTGATCGGAAAAGCCAAGGTTCGAGCCGGCCGCCATAAAAACAATCCTTGTCACTCACTATACCCGGGCCTCGCTTCCAGAACCCGGCTGTATGCCCGAAAATTGTAGCAAGTCAAGCCCGAGGGGTCAAGAATTCCGGCGGGGCGTTGTCAAAGCCCAGGAAATATGGTATTTTTAAAAAGCCTGAATCCCTTGCGGATCGGGTAACGAGCCCGATTTTACCCCACCCGTTTTCAGTTCGACTCGCCGGCGCTGGCTAAAGGACTCCCCCATGACCATAGTCAAATTCCCCTACGGCCGCACGCATCTGGAAATGGATATTCCGGAAAATCGGCTGCGGGCCGTGCTTCTGTCCCGGGCCCACGCCTATCGGGCCGAAGCCTCGGAAACCGAACTGGTGGACCGGGCCCTGGCCGCGCCCGTCGGCACGCCCCGGCTCTCCGAACTGGCCCGGGGCAAAAAGAAGGTGGTGTATCTGGCCAGCGACCACACCCGGCCCGTGCCCAGCCGGATCATTTTTCCGGCCATGGCCCGGGAGGTGGCCGAGGCCGGCTCGGAATTGACCATCCTGGTCTCCACCGGCTGCCACCGGGGCACCACGAAGGAAGAACTGGCCGCCAAATTCGGTCCGGGTGTGGTGGACCGTCATCCCGTGGTGGTCCACGACTGTGACCGGTCGGAAACCCGGCCCGTGGGCACCCTACCCTCCGGCGCGCCCTTCCGGGTCAACCGTCTGGCCCTGGAGGCCGATCTCCTCATTGCCGAGGGTTTTATCGAGCCCCACTTCTTCGCCGGTTTTTCCGGCGGCCGTAAAAGTGTCTTCCCCGGGGTCACGGACCGGGCCGGGGTCATGGCCAACCACTGCTCCAGCTTCATCGCCGACGACAAATCCCGCACCGGCCTCCTCGACGGCAATCCCATCCACCGGGACATGGTCCACGCGGCCGGGGCGGCCAAACTGGCCTTCATCTGCAACACGGTCATCGACGCCGACAAAAAGGTCATCCACGCCGTGGCCGGTCACTATGACCAGGCCCACCGGGCCGGGGCCGAGTTCCTGGCCGGCCTGGCCGGAGTTAAGGCCGCGCCGGCGGACATCGTCGTCACCACCAACGGCGGTTTCCCTCTGGACCAGAACCTGTATCAGGCGGTCAAGGGCCTGACCGCGGCCGAGGCCACGCTCAATCCGGGCGGCCTCATCATCATGGCCGCCCGCTGCGAGGACGGCCACGGCGGTGAGGTTTTTTACGAAACGTTTCGCGGCGAAAAAGACCCGGGCCGGCTGATGAAAACCTTCCTGTCCCGGCCGCCGCTGGAAACCGTCGCCGACCAGTGGCAGTCGCAGATTCTGGCCCGGATTCTGATGAAGCACCAGGTCGTCATGGTCACGGACCCCACGGCGCGCCGCCTGGTGGAGGACATGGGCCTGGGCTGGGCCCCGACCCTGGACCAGGCCCTGGCCGAGGCCGACCGCCGCCTGGGCCGGCGCGGCTCCATCACCGCCGTGCCCGACGGCATCGGGGTCATCGTCCTTCCGAATTGACCGACGCCGATACCGCGCCCTTCCCGCCCACGCCTCCCGTTCGAATCGGGGGGCGTTTTTTTCGGCGCTGTGGTAAAATACGCAATCCGCATCGTATCGTCCACTGTCCGCGGCCGCATCGCCGAGCCGCGGGTCTCCGGGAGAAAAACATTATGGACAAGCACACCGTCGTCACCAGGCAGGCCTGGTCTTCGCGTCTGGGAGAATCGCTTAAAGGAATCCTCGTCGGCCTGGTTCTCCTGGTGGGAGGATGTATTCTGCTCTGGTGGAACGAAGGCCGGGCGGTGGTGACGGCCAAAGGGCTCGCCGAAGGCGCCGGCCTGGTGACCGCGGTGCCCGCCGGCCGGGTGGCCCCGGAACATGAGGGCCGGCTGGTGCACGTCGCCGGCCGGGCCGGGTCCGGCGAGGTTTTGGCCGATCCGGATTTTCCCATGATGACGGTCCGGGGCCTGGTCCTGCGGCGCCAGGTGGAAATGTATCAGTGGCGGGAGAAGGAGCAGACCAAGGAGACCAAGGAGACGGGCGGCTCGGTGGTCAAGGAGACCACCTATTCCTATGACCAGGTGTGGTCATCCACGCTCAACGATTCGTCGCGCTTTTACGACGCGGCGGGCCATCGGAACCCCGCGTCCCTGCCCTACGCCGATATGAAGCTCATGGCCGCCGACGCCCGGCTGGAAGCGTTTCGGCTCTCCTCGGGGCTTCTGGCGCAATTGCCCGTCACCGACACCCTGCGGCCGCCCGAGGCCGCCGCTTTAGGGCCGCGCCAGCATCCCGCCCAAGGGCGGATCTATATCGGCGACAATCCCGATTCCCCGGCCGTCGGCGACGTACGCCTCCAATACACCTATGCCCCGGAGCAGGAGGTCAGCGTGGTGGCCCGGCAGTCGGGGGACGGTTTTACCCCCTTTTCCGTCAGCGACGGGAAGCGGAGCATCCAAATGCTGGAAGCGGGGCTCCATGACGCGTCCGCCATGTTCCACAACGCCCAGATGAAAAATCAGGCCTTGACCTGGGTATTGCGGGCCGTGGGCTGGCTGGTCCTCTTTCTCGGGTTTTATTTCGTGCTGCGGCCCCTGAGTGTTTTCGGCGATTTGCGGCCCGGGCTGGGGAGCTTTCTCAATGTGGGCGTTTCGCTGGTGTCCCTGATTTTGAGCGCGATTGCCGGGCTCCTGGTCATCGCCCTGGCCTGGCTCTTCTACCGGCCGGTGCTGGGGGTCCTTCTCCTGGCGCTCGCGGCGGCGGCGGCGGTGGGTTTGAAAAAACTGGTCAATAAACGAGCCGCGGCGCACCCGATTACGGAGGGCCAGGCTGGCGCCTTGAAATCTTGAGGGGTGCATTTCGGACGGCGAGGACTCGGGGCGGCGAAATTTTCCGGAGTGAGCCATATTTTTTCGACACGTGTCGGAGCGGAGCGACGCCGTTGTCGTAAAAATATGGGCGAGCGGAGAAAAACTTCGCCGCCCCGAGGCCGGTCCCAGGCTTCGCCTCTTTTTATGCCCAGCCCCGTTATGAAGCGACGCGGCGCTTGGTTTTGGGATGGGGTTTATGATATGATAATGGGCTAGGCAAAACAGAGGCCGCCGGACGGCCCAGCGAAGGAAGCCCTATCATGAGCGAAAAAGCCGATTTCAAAAATACCCTGAACCTCCCTCAGACCAGTTTCCCCATGAAAGCCGGCCTGACCCAGCTGGAACCCCAGCTTCTGGAACGCTGGCGCAAAGAGGATATTTATAAAAAGGTCATCGAAAACCGTCAGGACGCGCCCCTGTGGGTGCTGCACGACGGCCCGCCCTATGCCAACGGCCACATCCACATGGGGCACGCGCTGAATAAAATTTTAAAAGACATCATCGTCAAGTCCAAGACCCTTTCTGGTTACCGTTCGCCGTACGTACCGGGCTGGGACTGCCATGGCCTCCCCATCGAACACCAGGTGGACAAGGCCCTGGGTTCCAAGAAGCGGGAAATGAGCCAGGGGGATATCCGCCGCCAGTGCCGTTCCTACGCGGAGAAATTCGTGGCCACCCAGAGCGAGGAGTTCCAGCGCCTGGGCGTGTTCGGCGAGTGGGATCGGCCCTATCTGACCATGGCTTATGAATACGAGGCGGTCATCGCCCGGGAACTGGGCCGTTTCGCCCTGTCGGGCCTGATGTTCCAGAGCCCCAAGCCGGTCCTCTGGTGCGGCTCGTGCCATACGGCCCTGGCCGAGGCCGAGGTGGAGTATGAAAACCACACCTCGCCTTCCATCTACGTGGCCTTTCCCCTGACCTCCGACCCGGCGGGTCTCGACGCCCGGCTGGCCGGCGAAAAAGTCATCTTCGTCATCTGGACCACCACGCCCTGGACCATCCCCTCCAACCAGGGCATTGCCTACAACCCGGAATTCAAATACGCGGCTTACAAGCTGGCCGACGGCCGGGTGGCCGTGCTGGCCGAGGGCCTGAGCGAGGCCAGCCTGGCCAAGTTCGGGGGCGGGGAAAAGCTGGCCGACCTGGATGTCAACAAATTCAAAGGGTTGACGGCTCGCCATCCCTTCTATGAGCGGGCCTCGAAAATCGTGCCGGCCATGTACGTCACCCTGGAACAGGGGACGGGCCTGGTCCACACCGCGCCGGGCCACGGCCGGGAGGACTACGAAACCGGGCTGGCCCACGGTCTGCCGCTCTTTTCGCCCCTGGACGACGGGGCCCGCTTCACCGCCGACGTCCCCGAGTGGCAGGGGCAGCACGTGCTGGCCGCGAACCCGGCCATCATCGGGCACCTGAAAGCTTCGGGCGCTCTCCTGGCCGTGGAAAGCATCGACCACCAGTATCCTCACTGCTGGCGATGCAAAAAGCCGGTCATCTTCCGCTCCACGCCCCAGTGGTTCATCTCCATGGACCAGACCGGCCTCCGGGAGCAATCCCTGGCCGCCATCGACCAGGTCCGCTGGGTGCCCAAGTGGGGCCGGGACCGCATTTACGGCATGATCGAGAACCGGCCGGACTGGTGCATCAGCCGCCAGCGCTCCTGGGGGGTGCCGATCACGGTCTTCCTGTGCCGGGACTGCGGGGGCTGGCACTACAGCCAGGCCCTGAGCGACCACCTGTTCCAGCTCATCAGCGAACACGGGGCCGACGTCTGGTTCGACCGGCCGGTGGCCGACCTTTTGCCCCCGGGCGAAAAATGCGCCCAGTGCGGGAGCGTGAATTTTGAGAAGGAAACCGACATCCTCGACGTCTGGTTCGACTCGGGCTGCTCCTTCGTGGACACCATGGAGGGCCGGGACTACCTGCCCGACACGGCCGACATGTATCTGGAAGGCTCGGACCAGCACCGGGGCTGGTTCCACTCCTCGCTCCTGGTCTCCATGGGCACCCGGGGCCGCGCGCCCTACCGCGAGGTGCTGACCCACGGCTACGTGGTGGACGGCCAGGGCAAGAAGATGAGCAAATCCCTCGGCAACACCATCGGCCCTGAGGAAGTGATCAAGAAATACGGCGCCGACATCCTCCGGCTGTGGGTGGCCGCCGAGAATTACCAGGACGACATCCGCATCTCCCCGCAGATCCTGGACATGCTGGCCAAGGCCTATTTCAATTTCCGCAACTCCTGCCGCTTCATCCTGGGGAACCTGTTCGACTTTGATCCGGCCAAGGACGCCGTGCCCCTGGATGCTCTCGGCGGCATGGACCGCTTCGTCCTCCACCAGTTGAACGAGTTGGTGGAAAAGGTGCGGGCCGCCTACGACGAGTATGAATTTCATGCCATCTACCATCTTTTGAATAACTTCGTGGTGGAGCTGTCCTCCTTCTACCACGACGTCATCAAGGACCGGCTCTACACCCTGGCCCCGACCGGTCCCAAGCGGCGCGGCGCCCAGACGGTCATGTACCAGGTGGTGAGCGGCCTGACCCGGCTCCTGGCTCCGATTCTCTCGTTCACCTGCGAGGAAATCTGGGGCTATCTGCCCGGCCGTGACGGCGAAAGCGTGTTTCTGAGCGACTTTCCGCTCGTCCGGCCCGAATGGCGCGACGCGGAACTGGCCAGAGAATGGGAGGAGCTGCTGAAAATCCGGGCCGTGGTCAACAAGGAGCTGGAGGCCGCGCGGCGGGACAAGATCATCGGCGCGCCCCTGGACGCGGAGGTGGATCTGACCGCTTCCGGGGCCGCCTATGCCTTGCTGAAGAGTCACGAAGCCGAGTTGGCCGACATTTTCATCGTCAGCCAGGTGAGGCTGGCGGAAGGCGGCCCGGGGAACGGGAACGCGGTGGCGGCCCAGGTGCGGCCGTGTGTGCATCCGAAATGCCCGCGCTGCTGGGTGCACGCGCCTGAAGTTCCGGAAAATCAATCCACTGTTTGCAAAAAGTGCGCTAACGCTTTACAGAGCATCAGCGCCTGAAAACTCCGAGGCCGCCTTGTCTTACCTTGTTCTGGCCCGCAAATACCGGCCCCAGACCTTTGCCGACCTTGTCGGCCAGGAGCAGGTCAGCCGTACCCTCCAGAACGCCCTGGCCACGGGCCGGGTGGCCCACGCCTACCTTTTTTCCGGGCCCCGGGGGGTGGGCAAGACCACGGCCGCGCGCCTCCTGGCTATGAGCCTCTCCTGCCTGGCCGAGAACGTGGCCGACCGGCCCTGCGGCCATTGCGAAAATTGTCTGGAAATCCAGTCCGGCCAGGCCGTGGACGTCATCGAAGTGGACGGCGCCTCCAACCGGGGCATCAACGAAATCCGCGATCTGCGGGAGACGGTGAAATATCTCCCGGCCAAGAGCCGCTACAAAGTTTATATTATTGACGAGGTTCACGCGCTGACCAAGGACGCTTTCAACGCGCTCCTGAAAACCCTGGAAGAGCCTCCGCCTCACGTGGTCTTCATTTTCGCCACCACCGAAACCCACAAGGTCCTGCCCACCATCCTTTCCCGCTGCCAGCGCTATGATTTCCGCCGCATCCGGGTGGAGGACATCGCCAGCCGTCTGGCCCAGGTGCTGGAGCTGGAACATATTTCCGCCGAGCCCGAGGCCCTGGAGATCATCGCCCGCCAAGCCGAGGGGGGCCTGCGCGATTCCCTGTCGCTGCTGGACCAGGCCATCGCCGCCAACGCCGGGGGCACCATCACGGCCGAGGACGTGCGGCGTTCCCTGGGGCTCATCGACCAGGCCCTGGTGCGCCGGGCGGTCCTGGCCGCTCTGGAGGGGGACGCGGCCGCGGGGTTGGCCGCCCTGGACGAGGCCTATTTGCGGGGCTATGATTTCAAGGATTTGGGCGGCAAAATCCTGGAATACAGCCGGGGCCTGGCCCTGGTCCGGGTCGATCCGAAAAACGCCCGCCTCATGAACGTCACCGAAACCGAGGAAGCCGACTTCCGGGCCGAGGCGGCCAGGCATTCCCTCGAAACCCTCCACCGCCACTTCGACGCCTGGCTGAAATTCCAGCGCGACCTGGCTTACAGTCCCCAGCCCCGCTGGTCCCTGGAGGCCCAGGTCATCCGCCTGGCCCAACTGGCGCCCCTGATGGCCACCACGGAACTCCTGGAGCGTTTAGGCAGGTTCCTTCCCGCCGCCCAGGAGGCCGGGGCCGTCCCCGCGCCGCTGCCCCGCGCCGCGCAGGCGGCTTCGCCCGTTCCGGCACCGGCCCGGGAGGGCCCGGCCGCTCCGGCCGCGCCCTCCCCTTCCCCCCCGGCCGAGGAACTGGAGGCCGCCCCCTCCCCGGCCGATGACCAGCCCTTTCCCGCCACCTGGGCGGATTTCTGGCGACGGGTGGGGCCGGAACTGGACGAAACCTGCCGCAACCTCCTGCGCGGCGCCAAGGCCGAACGCTGGAGCGCCGAAACCGTGTCCCTGACCCTGCCGCCGGGCAATAATCTGGGCCGGGTCACCCGGGGCCTTTTATCTACGGCCCTCCGGCCCCGACTGCAGAAAATTTTCGGCCGCCAGCCCGAACTGATCCTGACCCAGCCTGAAGACCCGGGGCAGAATCATGGGGCGGCCCTGGCCCGGCTGGCGGAAATCCGCGAGACCCCCGAAGTCAAAGCCCTTATGGAACAAGTGCCCGGAGCCCTGATCGAATTCCGCCCCGGCGCGCCGGCGTCCATTCCCGAAGACGAAACGGAAACCGAACCGGAATCGGATATCCCGCCCATCGACGGGCCGGATCCGGAAGAATCCGACGAATAACCCTTTCATTATAAGGAGCACACCAACATGGCCCTGGATTTTGCCGCTATGGGCGACCTGATGAAGCAGGCCCAGGAGATGCAGAAACGAATCGCCGACATGCAGGCGGAATTGAGCCAACGCACGGTCACCGCCACGGCCGGCGGCGGCATGGTCACGGTCACCGCCAACGGAGCCCACGAACTGACGTCCATCAAGTTGGAAAAGGAAGTGGTCAACCCCGGGGACGTGGATATGCTGGCCGACTTGATCCTGGCCGCGACCAATGAGGCCCTGAAAAAATCCCAGGACCTGGTGGCCGCGGAAATGGGCCGGATCACCGGCGGCCTGAACTTGCCGGGCTTGTTTTAACCCCATTGTCCACCCACCTGCGACAACTCTTGGGGCCCGAAGGCCCTCTGGCCCGCGACTGGCCCGGCTACGAACCCCGCCCCGGCCAGTTGGCCATGGCCCTGGAAGTGGCCCGGGCTTTTCGCGAAAACGATTTCGCCCTGGTCGAGGCCGGGACGGGTACGGGCAAAACCCTGGCCTACCTCTTGCCGGCCCTCCTGAGCGGCCGCAAAACCGTGGTCTCCACGGGCCTGAAGAACCTTCAGGACCAGATTTTCGACAAAGATATCCCCTTTATCCGCCGAATTTTCGGCGACGGCTTCCGGGCCGCCCGCCTCAAAGGCCGGGAAAACTATCTCTGTCCCCACTTCCTTAAAAAAACTGTAGCCCAGGCCCCGCTTTGGGCCGACGAGGACCGCGACCGGCTTGACCATCTGGCCCGGCTCTCCGTCGAAACCAGCTCCGGCGACCGGGCCGAATTGCCTCTTCCCGACGACTGGCTTCTCTGGAGCGAAGTTTCCGCGCCCACGGACCGCTGCCTGGGGCAACGCTGCCCGGACATAAGCAGCTGCTTCCTCTGGAAGGCCCGGCGGGAGGCGGCCGCCGCCGACCTGGTGCTGGTCAATCACCACCTCTTCATGGCCGATCTGGCCCTGAGGCGGGGCGGTTTTGGTGAAGTGCTGCCCGACTGGGAAGCGGCCGTGTTCGACGAGGCCCACCTCCTGGAAGCTGCGGCCACCAGCTATTTCGGACGCAGCCTGAGTTCCAGCGCACTCCTGGCCCTGTCCCGCGACCTGACCCGGGCCGTGGCCCGCCTGAGTACGCCCGGCGCGGCCCGGCTTCAGCCCCTGGCGGATATTTTCGGCCGCCAGGCCGAGGCTTTGGCCAGCTCTTTCTACCGCCAGCCCGAGGAGCGGGAAATGGGCGACGAAGACCCCGAAGCCGGTCCGGTCCGCGACTTTCTGTTCAACTGGTATCACGACGCCCAAGCCCTGGCCGAAAACCTCAAAGCCCCGGCCAAGGAGGACGAGGATCTGGCCCCGCTCCTTTCGCGCCTCTCGGAAGCGGCCGGCCAGATGCTTTTCCTGGCTGAAGCCGGTGATGCCGGCTATGTCTACCAGGCCGAGCGCCAGGGTCGCCGGCTGACTCTGTCGGCCCTGCCGATCAAGGTTTCCCGCCAGTTGGCCGAAGGTCTCCTCAACTCCGGCCGGCCCCTGATCTTCACCTCGGCCACCCTGACCTCGGGCGGCGATTTCACCTATTTTAAGGAACGCATCGGCCTGTGGCCTGAAGTTGAAGGCCTGGTCATTGAATCACCTTTTGATTATCAAGGCCGCACCCTGGCTTATATCCCCCCCCAATTTCCCCTGCCCACCGCTCCCGGCTTCCAGGTAGCCGTGGCCGAGGAGGTGGAACGCCTTCTGGACCTCAGCCGGGGCCGGGCCCTGGTGCTGTTCACCTCCCACCGCAGTTTGACCTTCTGCGCCTCCCGGTTGCGGGAGCGCAGCCAGTGGCCCATCCTTATGCAGGGCGAAAAGAGCCGGGCCGCCCTGCTGGAGGAATTCCGCGAGCAAACCAGTTCGGTGCTCCTGGCCACTCACAGCTTCTGGCAGGGTGTGGACGTGCCGGGCGAAAGCCTGTCCGCGGTCATCATTGAGAAATTGCCTTTCCCCCGGCCCGACCGCCCCCTGGTGCGGGCCCGGTCCCGCCAGATGGAGGAGGAAGGCCGCGACTCTTTTATGGAATACTACCTGCCCGAAGCCGCCCTGACCCTCAAACAGGGTTTAGGTCGGTTGATGCGCGGCAGCCGCGATCAGGGCTTGATGGCCATCCTGGACGCGCGCCTGGTAAAAAAGGGGTATGGCCGTAAGTTGATACGCTCTCTGCCCCCGGCCCGGCGCGCGGAAACCCTGGCCGAAGTGGCCGACTTCATGAAGAACGTGTGACCGCTATTTTTGACTGGCCGTCCCGGCCCCCTTCCCTCCCCCGCCCGACGTACGCGAAACTACTTGCAAAGTCTGAAGATAGTGGTTATATTAATATCGGCTCGAAGGAGCCGCATCATTGAAAGGGGGCGACATGGTTTCGACGGGGATAGTTGAACCCGTGGCGGCAGGCCGAGCGACCCGGTGACTCGTTAATCCAAAGGGACTAAACACAAAAGCAGACTCTTACGAGTACGCTCTAGCCGCTTAAGGCTAGCACCTCTAAGTTAACATGGCCCGTGGTGGCTTAGCGGTGTGGACAAATGGGCTGGTTTTCGGCGGTCGCGGAGAGACGCCGGAGATGAGAAAATCTTTTCGCTGGCCTTCGGGAAAGCCTGTCCACTGGCGCTCCCTGGGCGAGACCCAAACAATGGACTAAGCCTGTAGAAACCTCGGGGGAAGATCTTCGGACGCGGGTTCAATTCCCGCCGCCTCCACCAATTGACACTTCACTGGACATCACGGATCATCATAAAGCCCTTGCAAAACAAGGGCTTTTTCATTTTTAAAAGTCACTCTGGATACCTCGAAATCACCCTCAATTCGGGAACATTGCGGGGGTATCAGGGGGTAGAAACGGCCGATCGTATTTACAATACCCCCAATTCCTGATATGCTCTTTTCAGTTGCTAAAGACAAGTGTTTACTGGGTTTTCGCCGGTCTCCCGCAAAGCGGCCGACGGTTGATCGATGAAGGGGTCAATTCCCCCTTTTGGAAGGAGCGTCAGGTATGCCTCTCAGTGATATGGCCATCAAAAAGGCCCAGCCTACCGAAAAAAAGCAAAAAATGGGTTCATCCGGTTAAAGCGTACTCGGCTTCGTGAATGGCCATGATTCTGAGTTTGAAGAAATCGAGGTCACGGAAGCCATAAGCCTGGCGTTTGAGAGTTTTGATTTTGTTGTTTGTGCCTTCCAGAGGTCCGGACGAAATGGGATGGTCATACCAGTTCAGGATTCCGAACCGGTACTTGGTCAAAGTTTTGCCCATTTTCATCAATGGCTGGATTGCGGAAGCATTGGCCTCACTGATCCAGCCATCGAGGATGCTGGCGGCGGTTTGTTTATCGGGCTGGTTCCATATTTGCCGCAGGTCCTCTTTCATGTAGTAGGCCGTGGCCAAAGGGGCATTGAGTTCCAGCGCATCTTGAAGTCTTTGCCTTTCATTGGCTTGCTCCTTGAGATTCTCCGGCCTTTTCAAAAGCAGCCATCTTGAGCCCTTCAAAACCCGCCTCTGCAAAACGTCGGCCTGCTCATGGTACAAACGGCGCCGCAAGTTACTCAATTGTTCGTTCATCAGTTTGACCACGTGGAAGTGGTCGAAAACCAGGGCCGCCTCCGGACAATTTTCCAAAACAGAGGCGATGTAGGCCGGCCCCATATCCGTGGCCACCGCTTCCACTTTCGCCCTGGCTTGGCGAAGCTTTTTCCAGAACGGCCGCAAGGCTTCCGCCCCCTTGCCGTCACCGACGAACACCACCGCCCCGCTGTCGAGATCCAGAACCACCGTCAAGTATTTGTGACCCTTGGCCACGCTGATTTCATCAATGGCCAAACGCTTTAAATGCCCCAGCTTCGGTTTGGCGAAGCGCTTCAACAGGTTGCGCTTGATGATGTCCTTGACCGTATCCCAGCCGATTTTCAAAAAACGAGCCACGTTCTGAATGGTCATCATCCGGCCGCATTCCACCACCAGGCGCTCGAACGACTTGGTGTAAAAACGCCGGCTCTCCACTATTTTCAAATCGATCAAGCGAACCAATCCACAGACCAAGCATTCGATCCTGGGCACTTTGACCAACAGATACACTTTTTTGCGGCCAAATGAAGGCAACCGCAGCTTCCGGTCATAACGCCCCCGACGCTTTACTTGCCGACATCGGCAATGCGGGCAAACCAATAGGTCCGTTTTCGGAACCGCATGAAAATGAACCTCCCCGTCAACGTATTTCGTGCTGACATAGTCGTAGCCGACAAGCCCATACTGGTGATACAATAAACTCGTGGACATGGAACCCTCTCCTTTGATGTGTCTGGCAGGACTACACCAATGGAGACCATGTCCACTTTTTTGTCAATCTTCATTCAATCCATAAAAGTACGCTAAAACCGGATGAACTCCTTTTAATATGTGGTAGGCGGCCGAAGCTTTGAGCGCCCTCATCAGACCATCGGAAAAATCTTGATACAGAGGCCAAGGGTGATCGCAATAGGTATCATCGCCGGTGCGGGTATCGTCAAGCAAACGAACGGCCTGGTCCAAAGTCCAGGTTTCCTGCTTCAGCCAAAAGGCCCAGTCGATTTCCCCGGTTTTCAGCAGACCATGCCGTATTGGAAAGCGCGCATCATATGCATAGGGATGTTCTTCCGGCTTGAAGTTGAACATCTTATAGGGCGAGCCTTTTTTCCAGTAAGATTGCATAGGAACCTTCCGAGCGTTCAGCCAGTTCGAGTCGGTTATTTACCCATCCATTTATGCAGCAGCCGTTTACGAAGGGCCGAGCGCTCCTGAGGGCTGCGGCCTCGACGATCGGCAGATTCTTTGGCGGATATGATCTGTCGGTGAAGGGGCCAGTGCTGGCGGCCATCCTTGCCCATTGACCACACATTAACCACTTCTTTCTCAGTACTGGTAAGGTGATCTTCAAGCATTTCCACAGGTTTGCAAGCCAGGGCAATGCGTTCCCGTCTCCGCCAGCGTTTATGCCAGATTTGCTTATCCTGCTTCTCGCTGCGGCAGGTGGTGATGCCCATGATGGGCTTTTTACGGATGCTGCGGCTCATTGGAAATCCTCGCGTTTGCCCAAGGCGTGGGCGGCTTTATCAATCGTCTGTAAACTGAGAGAAAGGTTGTCAGGGTCGACAGACAGTTAACCGCCGCCCGGCTGGTGCGCATTCTGGCGGCCAGCTCCGTTTTGATCAGGCCGGTCTCATCCAAAGCCTGTAACAATTGCCAAGCCAGGAGTTTTTTCGCCGCTCTGGCGTTGACTTCATCATAGAGACCTTCTTCTTCAAAATAATCATCAAAGTCTGAGCCGCGATGAGAATTGATGTTTTTCAACATATTTTTCCGTACCAAATATGATACGGATTGAAAGAACCGAGGTCAAGCCAGAATACAAACACAAGAGAGCGCACAACGTCAAGCCAAGCCACTGGTCAACCATCTAGCCCAATCCGGGCGTCCTTGGGCCAAAGCCAACTCGGCCGCCGCGCGCCAGTCGTAGTCAACCTGAATGATTTCGGCGTGCCAGGTTCCGGTTGTTACTTCAAGCACTGCATACTTGGCGTGCGGCGTTCCCGATTCCATTTTATGCGGGATCGGTAATTCATCGGCATAGGCGGGCAAACCTACGCTGCCGACGTTGACCAGCAGCGGACCGTCAGGCAATTCCACCACGCGCGGCATATGGGAGTGCCCGCAGACCATCACCTGAGCCGTGACGCCGGCCAATTCGTCCAGCAATGTATTTGGCCGCTTCATTCGCACGCCTCAGTCATAGTTGCCAAGTTATTCTAAAAAATACACCTGGTCGGAGCCGGGTGAAGCGTGGAACATCACAATGCCGTCGGTTTCCACTGTGGCCGGGAGGCTTTCGAGCCAAGCCCGTTCTTCTGTGGTGAGGCCCTGGCGAACTTGATTCATGGTGCTTGATAAACCGTCATCCGGTGACAATAGCTCCCGATCGCCGTTGCCCATGATGTGGGTAATGGCGTTACGGCGCAAAAGCGCGAACGTTCCGTGAGGGTCCAAAGGGCCGAATAGGCTGTCGCCCAGATTGTATATCGCCGTCAAGTCTCGCCGCCTGATGTCGTCCAAAACCGCTGACAAGGCGAAGCTGTTGCCGTGGATGTCGGAAATGAAGGCGTACTGTTTCATGCTTCTTCCTTTTCGACCAAAGCTGCTTGAACTTGGGCCACAGCTTGGGGTATCGAAAGCCGCGCGGTATCCAGTGTTAAACGCTCCCGCGTCCAAGGCTGATAGTCGCGTAGCATGACGTCCTCCCAGGTCGGCAAGACAAAGCCAGCGATATCAGACTCACGGGTTTCCACCCGGTGACGATGCTCGGCCGGATCGGAGCATATCACCTCGACTTCCAGGAAGTCCGAGCCGCAGTTCAGAGCCACATCTCGCCAGGCGTCGCGAGTGACAGCGATAGGGTTGACCGAATCGGCCACGACCGTCAGCCCCAGGCGCAGATTGTCGGCGGCCAGAGCGTAGGCGGCCAAGTAACCGGCCGGCCCAAGATCGTTATTCTTAACTCGGCCGGATTGCAAAAGCGCGTGCTCCAGTGAGTCGATCCGCAACAGCCCCGCCCGCAGTTCCAAAGCCAGTTCACGGGCGATGGTCGTCTTGCCCGTGCCAGGAAGGCCGCTGAAGATAATCAACATTATACTACTCGCTTTAGCACAGCCTGCCTTTTTAGGCTGTCGAGATAGTCGGCCCATTCCTGCATCATTTTGCGACGTTCCGGCAAATATTCCGCATAGTTATAGGCAGCGCGGACGTTGTTGCGCTCGGCATGGGCCAGTTGGCGTTCCACCCAGTCGCCATTGTAGCCTTTTTCGTTTAAAATCGTTGAGGCCATGCTGCGGAAGCCGTGGGCGGTCATTTCGTCCTTGGAGTAGCCCATCCGCCGCAGGGCGTTGAGAACGGTGGCGTCGCTCATGGGCCGGCTATTACTGCGCGCTCCGGGGAACATATAGGCGCCGGTGCCGGTCAGCCGCCTTAGTTCCGTCAATATTTCAAGGGCTTGGCGGGGCAAAGGTACGATATGCTTGATGTTCATCTTCATGCGGTGGGCCGGAATGCGCCATTCAGCTTCGTCAAAATCAATTTCCTTCCATTCGCCCTTGCGGAGCTCGCCGGGCCGCAGGAAGACCAGCGGAGCCAGGAGCAGGGCGTAGCGGGTGACCTGGAAGCCATCGTAGGCGTCAATGGCCATCAGAAGCTTGCCGATTTCCCTGGGCTCGGTGATGGAGGCCAGATGCGTTTCTTTGACTGGGGTCAAGGCCCCGCGCAGGTCGGGGGTGATGTCCCGCTCGGCCCGGCCGGTGGCCACGGCATATCGTAAAACCTGGCCGCATAAGGCGAAAACCCGGTGGGCGGTTTCAATGGTGCCGCGCTTTTCCAACTGGCGCACCACGGACAGCAGCTCCGGAGCGGTGATCTGGCTGACCTTGCGTTTGCCTATCCAGGGGAAGACATATTGCTCCAAACGTCTGGCGATGCGGCTGGAGTGGCTGTCGACCCAGGTGCGGGAGTTGTGCTCAATCCATTCGCGGGCCACACATTCGAAGCTCTCTTCGCCGCCATAGACGGCGGCCAACTTCTGGGCGCGCTTGACCTCGCCGGGGTCTTGGTGGTCGAGCAGGAGTTTTTTGGCCGCGTCCCGCTTTTCGCGGGCCTCTTTCAGTCCGACCAGGGGGTATGGCCCCAGGGCAAGAAGCTTTTCCTTACCCCCAAACCGGTACTTCAGCCGCCAAAGTTTGCCGCCGGAGGGAGCGACTTCCAAATAGAGGCCGCCGCCGTCGAACATTTTTTGGTTCATCCGGTTGAAGCGTACTTTTATGGATTGAATGAAGATTGACAAAAAAGTGGACATGGTCTCCATTGGTGTAGTCCTGCCAGACACATCAAAGGAGAGGGTTCCATGTCCACGGGTTTATTGTATCACCAGTATGGGCTTGTCGGCTACGACTATGTCAGCACGAAATACGTTGACGGGGAGGTTCATTTTCATGCGGTTCCGAAAACGGACCT
>JAVBQN010000065.1:0-6612 GCA_031549025.1 Candidatus Adiutrix sp. | reverse complement strand
GCGGATAAAGCGATTGATCGGTTCAACATTGTGTATTTATTGCGAAAAAATTCCCCAAAACATGCTAATTGCGAATCATCGGCTTGATATTGAATTGTAACGCCTATAGCAGGCCAAGTACGCTAAAACCGGATGAGCCATTTTTCTGAACCTTAAACGCCCCATTTCAATTTCTCCTTATTCTCAACAAACAGACCGAAGCCCCTTGCGAACGCATATTCGATAAGCGTGGCTACCGATGCGGGTCAATCGCTCCACAGGCATGTTCGGGAATCCTAATTACAAAATACCAAATTTAACAATAGTAAAAAATATAGCAAAAACAGCGGCAAAAAGCAAATCGCCAAAATCGGGGACACCATACTCATTCCAGTCTTTCTGATGGTGATCACGGCAAAAGTCTCGGGTTCCCGCGGCCTTAGCGTCACCGCAACTCTTTCATTCCAACCCAAACCATCACAATATGGGATTTTACACCAGGAGGCCGGGCAGCAGGGCGGCGGGTTTCATGGGGTCACCTTAAGGTTGCCGGCGGGGGCGGATATCGGGGGAGCGGCCGCCGGGCGAAAACACCCGGCGTCCTTATCTTTACAACAGAGATTCCCCAAATATACCAGGTGGGCCGGGCCCCCCCACCGCCGGAAAAGGAAGGCCCGCCCTCACGCCACGCGGCGGGCGCTGTGGTAGACGCGGCGGAAATAGGGGCTGTTGAGGTTGGCCTTGGTGACTTTTTTGCCCGTGCCGGGCGCGTGGATGAACAACCCGTCCCCGACGTAGATGCCCACATGGCTCACGCGGAACCCGCCGGCCGTGCTGAAAAAGACCAGATCGCCGGGCTGAAGGTTCTTTTTCCGCACGGGTTTTCCCACCTTGGCCTGCTTGGCCGAGGTGCGGGGGATATCCACGCCCTGGCGCTTGTAGACGTAGGCCGTCAGGCCGCTGCAGTCGAAGCCCTGTTTGGGCGTGCGACCGCCGAGCACATAGGGGGTGCCAACGTATTGACGGGCCGTTTTGGCCGCGGCTTTGCCCGTGGGGCTGGAGCGGTTCCAGCCGAACAGGCCGCAGCCGGTCAGGGATACGGAAAGAATCACGACCAGAAAAGAAAGAAGAACCGCCCGGCGGACGGAACGCGCGTTCAGGTTTTTCATGGCTCACCACCCCCAAAAAGCCGACGGGGAAACGGCTGCGGCCCGGTCCAACGGTCACAGTCGTTTCCCCGTCGAAATCCCGGCACACGGTTTGGCCGAAAGTGTGGTCTTTCGGCGACAGACGGTCCGGTCGCGGGATGGCGCGGGCGCTTCTATTTCAAGAGGTTCTCGGCGGTCATCTCAGCCGGCACGGCTATGTCCATGAGCTTTAGCAAAGTCGGGGCCAAGTCGCTGAGTTTGCCGCGTTCCCTGGTCAGGCCGGCCACGGGGTTTTCGGCCACATAGATGCACTCCACCGGGAAGGTGGTGTGGCTGGTTTTCACCAGTCCGGTCTGATAGTCGATCATCTCCTCGGCGTTGCCGTGGTCCGCCGAGACCAGGATGTGATAGCCCCGGGCCAGCATGGCCGGGATGATCCGGCTGAGGCATTCGTCCACCACCTCCACGGCGCGGGTGGCGGCCTCCAGCACCCCGGTGTGGCCCACCATGTCGCAGTTGGCGTAATTGATGACGATGAGGGGATACTCCTTGGGCAAGAGCTCGTCCAGGAACTTGTCCGTCAGATTCCAGGCCTCCATCTCGGGGTGGCTGGCGAAGGTGGCCGGGTCGAAGCGGCCCTTGATCTCCACCTGGTCCTCGTGGGCGAAGGGTTTGGTGGATTTGCCGTTGAAGAAGCTGGTGACGTGGCGGAATTTCTGGGTCTCGGCCAGGCGCAGCTGCCTGAGCCCCTCGGCCGACACCACCTCGCCCAGGAGTTTCGGCAGGCCCTCGTCCCCGCCCATGGGGCCGAGCAGGTATTCGGTCAGTTCGTCGTAATAGCGGGTCAGCCCCAGATACTTCACTTTTGCCTTACAGGCCAAATGGCCGGGATAGTTCGGGTCGAGGAAGGCCTGGGTCAGCTGGATGGCCCGGTCCTGCCGGAAGTTGGTGTGAATGACGCAGTCGCCGTCCTTCATGCCTTGAAATCCCTCGGCGACGAGGGGCGGGATGTATTCGTCGACCATGTCGAAGTTGTCGGGGGTCTTGTCCTGGGCCCAGGACTGCTCCACGGCCGGGATGGCCTCCTTGAACGGCCGGCCCTCGCCCTGGGTCAGGGCCCGGTAGGCCTGATCGGTGAGGTCCCAGTCGCGGCTGCGGTCCATGCCGTAATAGCGGCCCATCATGGTGCCGATGCGGGCGTTGCCCACGTCGGCCAGAACCAGGTTCAGCCTGGCCAGGAATTCTGGGGCCGAACGCGGGGGCGTGTCGCGGCCGTCCAGGAAGGGGTGGACCACGATGGCCCCGGAGGGGTTTTCCTGCCGGGCCTGGCGCATGAGCTTGAAAAGGTGCTCCTGGTGGGCGTGGACGCCTTCATCCTGCAACAGGCCCAAAAAGTGGAGGGTGCTTCGGGGGGCGCTCCGCCACTGGTTCATCATCTCCTCCCACTTGGGGAGGCGGAAGAAGCTGCCGTCGCGCAGGCCGTCGTCGATGCGCTTGAGCTCCTGGATGACGATGCGGCCCGCGCCCATGTTCAGGTGCCCCACCTCGCTGGAACCCTGGTAGCCGTCCGGCAGGCCCACCGGTTCGCCCGAGGCGTCGAGCAAGGTCCAGGGATATTTTTCCAGAAGCGAGTCCACATAGGGTTTCTTGGCGGCCATGACCGCGTTGCCCAGGGGGTTGTCGTTGCGACCCCAGCCGTCGCGGATTATCAGGCAGGCTGGCTGCATACTAGTGTGTCCTTTCTAAGAGCGCAGCTTCTTGGTGATCTGGCCGACGTGCCGGCCCAGGAAGCGGGCGCCGTCGAGGTCGATCTGGTCGGGCCGGCGGGAGCCGTCGCCGCCGGCGATGGTGGAGGCCCCGTAGGGGCTGCCGCCCACGATGCGGGTCGAATCCATCTGGCCGGCGAAGGCGTAGGGGAGGCCCACGAAGACCAGGCCCTGGTGCATGAAAAAGGGGATGGAACTGAGGATGGTGGTCTCCTGGCCGCCGTGCTGGGTGTTGGAGGAAGTGAAGAAGGCCCCCACCTTCCCCACCAGGGCGCCCTTGGCGAAGAGCCCGCCCGTGGAATCGAGGAACTGCCGCACCTGGCCGCACATGCCGCCGAAGCGGGTGGGGCTGCCGATGATGATGGCCTCGGCCTCCACCAGATCCTCGATGGCGGCGTCGGGCACCTGGGCCCACTGCTTGCGGGGTTCAAACCCGCCGATGGCCTTCAACACGTCCTCCGACAGCGTCTCCGGGGCCTTCCGGAACACGGGCTCCAGCCCGGCCTCCTTGACTCCAGCCTCGACCGCCCGGGCCATTTCGTAAATATGACCATAAACTGAATAGAACAGAATCAGCGCTTTCATAAAAACCTCCTTTGGGTCCGGGACCGGGCCCGGCCCGGTTGCGTCAGAACGTTTCGCCGATCAAACCGCACCCGGAATACCCGGTGAACGGTCAACTTTTTCCATTATATCCGAAGATAGTTTGAATTGCCAGCGTCGCCGGTTCAGGGCGGGCGGCGGAAGTCGCGGCCCCGCCCGTTCCGGGTTTTGACCTGGCCTGAAAATATGCTATACTGGAAAATAGTTATATAATTGAAGCCAAATGTTCTGACACAAAAAAGTCGGCATCCACGTATCAGACACACCGAATGCCCCCGCCGGCCCATGGAAAGGCCGGTTTCGGGCGGGCGCTTTCAGAATTTGGAGTATGCTTATGCCACAATCCTTGCGGAATGGGAAAAGAAAATGGGGACGAATCGCCGACAGGGCCCGCGGGACCGTTTCCCGGGCGGTTCCGGCTCAACCAGCGCCGGCCAGGGCGGATTATTTATGGAAGCGCTGAACTTCACCCTGTTCGCCGAGAGCCTGGAAGAGCCGGTGGTGGTCGTGGAAGTGCGGACCGGCCGGGTGCTGTGGGAATCGTCGCCCTTCCAGGCCCTGATCGGGGCCTTGGGGCGGGAGCGGCTGGAAGACCTGCTGGCCCAGGTCCTGGCCGGCGCGGAACATATGACGTGGACGGACCGGCCGACCAAGGTGGCGGCGCCCGTGGAGGCGGCCGGCTGGCGGGGCGAGGGCCACCTGATCCCCGGCCATTGGGAGGGGGAGAACGTCCTGGTGGCGGTGATGAAGGACACCAGCTCCCAGGCCCTGCATCAGGCCGAGATCCGGCGGCGGGAGGCCCTCCGGCAGCTCAGCGGGGCCCCGGCCCTGACTTCCGGCGACTTCCAGGCCGCCTGCCGACTCATCGCCCAAACCGCGGCCGTCACCCTGGGCGCGGCCCGGGTGGGCATCTGGCGCATCGACGAATACAACAGCCAGTTGGCCAACGTGGCGGCCTACATCCCGGCGACCGCCACCCACCTGGTGGTCGAGCCCTTCGGCCTGGAGGTGTATCCCGATTACATCGGCCTTCTGCACACCGAGCGCAACATCGTCATTCCGGACACGGCCACGGACCAGATCCTGCCGGGTCTCTCCAACGACTACAACTTTCTCGGCGTCCAGGCTCTCCTGGATTGCCCCATCCGGGTGGGCGGCAAGCTTGCCGGCGTGGTTTGCATCGAATCCGACGCGCCCCGCCACTGGACCCTGGAGGAACAGGCCTTCGGCGCCTCGGTGGCCGACTTCGCGGTCATCGCCATGGAGTCCGGGCGGGTGTACGAAAGCGAGCGGCGGCTGGCCACGCTCCTTTCCAACCTCCCGGGCACGGCCTTCCGCTGCCGCAACGACTTTCCGTCCTTCACCATGGAATACATGAGCGAAGGCTGCCTGGAGATGACCGGCTATCCCCCCGAAGACATCGTGGGCAACCACAAGCTCTGTTTCTTCGACATCGTCCACCCCGAGGACCTGCCGAAACTGAAGGCCGACAACGAGGTCACCCTCCTGGTGGACGCGCCTCTGGACACGGTCTTCCGCATCATCCACAAATCCGGGGAAGTGCGCTGGATCTGGGAACGCAGCCGGGTGGTGGAGGTGCGGCCCGACAACCCCAACTTCAGCATCGTCGAGGGCTTCTTCAGCGACATCACCCAGGAACGCAAACGCGAGGAGGCCGAACACGCCAGCCGGGCCAAGAGCGAATTCCTGGCCAACATGAGCCACGAAATCCGCACGCCCATGAACGGCGTCCTGGGCCTGACCTCGCTTCTGCTGGAAACGGAACTCGACCCCGAACAGCGCAAATACGCCACCACGGTCCAGCGCAGCGCCGAGGCCCTCCTGTGCGTCATCGACGACATCCTGGATTTCTCCAAGATCGAATCCGGCAAGCTCAGCCTCGACAGCGTGGATTTCTCCCTTCAGGACATGCTCGGCGACATCACCGACATGCTCATGCCCGCCATCCGCGACAAAGGCCTGGAATTCGACGTCCACGCCTCGGCCGGCCTCCCCGACCGGGTGCGCGGCGACCACGGCCGCCTGCGCCAGGTGCTGGTGAACCTCCTGTCCAACGCCATCAAGTTCACGCCGGCCGGCCGGGTCTCCCTGCGCTGCTCGGGCGAATACCGCCAGGTTGACGGCCGGGAGCGGCCGTACCTGCGCTTCCGGGTCAAGGACACCGGGGTCGGCATTCCCCGCGAACGCCAGGAACACATCTTCGACCCCTTCATCCAGGCCGATTCCTCCACCACCCGCCAGTTCGGCGGCACCGGCCTGGGCCTGTCGATCAGCAAACAGCTCGTCGTCCTCATGGACGGCGAAATAGGCGTGGATAGCCTGCCCGGACAAGGCTCCGTCTTCTGGTTCGACGTCATGCTGGAGCCCCCCCTGGTCGGCGGACCGGCCGACGCCACCCCCCAACCCCTGGCCGGCCCGGCCGAATCCGCGGACGCGGACGGCGCCCAATACATCCTCCTGGCCGAGGATTCCCCCGTCAACCAAATGGTGGCCAAAGGCATCCTGGAAAAAATGGGCCACCGCGTGGAGGTGGTCGACAACGGGCTGCAAGCCGTCAGCACCTTGAAAACCAACGACTACGACCTGGTCCTCATGGATTGCCAAATGCCCGAAATGGACGGCTACCGCGCCACCCGCGTGCTTCGCGACCCCGCCACCGGAACACGAAACCCCCGCATCCCCGTCATCGCCATGACCGCCCACGCCATGGCCGGCGACCGCGACAAATGCCTTGAGGCCGGCATGAACGACTATATCGCCAAGCCCTTCAAACTCGACCAGCTCCGCGCCGCCATCAAACGCTGGGGAAGAAAATGAGGCGTTGCGCGGCGCGGGTGTTCTGGGCTTGAAGATGAAGAAATGAAGAGAATAAGGAATTTTGCGATTTGGAGAATACCCGGAACGGCGCCCTTTGGGCGCCGTTCCTGTTGGGACGCTGTCCCAAGCCCTGCTGGGGAAGGGGCTCGCCCCCCTTCCCCAGACCCCATCGGGCGCCAAGGGGGCTGGCGCCCCCTTGGATCCCCCGAAGAAACGGGGGGACTGCGTCCCCCTCTAACCCCCTGAAGAATCAACGGCCGGGCCCGGGATACGATCGT
>JAVBQN010000016.1:0-36698 GCA_031549025.1 Candidatus Adiutrix sp. | reverse complement strand
TTCCCATTCCGAACACGGAAGTTAAGACCCACAGAGCCGATGGTACTGCCCTTCAGGAGGGTGGGAGAGTAGGTCGCCGCCGATTAATTTCACCACAAAACGGCCCCAGGGAACTGCCCTCGGGCCGTTTCGCGTTTCGCGGCGACGCCTCTTTTGGTATGTCCGGGGCTGGTTTGGCGGCCGCCGAAGGGAGATCCCATGACTCTTTCCGCGCCCATGCTCGATGACCGGGATTTTGCCCAGTTGACCTACGGCGACCGCCTAGGTCTATCGAAGGCTCTCAGCAAGAGCTACGGGCTGATGGTCGGCCTGGTGGTGGTGTTCGGCTGCGCCCTGCTTTTGGCTTTCGCGGGGGTTCTTTTTTCCCTGTCCGGCTTTTCGCTTGAAGCCCTTCAGGGGGAGACGCCGGGACTCCCGGCGGCCGGATTCGCGGCCTTTTTTGTGGTGGCCGTTCTGTCCCAGGTCCTGGTGGTCGGCCTTAACCGGCTGCTGCTTTTCCTGACCGAGGGCCGGCAGCCGGATGGCGGCGTGCTGCCTATTCTTCTGTCGCCCTGGGCCCGGTTCAGCCCGGTGTTCCTGTCCATTCTTCTGTGGCTGCTCTTGACGGTGGCCTTTCAGATGGTGTTCGGCTTCCTGGGGCAACTGCCGGGCCTGGGCTTGCTCCTGGACTTGGCCGCTTCCCTGATTTTGTCCATGGTCACCAACTGCGCCATGCTCTACATCGCCGACCGCCTCGAGGACCTCTCCCCGGCGGATGCCGTCCTCGGCACCCTGCGGATCGTCGGCCGGAATTTCTCTCGCTGGCTGGGGGCCATGGTCACCTTGGTGGCCCTCTATGTGCCGGGCCTGGTGTTGGTGGCCATCGGCGCCCACCTGTTCCTCAGCGGGAGCGCGACCGGCCTGGGGGCGGGCGCGCTGCTGATCGCGGGCCTGGCCGCCGTCCTGGTCGCGGCTATTTTCGGTTTTTTTTTCCTGGCCGTGACTTATCGCCATACCAAGGGAAGGCTGATTGCAAGCGGGGAATGACCGGCTTGCGCCACGAGTAAGCGCCTGATTCTAAAAAAAAGAGCATGAAAAAGGGAGAACCAAGAATTGCCTTGGTCTCCCGTTTTTTTTCGGTCTGTCCGGTGATGTTCAGCAAGCCCGGGTTGGAATGCCCATTCCCTTCCGGACTTGAGGAGCCTCTTAAAACGGCCGGAAACGGTTCGTCTTCAGAGGCGCCCGGAGGATTAATAATCGTTGCTGCGGCGCGGGGGACGACGATCGCCGCGGTCGCCGCGGTCACTGCCGCCCCGGTCTTCACGACCGCGGGCTTCGTTGATCCGCAGGCTCCGGCCACCGATTTCCGTGCCATTGAGGGCTTCGATCGCCGTCAAGGCGTGTTCGTCGTCCATTTCCACAAAACCGAAACCGCGGGGGCGGCCGGTTTCCCGGTCATTGATCAAGTTGACCGAGTGAACAGTGCCGTAGGCGGCGAACATGTCGCCGACGTCGGCCGAGGTTGAGCTGAAAGGCAGATTGCCAACATAAATCGTTTTCACCATGAGATTCTTCTCCGTCGCGCGATATTGCCCGGCATGGGCGGCCGGGCCTCTAGATTCCGGTCAAGGGCCGAAAAATTCTAGTCAGTGGTAAGGCCGTCAGGAAGGCGGCAAATCCCCCAAGACGCGGCTGCCCAGCGGACGCAGCCAGCATCGAATGGCGTCCGTCCGGCCACCCGGGCTGTGACCGCCAGTTCCAGCGCATAGTAAGAGTGTGATATATGTACCGATGTCAAGGAAGATTTGGTGCGGGGACCATTTGAAAAGAATCGGGAAATAAACAAATGCCATCTGCCTGTCAAAAAAGGAGAACTAGCAGCGGGTGTTAACCACGTCTGTACAACAGCAACATGAAAACCTCACCAATAGAGAGAAATTGTTGCTACAGAGATACCGTAGCAGGTTTCATAAAAAATAGCAAGCGAAAAAATATGAGGGCGGAAACACAAAAATATCAATCTTAACATTGTCATTTCATTACTAAAAAAAATGCCACCTCCGTCTGGGCGCCGAAAAGGGACCATCTTGGCCATGCGCCCCCCCGGGTATTTTACTCAACAGCGGCATTATACAGGTCCACCAGATCACCCAGAACCCGGCCAAAGTGTTCCGGCGTGCCCGGTGTTTCCTCGGGGAAGGGCAAGGCTTTGGTCTTGAGTTGGTATCGGGCCATGAGGCTGGTGGCCGAGGCCCGCACCACCATCAGCTGCTGCGTGAACCCGCCCAGAGTCTGAAGTTTCAGCTTTTCCCGGGCCGGCTGCTGGGGGTCGGCCAGGGTTTTTTCAAAGTTATCGGCGCTTTTCATGAATTCGTCGTACAGCGGGCTGAACTGGTCCATATCCAGGGCCTGGAGGGTTTCCGAGGTGATGCTGTGGCTGCTGAGCATATCCTGGAGTTCCTGGGCGTGGTCGATGAGGCCGAGCATGGCCGTCCGGATCACCAGCCCCTGGTCGTCCATCTCCTGGATGTCTCGCTTGCGCCGTTCCGCATCGGCCCTGTTCAGCCCGTCTCGGAACCGGCCGTAAGCGGCGGTGAAATTCTGGAAGGCATCGTGGATTTTGGCGTGAAGAGCCTGGGCTTCATCCGGGGCCGAGGGCTGGAACTCACCCGAGGCCGAGGGCGTGGAATCGCCTTCCTGGTCCGGGGAGGCCGCGTGATACTCCCGGGCCCGAAGCAGATGCTGCCGCAGGGTTTTGAGATGGGCGGCCAGTTCGCTCACATTCTGGTCCAGGTCGCTTTTGGGCTCCCGGGCGGCCATGAGGAGGGCCTGGTCAATGGTTTCGGCCAACTGGCCGGGCGAGGACAGGGCGGCGATGAAATTGCGCGTCTTGGCCTCCCGGTTCGCGGGCTGATAGGTCGGGCCATTGCCGAAGGCCTCGAAATATTTGTTCAGGGCCGGATTGAGGCCGGTTTCAATTTCATTGGCCAGGTCGACATAGCTGTTCCATTTTTCGATTTCGGCCTTGCGGTCCACCTTGACTTCCGGCTTGGCCTCGGCTTTGGGGGCGGGCTGGGGCTCCTCCTTCAGGCTGGCCTGGAGCGAGGTGACGATTTCGGGTTCCGCATTCCGCGGCTGGTCCTCGCTTTGGAGGCAGCCGGTCAGCATCAGAGGGAAAAAAAGGATGGCGACTATATGTTTCATGAATACCCTACGATATCAATGCGGAGGCCGGGGCGTTCAGGCTGGCCGCCCGTTCCCGGAATCGCGCAGTCTCCCGAGAGCCTGTTTGATTTTTAACAAATCCTTCCAGGCTTCCCGTTTCAGCTCGATGGAGTCCATCAGGTGGTCCAGGCCATAGGTGACCCGCAGCCAGACCCCGGCCAGCCCCTCAATGGGGTGGCTGGCCGGCCGCAGCAACCCCAGGGGCTCTTCCCGGCCGGTCAACTGACGGCCGGTCAATTCCCCCAGGGCCAGGACAATGGGGGGCCTGGTCAGGGCCAGTTCCCTCAGGAGAACCGGCCGGCAGGCCCGCACGGCCGGGAGCGGCGGCTCGTCGCCGTCGGGCGGGGAACATTTGGCCAGGCTGGTAATATAATACTCGTCCGGGGATAATTCCAGGCCTTTGCCCAGCATGGCCGACAAAAGTTCCCCCCGGGGCCCGCCGTGAAGGCCCGGATCGGGCCCGACCACGGCCAGCCGGGGATGATCCGAGCCGCGCCCGGGGGCTGGAGCGGACGACCGAACGCGAGCCAGGGGGCAGGCCTGGCAGGCGGCCACCCGGCGCTCCAGTTCGGCCCGGTCCGGGGCGGTCGGGGCCCAGAGGGCGGGGTGGTCGGCCTCCGCCGTCTCCGGGCGGCGGGGAGCCGCCGGGGGGGCCGGAGCCGAGGGCCGGGCCGGGGAGGAGGGCGCGGCCGCCCGAGGCCGGGCCGGGGGCCGCGGCGGTAAGAGGTCCCGGGGCCACCCGGTCACGCCGAGGGTCTCGAAGTATTCCAACTGGGCCCGGAGAGCCCGGCCCAGAGCGTCGGCTTCCAGCCGGAGGGCGTCCGGCTCGGCCGGATCGAGCCGGGGCGGTATAACGGCGGCGGCGGTCAATAGTAGGTGTCCGGGTAGGCCTCGCCCGGTCTGGGGGCGGCCCGGTCATAGGGCTTGGTGAAGCTCAGGCCGTTCCAGGTCAGGGGCAGGAGCCCGAAAGGGGGCAGGAAGTTGCTGCAGGCGGCGGCGTTGACCGTGGTGACCGTGATGATGTCCAGGGCGCCCTGGGCGTTGATGCTGGCGTTGCAGGTCAGGCAGCCGTTATAGGCCGGGGCCCGGGCGGCGATGTCCCGGACCGCCCGGGGGTCCCTGAGGGTGTCGGCGGTGATGAAATCCAGGATGCTGACGGGCGGCAGGTAGTCCCCCTGGTCGGCCCGCGACAGGCCTGCGGGGTCGAGGCGGTAGAGGCAGAGGTCGAAGCGGCAGACCGGGTCCATGGGCGCGGCCGACTGGCGGCCCCGGCACACGGCCAGAAGCTGGAAGCCGTCGCCGTCGAAGAGCTTGTAGGTGATGTCCCCCTGGTGGCCCGGCCGCCCGAGGATCAGGTAATTGTTGGACACCAGGTGGAGCCAGGGCCGGCTGGGGTCGGGGATGGAGCTCTGGCCCCCGGCGCCCGGGGCGGGCTGGGCCGACTGGAGCAGGGCCTGCCGTTCCACCTGGGTCAGGCCGCCGCACTCTTCGTTCGGGAGGAGGAGAAAAATGTCGCCGATGGAGGCCGCCCGGGCGTCCGGAGCCGGCCCGAAGACCGCCAGGAGCCCCCACAGGGCCGCCGCCAGGAACGGCCGTTTCACGGACTCACCCGCCGGGGCTCGATATCCCAGCCCTGGGTCAGCACCCGGGCCAGGACCTGGCCGGCCAGCCAGAAGTCGAACTCGTCGTCGATGTCCACGTTTTCCTCGCGGGTGGTGACCAGGGTCCCGGCCCGGCGTCCGAAAAGGCTTTTCGCCCGGATGGTCTCGCGGGTGCTGACGATGACGCTGCCGTCGTTGACGAAGACGTAATCGATGTCCTGGCGGCGGTGTTCCACCCCGTGGGGCGGGTAGAGGGGGTGGGAAAAGCCCGTGGCCATCGAATCCCACTCCCCGGCCTTGAATTCGGTGATCACCCGGTCGATGAGGCCCGGCGAGCGGATCGGCGAGGTGGCCTGGAGAAGCACCGCGTGGCCGGCCCCGGTGGCGTCCAGGGCGTGGGCGATGACGTCCCGGCTGATGGTCTCGTCCCGGGCCAGTTCGGCCGGCCGGACCAGGATCTCCGCGCCGTAGCCCTTGGCCACGCCGGCGATTTCCTCATCCTCGGTGGAGACCACCAGGCCGTCCAGAAGTTTGGAATCCAGGGCCGCCCGGATGGTCCAGGCGATGAGGGGGTGGCCGCAGATGGGTTTGATATTTTTACGCGGGACGCCTTTGGAGCCGCCCCGGGCCGGTATGACGCCGATGAATTTCATAAAGCTCCCCGCTCGGCCAGGACCAGGAGGCGGCTGCCCCAGAGGTTTTGGTGGATCAGTTCCGGGGTCAGGGCCTCCCAGAAGGGTTCGGCCTCGCCGGTGTACGGGTCCTCGAAGGCCAGGTGGTTGTTGACGGTGCCCAGTTCGGTGATGACCGTCTCCATTTCCGCCACCCGGAAGCCCTGGGATTCCAGGAGCCGGGTCAGGGAGGCCGGGCCGAAGTGGTTGAGGTGGGAATGGCCGCCGAAGGTGTTGCTCTTTTCGTGCAAAAGCCGGGTCACCAGGGACTGGACGTTGGGCACCAGGATCAGCAAGAGACCCCCCGGGGCCAGGAGGCGCCGGGCCTCGGCCAGCACCAGCCGGGGATCGGCCAGATGCTCGAGGACCTCCCAGAAGCTGATGAGGTCGAAGCCGTCCGCCGGCAGATCGCTCAGTTCCAGTTGCCGGACGATCACCTGGACGCCCTCGGCGGCCAACCGCCTGGAGCTTTCCGCGTTCAGTTCCAGGGCCGAGGCCTGCCAGCCCTGTTCCTTGGCCAGGAGGACGAAGCCGCCCGGGCCGCTGCCCACGTCCAGAAGGCGCCGGTCCGGGCCCACCCGGCCGGCCGCCAGGTCCAGGCCGTACTGGTATTTCAGGCGGTCCAGCTCCATCTGGGGGGGGCTGTTGAGGATGCCCGTCCAGGCCAGTTCCTCCCGCCAGTAACGGTCCATCACGTCCTCGCGCAGGATGAGACTGACGTAGATCAGCCCGCAGGCCACGCACCGGACGTGGCGGAAGCCGTCCTTGACGAACAGGCCGCGCTCGGGCGGCTGGTCGCAGACGGGACAGCGGCGGACCCGCGTCAGGTCGGAACGGATCAGGCCCGTTTCCGGGTCCACAGCCCAGAGAAAGGGGCGGGACTTGGCTGTCAGCCGGCCCGTGTCCCGGTTGAAGCGAGAGGTCCCCATCACCAGGGAGCCGTCGAAGGCGTTCTTGCGTTCGAGCCGGGCGGCGGGATCCCGGCGCCAGTCCGGCGTATTTTCAATGGTCATGGATGTCACCTGTGATCACTCCGGGGCGTTCGGCAGGGCGGCCAGGGCGGCCAGGGCTTGGGCCAGCTTGGCTAAATCCCCATAAAATTCGATGAAGACCGGGGCGGCGGCCGGGACGCGGCCGCTTTTCAGCACACCCGCCAGCCAGGCCCACTCCCGGGCCTCGGGGGCGGCGTGGGCGTCCACGGCCCAGACGCCGGGGATCGGAGGCAGCCAGGGCCGGGAAACATGGATTTCCGTGGTCCGCTCCAGGGGCAGCTCGGCGAAGTAGTCTTCGGGCCGACGCCCCTGGTTGTGGGCGGTCACGGCCCCGTGGGCCAGATCCAGCACCAGCCCGAGGCCGAATTCCGCCAGGAAGTCCCGGATGAAGGCCGGCTCGGTGATGTGCCCGTAGAGCCCGGTGGGGTAGAAGTTATAATTTTCCACGGCCAGGGGGCCCTGATAAAAACGGCGGATGAAGCGGAGGGCCGCCTCGGTGTGGCGGCGGATGGCCGCCGGACCCAGGGGCCGGGCCAGGGGCAGAATCCCCTGGTGACGCCGGGCCGCCGGGCCCAGGTCGAAGCTGAACAGCTCCACCGGGTGTTCGGCCAGGTAGCGGTCCAGCCCCTCGGCCAGAAAAGTTTTTTGGAAATCGGCCAGGACCGGGCCCAGGCCCCAGTGGAACGTCCGCCGCCGGGGACGGCCGGCCAGCCAGTCCGGCTCGGGGAGGCGCCGCAGGGACCAGAGTCCGGAGGCTTCGGCCAACCGCTCGGCCCGGGGGCTCCGGCGCCGGAAAAGGTGGGATATGACCAGCCCGGGGCCGGGATCGTCAGCGCACATCCGGCGCCCCCTCCAGGTCCTCCGGCCGGATGGGTTCGTCCTGGAGCCGGCCGCGAACCAGGACCCGGCCCGCCAGCCGGGGGAGGTGCTCCGGCCCCAGGATGCCGTCGGTTTGGGGCGGGCGCTTCAAGACCAGGTCGGCCGGGGTCAGGCGCTGGCCGGCCGGGAGGTCCCGGGCGGCCAGCACGGCCCGGCGGATGATCGGGCGCATGGGGAGCTCCAGCGGGTGGGGCTTCTGGTCCGGCCGGCCCATGAAGATCGGGATTTCGCCGTTCCAGCGGGCCAGTTCGCGGAACTCCCCGGGCAGGGCCGAAATTCCGTTGTCGCCGCCGGGCAGTTCCCGGCTGGTGGTGAAGTGTTTTTCCAACACTTGGGCGCCCAGGGCCAGGGCCAGGAACGCGGCGGTCGCACCCAGGGTGTGGTCCGAATACCCGGCCGCCTGGCCTTGGGCCAGCCAGCCGGCCATGACCGCCAGGCTGGCCGTCTCGGGCGGGGCCGGATAGAGGGCCGCGCACTGCATCAGCACCAGCCGATCGCGCGCCGGGACCAGGAGGCGCCGGGCCTCGGCCACTTCTTCGAAGGTCGCCGCGCCGGTGGAAACGAACAGAGGCCGTCCGGCCCGGGCGGCCCGTTCCAGCAGATCCCCGTGGGTCAGGTCGCCGGAAGAAATTTTCAGGAAATCGGCCCCGGTGTCCGCCGCCAGATCAATGCCGGACTGGTCGAAGACCGTCAGGCCCACGGCCAGGCCCAGGCCGCGCCCATAGGCGATCAGGTCCGCCAAGGCCTCGGAGGACAGTTCCTCGGCGGCCAGTTCATTATAATAGGGGCTGCGGCGGCTGAGGAATTCGGCGGTGCGGTAGGCCTGGAACTTCACCGCGTCGGCCCCGGCCCCGGCCGCGGCCGCGACCATCTTCCGGGCCAGGGCCAAATCGCCCCCGTGGTTGCCCCCGATTTCGGCCACCAGCAAGGCCGGGCGGCCCGGCCCCACCGGCCGTCCGCCCACCTCGAATCCCGCGCCCCGCGAATGAACACCGGCGGACATCATAGTCGGATATTCTACTCCACTCCGCCCCGATTGTAAACCACGCCGTAGCCGCTCTCCAGGGCGTACGCATTTAAATTTAAAAGTTGGCGATTCGGCATATGATGACGTAACATTTGGTAATAACTAAGATAAAAACTACACCCGCCCGACCGTCATCCCGGCGGAAGCCGGGATCCATGACTTTTCGCCAGGTACGGGAAGAGGAAAGGCCTGGGTCCCGGCTTTCGCCGGATGACGAAATTGTGAGGTATTCCATTATATTCAAGCCTCGTCGCTGGCTTAAAATTAGATGCCTACGCCCTGTCCGCCCGCCGCTCAGGAGTTGGCAATGGGGGGATTTTTATGGTATACTTATTCGGTTATCGGTATGGCGTCATCATATCTCCGGCGGACACACAACGAGGGGGCACCATGTCTGGGGCGAAGCTCATTTTACCATTGCGACTTCTGGCCGTGGTCCTCATCGCCGGGCTCGGCCTGACGGCCTGCGGCCGGGGCCCCTTCGCCCCCGAGGCCCAGGCCCAGTACCGGGCCCTGGAGCACTACGTCCGGCTCCTGTCGGCCAACCTGACGGTGGACGACACCTTCGAGTGGAACACCCTGTCCTCGGCCCTCATCGTCCGGGCCCTGCCGTATAATACGGTCGTCAGCCAGGCCGCCTCGGCCCGTTTCGCCGGCGATCCGACCTTCGCCGCCGAAACCGCCGGCTGGGGAAGCGCCGGACACCGCTCGAACCGGACGGTGGTCGTCCTTTTGGGTCTCTTCACCCCGGACCTCGCCGAAAAAGACCTCACCAAGCTCGGCCGCTTCCGCCCCCGCCTCCTGGCCGCCGACGGCCGGATTCTGGAGCCGGTGGAGATCAAGCGCTACGGCCGGGACGCCGTCTTCATCCGCGACCATTTCCCGGTCTTCAACTCCTGGGAGGACGTATATCTGGTCAGGTTCGCCGCGTCCGGCCTCCAGACCGACGGCCGCCTGGAGTTCCGGCTGGAATGGCCGGGAGGGGTGCAGACGCTGTGGCTGAACGAGCCCGGAACCTCCGGGGACTGATCCGGGACGGTGGCCGCGCCGGGAGAATCGACGCGGCCGCGGCTGTTTTTTCGAAAAAGGTTTTTCTGTCCAGACGCGGCCGGCCGGATCGTGCCGGCGTTCCGCCGTTTTCCACCGAACCTGACTCCGATCCGTTGGCCAGGACGACGGTCCGGGGGCCGGGAGTGTCTTTCTGATACCGATGAAAAAAAAACTGCCCCTTGCGGGCGCCTGTATTCTCGCCGTCTTTTTGCTGGCCGCGGTTCCGCTGTGGGCCGGGGGCGACGAGATGTTGCCCGACGCCATCCTGTATCCCGGCACCCAGCCGGGGCACATCCTGGTGGTGGACAAGGCCGAGCAGTTTCTCTACCTCTATCGCCACGACGAGGCCGGCCGGGTGGCCCTGGACCGGGTCCTGTCCTGTTCCACCGGGGAAAATTTAGGCGACAAGATTGTGGAGGGGGACAAGAAAACCCCCAACGGATTCTACGTCTTCAACCAGAAGCTCCTGCCCCGGGAACTCCAGGCCATCTACGGCACCCTGGCCTATCCCACGGACTATCCCAATTTCTGGGACAAGAAGCTCGGCCGGGGCGGCTACGGCATCTGGGCCCACGGCATCAACAAGCCTCTGGTGGATTACGACTCCAACGGCTGCGTCGAGCTGGAAAACGCCGACATCGCCAGGATGGAGGAGATCATCCGCCTCTACGACACGCCCCTGATCATCTATGAATCCCTCACCCTGGCTCCGGTGGCCCAGCTCCAGCGGGAGGCCCGGGAAGTGCGCGACTTTGTCGAGTCCTGGCGCAAAGCCTGGGCCAACAAGGATCATCGGGCCTACCGCGACAAATACGCTCCGGATTTCGTCAACTCCGACGGCCGCTCCTTCGAAGGGTGGATGGCCCACAAGGAGGGGGTGGGTAAAAATTATCAGAAAATCCAGGTGGATGTGAAGGATTTGAAGATCTATCGCCACCGGGACGTGATCGTGGCCCTGTTCGAGCAGGACTACCGGGGCGACCAGCGCTTCACCTCCGTGGGCCTCAAGCGCCTGTATTTGCGCGGCGGGGCCGGCGGCTATAAAATCGTCGGGGAGGATTTCCGGAACCTGCCGGAATCCGGCACGGCCAAGTGGCTGACGGCCGAAGAGAAGCGGCGGGCCCTGGATACCCCGCCCCTGACCGTGGCCCAGGTGAAGCTGGAGGGCGAAGAGGCCCGGGCCGCCACCGAGGCCAAAGCCGCCGCCGCCACGGGCCTGGCCCCGATCAGCATCCCGGCCGAGGACGCGCCCAGAATGCCGGCCGAGGCCGCCGGCGAGGCTCCGGTCGAGGTGTCCATGGTCATGGGGGACCTCAATTTCGCCCAGTTGGATGAAGCTTCCCTGGCCCGAGCCGAGGCCGAAGCCGACGCCAAGGCCGCGGCCGAAGCCCAGCGCCGGGCCGCCGCCCGGGCCGAGGCCGCCGCCCAGGCCGAAGCCGTTGCCCAGGCCGAAACCGTTGCCCGGGCCGAGGCCGTTGCCCAGACCGAGGCCGCCGCCCAGGCCGAGGCCGTTGCCCAGACCGAGGCCGCCGCCCAGGCCGAGGCCGTTGCCCAGACCGAGGCCGCCGCCCAGACCGAGGCCGCCGCCCAGGCCGAGGCCGTCGCCCCGGCCGAGCTCAACGCCGTGGGCGCCGATCTGGTGCGGGGCTGGGCCGCCGCCTGGGCCCGGCGGGACGCCGAGGCCTATTTCACCTATTACCACCCCGACTTCCATTATTCGGCCAAGGGCATGAATCTGGAGGCTTTCCGGCAATACCGGGCCGACCTCATGGGCGAGGCCTCGGTCATCGAGGTGAAGGTGTCGGACATCAAGGTCCGGCGGGACGGCGACCAGGTGCGGGTGGTGTTCCGGCAGGACTACCGCTCCGACCAGGTGCGGGATCTGGGACGCAAGACCCTGACCCTGAAAAATACGGCCGGGGGCTGGAAAATTCTGGCCGAGACCTGGAAAGCGTATTGAGCATGAAAATGATCGTCAAGCAGAAGAACGCCCGGGGCCGCTGGCACATCCTGGTGATGCGGTCCCAGGGGATGGTCACCGATCTGGTCGTCTCCCCGCTGACGCTGCTGCTGGTCTTCCTGTTCGGCCTGGCCTTCGTCGTCGCCTCCGGGCTGGTGGCGCACCGCTATTTCAACCTGTACCTGGAGCACCGGGATCTGGTGGGTGCCCACCAGGAGGCTGTGGACAAGCTGCATCGGCTGGAGAACCTGTACGCCTACCAGTCCACCGTGGCCAGCGAATACGCCACCCTCCTCAACGCGGGTCAGCGGCCCGAAGCGGCGGAACCGCTTCCGGCGGCGGCGTCCGCCGCGGACCCGGCCGCGCCGGAGGCCGGGGAGCCGGGCGGGGACGACGGTTCCTTTTTCCCGGGCGGGGCGGCGGCGGGGGACGCTCCCGGTCCGCTCGACCTCTGGGGCGACCAGTTCCCGGACCCGCCGGCGGACCAGCCCCTGGGGATCGAAAAACTGGAGATTTCCGGCCGCACGTTCCGGTTCCACCTCACCAACGAGGAGCCCGGCACCCAGGTTCAGGGAAATATCCTGATGCTGTTCGCGGTGGCCACCGGGGACCGGCTCGTGCTGATCCCGTTCCCGGATTTCGATTACCGCAAACCGGAGCCCGATTTCACCATCGGGCCGCCGTATAACATCCGTTCCTCCAAGCCCGTCACCGGCCAGTTGGATCTGCCGCCGGACGGCCGGGTGATGGGGATGATGGCCGTGGCCAAATCGCAGGGCGGCCAGGTGGTGATGAAGAGGGTGATCAGTCCGAAGCCCTAGGGGCTCGGCCCGGGCCGGCGGCCCCCTGGGAAAAGCGGCCGCCTTTGTTGATCGAACCAGAGAGGAAGAACGGTTTATGACCGCCCGCACGACAATTTGCGGAATCTTGGTCGCCCTCGGGCTCATCTGGGCCGCCGGGGCCGGAGCAGCGCCCGGCCCCGGGGTGGCCCAGGACCGTCAGCACCTGATTTTCTGGGCCGGCACGCCCCAGGAGCTGGAGGTGTATAAAATCTTCGGCCGCCTGGAGGGTCCGACCATCATGATCATGGGCGGCATCCAGGGCGACGAGCCCGGCGGCTTCATGAGCGCCGACCTCTACGCCGACCTGGCCCTCAAGCGCGGCAACCTCATCGTGGTGCCCCGGGCCAACTTCAAGTCCATCATCCAGTCCCACCGGGGGCCGGACGGGGACATGAACCGCAAGTTCGAGGGCGACCTCTCCCGCGATCCGGACCAGAACACGGTGGAGATCCTCAAGGACCTGATGGCCGAAAGCGACCTGGTGCTGAATCTCCACGACGGCTCGGGCTACTACCGCCCCACCTGGGAAAGCGATATGGCCAATCCCTCCCGTTACGGCCAGTGCATCATCGCCGACACCGAGGTCTATACCGATCCCGTCACCGGGCGGACCATCCCCCTGGTGGAGTATGCCAGGAAAGTGGTGGAGAGGGTCAACGAGGACATCCCCGATTCGCTCTATAAATTCCACTTCTTCAACACCAACACCGGGGCCCCGGACAGCAAATACCAGGAACAGCGCAAGAGCGCCACCTATTACGCCCTCACCCAACTCGGCATCCCGGCCTTCGGGGTGGAAACCTCCAAGCAGCTGCCGAGCCTGGAAATGAAGATCCACCAGCACAACCTGGCCGTCAACGCCTTTCTGGACATCTTCGGGGTGGAGCTGGAACAGCCCCGCATCAACCTCGAGCCCCCGGAATTGGGCTATGTGGTGATTTCGGTCAATAACGAACTGCCCGTGGCCGTGGCCGACGGCCAGACCCTGGAAGTGGCCAGGGGCGACACCATCGAGGTGGTCCATGTGGGGGCCAACTACGACCGGGGCCTGGCCGTGGACGTGCTGGGCCTGGGCGGCCTGAACGACCTCAGGCGGCCGCTGACCATCGACCGGCCCACGGCCATCATCGTCCAGAAGGACCACACCAAGATTGGGCGCATCAACGTGGGCCTGCTCCCCGCCGACCAGGCCGGCCGCTCTCCGCGCCTTTCGGGCGAGGCCCGGCTGCGGCCGCCCCGGGCCGGAACCCCGGTCTCCCCGGAAATCCTGCCCGGCAAGCGGGCCGCCGCGCCCACGGTGGCCGCCTCGGCCGGCTCCGCCGAGGGCACCGAATCCACCCTGACCGGCGCCGTGACGTATCCCTCCGACTCGGAGGAGGCGGCCGCCCCGGCCGAGCCGGATGAAGCCGCCGCCCCGGCCGACGAGGCGGCGCCTCCGGCGGACGAGCCGGCCGATGTCCCGGCCGATGACCCGGCTGACGAACCGGCCCCCGCCGGGCCCGGCCAGGTCACCGCCTTCGTCATCGAGGTCGACGGCCGGACCGTGGAGATCCAGCCCGGCCAGGAGGTGGAAATTCTTATCGGCTCCCAGATCAAGATGGTGGACCTCAAGAGCGACGGCGCCCTCCCCGCCGGGGTGGTCATGAACCTCAAGGGCTTTGTCCCCAAATCCAAGCAGTATAAAAACAACGGCGAGGACCGGGGCTTCACCGCCGACACCGCCAAGGACATGATGTCCGCCTTTTCGGTCAGGCAGAAGGGTACGGCCTACGAGCTTTTAGCCGAAAAAAAGCAGGCCGTCCTGGCCTCCTCTACGCTCAAGCTGGTGCCGCCCCGGCTGCAATCCGTCACCTTCGAGGTGAACGGCCAGAGCCAGACCGTGAAGATCGGCAACCGCCACGGCATCCCGGCCGGCACCGATGTCACGGTCACGGAAGTCAAGCTGGCCTCGGGCCGGACTCTGTCCGCGCCGCGCTTCACCCTGGGCGGGCACCCCTTTCCGGGGGGGAATGAGTTGCCCCAGACCGTGACCATGCCCGACTACAACGCCAACCTGGCCGTGTTCAACGGCGAGGAACTGGCCGGGAAGATCACTTGGTTCCCGCGTTGACCAGGTCCGATTCGATGCCGAAGCCGAAAGCGGCGGTCCTGACCCTGGGCTGCAAAGTCAACCAGTTCGAGTCCTCCTCCCTGTCCGAAAGCCTGGCCGCCGCCGGCTACCGGGTGGTGGACCAGCCCGTGGGTGTGGACCTGGTGGTCCTCAACACCTGCACCGTGACCCAGAAGGCCGACCAGGAGGCTCTGGCCCTCCTGCGCCGCTTGAAGCGTCTGAGCCCCCAGGCCCGCATCGTGGCCACGGGTTGCCTGGCCCAGTCCAACCCCGGCCTTCTGGCCGACAGCGGCCTGGTCACCCTGGTCCTGGGCCAGGAGGAGAAGGCCCACCTGGTCCGCCATTTGGGCGAACTGGACGGCTCGGCCCCGCTTGACGAAGGCCGGGTGCGGGTGACCGCCCAGGTGGCCGGGCCGGCCGCCGATTACGGAGCCCCCACGCCCGAGCGCACCCGGGCTTTCTACAAAATACAGGACGGCTGCTCGGCCGGCTGCGCCTACTGCGCCGTGCCCCTCTCCCGGGGGCCCTCCCGCAGCCTCCCGCCGGACCGGGTGCTGGACGGCCTCCGCTCCTACCTGAGCCGGGGCCTCACCGAGGTGGTGCTCTGCGGCATCCACCTGGGCCAGTGGGGCCGGGACCTCTCCCCGGCCTGGTCACTGGCCGAACTCCTCCATACCGTCGACGCCGAACTGACCCCGGACGAGGAAACGTTCCGCCTGCGCCTCAGTTCCATCGAGCCGCTGGAATTGGACGGGGAGGTCCTGGCCGCCTACGAAATGTATCCCTGGCTGGCGCCCCACTTCCATTTGCCGCTCCAGAGCGGGAGCGACCGGATTCTGGAGCTCATGGGCCGGCCCTACCGCGCGGACCAGTTCCGCGGCCTGGTCGCGCGCATCAAAAGCGCCTGGCCCCTGGCCTCCGTGGGCGTGGACGTGATGGCCGGTTTTCCCGGCGAAACCGACCGCGATTTCGCGGAGACCCGCGACCTGTTGGCCGAGCTGCCCGTCAGTTATTTCCACGTCTTTCCCTATTCCCCGCGCCCCGGCACCCGGGCCGCGGCCAGCCCGGACCAGGTGCCCGAGCATAGCAAACGTGCCCGGGTCATGGAACTTAAAGCCCTGAACCTACGCAAAAAAGAAATTTTCGCCGCGTTGAACGTCGGCCGGACCCAGCTCGGCCTGGTGGAGAGCACCTCTCACCGGCCCAGCGGCCGACTGAAGGTGCTGACCGGCAATTATTTGGGGGCGCTGCTGCCGGAAGGCCTGGAAGGCCTTCCGGCCGGCACTTTGGTTCCCGTGATTCTGGCCGAAGCGGCCAACCCCTGGGGCTTGCTGGAGGCGTGCCCTCAAACCTGAGGGAAGAAATTGGAATTTTGCATTTGCAGAGGGGCGGAGCCCCTCTGCAAATGCAAAATTCCAATTTCTTCATCTTCAATCTTCAATCAAAAAAGCCCGTGCAACAAATCTTTCGCTTTGCAAAAAATTGTTGCAATATACCGGCGATAAAGGCAAAATAAAAAGCTTGCATGGTTTTTTTTCCCGGCGGCAAGGACGACGAACGGCCGGCGCGGCTCGGGCCGCGCGGCCGAAGAGGTTTTTCAGGCTTGGATCTTTCATTCATCAGCGCCAATGCTCCCGCCTACGCCTTGGCGGCGGGCAGCACGGTCTTCTGGGCGGCGAGCGGCATTGTCTGCTCGCTCGCCGTGGGCCTGGGCTGTTCGCTGGTCAAGTATTACCGGGTGCCGGCCCTCCGGCGGGCGGCGGGCGTGTATATCGAATGGTCGCGCAACACGCCGCTGATCATCCAGCTGTTTTTCCTCTATTACGGCCTCCCCCGGGTGGGGGTGACCCTGGAGGCCGAAACCTGCGCCGTCCTGGGGTTGGCCTTCCTCGGCGGCGGCTACATGGCCGAGGCCTTTCGCGGCGGCCTGGAGGCCGTCAGCCGCGTCCAGAAGGAAGCCGGCCTGAGCCTGGGGCTCAGCCGCCCGCAGCTGATGCGGTATGTGATCCTGCCGCAGGCCTTTGCCGTGGCCGTGCCGGCCGTCTGCGCCAACATCATTTTCCTTTTGAAGGAGACTTCGGTCTTCAGCGTGGTGGCCCTGGCCGACGTGGTCTACGTCTTCAAGGACCTTATCCGCGAAGGGCATTCCAACGAGAACAACCTCATGCTGGTGCTCTGCTATCTTCTTCTCATTCTGCCGATATCGTTGTTCTTCCGGTATCTGGAAAAACGGGTGCGCCGTGCTGGGTTCGGCGCTTGACATCTTCCGGCAGGGCCGGACCATGGCCCGCCTCATGGAGGGCCTGTGGGTCACGCTGGAGATTTCCGCGATATCGGTTCTCCTGTCGATGCTCCTGGGGCTTCTGGTGGGCCTCTTGATGACCAGCAAAAAGCCCGGGTGGGTGGTCCTGACCCGGCTGTATCTGGAATTCATCCGGGTGATGCCGATTCTGGTTTTGCTGTTCCTGTTCTATTACACCTTGAGCCGCAACTGGGGCATCAACCTCGACGCCAAGGTGGTGGCCGTCTTCGTCTTCACCATGTGGGGCGCGGCGGAAATGGGCGACCTGGTACGCGGGGCCCTGACCTCCATGCCCGTCCACCAGCGGGAGAGCGGCCGGGCCCTGGGCCTCACCGAGGCCCAGGTGAACCGCCACATCATCATTCCCCAGGCCGTGCGCCGTTTGATCCCCGGGGTCATCAACCTGACCACCCGCATGATCAAGACCACGCCTTTCGTGTTTTTCATCAACGTGCCGGAACTCTTGAAGGTGGGCCAGCAGATCGTGGAGGTGGCGGGCCTGACCAAAAACCACCTGGCCAGCTTCTGGGTCTACGGCTTCATTTTCATCGTGTATTTCGTCATCTGCTATCCCATTTCCCTCTATTCCCGGTATTTGGAGAAAAAGTGGCGGGCTTGAGAGGGTTTTTCCCCGGAGAGTTTTCATGGGCCCCTGTTGCCCGGTGCTGAAAATCACCGACATATATAAAAGATTCGACCAGCTCGAGGTGCTGCGCGGCCTGTCCCTGGAAGTTTGCAAGGGCGAGGTGGTGGTGGTGGTGGGCCCCTCGGGCTGCGGCAAGAGCACGCTGCTGCGCTGCATCAACGGGCTGGAGCCCATCCAGGGCGGCGACATCGAACTGAACGGCGAATCCATCACCTCCGGCCGGACCCGCTGGAACCTGGTGCGCCAGAAAATCGGCATGGTCTTCCAGAGCTACGACCTGTTTCCCCACATGAACGTGCTGGAGAACATCCTTCTGGGGCCCATGAAGGCCCAGGGCCGCGAGAGGGGCCAGGTGACGGCCGAGGCCGAACAGCTCCTGGACCGGGTGGAGCTTCTGGACCGGAAGGATTCCTTTCCCCGCCAGCTCTCCGGCGGGCAGAAGCAGCGGGTGGCCATTGTCCGGGCCCTGTGCATGAACCCGGAGATCATGCTGTTCGACGAGGTCACCGCCTCGCTGGACCCGGAAATGGTCCGCGAGGTGCTGGACGTCATGCTGGGCCTGGCCGAGCGGGGCATGACCATGGTCATCGTCACCCACGAGATGGCCTTTGCCCGGGCCGTGGCCGACCGGGTGATTTTCATGGACCAGGGGGCGATCGTGGAAAGCGCGCCCCCCGAGGATTTCTTCGAGCGTCCGGTCAGCGACCGGGCCCGTAAATTTCTCAACATCTTTCAATTTGACGGCGTAAAAAAGGAGGAACATCATGACCAAGAGAATTAGTCTGATCCTGGGGCTGTCGATCCTGACCCTGGCCCTGGGGCTGATCGCCAGCCCGGCTCCGGCCCGGGCCGCGGGCGAGCTGGCCAAGATCAAGGAAGCCGGCGCGGTCCGCATCGGCGTCTTCAGCGACAAGCCGCCCTTCGGCTACGTTGACGCCAACGGCGACAACCAGGGCTACGACGTCTACTTCGCCCGCCGCATCGCCAAGGACCTCTTGGGCGACGAGAGCAAGGTGGAGTTCGTCCTGGTGGAGGCGGCCAGCCGCATGGAAGTGCTGGAATCCAACAAGGTGGACATCGTCCTGGCCAACTTCACCGTCACCCCCGAGCGGGCCCAGAAGGTGGATTTCGCCAAGCCCTACATGAAGGTGGCCCTGGGCGTGGTCTCGCCCGAGAACGCCCCCGTCACCGACGTGGCCCAGTTGAAGGGCCAGAAGCTCATCGTCAACAAGGGCACCACGGCGGACAGCTATTTTTCCGAAAAGCACCCCGAGATCAAGCTCCTGAAATACGACCAGAACACCGAGGCCTTCAACGCCCTGCGTGACGGGCGCGGCGCGGCCCTGGCCCACGACAACACCCTCATTTTCGCCTGGGTGCGGGAGAACCCCGGCTTCGTGTCCGGCATCGACTTCCTCGGCAACCTCGACACCATCGCCCCGGCCGTGAAGAAGGGCAACACCGAGCTTCTGGATTGGCTCAACGAGGAGATCGTGACCCTGGGCCGGGAGAATTTTTTCCACAAGGACTATGACGCCACCCTCAAACCCATCTACGGCGACACCGTGGACCCCGAGACCGTGGTGGTGGAAGGCGGCGTGCTGAAATGACACCATTTCGCCTTCAAACTTGCGCTTTGTGAAAAGCCCCCTTGCCTCGTCATCCCGGCCTTCGCCGGATGACGGAGAGAAGCGAAAGCGCCGTCGGTGAACCCGACGGCGCTTTGCGTTGTTGGGTAGGGTGTGGAGGGTTCAGGCTTTTTCGTAGAAAAAGAAATCCGAAACCGAGGTGTTGTCCGGATCGGAACCGGTGTAGGGGAAGGGATTGGGGAGGCGGGCCGCGAGGCGCCACTCCGGGGCCTTCTGTTCCGCCCAGGGGGTGAAGAGGCGGTGGCGGAAGTGGGGGGCGGTCTGGGATTCCTGGGCTTCCTGGTCGGAGGAATAGATGATGACGTATTTTTCGGCCGCCCGGAAGAGGCGGCTCATATAGGCTTCAAAAATCTCGTCCTCCACCAGGTGGAAGATGACGTCCAGGGACAGGGCCAGTTCGGCCGTCTCGCCCCGGTATTCGGCGGTGTGGAGGAAGGTCTTGCTCCGGTCGGTCCGGAAGCGCTCCCGGAGGCTCTGGACAATGAAGGGGGACGCGTCCACCCCCAGATAGCGCGGGGTTTTGAAAAGTGAAAGCTGATAGCCGTCCCCGGCCCCGAACTCCACCACGCTCGCCACCTGACGTTGGGCGATGAAGCCGTTGACGACCTCGGCCTTGAACGCGGCCAGCCGGCCCCGGGACCCGGCCCCGGAGCCCAGGCCCCGGCGGTAGCGCGCTTCCCAATACTGTTCGGACATGAAAGGCGGGCGCTGGGCGGACGCGTCGGGCATGGCGTTTCTCCTGTTTATTTCCCGGCGTAGGTCAAGCGCAGCAGCATATCCCGGCAATCGGCCAGGGAGACCGACTCGTCGAAGGGCTGCCGGAGAAAGTTCATGAATTTGGGGTACATCTCGATGGCCCGGTCGATGTCCGCGCTGGCGCCGCGCTGGTAGGCCCCGAGGTTGATCATGTCCTCGTTGCGCTGGTAGGTGGCCAGGACGTCCTTGAACCGGCCGGTCGCGGCCAGTTGGTCCTTGTCCACCAGGTCGATCATGAGGCGGCTGATGCTGGAGAGGACGTCGATGGCCGGGTAATGGTTCTTGGCCGCCAAATCGCGCCGGAGGACGATGTGGCCGTCCAGGATCGAGCGCATGGCGTCGGCCACGGGTTCGTTCATGTCGTCGCCGTCCACCAGGACGCTGTACAGGCCCGTGATGCTCCCGTGGGGCCAGCGGCCGGCCCGCTCCAGAAGGAGCGGCAGCTGGGCGAAGACCGACGGGGTGTAGCCCCGGGTGGTGGCCGGCTCGCCGATGGACAGGCCCACCTCGCGGGCGGCGAAGGCGTAGCGGGTGGCCGAGTCCATCATGAGGATGACCTGGTGGCCCCGGTCGCGGAAGTATTCGGCGATGGCCGTGCCCACATAGGCCCCGCGCATGCGCACCAGGGCCGGCTGCTCGGAGGTGGCGGCCACGACCACGCTGCGGGCCATGCCTTCGGGGCCGAGGTCCTTGGCGATGAAATCAGTGACTTCGCGGCCGCGCTCGCCGATGAGGGCGATGACGTTGACGTCGGCCTTCATGTGGCGGGCGATCATGCCCAGAAGGGTGCTCTTCCCCACGCCCGAGCCGGCGAAGATGCCCACCCGCTGGCCCTGGCCGATGGTCAAGAGACTGTTGATGGCCTTGACCCCCACGTCCAGCGGCTCGGTGATGCGGTCACGGTTCAGGGGGTTCCCGGGCCGGGCGTGGACCGGGTAACGGTCCGTGACCTCGATGGGGCCCTGGCCGTCGATGAGGTTCCCCAGGCCGTCCACCACCCGGCCGAGAAGCTGGGGGCCTACGGGCACCGTGGCCGGGCTGCCGGTGGAAAGGATGCGGCTCCCCGGGGTCAGGCCGCCCATCTCACCCACGGGCATCAGTTGGATGGCCCCCTCCCGGAAGCCCACCACCTCGGCCTCGATGGGCGGCCGGCCGTCGACGGGGATGATGCGGCAGACCTCGCCCACCGAGGCGGCCGGGCCGTCGCCTTCGATGACCAGGCCCACCACCTTGGTGACCCGGCCCTCCAGGGACAACGGCTTGACGCCCTTCAACAGGCCGAGATAGGAGGAAAAATCCTGGGGCTTGGGCGTGGACATTTACGGTTTTTCTTTTTCTGGTTCGGGCGGTGTTTCGGGCGCGGGGGCCGGTTCCGGTTCGGGCCAGGTATCGGCTTCCGACGCGGAGGCGGGGTCCGGGTCCGGCCAGGGATCGGGCTCCGGCGCGGGCGCGGCGGCCGGGGCCGGCTCGGCTTGGGGTTCCGGCGTCGGTTCCGGCGCGGGCTCGGGCGCCGGATCGGCAGCGGCGGCCGGAGGCGGCGGCGGTGACGGCGGCGAAGCCGTCCCGGCCTCGGTGACGGCGGACAGATCGCCGTGGGTGCCGGCAAAGGCCTCCCGCAGCACCCGCAGCACCTGGGCGGTGCGGTGCTTGACCGTGGCGTCGAGGCGGCCGACGTCGGATTCCATGATGAGGTCGCCGGGCCCCAAGGTCTCGTCGGGCTGGAAGGTGACCTTGACCAGGGCGCCGAGGCGGCCGCGCTGGTCGGCCCGGGCTTTTTCCAACTGGGCGATGTCCTGGGGCCGGGCCAGGAAGGTGACCCGGTGGGCCTGGGAGAGAAAGTCGATGCAGGCCTCGAAGGCCCGGGCGGCCAGGTCGTCGGCCTCGCGCAATTCCTTGTGGAGAATCTGCTCGGCCGCATCGATGGCCAGCCGGATCATCATGGGGCCGTTGGCCGTCCACAGGTCGTTATACAGGCCCTCCATCTTGCCGATGACGGCCAGAAGACCCTCCACCTGATCCTGGAAGGCTTTCAGGGCCTCGGCCCGGCCGGCGGCCCGGCCTTCCGTGAGGCCCTGGGCGTGCCCCGCTTCACGGCCCTCGGCCCGGGCCGCGTTCATGGTCTCGGTGCGGGAAGCTTCTAAAGCGGCCTTGAGACCGTCGTATTCCTGAACCAGGGCCTGGCGTTGGACCTCGGTTTCGGCGGCCAGGTCCTGGCGTTCCTGGTCCAGGCCGGCGATGCGTTCCCGGGCCGCGCTGAGCTGGGCCTCGGCCTCGGCCAGGGCGGCTTCGGCCCCGGCCCGGGCTTCGGACGCGGCGGCCGCGTTTTCGTCGGCCGCGCTCTGGGCCTCCCGGGCGGCCGCGAGGATGTCCCCGGCCTCCCGGCGGGCCTGGTCCGCAATGGCCCGGGCTTGGGCCTCGGCCTCGTTGATGAGGCCCCGGGCTTCGGTGCGGCCGCCGTCGACGATGCGGGCGGCCTCCTCCTCGGCCTTGGCCAGGTTCTCGCGGCCTTTTTCCTCGGCTTGGCCCAGGGTGCGGATCACGTCCGGATCACGGGTGTCTAAGTCTTCGAAGGCAAAGGTCTGGGGCGGCCCGGGGATGACCAGGTCGGCGTAGGCTTCCGGGGTGATCGGGTTTTCCGAGGCCAGGTCAAAGGGGCGGAAAAGCCCGTCCAGCGACGGCAGGTCGGCCATCAGGCCGGAGAGAGGCGTCTTTTCCACTGAAAATTCCTGGAAAGGATCGGGGGCCGGCGGCCGGGGCGGGGCGTCCTTCTGAAAATCCTCTCGAAGATCGGGAATGGGCGTGGCCGGCTTCAGCCGGGTGAAGGTTTCGCCCTTAAAGTCGGTCGCCTCCGTCGGGGCGGCGGGTCCGGCCTGGACCTCGGCCACCTTGGTGTTGGGCGGCAGCTTGGGGCTGCGGTGGTAGCGGGGGTCGAAATCAGACAAACTGGTCGCCTCCGTCGCCCTTGCCGATGACTACCTTGCCCTCGGCCTCCAGCTTCTTGGCCACCCGGAGGATGGCCTGCTGGGCTTTTTCCACGTCGGCCAGCTTGGTGGGGCCCATGGACTCCAGGTCTTCCCGGATCATGTTGGCGGCCCGCTCGGAGAGGTTGGAGAAGACCTTGTTGCGCATGTCCTCGGAAGCGGCCTTGAGGGCCAGGGTCAATTCGTCGTTGTTGACCTCCTTCAGGATGGTGCGGATGGAGCGGTCGTCCACGCCCATGAGGTCCTCGAAGACGAACATGAGCTTGCGGACCTCGTTGGAGAGTTCGGGCCGGTCCTCTTCCAGGCGGCCCATGATGGCGTTTTCCGTGGCCTGGTCCACCTGGTTCAGAATTTCGGCCACAGTGCTGGAACCGCCGGCCGGCCGGCCGCCCACCGGGCCCTGGGCCTTGATCTCCTCGCGCAGCACGTCCTCGACTTCATCGAGGATGTTGATGGGCACGTTCTCCAGGTCGGCGATGCGGAGGATCACGTCCTGCTGCAGGGGCTCGGGGAATTCGGAGATGATCTGGGCGCTCTTGCCGGGGTCGATGTGGGCCAGGACCAGGGCGATGGTCTGGGGGTGCTCGTTGCGGATGAAGTTCCCGAGGGCCTTGGCGTCGATGTGCTTGATGTTGGAAAAGGGCACCGGGGAGTTGACGTCCTGGAGGAGCCCCTCGGCCCGGGCGCCGTCCAGGGCCCGGCCGATGGTGTTCTTGAAGAAGTCGTCGCCTTTGATGCGGATGTCGCCGGGCACGTCCATGGCCTCCACGAACTCCCACAGGACGTCCTGCACCTGGGTGGGGGTGACGTTCTGGATCCGGCTCATGGCCTTGCCCAGGTCCTTGATTTCGATGTCTTCCAGTTCCTTGAATATCTCGGTGGTGAATTCCTCACCCAGGGTCAGGAGGAAGATGGCGGCCTTTTCCGGTCCGGTCAGTCCTTCGGGCTGTTTGTCGTCTTTTTTGGGCATGACTGGGCACTTTCATCAAGGAGGATAGAGGATCACCAAGTGTGCACCGGACGGCCCCGATAGAGACCGGGACCGGCCTGCAAGCTTTCGATGCGCGCCCATTTCCGGGCCGCATGGGCCCCGCCGAGGTTCCACGGTCGCAGCCATCCCGGCCGACCAAGCCTTGGCCGCTCTCCCCCGTGCTCGGAGCAGGGTCCAGGGCCCGGCCCCGGGGTTACATTTTGGGCTCGTCGCCTTGGTTCGGCTTCTGCTCGATCCAGCCGCGGACCAGGCCCACGGTGCGGTCCAGGTTTTCCCGGGCCAGGGGGAGGATGTTCTCCCGGTTGAGGTTGCCGTAGGCCAGGGCCGGAGGCTCGCGGTCCTCGTCGTCGTCGGCTTCCTCGTCGTAGTCCGGGCCTTCGCCGCGCTGGTCGTAGGTGGTTTCCGGAAGCTCGCCGGCGCGGTCGCCCAGAATCCTTTCGGCGGCGGGCTGGGCCGCGACCGGGAGCGGCAGGCTGTCGGTATACGTCCCGCCGCCGCCGGGATGGGAGGGCAGGATCGGGGGTTCGGCCCCGGCGCCGGCCGGTTCGACTTCCTTCTTCAGCCAGTTGACGATGGGCCGGACCACCAGGAAGAAGAACAGGACGATCAGCACGAGCTTGATGAAGTACGGGGCGAATTCCCGCACCAGGTCGAGGGCGAAAAGGGCCCAGACCGAAACCTGTTCTTCCCGGGTGAACTGGGTGCTGGTGATGGACACGAAGTCGCCGCGGCCGGCGTCAAAGCCGATGGCGCCTTTCACGGCGGATTCCAGTTGGCTGATCAATTCCTGGGACAGGGGCGAAAACACTTTTTCTCCGGCTTCGTTGACGTTGTAGACGCCGTCGAGGAGGACCGAAACGCTGATCTTCTTCAGATCCCCGCCCCGGGCCACGATCTGGCGCTTGGTGTTGGTGACTTCGTAATTGTTGGTTTCCTCGGTGCGGGAATACTGTTCCTGATTGCCGGTGCCGGAATTTTGACGGTTGGCCGTGCCCAGCTCATAGGTGGCGTTGGGGACGCCGGCCATGGCCCGGGCCGGGCCGAGGCTCCGCTCCACGATCTTCTGTTCGCTGCGGACCGCGGTGCGTTCGGGATCCCAGATGTCCTCGTTGGTGACCACTTCCTTGAGATCCAATTCGGCGTTGACCGTGGTGATGGCCCGGTCCGGCCCCACCACGCGTTCCATCATGGCCTGGATGCGGCGCTTGATGCCTTCCTCATACAGGGCCTTCTGCTTCATCTGGTCGTCGTTCAAAAAACCGGGCTTGTTGAGTTCCTTGCTCCAGATGAGGCCGCCGTCGGTGTCGACGATGGAGACGTCGTCGGGCGTCAGGCCGTTGACCGAGGCCGTGACCAGGTTGACGATGCCCATGAGCTGGGGCTTCGAGAGCTCGGACCCGGGCCGGAGCTTGACCACCACCGAGGCGGCCGGATTTTTCTGGTCCTCGATGAAAAGCGTTTCCTTGGGGACCGACAGGTGCACCCGGGCCATTTCGATTTCCGGCATGCTGGTGAGGGTGCGTTCCAACTCGCCGGAAATGGCCCGCATGAGGTTCGTTTTCTGGACCAGATCGGTGACGCCCAGCTTCTGCTGGTCAAAGATTTCGAAGCCGACGTTGCTCTTGGCCGGCAGACCTTTGACGGCCAGGTCCACCCGGGTGGCGGCCACCCGGTCGGCCGCGATCTCGATGGCCGTGCCGTCGGCGGTGAGTTTATAGGGGATTTTCTGGTTTTTGAGTTCGGCGGTGATGGCCCCGGCGTCTTCCGCGCCGAGCTGGGAATACAGGATGCCATATTCAGGCTCGCCCTTATGAAACAAGAGGAACAGGAGAAGCGCCGTGGAAAGGGCCAGGAGCACCGAGCCCACCGCCAGCTTGGAGGGGCCGGCGCCGACAATGATTTCCCGGCCGCGCTGGATTCGTTCCTGAAAATTGATAGCCATGATAATCGCCCCTTGATACAAAAGGATTCGGCAAACGCGCCAACATCACGGCCTATATAGAAGCAAAATGAAGGCCAATGTCTTAAAAGCCTGCAATGACGGTGAGATGCAGCTCGCGTTGCTATTGCTCCGGCAACTGAATAAGTCATGCCCGTGATTTCGCCAAAGCCCGAAATCACTGGGCATCAGCGGCCGGGAACAGACTTCTATAGTTGCCGGGTTAATAAAATGGCCTCGTGTATACGGGTTCGCCGTCAAGATACCTTTTCGCGGGGTTTTTTCTTATTCCGCCATCCCGGCGCAGGCCGGGATCCAGGTCTTGCTCTTGGCCTGAAAAGGCAAAAGCATGGATCCCGGCCTTCGCCGGGATGACGGAAAGAAGAGGGGGCTCCACCCCTAAACGCGATTTTGATTGCGAAATGGTATTCGGAGCCTTTCCTAGTATAAGCTTTAAATGTGTTTCAGGCAATATGTTCGGACACGAAAAAACCCGCCGAAGGCGGGTTTTTTCAAGGCACCAGGTTGGAAGGTTACATGGACTACGGATTACATGCCCATGGACGCGGTCCAGGCCTCGTCCAGGGGCAGGGGCATACGGGGGGCCAGGCGGCGCGGGTCTTTGCGGAGCGCCGGACGGCGGCTCTCTTCGGTTCCGGCCACGGCGGATTCCATGAGGCCCGGTTCGGCCAGGGCTTCCTGGAGGAAACGCCGGTTCAGCTCATGACCCGGCTTGTGCAGAACGAACTGGCCCACCACCGGCGCCCCGGCCATGGCCAGATCGCCGATGAAATCGAGAATTTTGTGACGGACGAACTCGTCGTCAAACCGGAGGCCCCCGGGGTTGAGGATGCCGTCGTCACCCACGACCACGGCGTTGTCCAGGGAGCCGCCCAGGGCCAGACCCCGGGAATGCATCAGTTCCACATCCTTCAACTGGCAGAAGGTGCGGGAACGGCTGATCTCGCGGGTGAAGGCTTCCTGGGAATCCACATAGTAAAAGCAGTGGCGGCCGATGGCCCCGCCGAAATCGATGTGAGCCTCCACTGAAAAACGGCTGGCCGGCCGCACTTCGATGGACTTGTCGCCATGGGTGAACTTGAACGGCCGGGTGACCTTGAACACCCGGCGCGGCGCGTTCTGCTCCACTAGGCCCGCTTCCTTCAGCAACGCCACCCAACCTTCGGCCGAACCGTCGAACACGGGCAGTTCCGGGCCGTCGGTTTCCACCAGGATATTGTCCACCCCCAGGGCCGACAGGGCGGCCATGAGGTGTTCCACGGTGCTGACCCGGTTTTCGCCGTGCCCCAGGGTGGTGGCCAGGGTGGTGCTGGTGACGTTCCCGGCGTGAGCCGCCAGGGCCGGCGCCTGGGGGAGGTCGACCCGCTGGAAGCGGACGCCGCTGCCCGCCGGAGCCGGACGTAAGGTCACGGCGATGGTCCGGCCGCTGTGGAGGCCCATCCCTTCGGTGTCTATATCGCGAGCAATGGTTTTTTGCATGGTCATGTTTCGTCTTTCAGAGAGGCCGCCTGGTTTGGCCCCCGGTTCTTGCCCGGGATTACGCCAACGGCTGTACTGTGTGGCAAGCAAGCCTTGTGCCACCTGAGAAATCACTTCAGGTAAATATAAAGTTTTATTATTTCAAGCGGTTACAGATTGAGCTTGACCCTCTGGCCCCGCCTGAAACGCCTCGGTGTGGCCAAAAGCCCACAGGTTGGTGCGGCGTTGCGGCCACACTCCCAAGCGCTTGGGTCCGGCCGCCCACAGGCCAGCCTCGGTCGGGGTCAGACGGCTCCGGGCCCGGCCGGGGCCTTGGCCCCTCCCGCCGGCTTGGCCTCTTGGGCGGTCATGGCCTCCCGCAGCATCAAAAGGCCCAGACCCATCAGCACCACGGAGAAGACGACCACCACCCAGTTGGGGGCGTCGGCCCGGAGCTGTTCCCGGACCAGAAGGCTCAGGGCGGCCAGGGTGGTGGCCATCATGAACCACATGGGAACCATGACGAACAGGTTGGAGCGCCCCAAGTCCTTTTTGATCCAGACCCCCAGGGCCAACAGGGCCAGGGCGGCCACCAGCTGGTTGGCCGACCCGAACACCGGCCAGATGATGGACCAGGTGGGCCGGCCCCCGGTTTCCACAAAAAGGAAAACCATGGCCCCGGCCACGGCCAGGAAGGTGGCCGGATATTTGCCGATCCGGCCGCCGGAAAACTCCTGGATCTGGTAGCGGGTCAGGCGGGTGGCCGTGTCCACGGTGGTGAGGATGAAGGTGTTGATGGCCAGGGCGCCCATGGAGACCCCCAGACCGGGGTCCAGGCCCAGGAGGGAGCCGAACCGGCCGAAACCTTCGGCGAAGGTGGCCACCGGGCCCCCCTCGGCGATGGAGCCGCTGATCATGACGGCCCCGATGGCGATGACCGCCACCAGGCCTTCCAGGAGCATCGAGCCGTAGCCCACCAGGAGGCTCTCGCGCTCCTTGCGCAGCTGCTTGGAGGTGGTGCCGCTCCCCACCAGGGAGTGGAAGCCGCTGATGGCTCCGCAGGCCACGGTGACGAAGAGGATGGGCCACAGATACTGGCCGTCGGCCGTGGTCAGGCCCTTGAAGGCCGGAAGTTTGATTTCGAAATCCCCGCCGAGGACCATGCCCAGGCCGCCGACGAGCACCGCGAAATAGAGGAAAAACGACGAGAGGTAGTCCCGGGGCTGCAAGAGCAGCCACACCGGCAGAAGCGAGGCCACCACCACGTAGCCCAGGAGAATCCACCGCCACGCGGGCATGGACAGATGGAAGGGCGCGGCCAGGAACGGATATTCCCGGGCCAGCCAGCAGGCGCCGAAGACCACGGGCAGCATCAGTATGGTGGTGACCTTGATCGGCATGTTCAGGCGGTAGGTGCACAGGCCGAACGCCACGGCCAGGCCCATGTAGACCACGGCGGCGAAGGCCACGGCCGGGTCGGCGGCCAGGCTCGCCGCGCCCAGTTGGATGAACACGGCCACGATGAGGATCAGGGTCAGGAGCGTGAAGGTCTGGAACAGGAACCGGCCGCGTTCGCCAATCCACCGCCGGACCACCTCGGCCACGGATTTGCCCTGGTGGCGGATGGAGGCGATGAGGGCCCCGGCGTCGTGGGGGCCGCCGACGAAGGCCGAGCCCAGCAGGCACCACAGATAGGCCGGCAGCCAGCCGAACCAGGCCGCGGCCGTTACGGGCCCGACAATGGGACCGGCCCCGGCGATGGAGGAAAAGTGGTGCCCGATGAGGATGGCCGGGTGGGTTGGGCAGTAGTCCACCCCGTCATACAATTCCTCGGCCGGGGTGGGGCGGGCGTTGTCGAGGGTGAACAGCCGGGCCAGGAAACCGCCGTAGAATTTGTAGCAGATGATGAAATACACGGCGGCGAACAGCAGCAATAACGGCAGCATTCAGGTTCTCCACGGAATTCAGGGCTCTTTTACATATTTTCCATATCGTCAGGCGCCCGGAGAGCCAGGTCCGCCAGGCCGGCCAGGTCGGCCGGCGCGCCGGTGGACCGGCCGGCCCCGGGCCAGTATTCATACAATTCGGCGTAGCCGCAAAAGCCCAGCCGGAAAGATTTCACCCGGCGGCCCGGCCGGGGCCCCGGCCGGAGCATGAGGAACCGCTGGGTCATGATGTCCGGCCGGGGCCGGAGGCCGGCCCAGAGGGCCTCGCGGTCCTCGGGCGTCCCCGGCCGCCAGACGATGTAATCCCAGGCCCCGTATTCGGCGATGCGGCCCAGGAGGCCGTCTTTGACGAACCGCTGGCGCCGGGCCGCCCCGGCCAGGGCCCCGTGGCTCCAGGGCTCAAAGCCCCAGTGGCGCCAGAAGGCCGTCCGGGCGGCCAGGCGGTCGGCGAGTTCGGCGGCGGTCAGGCCGTCGGCGGGGCGGCCGGGTTCCATGGATGCTTATTTCCCTCCGGCCACGGTCAGGACGTTCTCCTCGGTCAGGGCCTCGAGGGTATCCCGGCCGGATTCCATCAGGAAGCGGCTGAAAATCTCCTCCAGGGTGGCGTATTCCCGGGCCGGATAGCGGGCGAATTGGGTGTAGCCGTCGCCGCCGGAGTACATGAACTCGTTGATGGCCACGGTGTAGGTCGCCGCCGGATCCAGGGGCCGGCCGCCGAGGTCCACCGACCGGATGGCCAGGCGGCGGGTGAGGGTCCCGTCGGCCCCGTATTCCTTGGACTCCACGGCCGTGATCTTCGGGCCGTGGTACTGGAGATAGGCTCCCTGGCCCGGCTGGTTCAGGCCCTCCTGGAGCACGGCCAGGAGCTCGGCCCCGGTCATCTCCACGCTCAGGGCGTAGTTGCCGTAGGGCAGCACGGCCAGCATCTGGCCCCGGGTGACGTCGCCGGCCGGGATGGAGGCCCGGATGGAGCCGCCGTTGATCAGGGCCACGTCGGCCCCGGTGGCGCTCCGGAGGGCCGCGCCGATGATCCGGCCCAGGTTGGTGCTGTGGAAGCGGACCCCTTCGCGGTCGCCGTCCAGGAGCACGTCGGTGTGGGCCACCACCCGGCTCAGTTCCTGGTCCAGTTCGGCCGAGAGCGTGGCGCTCAGGGCGGCCACGGCCGGATCGGGCGAAATCGAGGCGAACTCGGCCGCCGGAACCAGTTTGGGCGCCAGGAGCGGTTTCCCTTTGGCCGAGCGGGTCACCGTGACCTGGCCGAGGTTTTCCAGATAGGCTCCGGTGGAGACGATGAGGGTGTCCCCCACTTTGAGGCCGGCCACCCGGCTGTGGCTGTGGCCGTCGATCAACAGGTCGATGCCCGGGGCCTGACGGGCGATCGTCTGGCTGTTGGGCTCGTCCAGGGCGTCGGTGCCGAGGTGGGTGACGGCCACCACCAGGTCCACCTTTTCCTTTTCCCGGAGGTGGCGCACCTGTTCCCGGGCCCGGGCGGCCAGGTCGTCGGGCGTGCCGAAGGTCACGGCCGCGACGTTGCCGGGGCTGGTCTTGACCGGGGTTTCGGGGGTGGTGAGAGCGAAGACGCCCACCTTGATATCGCCGAAATCCTTGACCAGGAAAGGCGGCAGGAGCGGGACCCCGTCTTCCCGCCCGACGATGTTGGAGGCGATGAAGGGCAGGCGGTAGGTGTCGCGCAGCTCCATCAGCCGGGCCTGGCCGTAGTCGAAATCGTGGTTCCCGACGGCCAGGGCGTCATAATGCAGGGGCTCCAGCAGCCGGGCCACGAATTCGCCGCGCCGGGCCGTGGCGAAGGGCTGGCTGTGCAGGACGTCCCCGGCGTCCATGAGGAGTTTATGCCGGGCCGGGACCCGGTCGTAATAGGCCTTGAGCCGGGCGTAGCCGAGATGGGTCAGTTGGCCGGCCGAGTTCTTCTCTTCCAGGGCGTAGCCGTGGACGTCGTTGGTGTGGAAGATGACCAGGAGCGGCGGCGCGGGAGCGTCCGCGGGCGGCGGCGCGGGGGCGTCCGACCAACTCCGGGTCGGGAGCGGCAGGGCCAGAAGCATGAAGGCCGCGGCCATGAACATGGCGGCGGCCAGGGAGCGGGGTCGGACGTGCGTGCGGGCCATGGCGAAGTTCTCCGGTCTGTCGGGGCGCCGGGGCGCGGCCGCCCGGCCGCCGACGGGTGGGGGGCGGGGCCTGTCAAGAAATAACTGTGGCGGCTCCTGGCGTCGTTGCCCGGCTTTTTCCCGCCAACAATCCGGGAAAAAAGCCGGCCGCCTGGCCAGTGCCTGTCACCGTTGTTTCTTGACAGGCCCTTAGCAGGTCAGTAGTTTTTCCGAATCCAGAATCAGCACCACCCGGCCGTCGCCCAGAAGGGTCAGGCCGTTGAAATAGGGCAGCTTGCGGAAGGTTTCCAGCTCGAAGTCCTTGATGACGATCTTCTGCTGGCCCAGGATCTCGTCGGCCATGATGGACTGGCGCGATTCGTTTTTGTCCTGGAGGATGATGAAGGCCCGGCTGTCGGTGACGTCATCGCTCCGGGGCGAATAGTCGGTGGCGCCCAGGCCCAGGATTTCCTTGATGTTGATCACCGAGATGACCATGTCGCGGTGCCGGAAGATGGACTGGTCCTTGTGGTGGTGAATGGCCTCGGCGGGCACGGTCACGATTTCGCTGACATATTCCAGGGGCAGGCAGAAGATGCTCTCGCCCACCCGCAGGAGGATGGCCTCCTTGGTGAGGAGCGTGTTGGTGATCGGCAGGCGCAGGCCCACCGACAGGCCCTGGCCCGGGTGGTTGTTGATGACCACTTCCCCGTTCCACTTCTTGAGATTGGTCATGACCACGTCCATGCCCACCCCCCGGCCGGAGAGGTCGGTGGCCTCGTCCTTGGTGGAGAGCCCGGAGCGGAAGATGAGCATCTCCGCTTCCTTGTCGCTCATGGTCTGGGCCTGTTCGGAGGTGATGACCCCCCGCTCCGCGGCCTTGGCCTTGACCCGGTCCAGGTTCAGGCCCCGGCCGTCGTCGGCCACCTCGATGAAGATGGAGGCCTCCTCCTGGGTGACGCCGATGTTGATGGTGCCCCGGCGGTTCTTGCCGGCGGCCATCCGTTCGTCGGGCGTTTCCAGGCCGTGGTCCACGGCGTTCCGGACGATGTGGACCATGGCCTGCTCCACATCATCCAGAAGGCTCTTGTCGATGGGCACCCGCTCGCCGGAAAGATTGAGCTCGGCCTCTTTCCCGATCTTGTGGGAAATGTCGCGGACCAGCCGCGGGAATTTTTTCAGGATGTTGTTGATCTCCACCTGCCGCACTTCCATGATGGAGCGCTGGAGGTTGACGATGTCGTTGGAGATGGTGCGGGACACAGTGGTGAAATCCCGCATCAGGGAGGTGCCCAGGCCGGCCTGGCGGAAGGCGAACTGGAGGTGGTTGAGTATTTCGCTCTTGGTGATGAGTTTGCCCACCGAGTCGAGGAACTGGTCGATCTTGGCCTCGTCCACCCGGATGGTCTTGGCCTGGGGCTCCTTGAAGGCGGCGGAACTGGCGCCGCTCTTTTTCGGGCGGTCCCCGGCCGTGACCGGGGCCACCACCTCGACCTGGAATTTTTCCTTCAGGTCGGCCAGAATGGCGGCGAAGAATTCCACCATCATCTGGTCCACTTCCAGTTCCCGTTCTTTAAACATGAAAAGGCCGTCGCCGAGTTCGGCGATGAGGTTCTGGGCGTCCTCGGTGGCCACGTCGGCCAGGCTGTTATACAGGTTCCCGACCACGGTGATGAGGCCCTGGGCGTCCTCGGGGGCGCCTTTCCCGGCCTTGAACTTTTCCAGGAGCTCTTCGAGACCGCGCACGTCGGTGGTCAGGTCCACGCCGTTGTAGTGGAAGCGGATCTGGTTGGCGCCCTCGTCCTCCAGGGTGGCCAGGGTGAGGCCGGCCGAAACCTCGGCCATGGCCCGCTTGATGGTTTCGGCTTCCGTTTCCTCCAGGGTGGGGACCAGGCTCTCGAGGTCGTCGAGGAGTTTGCGGGCGGCGTCGACCAGGTGGGAGTCGCGGCGGTTTATCTTGTCGATCTGGGACTGGATCTCGCCGATGAAGGCGGTGTGGTCCGGGGTCAGGTGGGTGTAGGTGATGTCGTCTTCCAGCCGGGCGATGATGTCGCGGAATATATCGTTGCCCTTGAAGAGCAGGTCCACGATCTTGGGATGCTTGGTGAGGATGGAATTGTTCCTGTCGATCATCGACATCAGGTCTTCCAGGCGGTGGGCGATGTGGGCGATGTTGTCCACATTGAACATCTTGGAAGACCCCTTCAGGGAATGCATATGCCTGAACAGGGAGAAGATGGTCTCGCTGGAGGCGGGGTCCTGCTCGATGGCCACCAGCTCGTTGTCCAGAGTACCGATGGTCTCGCGGACTTCATCTTTGTATTGTTCAAACAGTTCCGCCAGGTTTTCGTCGGTTACGCTCATGAAAGTTCCTTTTTCGGTCCCAGACCAAAACGACTTGCAGATTCCGGGCGATCACGGAGGGCCGGTCGGCGCGGGGGCGCCCGAGGCCGGGCCGCCCGAGGCCGGGCCGCCGCCTCAAAGGCCCAGGGCTTTTTTGACCGCGGCCATGATCTTGTCCTCGTCGTACGGCTTGGTGATATACTGCTTGGCTCCCATCTTCAGGCAGTGCATCACGGTGCGGGCGTCGGACACGGACGAGGCCATGATGATCCTGGCGTCCGGATATTTGGCCATGAGCTGTTCGAGAACCTCGATGCCGCGCATCTTGGGCATGACGATATCCAGGGTGGTCAAATCCGGCCGGAGCCGTTCAAACTGCTCCACCGCCTCGGCGCCGTCGGCCGCCTCGCCGGCCACTGTAAAGCCTTCGTCGGTGAATATTTTGACGAGCATCTGCCGCATGATGGGCGAATCGTCCACTATCAATACACGTTGGCCGGAACCCAAGGGCATGAAAACCCCTCCGCTTTATCAGGTTTCGAGATGCAGTAAGCGAAATCCGCCCGAAAACACGCTTTAAAGCGCCGGCGGATCATACCGGGAAACAAAAAATTCGATCCACACTAGCACATTTCCCCTGAAATTGCCAGTTGGGGGGAGACCGGGGCAGGGCCGCGCACCGATAATTATAAGTGGTGTGGGGCGTTCAGGGAAAAATTAGGACAGTCAGTCGTCCCAGACGCCGATTTTGGTGGACAGGGTAATAGCTTTCTTGGGGGCCAGGAACCAGCCCGAGCCCACCGGGGAGTCGGAGTAGCCGTAGAAGGTATAGCCGATCTTGAAGGCCGCCGCGTCGGCCTCGGTTTTCAGATAACCGGCTTCTTCCGGGGTGAGGCAGCAGGGTTCCACCAGCAGGGACGCCTTTTTGATGAAGTTGTTGCCCCGGCCGGTGAAGAGGCCGGAGAGGGAGGAGACCTCCAATTCCGATTCCACGATGGGGGAACGGGGATCGAAGCGCAGGGAGGCCTTGTTGAGGAGGAAGGGCCGGCCCCGGTGGGAGACCAGGCGCATCAGGGCGATGATGGGGGCGCCTTCGGGCACCGCCAGGGCGGCGGCGGCCCGGCTTTTGGCCTTGGCGATGGTGGCCCGGATGATTTTGATGCTGATGGCGTTCTTGTCGTGCAGGAGTTCCAGGAGGCCTTCGAGGGTGAAACTGGCCTTGGTCCAGTCCGGTCCGCAGACGTAGGTGCCGCTGCCGTGGACCCGGCGCAGGAGGCCCTGTTCCACCAACTGACCCACCGCCTGGCGCACGGTCATGGGCGACAGGCCGTAGGTGCGGCTGATAACGGCTTCTGAAGGGATTTTGGAGCCCGGCTGGTATTCCCCGCTGGCGATCATCCGTTTGATGGTCCCCGCCAGCCGGGCATAAGCCGGCTCCCGGGGAGAATCCTTTTCAGGGGAGGTGGTGTGTTTGCTGGCCATGGCTGTCTGGGAGAGAAAAATTCATATTGGCGCCGGCGGCGAACCGCCGGAGGGAGTGGTTACTGATGGTTCGGTCGGGAGCGGGTGAACCGCGGCCGGCCGCGCCGGCCCGCCGCGCTTGAGGAGAAAGTGTCTGAGCGCCCTCTCCCAGCGGACCGAGTCGTCACATTTTCATAAAGTTGTTTCGCATAATACCCGACTTTGACTTTTTTCGCAAATCAGGCTTTCTTCCTGTGCGGGGCTGACGTTTGGGAAGACCTCACAGATTCGGATCGGCCTGGCGGGGGCGAAAGTTTTCTCCGGGCGCTCGTGATTCGGGGTCCACAACTCGCTCTGCTTCGCTGCGCTCAGACCAGTGGTCCCCAAATCGCGGCGCCCTCCGAAAATTTTCGCCCCCGCCAGGCCTCGCCGTCCGCAACGGTCCTCCGAAAATCTTGAGGTGTTATCCTTGACGCGCCGCAGGTCAAGTTGGGCTAAGACCTGGGGCCTCCGGGCGCCCGTCAAGCTTTCGATACGGATCATCGCATCGGGCCGCACAGGCCCGCCCCCGATTCCACGGCCGGAACCAGCCCGGCCGACCCGGCCGCTCCCGCTCTCCCCGCCGCTCGGAAATGGGTGCAGGGCACGCGCCCTGCCCGCTTAGGGGTAGACGCCGGGGTGGTATTTTCCGGGGTAGGGGTTGTCGGGCCGGCCTTCGTAGGGCTCGCGTTTGTTGATGAAGCGGCCCGGCCAGTCGTGCCTGGGATAGCCGGGGTGCTCGCTGCCGGGGGCCCGGCGGGGCAGGGTGGTGAACTTGGAACGGTCGCCGTAATACATCTGGTCGCGGGTGTTGAGATCCTGGCCCACGGGCACGTTGCCCACGCCGTAGTCGTGGATCTTTTCCCAATAGATGGCCGCCTTGCGCAGGGTCAGGCGCTGCTCGTCGGTGCCGCCCCGGGCGCTGAGGAAGCCGTTTTTGATGGCCTGGGCCGTATCCTGGTTCTGGGGAAAGTTGCGGTAGAAGTCGTAGCCCACGTTCCAGATGGAGGCTTCGTTGCCCGGATCGCGGGCCAGGCGGCGTTCGAGCTCTTCGCGGACCATGGCACTGGTCAGCCGCTTGCCGAAGGGGGTGTAGGCGTTGCGGCCGGTATAGTTCTCCTGGGGCCGGGGCTGGCCCGTCTGGGACCAGAGCGGCTCCGCCACGGCCAGCGGCCACAGCAGCCAGGCCAGGAGCGCGAGCGCCGCCCCGACGGCGGGCCGCCGGGCGCGGACGGATGGACCGGCGGCCGGTTTGGCGCGGCCCATCAGGCGTCTGCCTTGGGGGGGCGTTCCGTCGGGGCGGCTTCCGGCGGAACGGGCGGGCGGCCCACCTCGGCCAGTTCCAGCACCAGCGGCTCGTCCTGGTCCGGGGCCGCGGCTTCCGGCGTGAGGGGCCCCGGCCACTCCCCGTCCGTCAGGTCGACGGGAAAGATTTCCTCTATTTCCTCCTCGGCCGGGGAGGGCGCGGAGAAGACGGCGGCGTTCGGCGGCTCCGGATCGGCCGGATACCGTTCGTCCAGGTCGAAACCGGCGGGCGGACCGGAAGCCAGCGCCCGGAGAATGGTTTCCGTCGGCGGGAAGAACTCGTCCGGGGCGGGGATTTCCTCGTCCTCCGCCGCTTCGGCGGCTTCGGGCTCGGCGGGAGGGTCGTCCGGCGGGGCGGCTTCTTCCTCCGCCGCTTCGGCGGCTTCGGGCTCGGCGGGAGGGTCTTCCGGCGCGGCGGCTTCT
>JAVBQN010000005.1:0-12833 GCA_031549025.1 Candidatus Adiutrix sp. | reverse complement strand
GAGGATCGCGGCGATGGGCGCCGGGGTGCCGGCGCCCGGGCGGCCCGTTTTCCTGTGGGCTGGGTAAGTCAAAGATCGCTGAAGAGGTGAAGAAATAGGAATTTTGCATTTGCAGAGGGGGGCTCCGCCCCTCCACCCCGCCAGGGAAGGGGGCTCGCCCTCCCTTCCCTGGACCCATCGGGCGCCAAGGGGGCTGTGCCCCCTTGGATCCCCCCTCGGAGAGCGACGGTGTGCCGGTAGGCGGCGACCCGTCAAGCCCCGCCGCAACTCGCTTCGCTCAGACAAGCGGCGGGGCGGGGAGGATCGCGGCGATGGGCGCCGGGGTGCCGGCGCCCGGGCGGCCCGTTTTCCTGTGGGCTGGGTAAGTCAAAGATCGTGGGGACACTGATAATCGCGAGGCCCCGGGAAGATGGGCCGCCCGGCCCGTCGACCAAGTGCCCGTTGCGCCCGACCGTTCCCGCCCCGCCGCTTGTCTGAGCGAAACGAGTTGCGGCGGGGCTTGACGGGTCGCCGCCTACCGGCACACCGTCGCCCACATGAAAACGGGCCGCCCGGCCCGCCTCCCCGGCGCCCGTTGCGCCCCGGTCCTCTCCGCCCCGCCGCTTGTCTGAGCGAAGCGAGTTGCGGCGGGGCTTGACGGGTCATACCCCACCGGCACACCGTCGCCCTCCGAGGGGGGATCCAAGGGGGCACAGCCCCCTTGGCGCCCGAGATGTCCAGAAGAGGGGGGCGAGCCCCTCTTCTGGCGGGGTGGAGGGGCAGAGCCCCCCTCTGCAAATGCAAATTTCCTATTTCTTCACCTCTTCAACCCAAGAAAGTCCGAACCCCACCCCACCCCACCCCTCCCCCTTCCCTGGCAGGGCTTGGGACAGCGTCCCAACAGGAAGAGCGCCCCAAGGGCGCTCTTCCGGGTAATCTCCAGATCGCAAAATTCCCTACCATTCTTTCGCGGGCGGGGCATCCCAAATCTTGTCGCTGAGATACCGGAACCCGGTATCACAGAGAATGGTCACCACCTGGGCGTCGTGGGGGAGGAGTTGGGCCAGGCGGAGGGCGGCGGCCACGTTGGCCCCGGAGCTGAGGCCCACGAAGAGCCCTTCGCGGCGGGCCAGTTGGAGGGTGATTTGTCGGGCCTCTTCGGTGGAGACGATGAGGCGCCCGTCGCTTAAAGAATCGTCGTAGAAGCTGGAGGGCGTGGTGGAGCCGGGGATGTAGCGGATGCCTTCCACGCCGTGGAGGGGGGTGTTGGGCTGCATGATGAGGGTTTGGATGTCGGGGTTGAAGGCCTTCAGGCGCCGGGCCACGCCCACGAAGGTGCCGGCCGTGCCCAGGCCGCTGACGAAGTGGGTGACCCGTCCCCGGGTTTGTTCCCAGATTTCCACGCCGGTGGTGTTGTAGTGGGACCGCCAGTTTTCCTCGTTGTTGTACTGGTCGGGGTGGAAGTAGCGGCCGGGGTTCCGGGCATAGATGCTGCGCACCACCTCCACTGCGCCCTCGTGCCCCAGGAGGGGGTCGGTTTCGATGATTTCGGCGCCCAGGGCCTTGAGGATGCGTTTGCGTTCCTGGTTGGCGTTGCGCGGCAGGCACAGGGCCGCCTTGTAGCCCAACGTGGCGCAGATCATGGCGTAGGCGATGCCCATGTTGCCGCTGGTGGCGTCCAGGAGGGTCTTGTCGAAGTTCAGCGCCCCGGAACGGATGCCTTCCCGGATCATGGCCCGGGCCGGCCGGTCCTTGACCGAGCCGCTGGGGTTGAGAAATTCCGCCTTGACCAGCACCCGGGCCCCGCTCTCGATCTGGTCCATGTGCCGTAATCGCAATAAGGGGGTGGTGCCGATGGAGTCGAGAAGCATTTAGAGTACCTTGGAAGATTCCTGGAAGTTGTGTTCAGTTTTGCGGATAGTTAGGAAAATAGTTAATTGCCAGGATCGGCCGGGTCCGGCCCGGACCCGGAGAGGCCGAGCTTGCGCATGCGGTTGATGAGGGTGGAGCGGGGCAGCCCCAGAATCCGGGCCGCGCCCTTGGGGCCGGCGATGACCCCGTCGGTCCGCGTCAGGACGCGCAGGATGTACCGGCGCTCCATCTCGGCCAGGGTGGCCGGTTCGGCCTCGGCGCCTTCTCCGGCTTCTTCCGGGATTTCGGGGCGGGGGCGGAGGCCGGCCGCCAGCCCCCGGGCCTTTTCAGCCAGGAAAAAACTTTCCGACTGCTCGATGACCTCCTTGACCAGGGCGGCGTTCAAATCGCCCTGGACATTCTGGCTGATGACCAGCCGGGTCATGAGGTTCGACAGTTCCCGGGTGTTGCCCGGCCAGTAATACTCGGAAAGGGCGGCGAGCACCTCGGGGGTGTAGACCAGATCCGGGAGGCCCATCCGGGCCGCGGTCTGGGCCGAGAGCACCTTGGCCAGGGGCGGGATGTCCTCGGGCCGCTGCCGCAAAGGCGGAATTTCAATGGTGTAGACCGAGATGCGGTGGAAGAGATCCCCCCGCAGCCGGCCCTGGCTGATGGCCTCGCCGATGTGGACGTTGGTGGCGGCGACGATGCGCATGTCCACCAAAATGGGCTCGCTCTCGCCGACGCGCTCGAAGCTGGAATCGTCCAGCACCTGGAGGAGCTTGGACTGCATGTCCAGCGACAGCTCGGCCACTTCGTCGAGGAACAGGGTGCCCTTGTGGGCCAGCTCGAAGCGGCCGATGCGGTTCTTGGTGGCCCCGGTGAAGGAGCCCTTGGCGTGACCGAACATTTCGCTCTCGAAGAGACTGCTGGCCAGGGAGGGGCAGTTGACCCGCACGAAGTGGCCGCCGGCCCGAAGGCTGTGGTCGTGGATGTGCCGGGCGATCATGCTTTTCCCCGTGCCGGTCTCGCCCAGGAGCAAGACCGGCACATCGAGGTTGGTCAGGACGCTCACCTGGCGAATGACCTCCCGCATGGCCTGGCTGCGGAAGATGACGGCCGCGTCGAAGCTCATTTCCAAAGGCGGCGGGACCTCGCCGGGCTCGGGCTGGGCCCGGCCGTGGCGCATGGTCTCCACGGACAGCACCACCCCCAGGCAGGCGGCCACGGTGGGGCAGAGGTGGCTGACAAAGGAAGCCACCTTGTAGAGGTTGTCCGGCTTGTTTTCAAAGCCCAGGTGCAGGGTGGCGAAAATTTCGTTGTTGAGGGATAAAGGGAAGGCGATGACCGAAGCCGCGCTCTGTTGAAATATGGGGGGCGAGGCGGCGTCGATGAAATAATCCACACAGTCGGGGATGAGGAGGGCCTCCCGGGTGTCCTGAAGGTATTCGGCGATGGTCAGGGTCAGGGACCGGGGCAGGACCGGAGAAAAGGGGTTGAGGAGCCGCTTGTCGCGCGCCGAATAATCGGCCAGCATTTCCTCGCGCTGCTCCTTGAAGTTCAGGGTCAGCCAGGAAAAGCCGCAGATGGGGTGGAGAGCGTCGGCCAAAGTGCGCAGGAAATCCTTGCGCCCGACCCGCTCAGCCATGGAGTTCAACAACTCCCGGTTGATCTGGGCGGCCTCCTGGGGTACGGGAGAATATGAGGAGGCGGCGGTGGGCACGGATGACACCTTTCTCTAATTGACGGAAGGCCCCTTGAGGCGGACCAGGGCTTCCTCGACCGAGCGGCGGCGGGCGACCAGGGTTTCCTCGGACCGGCCGCTCAGAGCGACCAAAGCCTGTTGGTAAAAATTCGCGGCCGCATCCATCCGGCCGGCCCGCTCGTTGACCCGGGCGGCATAGATGAGGGCGCTGCCCCGGTTCAGGGCCCGCTCGGCCTCGTTGCGGCCGGGAGGGAATTCGGCCCGGGCCGCGAGCTCGGCGGTCAGTTCGTCCAGCCGGCCCTCCTCTTCCAGGCCCTTCAGCTTGAGGCTGTAATAGGCCATGTACTCCCGGCTGCCCTCGCCGAAGCGGCGAGCCACTTCCCCCAGCACCGGGGTCAGGCGGTCCTGGAACTCGGCCAGGCGGCCGAGAGCGGACAGGGCGTCCAAAGTGAGGCGCATCTGTTCGGGCGAAGGAGGATCAGTGGATTTGGGGTCCCGGTCCCGGGCCGCGCCCTTTTTCGCGGGCTTGGGGGGCGACTTTTTGGCCGCCAGGTCGCGGGCCTCGGCCTGGGCCTCCTCCAGGACCTCGGTGAGGCTCTCCCGGACGGACGCCTCCGGGTCGTTGGCCAGGGAGGCTTCGGCCGAAGCCTGGGCCAGGCGGTAGAATTCGGCGCTGTTGTCGGTCTGCCGCGAGTCCCAGGCCAGGCGGGCCAGACGCAGATAGACCCGGCTGAGCCCCGGGTATTCCCCCAGCGGCGGGGACTGGCCGAGACGGCCCACTGCGGCCCGCAGCTCGATTTCGGCCTCCAACCGGCCCCGGCCCTGATGGAGGATGTTTTCGGCCAGTTTGAGGTGCACATCCAGGCTGCGGGCCACATCCTCGGCCGCGAAGCCTTTTTTGGCCCGGGTCCGGGCCTCCAGGCGGTCGTCCACGGCCTCGGCCGCGGCCAGCCAGTGGGTCTCGGCCTCGCGCCAACGCCCTTCCCCCTCCAGACTTTCGGCCATCAGGGCGGAGAGGGTCAGAAAATCGTCCGAGGCCTGGCCGCCGGCCGTATTCAAGAGGGGCTGGAGCTCCTCGGCGGCCCGCTCATACTGGCCGGTGTCGAGGCAGGCCCGGACCAAGGCCATCTGGGCCGGCCGCAGGGCCGGGGCCTGGGGTTCGAGATTATCCAGGCGCTGGCGTTCGAAAATGATCTTGTCCCAGAGGTCGATGGCCAGGTCGTCGTCGTGGCCGACCAGACCCTGGGCCGTCTTTTCCCAGAAGGCCAGGTTTTCGGGCGTGGCCTGGTCCGGAGCCACCAGCAGCGGGGCGGGGGGCTCGGCCTGGGCGTCGCCGGCCGGGGCGGCCTCCGTGGCCAGGGGCTCGGGCTCGAGGGTAACGGTCGGCGTCGAGGCGGCCGGTTCCGGCGGGAGAACGGGCGCCGGTTCAGGAGCGGAGGCGGGCTCCGGCGGCGTCACCGGTGTGGGCGCGACCGGGGTGAACTCCGGCACGAATTCGGGTTCGAAACCGGGCGCGAAGGATGGTCCCGCCTCTGTCCAGCCGCCCTCTCCGGCCAGGGAGGCCAGCTTGGGCGGCTCGATCTCGCCCGGGCCGAAATCGGAATCCCGGCTGAACAGCTCCTGCAGTTCGCCCAGCCGACCGGTCTGGTTATACAGGATGGTCAGGAGGAGCCGCGTCTCCTCCAAGGCCGCGGCGGCCTCCGGTCCCTTGAGGAGCGCGGCCTGATAGGTCATCTTCAGCAGATCCTCGGCCTGACTGTTCTCCTTGAGCGCCACATAGATCGTGGCCAGGCGGTTGGCCGCGGCCAGGGTGTCGGGGTCGTCCGCGCCGAGATATTTGTGCCGGGCCTGCCAGGCCTGCTCGGCCAGGGGCAGGGCCTCGGCCGGCCGGTGCAGCATGAAAAGGCCCAGGGCCAAGCCCAACTGGTCGTCGGTGAGGGTGACGGGCTTGAAATTGGCCTGGCTCTTGAGGGCCAGGCTCTTGAGATACATCTCCTTGGCCAGGGCGGTGTTGCCCTGGCGCAGGTTGACCGCGGCCCGGAAGGAGGCCAGATACGGCTCCTCCGGAGCCAGGGACCGGGCTGTGGCCAACCGACGGTCGGCCTCCTTGAGGTCGTCGGCCAGGAAGGCCGCCGCGCCCGACAGCAGTTCCTGGCCGGCCCGCCCTTGGGCGGTGAGGACTTTCAGATGCTCCCGGGCCCGGGTCAGGCGTTCCGGGTCCAGGGTTTCGGCGCGCAGGACCGGGGCCAGGTCCTCGGCCAGCCGGCCGAGTTCCTCCAGGGCCCGCCTCTCCGGAAGCACCACCCCAAGGTACCAGGCCCAGGCAAACCCGATGGCCAACAGCGGCCCCAGCACCGCCGCGGTGATGATGATTCTTTTTTTGGAAGCGCCGACAGGCATGCCTTATCCCGGTACTTGTGGTTGCGATGCGGATATGCGGATATTTAGAGCCCTTTTCATTTAATTAAGGTCATAGGCATAAGATGAAAAGTGCCCGAACGGTTTGGCGTTTTGCTAAATGGATGATGGCCATTAGAAGGCAAAACGTTCTAAGCAACGGAATTATGATATCAAAACGGTGTCGCGCTGAAAGAGCTCGTCACCCCGCCGCGGCCAGTCGAGGTTGTAATGCAGCCCCCGGCTCTCGGGCCGCAGCCGGGCGCAGCGGATGATGAGATCGGCCACCTGGGCGATATTGCGGGCCTCGATGAGATCGGCGTCGACTTCGCGGTTCCGGAAATATTCCTCGATTTCGGCCTTGACCATGGCCAGGCGGTCGGCGGCCATCTTCAGGCGGTAATCGGAACGGACGATGCCGACGTAATTCCACATGAAGCGCCGGATCTCGTCCCAACTCTGGGCGATGACCACGGCCTCGCGCGGGGCCTGGCCCAGGCGGCCGATGGTCCAGGCCGGGGCGTTTTCCAGCTTGCCCGGGGCCGAGGCCGGCCGGTCGGCCAACTCGGCCCGGGCCGCCCAGACCGCCCGGTCGGCCATGACCAGAGCCTCCAGGAGGCTGTTGGAAGCCAGGCGGTTGGCTCCGTGAAGGCCCGTGGAGGCCACTTCGCCGATGGCGTACAGGCCCTGGACGTCGGTGCGGCCGTCGAGGTCGACCAACAGCCCCCCGCATTGGTAATGGGCCGCCGGCACCACGGGAATGGGCTCGCTGGTGATATCGATGCCCAAAGCGAGACAGGTTTCGTAAATCTTGGGAAAGCGGTCCCGGACAAAATCCGGGTTTTTGTGGGTGATGTCCAGGAAGACGCACTCGTCCCCGCTATTCTTCATCTCCGCGTCGATGGCCCGGGCCACGATGTCGCGGAAGGCCAGATCGCCCAGGGGATGGTAGTTTTTCATGAACGGGTAGCCGTTTTTGTCCACCAGCCGGGCCCCCTCGCCCCGCACCGCTTCGGAAATGAGAAAACTGCGCACCTGGGGATGATACAGGCAGGTGGGATGGAACTGGACGAATTCAAGGTTGGCCGCCCGGGCCCCGGCCCGGAAGCCCATGGCCAGGCCGTCGCCGCTGGCGCCGTCGGGGTTGGTGGTGTAAAGATACACCTTGCCCGAGCCGCCGGTGGCCAGGACCACCACCCGGGCCCCGAAGGTCAGGACCCGCTCACGCTCGATATCCAGGACGTACGCTCCCAGGGCCGTGCGCGGCCCCACCCGGTCGTCGATGAGAATGTCCAGGGCCTGGTGGTTTTCGTGGATGGCGATGTTGGGCTCGGACCGGGCCCGGTCGATGAGGGTCCGCTGGACGGCCTGGCCGGTCATGTCCTTGGCGTGGATGATGCGGCGGCGGCTGTGGCCGCCTTCCTGTCCCAGCTCCGGCCGGTCGGGGTCGCCGTGGCTGGGGGTGAAGGGCACCCCCATGTCCATCAGCTCCCGGACCATGCGGGGTCCGCTTTCCACCACCACCCGCACCGCGTCCGGGTGGCACAGCCCCACCCCGGACTCCAGGGTGTCGCGGATGTGAAAGTCCACCTGGTCGTCATCGGCCAGAACGGCGGCGATACCCCCCTGGGCCAGATTGGTATTGGTATCGTCGACCAGGCGCTTACAGATGACGTTGACCGAACCGAGGCGCGCGGCCTTCAGAGCGAAACTCAAGCCGGCCACCCCGGTGCCGATGACCAGGAAGTCAGATTTCACAAGCATTGCCAAGTCCTTTGATCCGACCGCGGGTATCACTGCCCAGGTCGCCCTGGGAAAAAGACTTTGAATTAGGTATTTTACACCTTATCGGCCTTCTTGGCAACCACGGCTCGCGGCCGCCGGCATTTTTTAATGTGGACCGATTTTTTCCAATATAGCGGGGCGAACGTAGTGAGACGGAGCGCCAGCGACTGGTGGCCAAGCTGATGGAATCGCTCGCCAGGCAAAAATCACATTTTTGCCTGTCTACGGGCCGTCTCTTGAAGGAAAAAAATCCACATTAAGAATTGCGGCGCGGCCGCCCGGGGCTAATCGCCCGGAATGGGAAAAGAAGTCGCGGGGCGGGCGGCGGCCAAGTCTTTTTCGGGCCGGACAAAACAGGGCTTGGCTATTGGAAGCCGATATGGTACAATACCTTCGAGTATGGTCACCTTTTTTCGGCTTCCGGTGGCGTAACAAGAGTTAGGGCTGGGCGACCGGCGGCGGCCAATCCGGGTTCCGGGCGTCCGGCCTCTCGGCCACCCGTTTTTCAATGCGGCGAATTCAAAAAGCAATTCGATCTATTACGTCAGGTTTTATGATCAGATATTTATCTCTTCCTCTTCGCGGAATTCTGGCCGCCCTCCTCATGCTGGCCCTCTGGGGCGGCCCCCTGACCGGGCCGGCCGAAGCCCAGAACGGCGGATCGGCGGGCCAGGGCTCGACCGTGGACCTGTCCGCGGAAAAAGACGCGCTGCACCTCAACACCATCGGCGCCTTTTCGGCCGGGTTTGTGCTGCAGTCCTACGGCTATATCGGGGTTTTGGCCGACGCCCTCAGCAAAGGCGTCTACACCCCGGACCTGGTGCGGTCCATGCTGGCGGAAACGGTGAGCTATCTGCGCAACGTCAACGCCCAGCTGAAAAAGTACCAATCCGGGAATCTGGTCGCGCCTGGCGACCAGAAGTTCATCGCCACCATGATGGAAATCATCGATCAGCTGATCGCCGAATCCGAAGCGTTGTCATCCTTCGCTCAAACCAAAAGTGAAAACGATTTGAAACGGTTTGAAGAGGCCCGCAAAAGCGCCTGGAAAAACATCAAAAAGACGTTCGGCATGAATTGAACGCGTGCCCCGCCCGCCATCGGCGTCCGGGGCGGACTCTCGGCGGCTGACGGTCGGGATACGGATTTTCACTACATTTTGAAAACGAACCGGATGACGGCGGAGAACCTTCGGCGGTCGTTGGAATCGTTTTTGCGATATCAGGATTTTGGGCGGCGCCGGGCCGGCGGCCATGGCGCGGAGGCGTTTCTTCAGCTTCCCCGCCGCTCGGCCCGGAACCAGGTGTTATTACTCCGGCAACTAAATAAGTCATCCCCGTGATTTCGCCAAAGCCCGAAACCACTGGACTTCAGCGGCCGGGAACAGACTTCTAGAGCGTTTTGCGATTTAAACGCCATATACAAATTAAGCAAAACGCCAAAACATCCGGGCGCTCTTCATTTCATGCCCGTAACCTTGAAACAGAAGAGCGCTCTATAGTTGCCGGGTTACTATTTACAGAGCGGCATTTCCGTCAGTGGAGGAAACCGGCCCCGGGCCGGGTTTTACATGAATACCATGATCAATCCGCATCCACACGTTGAAAATGATTTTGGGCTGGCGCACGAGGGGTGGGCCTGGCTGGGGGAGACGTCGTCCAACCGGTGCGTGCCGGGCGAAGCGACCGTCCGCTCCGGCGGCGATCGGCTCGCCCTGGCGGCCAAGACGCGGCCCCGGGTGATGGTGGTCGACGACGATCCCATCGTGGCCTTCCTGCTGGCCCAGGCGCTCCAGCGCGGCGGCTACGAGGTGGAGGTCTTCAGCAACGGGCCCGCGGCTCTGGAATCGTTCGAACGGCTCGAAACGGACCTGGTGGTGGCGGATTGGATCATGCCGGGCCTGGACGGCCTGAGCCTGATCGACATACTGAAAAGCCGGGCCCCCAAACTCCCGGCCATGCTTATCACCGGCTTCGGGGAGCATGAGACGGTCCGGCAGGCCCACGAGGCCGGCCGGGTGGACGCGGTTTTCAGTAAACCTTTCGATCTGCAAAAATTTCTGGAAACGGTCAGCCTCTTTCTCTTCCAAATGCCCGAGACGGCGGCGGTCCTGCCGAAACTGGGGCCCCAGGCCGACGGGCCTCCGGCCCAGTTGGGCTCGGTGGACGGCTGGCGGTCCCTGGCCGTGCGGGAGGGGTATTTCGAGCAGATGCTGGAAAGCGTCATCGACGCGGTCATCATGGTCGACAAAGACCAGCGCGTCGTGTACCGCAACCGGGGGGCAGAGCGCATGTTCGACCTCAAAGACCGCTCCAAAGGCCTGACGCTGAACGACTTCTGCCCGGCAGGCAGTCGGCTTCCGGCCATCCTGGCCAGCTATTTCCAACCCCACCCGCCGGTGGAAGAGCAGAGCGAGGCCTTTTTCCGGCGGGCCACGGGAGAGGAGTTCTACGCCGTCTTTTCCGCCTCCCTGTTCGCGCCGGCGTGGAAAGACCCGACGGTCCTTCTTTTCATCAAGGATATCAACGACCGTCATCATTTCACGGAAAAGCGCCTTCTGGAGCAGGCCAAGGACCTGGAGCTCCTGGCCCTGACCGACCCCCTGACCGGCCTCTACAATCGCCGCTATTTCGACCGCCGCCTGGATGAGGAATTCAAGCGGATGGAGCGCTACCATTCGTGCCTGACGTTGATCATGCTGGATTTCGACCACTTTAAGCTTATCAACGACTATCATGGACATCTCATCGGCGACAAAGTGCTCCAAATCTCCTCCAAGCTCCTGACCCACGTGCTGCGGGACATCGATACCGTGGCCCGCTGGGGCGGCGAGGAATTTATGGTGCTCCTGCCGGAAACCGGGTGGGAGACGGGCCTGGCCGTGGCCCGGCGGCTGCATTCCCTGGTCGGCCATTCGGACCGCTGGGCGGAACTGTCTCCGGACTTGAAAGTGACCGTCAGTCTGGGGGTGGTGAGCCTGCCCTGGCACCACCAGCCCATGGCCGTGAAACAGACCCTGGAAGTCTTGGACCGGGCCTTGTATCGGGCCAAAAACGCCGGTCGGAACCGAGTGGCCATGTATCGCGACGAAACCGGCTGCTTCGACCTGGATTAGGCCCGCCCCCGGCCGGATCGGAATCGGATCCAGGCGTCGTGAAATGTGCATATCGCAGGGAACCCCGGCTTCAGCAATTCTCAATGCAGGTCGAATTTTTCGAAATAGCGGGTCGAACATAGTGAGACGGAGCGAAGCGACTGGCGCCCAAGCTGATGAAGTCACTCGCCGGGCCGGAATCACATTTTTGGCCCGGCTACGGGCCGCCCCTTGAAGGAAAAAAGTTTACATTGAGAAATGCTCGCCCCGGCTTGCCTTCAGCCGGGGTTTCGCGTATTATTACTCCGGCAACTAGATAAGTCATACCCGTGATTTCGCCAAAGCCCGAAATCACTGGACTTCAGCGGCCGGGAACTGGCTTCTAAAGTTGCCGGGTTAATATGAGGACCTCTGAGAGCTCGCCGTTTCATACTCCCTCAGGGCCATGAAACGGCCATTTCCAGGATTCCCCTGGTCCGGATTCGTTGCGAATGAGTCCTTTGGGGACGTGTCGGGGCGTGGCGCAGCCTGGTAGCGCAACTGCTTTGGGAGCAGTGGGTCGTAGGTTCAAATCCTATCGCCCCGACCATAAGATTCAAGGGGTTCAGAATTTCACTTCTGAGCCCCTTGTTACGTTTACGGAAATTGTACGACCATAGTACTATTTTAGCCGATGATATATCATGACCTAAAAGCATGGTCCAGGACGTGGTACACCTTGGCCCGGTCCCATGTCCCGCCGTATTTCGGGGCGATGCCAGCCCGGGTAAGCCGGTCCGCTATCCCCTGATAGGTGTGCCCGGAGTCGCGCCACCGCTTCATCTTCGACAGGGCGCTTTGCTCTTCGGGGTTCTTGACCAGCTTTCCGCCCGCCTGAAGGTCAAAGCCGAACGGAGTCTTGCCGCCGGTGGACTCCCCTTTTTCCCGCTTCCTGGCCAGCGCCGCCCGGGTCCGTTCCCCGACCAATCCCCGTTCCATCTCGGCCAGGGCCGCCGTCAGGGTGAAGAAGAACTTGCCCATGGCGCTGTTGGTGTCCAGGCTCTCGCTGATGGAGTGCAGGGCCACCCCGCGCTTGTCGAAATCCTTGGCCGTGCTCAGGGCGTCCACCGTGTTGCGGAACATGCGGTCCAGCTTCACGATGATGACCGCGTCGATTTCGCCGGTCTTGGCCATTTTGAGAATCTTTTGGACGCCGGGCCGCCTCAGGTCTTTGGCCGACTTGCCCGCGTCCTCGACGATCCCCACCAGGTCCAGGTCCTTGGTCAGGGCGTAAGCCTCGACTTTGGCCCGCTGGGCGTCCAGGCTGATGCCGTGCTGGGCCTGTTCCTCGGTGCTCACTCGGATATAGCCTATCGCTTTCATGCTCTGCCCTCCTGTTTCTTTTCCTGAGGGTTCGAAGGGGCGTGCCCCTCGCCAGCCCCCGACGCGCCTGTGGCCACGGTGGGTAGGCTGGCTCTCGGCTCCAAGCCGGCTGCAATGGTGGCCAGGGCGGCCAGGGTGCGGGCCAGAGCCGGGGGAATGGGGGACGGGGCGGAATGGATTACCTTCAGAGTGGAAAGGGTCATGCTTCACCGCCTTTTTCGGTGTAGCAAAGCCGAATAGCCATTTTCTTCGTGGTTGCTATTTGTTCCCACATGGCGTCGTCATGGTCTTTCGTTTTGCCGAACATGTTGACCGTGCGTTCGACGCTCGCCAGCTTCGACGCCAGCATTTTGACCATCGAATTCAAAACGCGGGGGTCCTTCAAGGCGTCCGCCGGAACTCTCCAGCCGACTTTCCCGTCAAAGGTGTAGCCAAGGCGGTTCAGCATCTCCACGGCCGACCGAAATATCGGCCGCTCGTATCCAGACTTGCGGTTCTTGCCTCTGTTTGCTAAAGTCCTTTTAGGGGCTGTTTCGTGAACAATCATTTAAGCCAAAGCAAGCATGAAGCGATGAGGAGCCATGAGTTGAAGGTGATGGCCAGTTTCTCATAGCGCGTAGCAATGCGCCTAAATGACTTTAATTTCTGAAAAAAACATTC
>JAVBQN010000041.1:0-54859 GCA_031549025.1 Candidatus Adiutrix sp. | reverse complement strand
ACGGCGAATTTTTTCTTCGTCGCTCGTATTTTTTCGACAACGGCGTCGCTCCGCTCCGACACGTGTCGAAAAAATACGGTTCTCTCCGAAAATTTCGCCGCCCCCCCCTCTGGCCGTACTCGGCACCCAGTAACACGTTTTTCCAGATGCACCGGTTGTGGGCTTAGCGGAGTCTGCCCTCAACCGCAATTCTCAATAAATGCTGTCGGGGTAGTAGAAGTCTTTGGCGTTTTCCTTGGTCACCAGTTCGGAGGGAACGATTTCCTCGGGCTTGAATTTCTTGCCGTCGACCATGTGTTCCACGGCCATGCGCACGCCCTCGTAGATCATCTTGGGCGGATAGGTGACGGTGCCGCGCACGAGGGGGTCGCCGTCGAGGATCATTTTGATGATGTCTTTGGAGCCCGCGCCGCCGAGCATAAGTTTGACGTCTTTGCGGCCGGATTCTTTGTAGGCCTGGAGGACGCCTTTGAGGACATCGTCATCCTGGCACCACACGGCGTCGATTTTGGGGTATTTCTGGAGGAAATTTTCCATGATCTCCAGGCCCTTCTGGGTGCTCCACATGGCGGGCTGGTTGTCGAGGACCTTGATGTCCGGGTACTTTTTCAGGACCTCGCTGAAGCCCTCCTGGCGCAGGGTGTCCACGTCGCTGGGGATGCCGCCCATAACCACGATGTCGCCCTTGCCGTTCATTTCCTTGGCCAGGAATTCGCCGCAGAGCTTGCCGAAGCCGGTGTTGTCGCCGGCCGCGTAAAGGTCGCGCGGGACGTCGGGGAGAACGCGGTCCACGACGACGATGAAGATGCCCGCTTCCTTGACTTTTTTAAGGGTGGGGATCAGGGGGGCCGGCTCGTGGGGGAGGATCACCAGACCCTTGATGCCCTTGACCATCAGGTCTTCCACGTCGGCAATCTGCTTGGCCGGGGCGTCGGCCGCGACGAGGAGGAATTCGACGTTCGGATATTTCGGGCCGAACTCGTCCACCGCTTTTTTGGCCCACCAGTTGATGCCGCCCGTCCAGCCGTGGTCGGCGGTGGGGATGGAGATGCCGATTTTGATCTTCTCCTGGGCCGCACCCGGGCCGGCCAGGCCGAAAGTCACGCCCAACGCCAACAGCAGAACCAATGCCAACCGTTTCATGATGCCTCCTTGGGGCGGCGGGATCGGGCCCGCCGGCGATGCCGCTTCCGGCCTGGAATTGGGGGCCGGGAGCGATTGTTGGAAATCGTTCAGGCGGTGGGGCGGCGGGTTATTTTGCCGCAAACCGCCTTGAGCGCGCCCTGGGTTTCCGGGCGCTGGATGAGAACCGCGAAGATGATGACCAGGCCCTTGACCGTGCCCTGAAGATAGGGCGAGACGCCGATCATGTTGAGCATGTTGCTGATGAGGCCGAGGATGAGAGCCCCGGCGACCGTGCCGGCCATGGAGCCGCTGCCGCCGGTCATGGCCGTGCCGCCGATGACCACGGCGGCGATGGCGTCGAGCTCGTAGAGCGTCCCGGCGTTGGTGGAGTTGATGGAGTTCATGCGCCCGGCCAGGAGGAAGGCCGAGAGGCCCACGGTGAGGCCGCAGATGACGTAGGTCAGGGTGCGGATGCGGTCCACCCGGATGGCGGCGTAGCCGGCCACCTTCTCGTTGGAGCCCACGGCGCAGACGTAGCGGCCGAAGCGCGTCCAGTTGAGGATGATGCCGAAGACGGCGGCCAGTCCGAAGAAGACCAGCGACGGCACCGGGAGGCCCAGCACCGAGCCCGTGCCGAATTCGGAAAAAACCTTCATCGCGTAATCCACCCGGAACTCGCCGCCCTGGCCCGCGTTCAGCGCGCCCGAGCGGTAGATGGCCATAAAGCCCAGGGTGGCAATGAAGGGCGCGATTTTTCCTTTGGTAATCAAGAGGCCCTGAAGGAGGCCGCCGAAAGCGCCCATGAAGAGGCCGCAGCCCAGGGCCAGGAAGAAGCACGCGTATTGCGATTCCGGGCCTAAGGCACCGATGAGAAAATTGATGAGGAGAATGGTCAGCCCGCCGATGAACGCCACCCCGCTCCCCACCGAGAGATCGATGCCTCCGCCGATGATCACGAAAGTCATGCCCAGGGCGATGATGCCCGTGTAGGAAACCTGCCGGGTGATGTTCAGGAGGTTCTGGACCTGGAGGAAATACTCCGACAGGAAGGCGGAGACGACCACCAGCAGCAACAGGGCCACGTAGGGGCCGATCTTGGCAAGGTCGAACCATTTGGCGCCGTTTGAGTTCATGGGCGCACCTCCCCGGGGGCGCAGGCGGCGGGTCCGTTTTTGACGGCGGTGGCGTGGAGCATGATCTCCTCTTCGTTGATGTGTTCGCCCGTCAGCACCCCGGTGACGCGCCCCTCGTGGAGCACGGCCGCGCGGTGGCAGAGGCCGATGATTTCTTCCAGTTCGCTGGAGATCAGGAGGCATGCCAGACCCTCGGCGGCCAGGCTTTGGATAAAATTGTAAATGTCGCTTTTGGCCTTGATGTCGATGCCCCGCGTGGGCTCGTCGAAAATCATGACTTTGGGCCCGGTGTCGAGGCACTTGGCCAGCGAGACTTTTTGCTGGTTGCCGCCGGAAAAAAATTCCAGGTTGGCGGAGAGGTTGGCGGCTCGGATGGAGAATTCGGCGACGTAACGGCCGGCGGCGGCGCGGCGCCTGGCCTTGTCCAGAAAACCCCAGCGGACGTAGCGGCCGAGACTGGCCAGGGTGCAGTTTTCCAGCAGCCCCGACCGCACCAGGATGCCCTTGCCCTGCCTGTCCTCCGAGAGATAGCTGAGGCCGGCGGCCAGGGCCGCGCCGGGATCGGCCGGGGGGATAATCCGGCCGTTCACCGTAACCTCGCCCGTGCGGCGGCGCAGGCCCGCCAGGGCCTCGGCCGTTTCGGTGCGGCCCGCGCCCATCAGACCCGCCAGGCCGAACACCTCGCCCCGCCGGATGTCGAAATTCACGTCCGTGAGCCAGCCCGGCACACACAGGTTTTTGACCGACAGCGCCATCTCGTCGGCGGGCACGCTTTTCGGCGGAAAAACCTGGGTCAGCTCCCGGCCGACCATGCCGGTGGCCATCTGTTCCTCGGTGAGGTCGGCGGCGTCGGTGAGTGAAATGAATTCGCCGTCGCGCAGGGTCAGCACCCGGTCGCAGATTTCCCGCACCTCCCGCAGCTTGTGGGAGACGTAGATGACGGTAACCCCGCGCGCCTTCAAATCGCGCATGGTCTTGAAGAGAATCTCCACCTCGGCGCGGTTCAGGACCGTGGTGGGCTCGTCCATGATCAGCACTTTGGTGCGGTCGCCGACGAGGGCTTTGGCGATTTCCACCATCTGCTTCTGGGCGGCGGAGAGGCGGTCCAGCCGCCTCTCCGGGTCCAGGCCGCAGACTTCCAGCCGGGCCAGAAGGTCGCGGCTGGCGGCCCGCATGGTCTTTTTGTCCAGAAGGCCCCAGGCCCCGCGCTTCTCCTGGCCGAGAAAGATGTTTTCGAAAACGGCCAGGTCGCCCACCAGGTTGAATTCCTGGGGGATCAGGGTCACGCCCAGGCGGCGGGCGGCCTGGGGCGTGAAGTGGGTCAGCTCCGCCCCATCCACCCACACCTGGCCGCAGGTGGGCTGGTAGACGCCGCTGATGATTTTCAGGAGCGTCGATTTCCCGGCCCCGTTTTCGCCGATGACGCCGAAAATCTCTCCCGGCCGGAGGTCCAGGCTGATGTCGTTCAGTACCCGGACCCCGGAAAATTCCTTGGAGACGTTTTCCAGCCGCAGCACCGGCGCGTTTCGGTCGGCCATGGGCTAACTTTTCAGCGCGTCGTCAAAGGCCACGTCGGAGGGCGGAAAATCCACCTTGCGGACGAATTCGCAGGCCTCTTTGGCCCCGAATTCGCGCTCCATACCGCTGTCCTCCCATTCCACGGACAGGGGGCCCTGGTAGCCGATCACGTTGAGCTCGCGGATGATGGCGTCGAAATCCACCTGGCCGTGGCCCAGGGAGCGGAAATTCCAGCCGCGCCGCGTGTCGCCGAATTCGATGTGGCTGCCCAGAATGCCGGCCCGGCCGTCGAGGGTCACGGCCGCGTCCTTCATGTGGACATGGTAGATGCGCGAGCCGAACTCCCGCACGAACAGGGCCGGATTCATGCCCTGCCACAGGAGGTGGCTGGGGTCGAAGTTGAGGCCGAAGGTTTCGCGGCAGCCGAAGGCCTTGAGAAGCTTTTCCGTGGAGTAGAAATCGAAGGCGATTTCCGTGGGGTGCACCTCCAGGGCGAAGCGGACCCCGCACTGATCGAAGACGTCGAGGATGGGCGTCCACTTGTCCACGACTTCCTTGAAGGCGTCGTCCACCTGCTTCTGGCTGGTTTGGGGGAAGCTGTACCAATAGTTCCAGATGGGGCTGCCCACAAAGCCGGTGATCACTTTCACGCCCATGGCCTGGGCCGCCTTGGCCGTGGCTTTCATCTCTTCGGCGGCCCAGGCTTGCATTTTCTTGCTCTGGCCCTTCAGTTCAGCGGGCATGAAGCCGTCGTAGCGCGGATCGTAGAGCGAGGCCACACACTGGCCGCTCAGGTGCGCGCCCAGGGCCCAGCAGCCCAGCTTGTATTTGGCCAGAATTTTTTTCCGGCCGGCCGCGTATTTCGGATCGGCCGCCGCCTGGCGCACGTCCAGGTGGTCGCCCCAGCAGGCGATTTCCAGACCGTCGTAACCGATGGCGGACATCTTCTTGCACAGCGTTTCAAACGGCAGGTCGGCCCACTGGCCGGTGAAAATGGTCACGGAACGTTTGCCCATAAGCACTCCCTTGCAAATACGGTTGACCGGCGTTCAGATCTTCGGCGAAGCGCCGTCGACCCAGGCGTTTTTCTTTTTGTCGGATTTGATGAGATCCTCGATGAATTTCACTCCCCGGGCCCCGTCCAGCACGCTTGGGAAGAGGTCGAACTCTCCCGGCTTCCGGCCCTCGCGTTTGGCCGTGATGGTGGAGAGGAACCCGTCGTAGAGATTGGCAAAGGCTTCGAAGAGGCCCTCGGGGTGGCCCGTGGGGAGGCGCGTGTAGCGCCCGGCGTGGGCGTGGAGGTAGCCCTGCCCCCGGGTCAGCACCTGGCCCGGCTGGCCCTTGGGATAGAAAAGCAACCGGTTGGGATTTTCCTGGCACCACTCCAACCCGCCCTTGGTGCCGTAGACCCTGAGGGTCAGGCCGTTTTCCCGGCCCATGGCCACCTGGCTGGCCCAATAGCTGCCCTCGGCTCCGCCGGCGTATTTCAGCCACACAAAGCCGTTGTCGTCCAAGGCCCGGCCCGGGACGAAGGCCCGCAGCCGGGCGGCCAGGGATTCGATCTCCAGCCCGGTGACGAAGTGGGCCAGGCACTCGATGTGCGTGCCGATGTCGCCCATGCAGCCGGCCGCGCCGCTCCGCTTGGGATCGGTGCGCCAGACGGCCTGTTTGTTATTGGGATTCTTTTCGGCAAGTTCGTTCAGCCAGTCCTGGGCGTATTCGCCCAGAACCAGGCGGATCTCGCCTAAATCGCCGCGCCGGATCATTTCCCGGGCCTGGCGGATCAGGGGATAGCCCACATAGGTATACGTGACCAGAAATTCGAGGTTCTTTCTGGCGGCCAACTGGGCCAGGCCCGCGGCCTCTTTGGAGGCGAGGCACAGGGGCTTGTCGCAGGCCACGTGGAAGCCCTTTTCCAGGGCCAGTTTGGCGGCGGGGTAGTGGCAATCGTTGGGGGTGACTATGACCACGAAATCCGGCCGGTCGGGGCGGGCGGATTCGGTTTCGAGCATGTCGCCGAACGTCTTATAAACCCGCTTGGGGTCCACGTTCCACAGCCGGCCCTGCTCCTGGCTTTTTTTGAGGGTTTGGGAAAAACAGCCGCCCACCAGTTCGGCCCGGCCCAAAAGGCCGATGGCCGCCCGGTGCACCGCGCCGATAAAGGCGCCCGGGCCGCCGCCGATCATCAGATAGGTCAGCTTTTGCCCGCCGCCGTGACTTTTCGCCTCAACCATGGAGCACCTCTTTCGGGGTTGAAAATCCGTTCGCGCCGTTTTTCACGGGTTTAGGATTCGGGTTGCAACAAGGTATTATCGGTTAAATTTGTAATACGGAATCGAGCTCTATGCTAGCAAAACCCGTATCTCAAGTCAACGGCGGGAAAGTAAAAAGCTGAAAAAAGATAAATTATTGCACAAATGTAACAGGAGGATTTACATCCATCTGACCATGGCCGTCGGGTCCATGGGCAAGTTGCGGATGCGCACTTCGAAATGCAGATGGGGGCCGGTGCTGCGGCCGGTGTTTCCCACCCGGCCGATGAGGCCGCCCGCCGGGACTCGCTGGCCGGGCTTGACCAAGGTGGCCTGCATATGGCCGTAGAGGGTGGTCAGGCCGCCCCCGTGGTCGATGGCCACGGCCCGGCCGTAGGCCCCGCGCCAGCCCGCGAACACCACCGTGCCCGCGCCGGCGGCCACGACGGGCGCCCCGGGCGCGGCCCGGAAGTCGATGCCCGTGTGGGGCCGGGCCCGGCGCTCGAATTTCAGCTGCCGAGGGCCGTAATCCGAAGAGACCGGGCCGACGACCGGTTTGAGCGCCAGGATTTTTTCCGGGGATTGTTCCAGTTTTTCATTCAGATGGGCCAGGTAGTCTTCAAAGCTGGCGCTCAGAAGCAGGCCGGCCTTATAATAATTCATTCCCTCCTGGAGCTGGTCCACAGCCGAGGTGCGGGCGGAAGCGCATCCGGACATCAGGGCGGCCAGGCCGCACAGGGCGATCAGGTATTTCAATATGGGTACCTCGCATGGCGTCGGGCGGCCGGGAGACGGCCGTTTCGAAACACGTCCGGCTCCCGGCGCCGGGAAATCGGCGTCGTCTTTTCTGTCAAAAGGGATCATACTATTTACGATGGCGTGATTTTTGAGGTTTCCTCGAGGCTGACCGTCGCTTCCGGATTTACCAAAAGGGGCGGCCTCCGTCGAATCAGTATGAGGCGCAATAAACCGGGGTTTTGCGGGAGCGCGGCGGGAGTGCGGTGGTGAAAAAGAGTCATGGGCGCCAAAAAATTGCAAGTTTTACGCCACTTGCGACACTTGCCCTGAAGCGGCTGATATATAAATAAAAATATACAAATATTCTTTATAAAAATTTGCCGCCCGGATGGAGGTATTGAGTATTTATTATCCGATATCGGATATAAAATATGCGAAACTCGCCGAACGGCCGTTGTGAATCCAGGTCGGAAAAATGCTGAAGACCGAGGCCGAAATGACGCTGTTCGGCTGAAAATATGCTATACTTGGCACCGGACATGGACACGGAGGGGAGGCGGGCCACGTGAAATCGGCGGTTGAGGAAATGGATATGGAGGCGGAAACCGCGCCGGCGCCGGAGGCGGCCCTCCAGCCGGGCTGGAGAGTCCGGGACACGCTGTGGGCCGCTTTCCCCTACACCATCCCGGTGATGACCGGATATCTGTTCATGGGCATGGCCTTCGGCATCCTCCTGGAGACCCGGGGCTACGGCCCGGCCTGGGCCGGGCTGATGAGCGTCCTGATCTACGCCGGGTCCATGCAGTTCGTGGCCGTGAATGTCCTCGCCGAGGCCTTCGCCCCGCTGGCCGCTTTTTTTCTGACGCTGATGGTCAACGCCCGCCACGTGTTTTACGGCTTTTCCCTTCTGGACAAATACCGGGGCCTGGGCCGGATCAAGCCGTATCTGGTGTTCGCCCTGACGGACGAAACCTTTTCGCTCCTGTGCTCCATTCCCCCGCCGGCGGGCCTGAACCGGGGCGCCTTTTATCTGGCCGTCAGCGCCTTGAACCATTCCTACTGGATCACCGGCTGCGTCACCGGGGCTCTGTTGGGGGCCAGCCTCTCTTTTGACGTCCAGGGGCTTGATTTTGTGATGACCGCGCTGTTCGTGGCCATTTTTGTGGAACAGTGGCGCTCCCCGCGCAACCGCCGGCCCGGGCTGGCGGGCCTGGCGGCCACGGCCCTGTGTCTGGCGATTATCGGCCCCCGCCACTTCATTCTGCCGGCCATGGCCCTGCTCATCGCCGGGCTGTCCGTGAGCCGCCGGGCCCTGGAGAAGGGGGACGCCGCATGACCGCCTCCCAGGCTTTCCTGACCGTCCTGGCCATCGCCCTGGGCACCCTGGCCACCCGGGCCCTGCCGTTCCTGCTCTTTCCTCCGCACCGGCCGACTCCGGCGTATATCACCTATCTGGGCAAAGTGTTGCCCTGCGCCACCATCGGGCTTCTGGTCGTCTACTGCCTGAAGGGCGTGCAGCTGTTCACCTGGCCCCACGGCGCGCCGGAACTCATGGCCATCGCCCTGACGGCCGGCCTCCAGTGGTTTTTCCGCAACACCCTTCTGAGCATCGTGGCCGGCACGGTGGGCTACATGTTCCTGGTGCAGTCCGTCTTCGTCTGACGACATTCTTCCCTAAAATTTCAGGCGCCGCCGGCCGGCGCTGTCGACCTCCCCCGCCGGGCCGGTTTCGCGCCGGCCCGCAGATTGGATTTTGGAGATGTTTTTCCCGAGCGTGAAGAGGCGGCTCCCGGCCCGGTCCCGGGTTCTGGGCCTGTTTCTGGTCCTCTGGCTGGCCGCGGTTCCGGCCCCGGCCTTTTCCCCGGACGATGATTACGTCCAGGACCGGGAGGCCCTCGATTCCCTCCAGCATGAGGCCTTCCTTTATATGTGGGAAGGGGGCGACCCCGTCACCGGCATGGCCTACGAGGCCGATTTCGGCTGGGAAATCCGGCCCGTGGCCGTGGGCGGCACGGGCTTCGGCGTGGCCGCCATCGTGGTGGCCGTGGACCGGGGCTGGATCACCCGCGACCAGGCCGTGGGCCGCCTTTTGAAAATAACCCGCTACCTGCGCGATAAAACCACCCGCCTGGACATGCACGGCGCCTTTCCCCACTGGATCAACCCCCAGACCGGCCGCACCTTCGACTTCGGCGACGGCGGCGACGTGGCCGACACGGTGGAGACCTCGCTCCTCATGCAGGGACTCCTCATCGCCCGGGCCTATTTCAACGGCCCCGGCTCCGAAGCCGAGCTGCGGGGGATCATCACCGGCCTCTGGGAGGGCGTGGACTGGAACTGGTTCACCAACTACGCCGGGGAAGGGATTTTCTGGAACTGGTCCGTGAAGCGGGGCTACCTGGGACTGCGGCTGAAGGGCTATAACGAATGCCTCATCACCTACATCATGGCCGCCGCCTCGCCCACCAGCCCCGTCGGCCCAAAAGACTACAGCTACTGGACCTCCGGCGACGGCTACCGGCCCAAGACCGCCTACGGCTACCGCATCGAGGCCTCGCTTCCCGGCGGCGGCCCCCTGTTCCTGACCCACTATCCCTTCATCGGCCTGGACCCGCGCCGCATGGCCGACAAGTTCGTGCCCGGCGGCTACTTCGCCCGCAACGTCAGGCAGGTTCTCAGCAACCGCGCCTACTGCCTCACCTTCGCCCCGCCCGCCAACCGCTATGCCGAGGATTTCTGGGGCCTGACCGCCAGTCAGGTCAAGGACGGCGGCTATGCGGCCTCCGATCCGGGCAACGACCACGCCACCATCGCCCCCACCGGGGCCATTTCCTCCATGCCCTACACGCCCCACTACTCGCTTCAGGTCCTGCAGAACCTGCGGGGCCGGCTGCGGAGCAAAATCTGGGGCCCCTACGGCCCCCGCGACGCCATCAGCCTCAAGGACGACTGGGTCAGTCCCCACTACCTGGCCATCGACCAGTTGCCCATGGTGTCCATGATCGAGAACTACCGCACGGGCCTGTTGTGGAACCTCCTGATGTCCGACCCTGAAGTGCGGGCCGGCCTGCGCAGCGTGGGCATCACCGAACCCCAGTTGGCCCCCGGCTTCCCTGAGGCTGTGGTCACCCTCAAGCGGGAAGGCAAGAAATACGCGCCCGACGCCTACGATATCCGCCGCCACCCGGACAGCGGCCTCTACGAGATCCCCTACTGGTGCGCCGAGGCGGGCACCGTCCTCTTCACCGTGGCCAACCCCGACGGCGGACCGCCCCTCCTGAACCAGCAGGAAAAGGCGGCCAAGGGCCGCAATTGCCTCAAATTTCCCCAGTTCCGGGCCCGGGGCGACGAAATCCTGACCCTGACCATGGCCACCTCGGACGGCGGCGAGTATCGGCTGCCGATGCGGCTGTATTAAGGTGAAGGGCTTTTTAAGTAGTGGGGGCTCCGCGCCCCCACACCCTGCGCCAGGGCGGTGGCCCTGGACCCGCGGAACCCCGGAGGAACCGGGGTTCCTTTTTGGGGGGGCGAACACAAGTCGCGGCCTTCTTCCCGTAGCGGCAGGCAAAGGTACGGTTGAGGGGCCGACTCCGCTGGGCCCTCAACCGGAGCATCTGGAAGTAGCGTGAGGCGGGGTGCCGGAAGCGGAAGGCTTCCAGTCAACTATTAAAAAAAGCGCCGGACCGCTTTGCGGTCCGGCCCAAACCTTTTCTCTCCCCCCCACAGCGCGCCGCCCGTCAAGTCGGGCTAATCCCGGCCGCCTCTGGGCGCCCGTCAAGCTTTCGGTACGGGTCTTTTCCCGGGCCGCATAGGCCCGCCCTCGATTCCACCCCCGTCGCCGGCTCGGCCGACCAAATCACTTCAGCTCTCCCCGCCTCCCGGAGTCGGGTCCGGGGCCACCGCCCTGGCGGAGTCGGACCCGGGGCGATCGCCCTGAAGGAATCGGAAGAGCACTTCCACGAGCTTGTCCATCTTTACCGGCTTGGCGATGTGGGCGTTCATGCCGGCCTCCAGGGCCTTGTCGATGTCCTCCTTGAAGGCGTTGGCGGTCAGGGCGATGATCGGCACCCCGGGCGCGTCCGCCCGGGCCAGGGCGCGAATGGCCCGGCTGGCCTCATAGCCGTCCATGTTGGGCATCAGGACGTCCATCAGAATGATGTCGTAGGTGTTTTCCGGGGAATTCTTGAATTTTTCCACCGCGATCAGGCCGTCTTCGGCCTCCTCGATGGCCAGGCCGGTATTTTTCAGCATGGCCTTGGCCACCTTGCGGTTCAAATCCACGTCGTCGACCAACAAGGCTCTTTTGCCGGCAAACCGGCCGGCGGGGTCGGTGGCTGCCGGCCCTTTCAGGAGGCCCGGCTCCGTTTCGCGCAGCCAGATGCTGAATCCGAACTCGCTGCCCTGGCCGACGTGGCTTTTTATGGAAATGCCGCCGCCGAAAAGCTGGACCAGGTGCTGGCTGATGGTCAGACCCAGCCCGGTGCCGCCGTATTGCCGCATTATCCGGTTGTCGGCCTGCTCAAAGGGCTGGAAGATGTGGGCGGCGGCCTCCTCGGAGATGCCGATGCCCGTGTCGACCACGGTGAAGGCCACCAGGGTTTCGCCCGGCCGCCGGCCCTGGCGCTCGATGCGGAACGTGACCCGGCCCCGTTCCGGCGTGAATTTTACGGCGTTCCCCAGCAGGTTTATCAACACTTGGCGCAGGCGCAGGGAATCGGTGAGGAAGGTCGATGGCGAGAAGGAGTCGAAAAACGTTTCGAAGGTGATGTTCTTTTCCCGGCAGCGGGGCTGGATGATGCTGGTCACGGTGTCCGCCAGGGCCACCAGGTCCACGGCCTCTTCCAGAAGGGATATCTTGCCGGCCTCGATTTTGGAGATGTCCAGAATGTCGTTCAGGAGGCACAAGAGGTGCTGCGACGAATCCTCGATCTGCCGCACATGGCCCCGGGCTTCGATCAGGGCGGGGGCGTCGCCCCCCTCCTCCTCGAGGTTTCTCTGCACCACGTTGGCTAGCCCGATGATGGCGTTCATAGGGGTGCGGATTTCGTGGCTCATGCGTGCCAGAAATTCACCCTTGTGCGCGTTGGCCCGTTTGGCCTCGTTCATGGCCCGCTCCAGCTCCAGCTGCCGGTGAACCATTTCCGTGACGTCCGCGACTTCGATTATATAGCCGATTATTTCGCCGTCTTTGTTCCGGAAGTGGTTGGCCGTGCCTTTGAGATAGCGGTCGCTGCCCGACAGGTAGTAGATCTCGGCCTCGCGGTCTTCCTCCAGCGCCTTGATGGGACTGTATGGGGAATCGGCGGGAAAGAGGGTGCTTTCCTCGTAGGCCGTGCCGACGACTTCCGCCAGGGATTTTTTGACGAGTTCCAGCCCATACCCGTTCATGTAGAGTATTCTGTGCTCCATATCGATGATGCAGAGCGGATTCTTCACGCTGTCGGCGAGGCTGTCGGCCATGTCGTCAAAGGAATCGGCCAGGGTGCCGAATTCGTCCTTCACCGGCGCGTGAAAACGGAACTGCCGCTCCCCGGTCCGGAAGCGGGAGATGCCTTCGATGAGGCGGGTGATGCTGTTGGTGAGGGACGAGGCCATCCAGATGGCGACGAAGACCACCAGCACGATCAGGACCGCCGTGGTGGCCACCAGTTGGACGAAAGTGCCTTTCAGGTTTTCGGCGATGGCCGCCGACAGTTTGGCTTCGGTCTCCCGGGCGGGTTGGGTGAAATAATCCAATCCCGACCCTATGGCCACAAAGCCGAAGCCGCGCCGGGAGTAGCCGTTGGCCTCCGACGGGGCGTACGGTCCGGTGTAGTAGGGAATCGCGGCCGCGGTGTTCAGTTTGTACAGCCCGCTCCACAGGATGTAAAACGAGCCCGAGCCGCCGTCGGCGGTGAGGTCCATCCAGCCGGTGCACTGGGGGGCGTTGTTGAGGTATCGGCAGTCCAGCCCCACCAGGCCCTGCCGGGTCAGGGCCGGGGCCGGCTTTTTCGACCGCGACTGTTCGAAAAAGGTCGGGTAGTCGCGGACGAACTCGGTCCACTTCGCCAGTCCGCTGGCCCGCCAGTCTTCATAAATCGATTCCTCCAGCCAGGGGACCTGGGGAACGCCGGTTTCGGGGTCGAAGCCGACAATGGAATGGTGCCGGGGATGGCCGATGTTGCGGCCCTGATAGTCCCAGATGAAGGCGTAGTTGCCCTCGTGGGCGCTGGGGAGGGCCGTATAGCGCTCGTTCATCGGGGTAAGGTGATCCACGAACTCCATGATATGGTCGTGGTTCAGGGCCAGGGTCACATACCCGACCACCGCGCCGGCCTCGTCGGCCACGGGCATGCCCCAGCGGACGAGCCCCTCGAACCGGCGGCCTCCGGGGTTTTCCATGCCGGCGAAGGCCTGGGCCTCCGGCCGGTATTCAATCGCATAGCCGCGCTTCTCGGCGGCCTCGGCCACGCTGCCGGGCGTATACATGCCGATGAAGTTGGTGCCCACATAGGCGCCGACGACGTCGGAAACGTATATCTCGCCGGGCTTCAGGGCTTTGAGTTTTTCGAAATAGGTCTCGGCCTTGACGTAGGTGTTTTCCCGGCGGGAGACATCCCGCTTTTCGGGCGACAGGGGGTAATGGACCTTGGGCGAGCCCGGGGCCACCACTTTGGCCAGTTCCCGGCCGTCCAGGCCGATAAAGGTTATTTCGTCATACAGGGGAATGTTTTCGTATTCAAAGGGTTCCGGCGGCAGGTGGCGGAAGCCGCCCTGATCGTTGTTTTCGACGTTCGTGGAGACGTCGTCCATTTCCCGGGGCGCGGGCGGTTCCGCCGGCACCCAGGCCTGGCCGTCGGGGGCCAGGACCCACGGCCCTTTCTTGACGACCCGGCCGAGGCGGCTGGCCAGGAACCGGCGGTATTCGTCCTCCGAAGGGGCCAGGCTGGCCACATACCGCAGATCGTCGTCGCGGGTGTAGAGAAATTCGGCCACTTTCAGCGCCGCGTCGGTGGACATCCGTTCAATATTTTCCACCGCGCTCTCGTTCAAGGCGCTGGAGGAGTCGTTGATGGCGATTTCCCGTAAACCCTCGCCCTGGATGGTGAACTGCCGCCAGGCGATGACCGCCAGCAAAATCAACGGTATGACTTTGACCAGGAGGAAAATGACGATCAGCTTGCCCCGCAGCCCGAGGCCAAGCCGGCTGACAACTGTGGACAGGAACCGGCTGAGATATTGGGTAAGACCACGCATGTCGCTCAATCTTCCTTGTATCTTGTCGTAAAATCAGAGCATTATATTTGCCTAAATTCTTCGCAGATGAATCCCGTATCGCGAAATCCGAACATTTTATCAGTTTAAACTATTTTAAAAATTTATACCACCTTTCCGGCAAATTTCTTGGCCGGCGCGTTGGCCGGTCCCTGGGCGCCGGCCCCGGCCTTCGACCGGAAGATCGCGGGCCGCGAAAGTGGCCAAAATCAAGGCGGCCTCTTTCGAGACCGCCCAAACCGCCAACCATCAAAAGCCCGGAAGCGTCACAGGCCCCATCGGGCGGCCTGGTCTCCGGTGAGGCTCCAGACCTCTCGGTGGAGGCGGCTTAAGCTGTCGCGGTCATTCAGAAGAGCGGTTTTTTCTTTGTTGCTGAGGGCCGCGGGGCCGCGCTCGAGAGCCTTTCCCACCAGGGAGTTCAGGCGGGCGGCCTGGTCGGGGGAGGGCCGGCGGCGGTTTCCGGCCAGGGCCAGGTGCAGGGCGAAGACGCTGGGGATGACCGCGGCCCGGACAAAGCCGTGGTCCCAGGCCAGCGGGAAAGGGCTGTAGGGCGGCCGGCGGGCCAGGTTGGCCTCGAGCTCCCGCACTTCCCGGGGCGGGTCGGTGTCCATGGGCGTCAGGAAGAGGCCCAGGCGGCGGGTCCATTCGCCGAAGCCCACCCGGCTGGTCCAGACCGAGAGCGGGATGGAGACGGCCAGGCCCACCACCACCGGCGACAGCCACAGGAAAAAGCCGGGCCGCACCAGGTACATCAGCAAACCCCAGACCAGGCCGAACACCGTGCCCCACCAGTGGAAGCGCGCGGCCTCCAGCCAGGGCGTGCCGAAGTCCTCGCGGTTCTGGGCGTTCCAGGCCACCTTGACCCCCAGGAGGGTGGTGACCACGAAAAAGCTGTGGAAAAGCATCCGCACCGGGGCCAGGAAGGTGGAGATGAGCACCTCGCCCACGACGCTCAAGGTCATGGGGATGAAGCCGCCGAAGGCCCGGGAGCCGCCCTTCCAGGCCACCAGGGCCAGGGAAAAGATTTTCGGCAGAAACAGGAGCCCGGCCGTGCCGCTCAAGAGGGCCAGGGCCCAGGTGGGGAAATATTCCGGCCAGTCCGGAAAGAGGCTGGGCCCCTCTGGAAAGTAGACCGGGGCGATGAACAGGTCCGACACGGCCTGAAGGGAGCTGGCCACCAGGAAGAAGAACCACAGAAGGGCCGAGCCGTAGGACATGATGCCGTTGATGAACAAGGCCCGGTGGGTGGGAAAGAAGCCCCGGGTGAAGACCAGGCGGCTGTGCTGGAGGTTGCCCTGGCACCAGCGGCGGTCGCGCACCAGTTCGTCGATGAGGCTCGGCGGGCTCTGCTCATAGGAGCCGCCCAGTTCGTAGGCCAGCCAGACCCCGTAGCCGGCCCGGCGCATCAGGGCCGATTCCACGAAGTCGTGGCTCAGGATTTCGCCGCCCAGGGGGGCCCGGCCGGGGAGCTTGGGGAGCTGGCAGTGTTTCATGAACGGCGCCACCCGGATGATGGCGTTGTGGCCCCAGTACTGGGCCTCGCCCAACTGCCAGTAGTGCATGCCCGCGGCGAAGATGGGCCCGTAGAGGTGGTTGGCGAACTGCTGCACCCGGGCGATGAGGGAACGGCTGAAGATGCCCTTGGGCGGGGTCTGGAGGATGCCCACCTCCGGGTGGGCCTCCATGGCCTGGACCATGCGGCCCAGGGTTTCGCCGGACATGAGGCTGTCGGCGTCGAAAACGATCATGTAGCGGTAGTCCGCGCCCCAGCGGCGGCAGAAGTCGGCGATGTTGCCGCTTTTGCGCTTCATGTTGAACTTGCGGTGGCGGTAGAACAGCCGCCCGAAGACTCCCTCTTCCCGGGTCAGTTGGAGCCAGGTCTCCTCCTCGGCCACCCATTTTTCGGGATTGGTGGAATCGCTGAGGATGAAGGCGTCGAAGTGGCGGTCCAGGCCCAGCTGTTTGAGGGACTGGAGGGCGGTGCGGATGCCCTCGGCCACCTTGCGGGAGTCCTCGTGGTAGATGGGGAAGAGGAGGGCGGTGCGGAAGTCGTCCGCCAGATTGACCTCGGCCGGGAGATCCACGGTCACGCCGAAGCGGTTGTAGCGCCGGAGGGTCACCAGGAGACCCACGGCCGAGCTCCAGAAGCCCACGGAAATCCAGCTGAAGAGCACCGCGAACAGGATGGTGATGATCAGGTTCAGCCACATCCCGCTCCGGATCGGCAAAAGTGAAAACATCACCGAGGCCGCGAAGATCGAGGGGCCCACCACCAGAAAGAACAGCAGGAAGCGCCGTCGGGCGGCGGGCCACCGCCAGGCCTTCTGCCGCAGGTTGTCTTGAATCGACATAGGATAGCCTTGGCCGCCGGCATTCGGCCGGCGCAAATGTGAGGCCCCGGGCCGGCCGGGAGCCGGTCATCGGGGCGGGAAAAAGACGACGTCAGGGAAACGAGACCAAAACGGGACGGGCCGGGGCCGGATCACCCCCCCGGCCCGGCCGGGCGGAACAGCCTGACCAGCCTCCGCCACAGTCGGCCCACGAGCCAGGTGTCCATCCCCTCGGCGATCATGGAGCTGCGGTTCATGGGCGGGCAGCTGGTCAGGCGCGGTTCCCGCTCGGCCATCTGTTCCGGGTGGAGGCCCTTTTCGCGCAGAAGGCGGAAGAGTTCGGCCATGATGGTCGGGACGTCCGGGGCGCCCTCGTCGCCGCCGGTCCGGCGCAGGGCTTCCAGGGCCAGTTCCAGGCCGATGACGGGCGGCAGATCCAGGCCGCGCAGATAGAGAAACGCCCGGTCCCGCCCCTCCCGCCCGGCGGGAGAGGCGGAGAACGGAAAAGCCTGGACCGGAGGCTCGAAGGCTTGGGAAGTCATGGGGCGCCGCCTTTTTTAATACGTCAGGTCGTAAATCCAGGTTTCGGTCAGGGGATCGGGCAGGTTTTCGCCCCGCTTGAGGAAGGCCCGGAGCCGGAGGCTCCGCTGCTCGCCCCGGGCCGACATCAGGCTCTGGACCATGCCGTTCTCCTGGGGCATCTGCATCTTGAACTGGAGACGCCAGCCCCCGGTGACCGGATTCTTGATGAGGCTCTTTTCCAGAACCGGCGTCTCCGCCGGCGTCTCGATCTGGCTCGACAAGCCCATGTGGGAGGGGATGGCGTTGAGTTCCTCGCTCTCGAAATCTATCAGGAACCAGGCCGCGTCGCCTTTCGGGCTCCGCACCAGGCGGGTGGCCACGGCTTTGCCCAACTGGTGGGGCATCACGCCCGGGGCCATCCAGTAGAGCCGATAATCCACGCTCACCAGCGGAACGTCGGGCGGGGGGGCGTCCGGCACGGCCGGGGCCGCGGGCGGATCCGGGACCCAGAAGGCCATGACGTTGTCGTGGATGTCCAGGGGCGAGGGAATTTCGATGAGCTCCACCCGGCCCGGGCCCCATTCGCCCGCCGGCTCCACCCACAGGGAGGGGCGGAGGTCGAAGCGGGCGCCGATGTCCTGGTAGTGGTCGAAATTGTTGTCCTGCTGCATCAGGCCGAAACCCTGGGGAGACCGCAGGGGAAAACCGTTGACCTCCAGGCGTTCAGGATTCGACAGCGGCCGCCGGGTCCAGTCCGTCCGGCCGGTGGTGTAAAGGAGAATGTCGGAGTTGTGCACTTCCGGCCGGTAATCCTGGCGCGAGCCGTTTTCCTTTTCCGAATACAGGTACATGCTGCCGGCCGGGGCCAGGCCGATCTTGGCCGGGAGCACGGCCCCGACGCGCTGATACAGCCGGGCCGTGACTTCCATGACCGTGGACAAGCCCGGCTTGACCACGAAGCGGTAGGCCCCGGTCAGGCTCGGCGAGTCGAGGAGGGCGTAGATGGTCAGGGCCGGGTCCCCGGGCTCGGGCTTGACCAGCCAGAACTGGCGGAAATAGGGAAATTCCTCGCCCTCGGGCGTGGCCGGATTCAGGACCAGGCCCCGCGCGGTCAGGCCGTAGCCGCTGTGCTTGGCCACGGCCCGGAAGTGGGTGGCCCCGAGGAAGGAAGCCACTTCGTCCTTGTGGTTCGGCTGGTCAATGGAATAGTGGATCTGGAACCCGGCGAAGCTGAGGCCGCTCTGCCGCGCTTTTTCCTCGAGACCCGAGTCGCCGTAGCTGAACTGGTCGGTGCTGAAGGAGAGCGCCCGGCTCTGGCCGCCCTCGACCACGTGGACGGTCACGGCGTTGTTGTAGATGAAGCCGGGATGGAAAAAGCTGATCTCGAAGGGCTGGGCCTGGTCATGCCAGAGGTTGAATTCCTCTTTGAAGCGAATGCGGTTCCAGTCGCCTTCGGAAATGCCTTTGAGGAAATCCACCGCCGGGCTGCGGGGGCTTTCAAAGGTTTTTTTGGCCAGCTTTTTGGCCAGCTTTTCCACGTCGTCCAAAGAGAACGTCGCGGCCGGAGCCGGCGCGGCGTCGGCGGGCGCGGCGGCCGGCGAGCCCGGGTTCACGATCGGAGGGGCGGCCTGGGGCGGAGCGGCCGGAGCCGGCGCGGCGTCCTGGGCCCGGGCCGGGCCGGAGAGGAAGAAAATGAAAAGCAAAACGCCGCATATCGATCGACTGATGTTCACCATATGACCCACCCGCTCCCGGTCTCTATTGGAAGGAGCACAATTGGCGTAGTATATCCAAAGTCCTTCTGATTGGCAACAGCGCTTCTCGCGCCTCGAAAATGAAATCGGCAATATATTCAACGGCCGAACCTCGTGGTATACTGGGCGCATACTCATCGGCCCGGCCGGGTCCGGGCGTCCGAAGGATAAGGAGACGCTGATGGCGCTGGGCAATCGGGTCGGCACGGGGCTCGCGGGCTTCGACACGGTGATCGACCGGCTGCGGCTGGGGGACAACGTGGTCTGGCAGGTGCGGAGTGTGGACGAGTATCGGCGGGTGGCCGAACCCTTCGCCCGCCAGGCTCTGGCCGACGGCCGGAAGGTGCTGTATGTGCGTTTCGGCCGCCACGCCCCGCTGCTGGAGGACGGCCAGGTCACGGCCACCCACTGCCTGGTGGCCTCGGGCGGCTTCGAGAGTTTTGCCAGCGCGGTGCACAGCCTGATCGAGGCGGAAGGGCGGGAGATGTTCTACGTCTTCGACTGCCTGACCGACCTGTTGCAGGACTGGTATTCGGACCTGATGATCGGGAACTTCTTCCGCCTCACCTGCCCGTTCCTGTACGAACTGGAGACCGTGGCCTACTTCACGATCATCCGCAACGCCCACACCTACGACACCATCGCCCGCATCCGCGAGACCACCCAGGTCCTCCTGGACGTCCACTCCGTGGACGAGGATTTCTACATCCATCCCCTGAAGGCCCGGGAGCGCTACTCCCCGACCATGTTTTTCCCCCACCTCATCCTCGGCGACGAGGCCGTGAGCGTCACGGCCAGCGCCCAGGCGGCCCAGCTCTTCGCCGCCCGGGACTGGGACCGGCCGCCCCAGGATTACTGGGAACAGATGCTCGACCAGGCCCGGGCCGCCCTGGCCGAGGACGCGCCGAGCCGGGAGTGGGCCCGGGATCTCCTCATCACCCTCATCCTGGGCCGGGAGCCGCGCATGCGCGAACTCTGCCGGGAGCATTTTTCGCTCCAGGACCTTCTGGACATCGCCGGCCGGGAAATCGGCACCGGCCTCATCGGCGGCAAGAGCGTGGGCATGCTCCTGGCCCGCAAGATCCTGGAGAACGAGGCCCGGGAACTGGTGCGGGATCACTGGGAGCCCCACGATTCCTTCTATCTCGGCGCGGACATCTATTATACCTATATCGTCCAGAACGGCTGGTGGAATCTCCGGATGCGGCAGAAGACGCCCGAGGGCTACTTCCCCCTGGCCCCGGAACTGCGGGAAAAGCTGCTGGCCGGCCGCTTTCCGCAGGTCATCCGGGAGCGCTTCACCCGGATGCTGGAGCACTTCGGCCAGTCCCCCATTATTGTCCGCTCCAGTTCCCTTCTGGAGGACAGCTACGGCCACGCCTTCGCCGGCAAGTACGAGAGCGTGTTCCTGGCCAACCAGGGCCCGCCCGAGGAACGTTACCGGGCCTTTGAACAGGCCGTGCGCGAAGTCTACGCCAGCGCCATGAACGACGACGCCCTGGCCTATCGGCTCCACCGGGGCCTGGTGGATCGCGACGAGCAGATGGCCATCCTCGTCCAGCGGGTTTCCGGCGACCATTACGGCGACTGGTTTTTTCCCCACCTGGCCGGGGTGGGGAATTCGGCCAACCTCTACGTCTGGGACAAGGACCTCGACCCCGGGGCCGGGATGCTCCGGCTGGTCCTGGGCCTGGGCACCCGGGCCGTGGACCGCACTTCCGGCGACTACGCCCGCCTGGTGGCCCTGGACGCCCCGGCCAAGGCCCCGCCCGTGACCCCGGGAGACGAACGCCGGTACGCCCAGCACCGGGCGGACGTGATCGACCTCCGGGAAAACCGGCTGGCCGAGGTGCCCGTGGACCGCCTGGCCGGCCTGGACCTCGGGACCGACCCGGAACTGTTTTTCAGCCCCGACCGGGAGGCCGAGCGCCGTCTGCGGGAGGCGGGCCTGATGGGCACGCCCGTCCCCCTTTTGCCCGATTGCCGCCAGCTTTTGGCGGACACCGATTTTCCGGCCCTGGCCCGGGGGGTTCTCTCGTCCCTGGCCCGGGCCTACGCGTATCCGGTGGATATCGAGTTCACCGCCAACTTCACGGAAGGCGGCGGCTGCACCTTCAACCTGCTCCAGTGCCGCCCCTTGCAGACCAAGGGCCTGGGCCAGACCGTGACCCTGCCCGAAATCAATCCGGCGGCCGTCTTCTTCGCCGCCGAGGGCGGCTTCATGGGCGGCAACGCCCGGCTGGACTTTGATTACGTGATCCTGATCAAAGCCCGGGAATACCTGAACCTGCCCCGGACCCGGCAGTACGAGACGGCCCGCCTGGTGGGCGGACTGAACCAGGCGCTCCGGGACCGCCGCGTGCTCCTCTTGGGCCCGGGCCGCTGGGGCACCACCACGCCCTCCCTGGGGGTGCCGGTGCATTTCACCGAACTGAGCCGCATGGCCGCCGTGGTCGAATACGCCGATCCCGAGGCCGGGGCGGCCCCGGATTTATCTTTCGGCAGCCACTTCTTCCAGGACATCGTGGAGTCGGACATTTTCTACGTGGCCCTCTTCGGTGACCGGCCGGGCACGGTGTTCCGGCCCGGGCTGATCCTGGACCGGGCCAACCGTCTGGCCGACTGGGTCACTGTCCCGGCGCCGCTGGACGGCGTGATCCACCTGGCCGAATCCGCCGGCCTGCGCCTCTACGCCGACGTCGTCAGCCAGCGGGTGCTGTGCTGCGCCGGCGAATAGGCGTTGACAAAAGCGGCCGGTGGGGGCTATGATTCATAAAGAAATTTAATATATAAACATTTGGTCGCGCCCTCGTACGGTTCGCGGACCGGCCGGGGCGGCCGGGGAAGGACGTTATTGTGCAGTTGCTTTTCGAGCAGCTTCTGAACGGTCTGGCCGTAGGCTCCCTCTACGCCCTCATCACTTTGGGGCTGGCCCTGGTCTACGGCGTTCTGCGGATTCTCCACGTGGCCCACGCGGCGGTCTATACCGTGGGGGCCTATCTCGGGGTCTGGATCTACGGCCACACCGGCACCCTCTGGCTGGCCATCCCGGGGAGCATGTTCCTGTGCGCCCTTTTGGGCGTGGCCATCGAGCGGCTGGTGTATTTTCCGCTCCTTAAATTCCCGCCCTACGTGCCCCTCATCAGCAGCATCGCCCTGTTCATGGGCTTGGAGGAAGTCTGCCGCATCGTGGCCGGGCCGGAAATTTTAACTTTTCCCGCCAGCCTGCCGTTCCCTCCGTGGAGCCTGGCCGGGGTGAACATCTCCCCGACCCTGAGCGCGGTCTACCTGGTCACGGCGGCCGTGTTGGTGTTCCTCTGGTTCCTCACCACCCGCACCGAGTTCGGCCTGGCCCTGCGGGCCGCCTCGCAGGATCTGGAAGTGGCCTCGTCCCTGGGCGTCAACGGCCGCCGGGTGGTGGACGCCACCTTTTTCATCGGCTCGGCCATCGCCGCCCTGGCCGGCATCCTGGTGGGCATCTATTACAACCAGGTGTATCCCACCATGGGCGCGGTGCCGGCCTACAAGACCCTGGCCCTGATCGTCATCGGGGGCCTGGGGTCGGTGCCGGGCGCGGTTTTGGCCGGCATCCTCCTGGGCCTGGCCGAGACCTTGCTCATCGGCTTCGCCAACATCCCCCTCCCGCGCGACGCCCTGGCCTTCATCGCCATGATCATCGTCCTGATGTGGAGACCGACCGGCCTTCTGGGCCGGCGCTGAGGGAGGAGCGCGCCCTATGGACTACTTCGCCACCATACTCATCGGCATCGCCATCCAGGCCATCGCCGCCTGCGGCCTGAACATCATCGTGGGCTACGCCGGCCAGATATCCCTCGGCCACGCCGCTTTCTACGGCATCGGAGCCTACGCCAGCGCCATCCTGACCACCAAGGCCGGCTTCACCTTCTGGGAAGCCCTGCCGTGCGTGGTGTTCATCTCCGGCTTCTTCGGCTTCCTCCTGGGCCTGCCGAGCCTGCGGGTGCGGGAGGACTTTTTGGCCATCACCACCATCGGCATCAACTTCATCGTCGAGGCCGTGTTCCTCTACACCGCCTTTTTCGGCGCGGCCTTAGGCCTGGGGGGCATCCCCAAGGTGATGGTGATGGGCGCGAAGCTCGGCAACACCGGCTTCCTGGTCCTGTGCCTGATTTTCCTGACCCTGACTGTTCTGATCTGCTGGCGCTTCGCCCGCACCTGGGCGGGCCTGTCGTGCTTCGCCGTGCGGGAAAACGAAATCGCGGCCTCCAGCATGGGCATTTCCCCGGTGCGGGCCAAGCTGACGGCCTTTGTTCTGGGGACGGCCCTGGCCGGCCTGGCCGGGGCTCTCTACGCCCACTACATGCGCTTCATCTCGGCCGGCGATTTCGGCTTCCCGGTGTCCATCTCCATGCTGTCCGTGGTGGTTCTGGGCGGGATGGGCACCCTGTGGGGGCCTATCCTGGGCGCGATAATCCTGGGGTTCCTGCCCGAAATTTTCCGGCCGCTGATTGATTACCGCATGTTCTTGTACGCCTTGCTGCTCTTGTTGATGATCCGCTTCCAGCCCGGAGGCCTCTTGGGCGAGCACAGCCTGATCCGGACCTGGCGGCGGAAGACCCGGGGGCGGGGGAGGGCGGCCCATGCCTGATTCTCTTCCTGATTCGATGTCCGGGCCTTTGTTGTCCGTGCGCAACCTTTCGGTCCACTTCGGGGGGCTCAAGGCCGTCGACGGGGTCGATTTTGAAATCCGCCCCGGCCAAATTCTGGGCCTTCTGGGGCCCAACGGCGCGGGCAAGACCACCTGCTTCAACGCCATTTCCGGGGTGTACCCGCCCGCCGCCGGGGAGGTGGTCTTCGCCGGGCGGGTGACCAACGGCTTTCCGCCGTACCGCATGGCCCGGCTGGGCGTGGGCCGGACCTTCCAGATCGTGCGCCCGTTTTCGGACCTGACCGTGCGCGACAACGTCGTCGTGGCCCTGGGCGGGGACCGGTACCAGGGGAATTTTTTCCGATCCTTCAGCTCCTGGCGGACGCGGGACGTGGTGGGGAAGGCCGAGAACATCCTGGCCACCGTGGGCCTGGACGAGCTGGCGGACCGGAAGGCGGGGGCGCTGCCCATCGGCAACCTCCGCCGCCTGGAAATCGCCCGGGCCCTGGCCCTGGAGCCCAAGCTGATGCTGCTGGACGAATCCTTTTCAGGCCTCCGCCACACCGAGATCACCCGCATCGAGGAGCTGATTCGCAAAATCCGGGAGGCGGGAGTGGCCATTCTCCTGATCGAGCACAACCTGAAAGTGGCCATGGGCCTTTCGGACCGGGTGGTGGTGCTGGACCACGGCCGCAAGCTGGCCGAAGGCCTGCCCGCCGAGGTGGCCGCCGATCCGGCCGTGATCGAGGCCTATCTGGGAGAGGGGGAGAGCGGCCGTGTTGCTTGAGGTCAAAGATGTATCGGTGACCTACCGGGGCGTGGAGGCCCTGCACGAGGTTTCCCTGGCCGTGGCCGAAGGGGAGCTGATTACCGTGATCGGGGCCAACGGCGCGGGCAAGACCACGCTCCTTAAAGCCGTCATGGGCTGGGAGCCCGCCAGTCACGGCGCCATCACCTTTGGCGATCGGGACATCACCAAAATGGACGCCCACCATCGGGCCCGCCTGGGCCTGCGCATCGTCCCCGAAAGGGCCCGGGTCTTTCCCCACCTGACGGTGCGGGAAAACCTGCGCATGGGCGCCTACGGCCTGAAAAAGGTTCTCCCGGTGGAGGAGCGCCTGCGGTCCCTCTGTGAGCTCTTTCCCATTCTTGACGAGCGCGGGACCCAATTGGCCTCGACCCTGTCGGGCGGCGAGCAGCAGCAGCTTTCCATCGCCCGGGCCTGCGTCTCGGCCCCCAAAATTCTTTTGGTGGACGAAGTCTCCATGGGGCTCATGCCCCGCCTGGTGGACCAGGTGTTCGAACTGCTCAAACGGCTGAACCGGGAGGAGGGCCTGACCATCCTCCTGGTGGAGCAGAACGCCCGGGCCTCGCTGAACATTTCCAGCCGGGCATACGTCCTGGAAACCGGCAAAGTGGTGTTGGAGGGCCCGTCCGAAAAGCTTTGGCACGATCCCCGGGTCCGCGAAGCGTATCTGGGGTTGTAAAACGCAGTCACGGCGGGCCAAGCCCCGCCCAACCAAAGAGGAGGTAGGTGGTGATGAAAATGAAGATGATGCTGGTCTTGGCCCTGGCGGCCTTCCTGGGTTTCGGCGCCGGGCCGGCCGCGGCGGCCGATCCCATCAAAATCGGGCTTCTGGCCCCCCTGACCGGGTTCGCCTCGGCCGACGGATTCAGCGTTCTGGAATCCGTGAAACTGGCCGTGGAAAAGGTCAACGCCGGGGGCGGGATCATGGGCCGGCCCGTGGAACTGGTCTACTATGACGACGCGGCCGATTCCAAGCAGGCCGTGGCCCTGGCCAACAAGCTCATCAAGCAGGATAAGGTGGCGGCCTTCGTGGCGGGCTCCTACAGCCTGCCCTCGCGGGCCGTGGCTCCCCTCTTCGACGAGGAGGAAATCCCCCTGGTGGCCGCCTACGCCCTGCATCCGGACCTGACCCTCGGCGACTACACCTTCCGCAACGGTTTTCTCGGCACCACCGAGGGGCGGGTGGCGGCCTACACCCTCCTGGACCTCTTCAAGGCCAAAAAAGTCGCCCTCGTCACCAGCGACAACGACTTCGGCCTGACCCTGTCCAAAGGCTTCACCGAGTATCTGAAAAAAGTCGGCCGGGAAAAAGACCTGATCCTCCACCAGACCTATCCGGGCAGTGAAAAGGACTTCAAGGTTTATCTCTCCAAGCTCAAGGAAGCCGCCCCGGACGCGGTGTTCTTCAGCGGCTATTATTTCCAGACCGGCCCGGCCCTGAAGCAGGCTAAGGAAATGGGCCTCACCGGCATCCGCTTCCTCGGCGAACAGGGCGCGGACTCGCCTAAGACCGCCGAAATCGCCGGCGACGCGGCCGAAGGCTTCGTCATCCTCACCAACCTCGACCGCGACGATCCGCGCCCCGTGGTGCAGGAATACCTGAAAGCCTACCGGGAACGCCACAAGATCGAGCCCGACATGGTCGGGGCCTCGGCCTACGACGCCTTCATGATCATCGCCGACGCCATGAAGACCGCCCAGAGCACGGAAGGCAAAAAAGTCCGCGACGCCATCGCCGCCACCAAGAACTACGACGGCCTGACCGGCGTCATCACCGGCTTCGACGAGGCCGGCGAAGTCATCAAGCCCGTGCAGCTCCAGGAAATCAAAGGCGGCCTCTTCCACCACTTCGGCATCGTCACCGACCCCGAACTGATCAAGCCCTGACGGATTTGACACCCGGCGAAGGCAAAAGAAGTGGGGGCTCGCGCCCCCACTTCTTTTGCCTTCGCCGTTCGCTTTGGTTTAGGCCCAGCTCGGCATGACGTTTTTCGGCATGACGGCGGAAAAGACGCCCGTGGCCAGGAGGGTGGCCGCGGCTTCGATGTCGGGGGCGAAGAAACGGTCCTTCTCGTAATGAGGCACCACTTTCCGCAGTTCGGCCTTCAGGCCTTCCAAGACCGGGGTGGATTTCAAACCGTTCCTGAAATCGAGCCCCTGGACGGCGGCCAGCCATTCTATGGCCAGGATGTGCCGGAGGTTCTCGGCCATTTCCCACAGACGCCGCCCGCCGTTGGGGGCCATGGAGACCAGGTCCTCCTGGTTGGCGGAGGTGGGGAGGCTGTCCACGCAGGAGGGGAAGGCCAGGGTCTTGTTCTGGCTGGCCAGAGCCGCGGCCGTGACCTGGGCGATCATGAAGCCCGAGTTGACGCCGGCGTTGGCCACCAGGAAAGGCGGCAGCTTCGAAAGGTGGGCGTCCATCAGAAGCGCGATGCGGCGCTCGGACCCGGCGGCCATTTCAGCCAGGGCCAGGGCCAGGTTGTCGGCGGCCATGGCCACGGGTTCGGCGTGGAAGTTGCCGCCGGAGATGATGTCGCCGTTATCGGGGAAGATGAGCGGGTTGTCGGAGGCGGAATTGCCTTCCACTTCCAACACGGCCGCGGCCTGACGCATCTGGGTGAGGCAGGCGCCCATGACCTGGGGCTGGCAGCGCAGGGAATACGGGTCCTGGACCTTGCCGCAGTTGGCGTGGTCGATGGAGATTTCGCTTTTTCCGGTCAGGAGGTGGCGGTAGCAGAAGGCCGCGTCGATCTGCCCCTTTTGCCCCCGGGCGTCGTGGATGCGGGCGTCGAAGGGGGTGCGGGAGGCCGAGGCCGCTTCCACGGTCAAACAGCCGCAGCCCACGGCCGCCGCAAAGAGGTCTTCGGCCAGGAACAGGCCCTTCAGGGCGAAGGCCGTGGAGACCTGGGTGCCGTTGAGTAAGCCCAGGCCCTCCTTGGGGCCCAGCACCACGGGCGTGAGACCGGCCGCCTTCAGGGCCTCGGCCCCGGTCATGGTCTGGCCCTTATACCGCGCCCAGCCCTCGCCGATCAGCACCAGGGTCATGTGGGCCAGGGGGGCCAGGTCGCCGGAGGCGCCCACCGAGCCCTTTTCCGGAATGACCGGGTAGACTTCGGCGTTGATCATGGCCATCAGGGCCCGGATCACTTCCAGGCGCACCCCGGAAAAGCCCCGGGACAGCCCCTTGACCTTGAGGAGCATGACCAGGCGGACGAGTTCGTCCGGGAGGGGGTTCCCCACCCCGGCCGCGTGGGACAGGACGATGGAACGCTGGAGAAGCCGCAGGTCCTCGTCGCTGATGCGCTTGTCCACGAGGACGCCGAAGCCGGTGTTGATGCCGTAGGCCACCTCGTGCTTGGCGATCACTTCCGAGACCCGGTCCACGCTCTTCTGGATCTGCGCTTCCGTATCAGCGCTCAGTTCCACTTTCACCGGCCTTTGCCAGACGGCCCGCATCTGGGCCAGGTTCAGGTTTTCCCGGCTGATGGTGATTTTCATGTCCAAATCCTCCTTGGCGTTTCCGTCATATGGGTATGATGAAAAAATCAGTGGTTTCGGGCCCTCAGCCCAGGCTGTTCAAGACGCCCTGATAGAGTTGGTCCGCCAGCGGCAGGGCTTTTTGCAGGATGGCCTCGCCCTCGGCCCGGCGCTTGGCCGCGAAAGCCTGGTCCGCCAGACCGGAGATGTTGATGAGGATGTTCAGCCAGGCGCCCTGTACGGCCGCTTTCAGGCTCAGGGCGGCCACGCCGAAGTCGCTGGCCGCGCTGGCGTTGGTCTTGCCGGCGGCCGAGGCGGCCAGTTCGAGGGCGGCCAGGGAGAGCCGCATCATTTCCAGCGGGGTCTGGGTGCAGAGTTTCAGGGCGTCCTCCATGGCCGTCTTGCGGGCCGCCTTTTCCGCGTCCGTGCTCTTGGGCATGGCGAACACGGCGGTCACGGCGTTGAAGGATTCGGTATCCCGGTCGATGATCTCCACAAAGGCCAGCCGGAGCCGCTCGGACTCGGCCAGGAGCGAGGTCATCAGGCCCTGGTGCTCGGCATATTTGGCTTTGCCGCTGGTCAGGGCCCCGACCATGTGGATCAGGGCCGCGCCCAGGGCGCCTTCCAGGGCCGCCGTGGATCCGCCGCCCGGAGCCGGGGCGTCCGAGGCCAGCACTGCGGAGAAATCAGCCACCGTCCGTTCGATCAACTTCATCTCGTCGTCTCCTTTCCCTTCCGGCCGGCTCAGCCCAACAAATGGTTTTCCAGAACTTGCTTCCCGAAATCGAAGTTTTCGATTTTCAGGTAATATTCCGCGCAGTCGATAAGAGCCTTGGCCGGAGCCAGGCCGATGAGCTCGCTGCCGATGATGGGGACGCCCCAGCGGGCGGCTTCGGCCCGGACGGCCTCAAAGACGCGGTAAATGGGCGTGCCCTCGTAGTTGACCAGATTCATGGACACCTGGGCGATGTTGCGGCCCTCCAGCATGACGCCCAAAGCCTTGCAGTACTTGAAGCCGCCCGAGGCCGAGCGCACGGCCTTGGCGATGGCCTTGGCGATGCCCAGGTCCGAAGTGCCGAGGTTGATGTTGTAGGCGATGAGCGGCATCCGGGCCCCGACGGCGGTGACGCCGGCCGTGGGGTGGATCTTCCGTTCGCCGAAATCGGGCGCCCATTCGGGCTTCCGGAGCTTTTCGGCCATGCCCTCGAACTGCCCCTTGCGCACGTCGGCCAGGTTGCGGCGGCTTTCGCTGGAAGCCGAATCCTCATAAAGGAACGTGGGGATTTTCAGTTCTTCGGCGATACGCCTCGCCACCTTCCTGGAAATCTCCACGCAGTCGGCGGCGGTGACGTCTTTGACGGGGATGAAGGGGATGACGTCGGTGGCGCCCATGCGGGGGTGCTCGCCGTGGTGCTTGGTGAGGTCGATCGTTTCGCTGGCCAGCTTACACAGCCGGAAGGCCGCCTCGGCGATGCCCTCGGGGTCGCCCACCAGGGTGAAGACCGAGCGGTTGTGGCTGGCGTCGCTGGAATAATCCAGGAGCGTCACGCCGGCCACGCCGCGCGCCTCTTTGGCCAGGGCCTCAATGACCGCCTGGTCGCGGCCCTCGCTGAAATTGGGAACGCACTCGACTATTTTCGCCATCTGGTAAACTCCTTCATGCAATATAGGGGAACAGTGGGAGCCGGCCGGCCGGAAAGGCCCCCGCCGGGCTTCCGAAAAGGGAAAATCACACAGCCGGCTGGCCGTTAAAAACCCTGTCTATCAAAGGATTGTAGCCCAGCTCGTAAAAAATTTCCACCGGCCGCCGCACGTCCCAGACCGCGAAGTTGGCCTGGAAGCCCGTCCGCAGCTGGCCCTGGTGCTTCTCCCGCCCCAGGGCCCGGGCCGCGTGGCGGGTCACCCCGGCCAGAGCCTCGGCCGGGGTCAGGCCAAAAAGGGTACAGGCCATGCTCATGGCCTGGCGGATGGAGGTGAAAGGGCTGGTCCCGGGGTTGTAATCCGTGGCCACGGCCATGGGCACCCCGTATTGCCGGAGCAACGCCACCGGCGGCACTTTGGCGTCTTTCAGAAAATAGAAGGCCATGGGAAGGAGCGCGGCCACGGTGCCGCTCTCTTTCAGGGCCTTGATGGATTCCTCGTCCAGATGCTCGATATGGTCCACGGACCGGCCGTGATGCCTGGCCACCAGGGCGCTGGCCCCGATGTTGGACATCTGCTCGGCGTGGGCCTTGACCGGAATGCCCAGTTCGTCCGCGGCCCGGAAGAGGGTTTCCGTCTGGGCATGGTTGAAGGCGATGTTTTCGGAAAAAATATCCACGGTTTCAAAAAGATCCTCGCTCCACAACTCGGGCATGATCCTGAGGCAGATTTCTTTCATATAGTCGTCGGCCCGGCCGGTGAATTCGGGGGGCACGCTGTGGGCGGCCAGGAGGGTGGGCGAGATGTCGACGGGATAATTATCCGCCAGGGCCCGGGCCACGGTGAGGAGCTTGCGCTCGTTCTCCAGGTCCAGCCCGTAGCCGCTTTTGACCTCGACGGTGGTCACGCCTTCACCCATCATGGGCTCGAGGCGCTTCCGGGCCCGCTCGAAAAGCGTTTCCAGGTCGGCCTCGCGGGTGGAGCGGACGGTATGGTTGATGCCCCCGCCCCGGGCCGCGATGTCGGCATAGGCCACGCCGTTCAGGCGTTCCTCCCATTCCCCGGCCCGGTCGCCGCCGAACACCAGGTGGGTGTGGCAGTCGATGAAGCCGGGCGTAACCAAAGCCCCTTTCAGATCAACGATTTCCCCGAACTCCGAAACCTTCATCCCGGATTGGGGCCGGATGTTCACGATGTGTTCGTCCTCGGTGATGAGGGCGTGATCTTCCAGAAGCCCATATTCATTGTCGATCGCCGGATTCATGGTGGCGAGGGTGCCGTTGATCCAGGCGATCTGATTTTTGCCGGAAGAGTGTTCGGTCATATTGTCTCCCTCATGAAGGTTGGGACCGGCCGGAGGGTGACGAAAGTTTTCTCCGTTCGCTCGTGATTCGGGGGCCCGAACTCGCTTCGCTCAGACAACGGGCCCCCGAATCACGGCTCTCTCCGAAAATTTTCGTCACCCTCCGGCCTCGCGGTGGCAACTGTTTCGTCAAACGCGGGCCTGTTTGGAAAGATCATCGCTCCCGGCGCGCTGGACCACACTAATTCCAGATGCTCCGGTTGTGGGCTTAGCGGAGTCTGCCCTCAACCGTACCTTTTCCTGCCGGTGCGGATAGAACGCATCGGCGCGCTTTCGCCCCTACCCTTTGAAGGAGCCCCGGTTCCTCCGGGGCTCCGCGGGTCCAGGGCTATGCCCTGGCGCAGGGTGTGGGGGCGCGGAGCCCCCACTACTTTTCCAAATGCCCTTTACCTTACTTAATCATCGGGAGTTTCAGGCCCTGCTCTTTGGCGCAGGCGACGGCGATGTCGTAGCCGGCGTCGGCGTGGCGCATGACGCCGGTGCCCGGGTCGTTGGTCAGGACGCGGGCCAGGCGGGCGTCGGCCTCTTTGGAGCCGTCGCAGACGATGACCATGCCGGCGTGCTGGGAGTAGCCCATGCCGACCCCGCCGCCGTGGTGGAGGGAGACCCAGGTGGCCCCGCTGGCGGTGTTGAGGAGGGCGTTCAGGAGCGGCCAGTCGGACACGGCGTCGGAGCCGTCGCGCATGGATTCGGTTTCGCGGTTCGGGCTGGCCACGGAGCCGGAGTCGAGGTGGTCGCGGCCGATGACCACCGGCGCGGACAGTTCGCCCTTGCGGACCATCTCGTTGAAGGCCAGGCCCAGCTTGGCCCGCTGGCCCAGGCCCACCCAGCAGATGCGGGCCGGCAGGCCTTGGAAGCTGATGCGTTCCTTGGCCATGTCGAGCCAGTTATGGAGGTGGGTGTCGTTGGGAATGAGTTCCTTGACCTTGGCGTCGGTTTTGTAGATGTCCTGCGGGTCGCCGGACAGGGCCGCCCAGCGGAAGGGCCCGATGCCCCGGCAGAACAGGGGCCGGATGTAGGCCGGCACAAAGCCGGGGAAGTTGAAGGCGTCGGTCACGCCCTCTTCCTTGGCCATCTGGCGGATGTTGTTGCCGTAGTCGAAGGTGGGGACGCCCTGTTTCTGGAAATCGAGCATGGCCCGGACGTGCTGGGCGATGGACCGCTTGGCCATTTTGACCGTCTTTTCCGGATCGGTCTGGCCCTGGCGGCGGTACTCTTCCCAGGTCAGGCCGATGGGGAGGTAGCCGTGGAGGGGGTCGTGAGCGCTGGTCTGGTCGGTCAGGAGGTCGGGCTTGTAGCCTTTTTTCACCATTTCCGGCAAAATCTCGGCGGCGTTGCCGCACAGAGCGATGGAAATGGCCTTGCCCTCGGAGGTGTATTTGCGGATGCGGGCCATGGCGTCTTCGAGATCCTTGGCCTGTTCGTCCACATAGCGGGTGCGGAGGCGGAAGTCGATGCTGGTCTGCTGGCATTCGATGTTCAGGGAAGAGGCCCCGGCCAGGGTGGCGGCCAGGGGCTGGGCGCCGCCCATGCCGCCCAGGCCGGCGGTCAGGACCCAACGGCCCTTGAGGCTGCCCTGGCAGTGCTGGCGGCCGGCCTCGACAAAGGTCTCATACGTGCCCTGGACAATGCCCTGGCTGGCGATGTAGATCCAACTGCCGGCCGTCATCTGGCCGTACATCATCAGGCCCTTGGCGTCGAGTTCGTTGAAGTGTTCCCAAGTGGCCCAATGGGGCACCAGGTTGGAGTTGGCGATGAGCACCCGGGGGGCGTTTTCGTGGGTCTTGAAGATGCCGACGGGTTTGCCTGACTGGACGAGCAAGGTTTCGTCCAGTTCCAGGTTGGTCAGGGCCTTGACGATCTGGTCATAGCATTCCCAGTCGCGGGCGGCCCGGCCGATGCCGCCGTAGACCACCAGTTCCTTGGGGTTTTCCGCCACATCCGGGTCCAGGTTGTTCATGAGCATACGCAAGGGAGCTTCGGTCTGCCAGCTCTTGGCCGTGAGCTTGGGGCCCCGGGGGGCCCGAATTTCGACGTCGCGGAACATGTTGTGCTTAGCCATGGGTCGACCTCCATTAATAATAGAAAGCGAAGGGTTCGCCGGAGTGGGCTGGCGTGGTGAGAGAGGGATTTTTTTTTTCCGTCCCGCCCGACCCCGAACATATGTAGGGCGGATGCCATTCCGGCCGCGGCCGGATAGAGAGAGCGTAGCGGTCTCATTACGTTTAAAATATAGCACGACTTATCATGTATATACAACATCAAAATGCAGCCGTTTTTTTCTCCATCGTAATATACTGATTTTATTTGTTATAAAAAATGAGCCCACTCTCGGATTGCATCTCTCCGGTCCGACAAATCGGGTTTCTTGAAATTTTGTTGCGTAACGTGTTTAAATTATTGTAAATAAGAATAAGCCCGATACGCCGTTCCTCCCGGCAAAAAATTCGAGCTCCAAAATCCACCCCCAAAGCCCGGATGAGCTTCATTGCGGGGGGGGGGTGAACGGTTTATAATTTGTAAATTATTATGAATAATTTCAATATATTAAAATATGATCACGACTCAATTGAGCCTTCTTTGAAGCGGAACCGAAAAAAAGGCTTCCCTTTTCCGCGGAATTGGGCTATTCTTTTTAAAGGTATATACATGTATAGTTCGAATTGAAAATGTCTGATCGAAGTTCACCCGGCGAAGGCTCGGTCCCCGAAACGGACAGTCCGGAGCGACCGCCCCGCCGACCCGTCGCCCGGCGACGGCACGAGATACACATTCCCCGGCCCGTGCGGTCGGGGCCTAGAGCTGCGGAAATCCTGTGACCAGGGGGGTTGTTTCAATGAGGCAGAAGGTAATCGTTCTAGGAGTGATAGGGGCCGATGTTCACGCCGTGGGCAACAAGATACTGGCCTACGCGTTCGAGGAAGCCGGCTTCAAGGTCGTCAATCTGGGGGTCATGACCTCCCAGAAGGAGTTTCTGGAGGCGGCCGTCGAGTCCGGCGCGGACGTCATCGCCGTCTCCTCTCTCTACGGGCACGGCGAGATCGACTGCCGGGGCCTGCGCGAAAAGTGCGATGAGGCGGGCTTGAAAAACATAAAATTGTACGCCGGCGGAAACCTCGTGGTCGGCAAGGCCGTTTTCGCCGAGGTGGAGCGGACCTTCAAGGACATGGGGTTCGACCGGGTCTATCCCCCGGGCACGCCTCCGGAAACCACCATCGCGGACCTGAAAACCGATTTGGGCATTCCCACGTAACCAGGCCGCGAACCCTGAGCCAGTTTGCCCACTGGCGCGTCGGCCACCTGGGTCTTATATTATAAGGATCGGCATATGAACCTTATATTGACGGCGGACATAGGCAGCACTTTTACGAAACTCACGGCGGTGGACGTGGACGGGCGGCGCATTGTCGGTACGGCCAAGGCCTTCACCACCATCGAGACCAACGTCCTGGAAGGCTATGAGGCCGCCCTGGCGGAGTTGCGCGGACAGTGCGGCCGGCTGGAGTTCACGAAGAAGGTGGCCTCCAGTTCGGCGGCCGGCGGCCTGAAGATGATCGCCGTGGGCCTGGTGCCCGATTTGACCGTGCAGGCCGCCCGCCTGGCCACGGCCAACGCCGGGGCCAAGATTCTCAAGACCTACGCCTACGAGCTCTCCCGCGACGAGGTGGCCGAAATCGCGGCCGCCAAGCCGGACATGATCCTTTTGTCCGGCGGCATCGACGGCGGCAACAAGGACGTCATCCTCCACAACGGGCGGATGCTGGCCGAGTCAGGCCTGGCAGCCTCGCTGGTGGTGGCCGGGAACAAAAGCGCGGTGGACGGCCTGCGGGACATCCTCCAGGACTACCAGGGTGAAACCCGGTTCTGCCAGAACGTGATGCCCGACATCAACCAACTCAACATCGAGCCGGCCAAGGCGGCCATCCGCGATCTGTTCATCAGGAACATCATATCGGCCAAGGGCTTGAGCGAATTGCAGACGCTCCTGGCCGGCGAGATCATCCCCACGCCGCTCGCCGTGTTCGAGGCCGCGGCCTTGCTCGGCCGGGGCCTGAAAGGACGGCCCGGACTGGGGGAACTGGTGATCTTTGACGTGGGCGGGGCCACCACCGACGTCTATTCCATGGCCGAAGGCTTGCCGACCAAGACTAACGTCTTCCTGCGCGGCTTCCGCCACCCCTTCGCCAAAAGAACGGTGGAAGGCGACCTGGGGCTGCGCTACAGCCTCCGCTCCCTGGCCGAGGCGGCCGGGCTGGAGGCCGTGGCCGACGACCTGGGAACCACGCCCGAAGCCGTGCGCGACTGGCTGGGCGTCTGCGGCCGCACTCCGGATATACTGCCGGACTGCGGCACCCTGGAGCGGAAAATCGATGAGGAAATGACCCGGGCCGCCGTGAAAACAGCCATGGAGCGCCACTGCGGCTTCACCGAGGAGGTCTTTACCAGTCAGGGCCGCGCTTATGCCCAGACCGGCAAGGACCTCGGCAACGTCGCCTTCGTCATCGGCACGGGCGGCCCCATCATCAACAGCCTGGCTCCGGCCTACGCGCTGTCCGGCGCCGTGTATCAGCCTTCCGACCTGAACCTCCTGAAACCTTTGTCCCCCAAACTGCTGGTGGACCGGAAATATATTCTGTCGGCCATGGGCCTTCTGTCGCGGCTGGAACCGGAAACGGCCCTCCAGATCATGATGGACGAAATGCCGGCCGGCGCCGTGGATTGACTAATACCAAGAAAGAGGGATAATCCGATGGTGGTTGTTCTGAAGAACCAGAAACTGAGCGATGACGTGTTCCAGGGCCTCCGGCGGGAAGTGCTGGAGCAGTGGCCCACCGGGGCGGAGGTCAATTTCCAGGAGGCCGTGGAATACCAAAAAGCCATCCCCGCCAAGAAACGCTTTTCGGCGAAACTCGACCAGGCCGAGAAAAAAGGGGAAACCCTGATCCAGCCCCGGGCCGGGGTGGCGCTGCCGGAAGAGCACATCGAACTTCTGCAATATCTGGAGAGCGAAGGCGAAGCGGATCTCTTGCCGAGCACGATCGACAGCTACACCCGCCACAACCGCTATCAGGAAGCCCAGACCGGCATCGAGGAAAGCCGCAAATACAAGCGGTCGCTCCTGAACGGCTTTCCGGCGGTCAACCACGGGGTGGCCGTGTGCCGCAAGGTGACGTCTTCGGTCAAAAGCCCGGTGCAGGTTCGCCACGGCACGCCGGACGCGCGCCTCTTGACCGAAATCAGCGTGGCCGGCGGCTTCACCTCCTACGAGGGCGGCGGCATCTCCTACAACATCCCCTATTCCAAGGAACACTCCCTGGAAAAGACCATCACCGACTGGCAGTACTGCGACCGCCTGATCGGCCTCTATGAAGAGGCCGGGGTGCGCATCAACCGCGAGCCCTTCGGCCCCCTCACCGGCACCCTGGTGCCTCCGTGCATCTCCCACACTGTGGCCGTGCTGGAAAGCCTCCTGGCCGCGACCCAGGGCGTCAAGCACGTGACCGTGGGCTACGGCCAGTGCGGCAATATCATCCAGGACGTGGCCGCCGTCCGGTCCCTCAAGAACATCACCGAACACTTCCTGAAGGAACACGGCTTCGGCGACGTCACCGTGACCACGGTTCTCCACCAGTGGATGGGCGGTTTCCCGCAGGACGAATCCAAGGCCTTCGGGGTCATCTCCTGGGGCGCGGCGGCCGCGGCGTTGTCCAAGGCCACCAAGGTCATCGTCAAGACCCCGCACGAGGCCATGGGCGTCCCGACCAAGGAAGCCAACGCCATGGGCCTTAAGGCCACCAAGCAGATGGTCTCCATGCTGAGCGACCAGAACCTCCTCAATATCCACGAAGTGGAGGAGGAAGTGCGCATCATCGAAGCGGAGGTCAAGGCCCTCATCGAGGCCATCCACCAGATCGGCGAGGGCGACTTCGCCGTCGGGACGGTCCGGGCTTTTGCCGCCGGCTTGATCGACGTGCCCTTCGCGCCCAGCAAGTTCAACGCCGGCAAGCTCCTCCCCGCCCGCGACCTCACCGGCGCGGTGCGGATTCTGGATCCCGGCCGCCTGCCTTTCCCGGAGGACCTCAAGGCCTTTCACCGGGCCAAGCTGGAAGAGCGCGGCCAGGCCGAGCGCCGGCCCGTGAGCTTCCAGATGGTGGTGGACGACATCTACGCCATCGGCAAGGGCTACCTGGTCGGCCACCCCCGGTGATAGCGCATCAGTAAAGTCATTCTCACCAACACTTCCCGCCTGATGCCCCGGCGGGACCAGATATGCGGGCCCCATTTTGGACCCTTGGAGTGGAAAAATGAAAATCATCGATATGGTGTGTTCCGCCGGCAAAACCGGATTTTTCTTCGACGACCAGAAGGCCATCAAGGGCGGGGCCGTGCCCGACGGCAACACCTACCACGGGGCCCCGGCCACCCCGGGCTTCACCCAGGTGCGGCAGGCCGGCGAATCCATCTCGGTTATGCTGATTCTGGAAGACGGACAGGTGGCCTGGGGCGACTGCGCGGCCGTGCAGTATTCCGGGGCCGGCGGCCGCGATCCGCTGTTCCTGGCCGAGGATTTCATTCCGGTCATTGGAAAAGAAATAAAACCGCTCCTGATCGGCCGCGAGATCACCGGCTTCCGCCAGCTCGCCGAGGAAATCGACCAACACCAGGCCGGCGGCCGCAAGATGCACACCGCCATCCGCTACGGCGTGAGCCAGGCCTTGCTGGACGCGGCGGCCAAGGCGTCCAGGAAGCAGATGGCCCAGGTGGTGGCCGAGGAATACGGCCTGACTGTGTCCGACAAGCCGATCCCCATTTTCTGCCAGTCCGGCGACGACCGCTACCTCAACGCCGACAAGATCATCCTCAAGGGCGCGGCCGTGCTGCCCCACGCCCTGTTCAACAACGTCAAGGACAAGCTCGGCGAGAACGGCGAGAAGCTGAAAGCCTATATCGAGTGGCTGGCAAAACGCATCGTGGACCTGCGGCCCCGGGCCGACTATCACCCGACCATGCACATCGACGTCTACGGCACCATGAGCCTGGCCTTCAATAACGACTTCGAGCGCATCACCGACTTCCTCGGCGGGTTGGAAAAAGCGGCCAAGCCCTTCCCCCTGCGCATCGAGGGCCCGGTGGACTTGGGCGACCGGGAAAAGCAGATCGAGGCGCTGGCTGAAATCTGCCGCCTCTTGGCCAAGAAAAAGATCAATGTGGAAATCGTGGCCGACGAATGGTGCAACACCCTCGAGGACGTGCGCGACTTCTCCGACCGGGGCGCGGGCCACATGATCCAGATCAAGACCCCGGACCTCGGCGGCATCAACAACTGCATCGAAGCCGTGATGTACTGCCGGAAGAAGGGCGTCAAGGCCTACCTCGGCGGCACCTGCAACGAGACCGAACGCTCGGCCCAGGCCTGCGTCCACGTGGCCATGGCCACCTCGCCCGACCAGTGCCTGGCCAAGCCCGGCATGGGGGTGGACGAGGGTTTCATGATCGTCTACAATGAAATGCAGCGCATTTTGGCCCTCCGGAAAGCGGGGAGGTAAATGAGCATGGATGAGATCAGAATTCTTTCGCCGACCGCGATTTTAGGCTACGGCTTTCCCGAAGCCTCCTTTAAAGAGGGGCTGAAAAAGAATCCGCACGTCATCGCCGTCGACGCCGGCTCCACCGATCCGGGCCCGTACTACCTGGGCGCGGGGCTCTCGTTCACCGACCGACAGGCCGTCAAACGAGATCTGGCTCTGATGATCCCGGCCGCGCTGGAACGCGGCATCCCGGTCATCGTGGGTTCCTGCGGCGGTTCCGGGGCCGACAGCCATTTGCAGTGGAACGTGGACATTGTCCGCGAAATCGCCCGCGAGCAGGGCCTGGATTTCAAGCTGGCCGTCATCGGCGCGGAGATCAAGCACGAGGACGTGCTGAAAAACCTCCGCGCCGGCCGCATCAAGCCCCTCCCGCCGGCCCCGCCTCTGACCGAGGACCTGGTCAACCAGACCACCTCCATCGTGGCCCAGATGGGCGAGGAGCCTTTCATCAAAGCTCTGGAGCAGGGCGCCCAGGTCATCCTGGCGGGCCGCGCCTACGACCCGGCCGTGTTCGCGGCCCTGGCCATCAAGGAAGGCTTCGACCCGGGCCTGGCCATCCACCTGGGGAAAATTCTCGAGTGCGCGGCCATCGCCGCCACCCCGGGCAGCGGCAGCGACAGCATGTTCGGCACGCTGCGGAAAGACCACTTTGTGCTGGAACCGTTGTCCCCGGAGCGCAAGTGCACGACGCTCTCGGTCGCGGCCCACACCCTGTATGAAAAAAGCAACCCCCTCATTCTCCCCGGCCCGGGCGGCGTTCTGGACCTGACCCGGACCACCTTCACCCAGGCCACGGAAAATTCGGTGATCGTCAAGGGCAGCCGTTTCGTGCCCATCGAGGGCAAATACGCGGTCAAGCTGGAGGGCGCCCGCCGGGTGGGTTTCCGCACCGTGTCCTTCGCGGCCACGGCCGACCCCGTCATGATCGGCCAGATCGACGCCGTCGTGGAGGCGGTCAAGGCCCGGGTGAAGTCCAACTTCACCCACCTCGACCCGGCCACCTTTTTCCTGGATTTCAAGATTTACGGGCAGAAGGGAGTCCTGGCCATGTTCAAGGACCTGGCTCCCGCCGGCTCGGCCGCGCCGGAGCTGGGCATCATCATCGAGGCTGTGGCCCCCACCCAGGAGCGGGCCAACACCATCTGCGGCTTCGCCCGTTCCACCATGCTCCACTTCGGGTATCCGGGCCGGAAGTCCACGGCCGGCAACCTGGCCTTCCCCTTTTCGCCCTCGGATTTCAAGGCCGGAGAGGTGTACGAGTTCAGCCTCTACCATCTGATGGAGGTCGACGACCCGGCCGAATATTTCCCGGTGGTGATGCACGACTGCCGCAAAGGAGAGTGCCATGCGCTATAAGCTGTTCGACGTGGCCGACGTCATCCGGAGCAAGAATTCCGGCCCCTACGAGCTGACCTTCGACGTCATTTTCAAAGACGAGGATATGTTCCGCAAAGCGGCCGGGGCCAACATCTTCACCAGAGAGAGTTTCGCGGAACTCTACGGCATCGAGGCCGACCAGGTCATCGGCGTGATCAACTTCCCGCCGGCCAAGGCCATCAAGATCACCATCGACCGGCCCATCCCCTCGGGCAACCTCGGGGAGACCGATGTCTACGGCGCCCAGCAGCACGGCCCGCTTCTGGGCTTCGAGTTCGACCTGTAACCAGGGCGTTGCCCTGGACCCTTCTCCGTGTGAGTTGGTCGTTGGGCGCGGCGGGGTCGTCCGAGAAAGCGCCTCTTCTTCTTATTCCGTCATCCCGGCGAAGACCGGGATGACGGGGGAGGTTTTTAGTGGACGCCATTACCGTACAGCACATCTATTCCGTCTATTTCGCCCCCCGGGGCCGGGAGCGCCTGATGAGCCTGGGCGAGCAGATCGCCCATCTGCACCTGAGCTACAAGGACCGCCTCATCGGCATCATCGGCGATTCCGGCAGCGGCAAGTCCCTGGTCATCAAGGGCATCTTCCCCGGCGTCACCCTTTCCAACGACGACGACCTCATCGCCATGGACAAGGTCATGCAGGTGCGGCCCGTGGATCTGGATCACGATTTCAAGACCGCCACCTACCACATCGACATGCGTTTCCAGATGGCTTTCACCCAGATGTACGAAATCGTCGAGTTTGTCCAGGGCGCCCTGGCCAACAATCGGCGGGTCGTGGTCGAGCATTTCGATCTCCTCTACCCGTACCTGAAAACCAACGCCGATATCCTCATCGGCATCGGGGAGGAAATCATCGTCACCCGGCCGACCCTTTTCGGGCCCCTGCCGCGTGACATCTACAACGTGGTCATCCCCTCGCTCCAGAAGCGCAAGATGGCCCACACGGCCGAGGACCTGACCGCCTACGTCCTGCAGGAAACTTCCCACATCCCCTTCTACAGCTTCAAGAACGTCAACAGCGACGTGCGGGGCGGCTTTGTGCTCAACTTCCCCCTCAAGCTGGAAGTGGACCTGAACGAAGTGGAAAAGAACGTGCGGGACATCCTGAACCAGGATCTCCCGGTCAGCTATCACGACGAGAACCACATCCAGATCGGGGATTCCATCATCATCCCCTGCACCGGCCCGCGCATCCACGTACGCAACACCTCGGAGATCGAGCACTTCCGCCTGCTGAAGGAATTCAAATACGACAAGACCTCCGGCCGCTACGCCCTGGTCGGCACCATCACCGACAAGCTCCAGGACGCCGAGGACTTCAACCAGATCAACCCCGAGGAGGAATAGCCATGCGCGAAGTCACCTGCGACGCGATCACCCAAGCCGTCAGCGAAATGTGCATCGCCTCCAACTGCCTCATCGCCGAGGACATCCGTTCCGCCCTGGCCGCCTCCGAACAGGAAGAGACCAACCCCTTGGGCCGCCAGGTGCTTTCCACGCTTCTGGAAAACGCGGCCGTCGCCAAAAAACAGATGATTCCCATCTGTCAGGACACGGGCATGGCCGTGGTCTTCGCGGAACTGGGGCAGGATCTTCACGTGGTGGGCGGCTTCATCGAAGACGCCATCAATGCCGGTGTGGCCCGGGGCTATGAAGAAGGCTACCTGCGGAAATCCGTGGTGGCCGACCCCATCCGCCGGGAAAACACCAAAAACAACACCCCGGCCGTCATCCACTATGAAATTGTGCCCGGGGATCAACTGAAGCTCACCGTCTCGCCCAAGGGCTTCGGCAGCGAAAACATGAGCGCGCTCAAAATGCTCAAGCCGGCCCAGGGCCTGGACGGCGTGAAAAAATTCGTCATCGACACCATCACCCAGGCCGGCCCCAACCCCTGCCCGCCCATCATCGTGGGCGTGGGCGTGGGCGGCACCATGGAAAAGGCGGCCATCCTGGCCAAGCGCGGCCTCCTGCGGCCCGTGGGGCGCGCCAACAGCGACCCCTTTTGGCGCGACGTCGAAACCGGGCTTTTGGCCGACATCAACCAACTGGATATCGGGCCGGCCGGCTTCGGCGGCCGGGCCACGGCCCTGGCCGTGCACATAGGCACCTATCCCACGCACATCGCGGGCCTCCCCGTGGCCGTCAACATCGGCTGCCACGTCACCCGGCACGCCGAGCGAATCCTCTGACACGTTTGGGGAGGAGAACGTCACCATGGCTGAAAAAATTCTGCACACCCCGCTGACCGACGTGGCCATCGCCGGACTCAAGGCCGGCGAAATGGTCCGCCTGAGCGGCCCCGTCTACACCGCCCGCGACGCGGCCCACAAGCGCCTGGTGGAAATGCTGGAACGCGGGGAAAAACCGCCCTTCGATTTCCAGGGTCAAATCGTCTACTACGCCGGCCCCTGTCCCAACAAACCCGGCCAGGTCATCGGCTCGGTGGGCCCCACCACCAGCGGCCGCATGGACGCCTATACCCCCTATCTCATCGAGCGCGGCCTTAAGGCCATGATCGGCAAAGGCCTGCGCGGGCAGGACGTCACCGGCGCCATCGTCAGAAACGGCGGCGTCTACTTCGCGGCCATCGGCGGCGCGGCCGCCCTCATGAGCCAATGCGTCAAAAAAGTGGAAATGATCGCCTTCGAAGACCTCGGCACCGAAGCCATCCGCCGCCTCACCCTCGAAGAAATGCCCGTGGTCGTGGCCACCGACTCGCGCGGCAACGATATCTATAGAAGGTAATTGGCTATTTAAAGTAGTGGGGGCCGTTAGCCCCCACACCCCTAACCAGGGGTTCACCCTGGACCCGGCGGAGCCCCGGAGGAACCGGGGCTCCTTCAGGGGGTGATATAAAAGCGAATCGCCGCATTCTTTCCGCACCGGCGGGAAAGGGTACGGTTCAGGGCAGACTCCGCTAAGCCCGGAACCGGTGCATCTGGAATTTGTGTGTGGGGGGGGCCGGGGTGAGGGGGCTTCCGAAGGCCAAGATGATGAAATGAGGCTGACGCCCTTGCAATCTTTGCGAAACCATGGCGGAAGGCGAGGCCTTGGCGAGGTGAAAATTTTCGGAGAGAGCCGTGATTTTGAGGGTCACTGTCTGAGCGAAGCGAGTTGTGACCCTCAAAATCACGAGCGAACGGAGAAAACTTTCACCTCGCCAAGGCCGATCCCAGCCTCTATCGCCTTTTAAGAGTAGAAACGCCCTTCCAACCGGTATCGTGAGCCGGGATACAGGAGACGGGCGCCGGTGACCACATTCTGGTGCGACCAGGTTTTGCGGCGCAACTGCAAGCACGGTTCGCTGGGCTCGATGCGCAGCCAGGCCGCTTCCTGGTTCGTGGGCAGCACCGCCTCGACGATGTGCTCGGCCTCGGTCAGGGGCGCCACGGCGCTGAGGTAGGCATTGGGGGTTTCGCGGGCGAAATCCTGGGCCAGGTAGTCCGGAGCCATGACGGTGTTGACGTAGCGGTCTTCCAACTGCACGGGCACGTCGTTGTCGTAGTGGAGAAGAAGCGAGTGGAAGGCGATCTGGCGCGGCTTGATGTTCAGCGCCAGGGCCAGTTCCGGCGTGGCGAAGCATTTTTCCAGGACGATCACTTCCGTGCGGTGATGGTGGTCCGGGTGGGCCTTGATTTCATCGGCGATGTTGCGCACCGACATGAGGGCCGATTCCATCTTGTTTTCGGACACGAACGTGCCCACGCCCTGGAGCCGCACCAGGGCCCCCTGCACGGTCAGTTCCCGCAGGGCCCGGTTCACGGTCATGCGGCTGACGTCGAACATGGCCGACAGCTCTTTTTCCGAGGGGATGCGGTAATTGGCGGTCCACTCCCCGGAGTTGATTTTGGAGAGAATCAGCCGCTTGATGCGCAGATAGTGGGGGACGGGCTGCTGGGAAGAATCCGGGGCGCCGAGGTTTTCGGCCGTATCGCCGACGAGGATCATACTCTTGTTTCACTTTCCTGAGCCATGTGTATTTTTTCACCCGTGACCACTGTAGCATAAAACGGGAAAGATGTACATACATGATTAATCAACCACCGTTTTCGGCCGGAGTCGAGTATGGATCACCGCATCATATCGCTTGAGGAATACCGCCGCATGCCCTGGAAGAACGGCCGGGGCTTCACCTGGGAAATCGGCCGCTTCCCGTCCGACGGCGCTCAGCCCTTCGACTGGCGGCTTTCCATCGCCGAGATCAGGGAAGACGGCCCCTTTTCCGCCTTCCCCGGCTATTTGCGCATCATCAATACCCTGGAAGGCAACGGCTTCCGCCTGACCGTGGACGGCCGCCCCACCGGCCCCCTGCGCCGATACGACCCCTTCGTCTTTTCCGGCGCTTCGGCGGTGGAGAGCGCGCTTTTGGACGGGCCCATCCGCGATTTCAATCTGATCTTCAATCCCGGCCGCTGCCGGGCCCGGCTGGAGTGGCCGGAACTGGCCCGGCCCCGGACCTTCTGTTCCCAGGCCACGACCATCCTGGTTTACGCGGCCGCGCCGCTGACCTTGTCGACCGCGGATTTCACCGCCGAAGCCCCGGCCGGCGGCACCATCGCCCTCGATAATCCCGGCCGCGACCTGGCCCGCTTCACCCTCGCGGCCAAAAGCGCGGGCTCCGCCGCACCGTGCGCCTGTCTGGTGGAACTGCACGGCCTGGCCGGGGCCTGACCATCAGGAGGTGCCCCTATGTCGGACAATTATTACGCGCGCCAACTGCATTCGGACCGGCTCCGCCGGATCTACGACACGGGGCTGCCCCGGGTGGCCCAATACCTGCGGGCGGAAATGGATTTCGTCCGCGCCGCCCTGCGCCCCACGGACCGGGTGCTGGAACTGGGCGCGGGCTACGGCCGCGTCCTGAAGGAACTGGCCCCCTTCGCCGCCGAACTGGTGGGCCTCGATCTCGCCGAGGATTCGGTGGCCTTGGGCCGCGGCTATGTGCGGGAGCACGAAAACGTCCGGATGGCGGCGGGGGACGCCTACCGGCTGGACTTTGAGGACGAGTTCGATGTGGTCCTGGTCCTTCAGAACGGCTTGTCGGCCATGAAGGGCCGGCCGGAACTCCTGGTCCGCGAAACCCTGGACGCTCTGAAAACCGGCGGTCGGGGCTATTTCAGCACCTACAGCCCCAAATTCTGGCCGCACCGGCTGGCCTGGTTCGAAGAGCAGGCGGCCAAGGGCCTGTTGGGCGCCATCGACCGGGAACAGACCCGGGACGGCCGCATCGTCTGCGTGGACGGCTTCACGGCCGCCACCTTTTCGGTGGACGATTTGGCCGAACTGGGCCGGTCTTCCGGCCGGCCCTACCGTCTGGAAGAAGTCGACGACTCCAGCCTCTTTCTCATCATCACCAAGGAATAAACGTTTCCTCTCCAATACGGCAAATGAAAAGGGCGGGGCCGGCGAACACGCCGGCCCCGCCCTTTGCCTTTTCGCCGCCCTTGGTCAGGGCTCACTGATAGAAGAATTTCGGCGGGGTGGCCAGGCCGGTTTGGTCGTAGTTGATGGCGCCGAGGCCGAGGAGGTCCACCACCAGGCCGACGCGGCGGTCGTTGTCGCTGTCGGAATAGAGGACCCCCAGGCCGTAGCACTGGGCTTGATACATGAGGCGGGCGTGGGTTTCCAGAGGCCGGTCGGCCCGCATGTCGAAACGGGTGGAGAAGTCGGCCCGCCATTCGGAGGTGAGGACGATGCCCAGGTCGGCCCGGATTTCCTCGTATTTGTCATAGCCGACGGTGGTGACCCCGGCCGATTTGGGGGAGTCGAAGTCATACGTCAGAATCAGGCTGTCGCCCCGGGGGTCCTGCACCTTGAGGCTCAGGTCGTGGCTGGTGATGTTGCCGGTCTGGCCGTCCATGCCGGAAACCAGGCGGGCGGAGAAATAGGGGTTGAAGAAAGCCTCGATTTCCAGCTCCACCGGTCCGACGCCCTGCTCATAATAATCGGTGGTCAGGTAGCGGGCCATGGGATTCCTGGCCCAATCCAGGTTGTCGGTGAATTCGTAGCTGCTCCAGAGGCCGATCTTGAGGAACTGGAAATAGTTGAACCCGGCGTTCGCGCCGTGCTCGTCCACCTGGGCGCTTTTGCTGACAAAGGTGTTGAGGAGGCCGTACTTGACCGTGCGGCGCGACAGCCGGCGGTCCAGGGGATCCCAGTATGGCAGGTCGCTCTGGTCGTCCGGGGCCTCGACGTCGGTGAAGATGACGGTCGGGGTGATCTGGTGCCGGGTGGCCAGGGCGTCGCCCGGGCCGCCGCTGAAAACCCGGCTGAAGGTGGTGGAGAGGGCGGCCTCCACGGAGCCGGCCAGGCGGTTGTCGTTGCTGTTGTGCCGGGCCGCGTCCCGGGCCGCCGGGGTGCCCAGGGAGGGCCGATAGCCGTCGGCGGCGTACATGGTCAGTTCCAGATCGCCCGTCACCTGGAGCGTGGCCAGACCGGCCACCGGGGCGCTCCACAAAAGGGACGGATTGATAAACGCCCGGTGCCCGGTTTCGTCCGTCAGGCTGAAGGCGTTGGAGGTGCGGGAAAAATAGTCGTAGCGCATGTCCAGGAACAGGCGCGGCGCGCTGACCGAATCGACCGCGTCCGCGACCTCGCCCAGGGGGCGGCCGACCAGGTTGTATTGGATGAAGGGCAGGCGCTGGATGGTGTCGTCGTTGTTCTGGTTATAGAGGTTGTCGGTGTATTCCAGACCGCCCCGGAAGAAACTGTCGTACGAGGCCCGCTGGGCGTAGAAGGTGTTGGAGCGCATGGGATCGAGGTATTCGTTGACGGTGCGCCCGAATTCCTGGGTGAACAGGTTGGACGATTTGCCGAAGCCGTCGAGATCGCCGCGGAATTCAGCCAGATACAGAGGGTCGGAGACCAGATCCAGATCCAGGTTGATGTCCCAGTCGCCCAGGCGCCATTGATTCATGGCCCGCAGCCAGTAACGCTCCCGGGCCTCTTGGCTGTTCGGGGTGTTTTTATAGTCGAAATACTGGGGCTTCTTGTCGTCGAGATAGGTCATCTGCCAGATGCCCCGGCCTTCTTCCAGGTGGTAGCGGCCTTCCACGGTGGACGACAAGCCCCGGTCGTTGCGCCAGATGGGGGTGAAGGTCAGGTCGTGGTTTTCGCCGGTGGCCCAGAAAAAGGGAAGGGCCACGGTCAGGCCGTCCCGCGAGGACAAGGCCACGGCCGGGAAGAGGAAGCCGGTCTGCCGCTCGTTTTTCACCGGGAACATCATCCACGGCACCTTGACGATCGGCAGCCGCCCGGTGTTGAACGAGGCCCCGGAGGCCGTGGCGTAGCCGCCCTCGGTGACGGTGAGCTTGTCGGCGTGGATGGTCCAGGCCGGATTGGGGCCGTCGCAGGTGGTGGCCGTGCCGTCCTGGATCTGCATGGTCCGCTCGCCCAGGCGCTCCAGGATGGCCCCGCTCACGTAGTAGTTGCGCGACGGGAAATAGGCTTTCCCCTCGTAAATTTTGGCGATGTACAAATCGAGGTTGACCACGGCCCGGCCGGCCATGATGGTGAAATCCGGGGTTTCGATGCGGAGGTTGCCGGTGAGTTCGACGGTGTTGGTCTGGTCGTTCCACAAGGCCCGGTCGGCGGTGATGGTTTCCGGCCCCCGGGTGATGGAGACGTGGCCGAGGAAGCGGCTCAGGTGCTGGTTCCGGGCGTTCTCGATTTCGTCGGCCCGGATGACGATGGCCGGCTTATCGGGATCGTCGCCGCCGATGGTCACCACCACCTGCCGGGACTGGTCCAGGCGGGCCAGGATGTATTGCTGCTGGTTCGGGGGCAGGAAGTCGTTCACCGTGGTGTCGTCCCCGGTCAGGCTTTTTTTCGAAGGCTGCTTGAGAAGGCCGGAGAGGGAGTTTTCCAGCTGCGCCGCCAGAGGCGGGGCCGGGAGCCCGATCAGGAGTGCGACCGCCAGACACAGGGCCAAAAGCGGAACCAGGGCGGAGCGGCGGCGCTCCGGTCGGTTCCGGCTGGGACGGTGTATGGCGGTTGACGAGAAGGGCAAGATAGGGGAATCCTTTCAGTTTGATTCCACTTCAGCGATACGTTCGAGATAGGCCCGGGTTTCGCCCACGGTGAACAGGGACCCGCTGACCACCACCAGATCCTCGGGCGCCGCTTCCCGGGCCGCGGCGGCCAGGGCTTCGGGAATGGCCGGGTGGAGGGTGGTCGGCGCCTTCGGCGTGCCGAAGGCGGCCACCACCTTGTCCAACAAAAGCTCCGGGCTGGCGGCCCGGCTGAAGGCCGGCCGGGTCAGCAAAAGGCGGTCGGCCTGGGCGATGATGGGGCCCAGAACGCCGGAAACGTCCTTGTCGGCCATGACGCCGACGATGAGAAACAGGCGGCGGCGGGGCCGGCCGGCCAAAAGCCTGGCCAGAGCCCGGGCCCCGTCCGGGTTATGGGCGCCGTCCAGAAGGAGCGGCGCATTGGCGGCCGGCCCCTCCGGCGGCCAGGAGCGGGGCGGCCAAGTCTCGGCCCGTCCCGGCCAGACCGCTGTGGCCAGACCGTCCCGGATGGCTTTTTCCTCCACCGGAAAGCCGGACTCGGCCAGCGAAAAAACCAGGGCCAAAGCCACGGCCGCGTTGTCGGCCTGATGGGGGCCGGCCAGATTCAGGGCCAGACCCGGGAGGCTCCGCTTCCCGAAGGTGAAATCAATGGTCTGCCGGCCGTCCTGGCCCGCTCCGGCGGCTGCCGCGGTGAAGTCGCGGTCCAGGAGAAAGGCCGGGCTGCGGCGTTCGGCGGCGGTGCTCAGGATCACCTCCCGGGCTTCGGGAACCAGGGCCCCGGCCACGACGGGCACGCCGGGTTTGATGATGCCCGCTTTCTCGGCGGCGATCTTGGCCACCGTGTCCCCCAGATGTTCGATGTGCTCCAGGGAGATGTTGGTGATGGCGGCGGCCAGCGGGGTGATGACGTTGGTGGAGTCCAGCCGGCCGCCCAGGCCCGCCTCGATGATGTCGAGGTCCGTGCCCTGTTCCTGAAAGTACAGGAAAGCCATGGCCGTGACAAATTCGAAAAAGGTCGGCTGGGAGGCCGGATCGCAGACCCGCCAGATCCGTTCGGCGAGCCGCAGGGTATCCGCCTCGCTGATCATCGTTCCGCCCACCTTCATCCGTTCGCGGAAGGTGATCAGGTGGGGCGAGGTGTACAGGCCCACCCGATAGCCGGCCCGGGTCAGCATGGCCTGGAGCATGGTGCCCACCGAGCCTTTGCCGTTGGTGCCGGCCAGGTGGACGAACTTCCGCCCCTGGTGGGGATCGCCCAGGCTGGCCAGCAGGCCGCGCATGCCGTCCAGCCCGAATTTCATGCCGAATTTTTGCAGGTCGAACAGTTTTTGAATTTCGGTTTTATAGGACATGAAAGGCCTTGGTCCGATATGGTGATTTTTATAACGCCGCCAACCTGGCGTATTGTATGGCGACCTTTTTCCGGCTGAAAAGGTCAAAGTCTATCACCGCCTGGGGCCCGGCGATTTCCACCACCAGCCCGGGGCCGTAGACCGGGTGGCTGACCCGCATGCCGACGGCCAGGCCGGTCGCCAGGCCCGGGGCCGGTTCCACCCTCGGAGCCGCCCGTTTGGCCGGCGGGGCCGCGAAAGATTCCGGGGCCGGCCGGGGCACGGCGGGAGAAGACGAGAACGATGACGCATAATTATACCCCATATCGTCCTCGATCTTCAACAGGTTATTTACCTCCGTCTCCCGGCCCCCGGACCAGGCCCGAATGCCCGAAGAAGGGGGCAACGCCGCCAGAAACCGGCTGGGCGCGGCGGCCAGGCCCGTGCGGCGGTCGATGGTGCCCAAGGGGAGCATGATGAAGAGGGTGTCGGCGGCCCGGGTTACGGCCACATACATCAGCCGCCGCTCCTCCTCCACCTCGGCGGCGGAGCGGACCCCGTAGGAGGGGGGGAAGCGGCCCTCCACGGCCGAGAGGATGAAGACGATCTTCCACTCCAGGCCTTTGGCCGAGTGAACCGTCGAGAGAGTCAAACCGTGGTTTTTCTCGTCGGGGCTCACCCGGGTCTGGTTGGGCGGGTCCAGGGTCAGGTCGTCGAGGAAGTCGCGGAGATTGCCCCGGCTCTCGGCCATGCGCAGGATGTCCTTGAGGTCGGCCTGGCGGTCGGGCCAGTCGTCGGGATACAAATCTTTGACCAGAGGATAATAAAAATCGGCCACCGTCTTGACCCGGGTCGCCAGATCGCCCCCGGCGGGCACGATCTCGGCCAGCAGCCGGGCCAGGGGCTCCAGATTTTTGCGGGTCTGGCCTTTGACCGGGCCGGAGAGAAGGTCGGCCAGGCGGTCCCGCTGGCCGCCGGCCCACTCGGCGATATCCCCAGCGCCCTTGACCCCGATGCCCGGGACCAGGGTCAGGATGCGGCGCAAACTCAGGCCGTCGGCCGGATTGGCGGCCACCCGCAGGTAGGCCAGCAGATCCTTGATATGGGCCGATTCCAGGAATTTCCGGCCGCCGTACTTGGTGTAGGGGAGGCGCCGGCGCACCAGTTCCACTTCCAGGTCGAAGGAGTGGGAAGAAGCCCGGAAGAGGACGGCCATGTCCTTCAGGTTCACGCCCTCGGCCAGAAAATTCTCCAACTGGGTGGCCACCCAGCCGGCCTCGTCGGTGAGGTCCTGCACGGCCACCAGGCGCGGGGCCTCCCCTATCCCCCGGACGGCCACCAGGGTCTTGTCATATTTTTCCTTGGCCTGGGCGATGAGGTGGTTGGCCAGGACCACGATGGGCTCCTGGCTGCGGTAGTTCTCCTCCAGCTTCAAAACCTGGGTGCCGGGAAAGATTTTGGGGAAATCCATGATGTTGCGGAAACTGGCCCCCCGGAAGGCGTAGATGGACTGGGCGTCGTCGCCCACGGCCGTGACCCTGAGGTGGTCGCGGCCCAGGAGGTGGGTCAGCCGGGCCTGGATGGGGTTGGTGTCCTGGTATTCGTCGACGAGGATGTAGTCGTAGCGGCCGGCCACCCGGCGGCGCACCTCCTCGTGGTCGCGGAGCACGATCTCCAGGCCGACCAGCAGGTCGTCAAAGTCCATCAGGGCGTTTTTGATCTTGTGTTCGCGGTATTCCCGGCCGATGCGGTCGATGACCGGGGCGAACTCGAGGAAGTGGGGAAAGCCGTCGGCCAGGGTCTCGATGAGGGAGCGGTCGCGGTTGACGGCCTGGCTGAGGGCGGCCAGGATGGCCCCCTTCTGGGGAAAGCGCTTGTGCCGCTTCACCTCGGGCTGCTCGCCCCGGATGCGGGCGATGAGGCTTTCGGCGTCGTCCTGGTCCATGATGGAAAAGCCGCCGGGGTAGCCCAGGAGGTGGGCCAGGGGCCGCAGGAGCTGGTTGGCCAGGCCGTGGAAGGTGCCGCCCGAAACCTGGGCGGCCCGGCTGCCGACCAGGGCCGTGGCCCGGCCGAGCATTTCCTGGGCCGCCTTGCGGGTGAACGTCAAAAGCAGAATGGCCTGGGGCGGCACGCCCTTGTCCACCAGGTAGGCCACCCGGTGGACCAGGGTGCGGGTCTTGCCGCTGCCGGCCCCGGCCACGATCAGGAGGGGGCCGCCTTCGTAGGTGGCGGCCGCGAACTGGGAGGGATTCAGGCGCGAGGCCAGGTCCAGGCCGGGGGCCGGGCCGGGGGAGAGCTCCGCCGCCGGGATCCCGGCCTCCAGTTCATCATAGAAGCTCATGGCCGGGATCCGGGCCCGCCCGTGAGGCGGCGGGTCACGGCCCGGACCAGGCTGTCGATGGTGGATTCCCCGGCCTCGATCACCACCGGAAAGCCCAGTTCCCGGGCGGTCTGGCTGGTGACGGGGCCGATGGAGGCGGCCGGGTAGTTCTTCCGTTCCGCTTCGGGGATGAGGTTCGCCAGCCCCGTGGCCGTGGAGGAACTGGTCAGGGTCACCAGGTCCGGGAGGCCCGGCAGGGGCTCGTCCCACACCGGGTTCACGGTCTGGTAGACGGGGAGGTCGATCACCTGGGCCCCGGCCGCGGCCAGGCCCTCGGGCAGCACGTCCCGGCCTTCCAGGGCCCGGGCCAGGAGGATGCGGCGGCGGGCGAGGTTTTCGCGTTTCAGAGCCTCCAGCAGCTCTTCAGCCACATATTTCTGGGGGACCAGATCCGGCACCAGGCCGAAGGGCCGCAGGGCCTCGGCCGTGCCCGGCCCGATGACCGCGATCTTGAGCCCGCACAGGGCCCGGGCGTCGCGGCGGTCCTCGAAGAGGGCGCCCATGAAATATTCCACGCCCACGGGGCTGGTGAAGATGAGCCAGTCATATTCGCAGAGGCCGCCGAAGGCGCTTTTCAGATACGTGGGGTCGCCTAAGGGGCGGCAGGCGATGGTGGGCCGCTCCCAGACCTCGGCGCCCAGTTCGGCCAGGGCCGCGGACAGGCGGCCGGCCCGTTCCCGGCTGCGGGTCACCAGGATGCGGCGGCCGAAGAGAGGGCGGGTCTCGAACCAGTTCAGTTCGTCACGCAGGGCCACCACCTCGCCCACCACCAAGAGGGCCGGGGGACCGATCTTTTCGGCCTCGGCCTTGGCGGCCAGGTCGGCCAGGGTGCCGGTGAGGGTGCGCTGGCGGCTGGTGGTGCCCCATTGGATGAGGGCCGCCGGGGTCGAGGCCGCCCGGCCGGCCGCCACCAGGGAGCGGCAGATGTCGGCCAGGTTGCGCACGCCCATGACCATGACCACGGTGCCCATGCGGGCCAGGGCGGCCCAGTCGTGGGCCGATTCGGTCTTGTCAGGCCGTTCATGGCCGGTGGCCAGAGCCACCTGGGAGGTGCAGTCGCGGTGAGTGAGGGGAATGCCGGCGTAGGCTGCGGCGGCCACGGTGGAGCTGATGCCCGGCGCCACTTCGAAGGCGATTCCGGCCCGGGCCAGTTCCTGAGCCTCCTCGCCGCCCCGGCCGAAGATGTAGGGGTCCCCTCCCTTGAGGCGGACCACCACCCGGCCGGCCCGGGCCTCTTCGACCAGGATCTGATTGATTTCCTCCTGGCTCTTGGCGTGGTTTCCGGCCTGTTTCCCCACATAGAGGCGGCGGCACCCGGCCGGGGCCAGGTTCATGATGTCCGGCGCGGCCAGATAATCGTAGACCAGCACCTCGGCCCGTTTCAGCAGTTCGGCGGCCCGAACGGTCAGGAGGCCCGGGTCGCCGGGACCGGCGCCCACCAGATAGACTATTCCGCTCATGACAGGTTCAGCTCTTTCATGATGGCGCCGCCGCCGTTTTCCAGGATTTCGGTGGCCAGGAGCTGGCCGAAATTGGCGGCGGCCTCGGTGGAATCAAGCTCCACGGTCTTCCGGCTCCGGAAAACCCGGCGGCCGTCCGGGGAGGCGATGAGGCCGTCCAAGACCATGGTGGTCTCCTGGATCTGGGCCAGGGCGGCCACGGGCAACTGGCAGCCGCTGCCCAGGCGCCGCAGGAAGCCGCGTTCGGCGGCCAGGGCCAGGGTCGTGGGCCGGTGGGCCAGGGGCAGGAGCATCTCCCGCAGGCGCTGGTCGTCGGCCCGGACTTCCAGGGCCAGGGTGCCCTGGCCCGCGGCCGGGAGCATGATCTCCGGAGGCAGGTGCTCGGCGTTGGGGGGGGTCAGGCCCAGACGGGCGAGGCCGGCCGCGGCCAGGAGCGTGGCGTCGAATTCGGCCTTCAGCTTGCGCAGCCGGGTGGCCACGTTGCCGCGAATGGGCTCGATCCGGAGGTCGGGCCGGTGGGCCAGTACCTGGGCCTGGCGCCGGAGACCGGAGGTGCCCACCCGGGCGCCCTTGGGGAGGGAATCCAGGCCGCCGGAGTCCCGGGTGATGAGGATGTCGCGGAAATCGGCCCGTTCGGGCACGGAGCCGATGATGAGGCCGTCGGGCAGATCCGAGGGCAGATCCTTGGCGCTGTGGACGGCCAGGTCGATGTGGCCGGCCATGAGGGCCTCCTCGATCTCCTTGACGAACAGGCCCTTGCCGCCGATGGCCGACAACTGGGCGTTCCGCATCTTGTCGCCGGTGGTCTTGATGCTGACCACCTCGGTTTTCAGGCCCGGGTTGGCCTCCTCCAGGGCCTTGGCCACCAGGGCGGTCTGGGCCAGGGACAGGGGACTGCCCCGGGCGCCTATTTTCAGAAGTTCAGTTGGCATTTTTTCCATACACTCCCGCTTGGGGGAAATCGTCGGCGCTGGAAGCACCGGGACGATGCGTTGATTTTTCAGTGTCCGCAAGTGGCGCAGGAAGTGCCCGCGCAACCCGAGCAGCCCCCGCCGCCGGCGCTGGAAGCGGTGGCGCCGCCGTCGGCGCCCTTGGACCGGAAGCTGGCGGCGCTCATGAGCTTTTCGCAGTCGTCCCGGCCGCAGTCGGGGCAGACGATTTTTTCCCGCGAGTTGAACACCAGTTCCTCGAAATCCCGGCCGCAGCCGGGACAGTGGAATTCATATATGGGCATGGCCTCGAGTCCTTTATGAAATGCGGTTGCGGTCCGGCCGGGCCGAGCCCGGCCAGGGCGCCTTCACGCTCCGGAACGACGGGAGACAGTATATCGTAAATCCCGCCGGTCGTCAAAAAATCCCGCCGGTGGTTCGCGCCCGGTGCGTTTTTACTGGACCGGAGGCTTGAAGCCGGGTAAAATCATTCGTATATCATTGACAACGATTGTCAAGCGCCTTAACTAAGCTGCAATCGAGATCGGGGCGAGAGGTGCGGATTATGAATCGACCGCTGTCGTTTGTTTGGGTTCTGTTGCTGGCCATGTCGCTGACCGGCTCCGTTTCGGCGGAGGATGGGGTGACGACGTTCACCCTGCCGGAGCCGCGGTCCGCTTCCGGGAATATGTCCGGCGCGGATGTGCCGTGGCTGGATACGGCCCTGGGGGCGGTGGGCCTGCCGGGGACGGCGGGCACGAGTGATGACGAGACGACCTACGACCGGGCCCGGCGGATGCAGAGCGGCTACGGCGGCTCCACCCGCTTGAGCTACGGTGAGCGGTATCGTCGGAACCCCGACGGTTCCTACGGGGCGCAGTCGTCGTCGCAATGGAATCGGGGCAACGTGGCCGACCGGCTGCTGGAACAGGCTTTGTCGGCCGGTAGCGGTTATTTTTCGTCGTGGGCCGAGGGTTGGCTGGGGGGTTACGGCAACGCCCGCATCCAGCTGCGGATCAACGACGAGGGCGAGGTGACCGGGGCCGGTGATTTCCTCTTGCCGCTGTACGACAGCGAGCGTTCCACCTTCTTCACCCAACTGGGTTTGCGCACCATGGCCAACGATAGGGTCATCGGCAACTTCGGGCTGGGGCAGCGTTTTTTCCCGGCCGATAATTTGGCCTTTGGGTATAACACCTTTATCGATCAGGATTTTTCGCGCAACCACAC
>JAVBQN010000007.1:0-5998 GCA_031549025.1 Candidatus Adiutrix sp. | reverse complement strand
GAGGCGGGGGGCGGGGAACTTTTTCGGAGAGAGCCGGAAATTTCCCGAACGTGCGCGCGGCGAACGGCGAGGCGGGGGGCGGGGAACTTTTTCGGAGAGAGCCGGAAATTTCCCGAACGTGCGCGCGGCGAACGGCGAGGCGGGGGGCGGGGAACTTTTTCGGAGAGAGCCGGAAATTTCCCGAACGTGCGCAGCGGAGCGGAGCCGTTGAGGGAAAATTCCGGCTCTCGGAGAAAACGTTCCCCGCCCGCCCGCCGGTCCCAGCCTTCGCCCGACCGACGAAGCGACGACAGACGCATGAAACCGAAACCGACGAACGAGGCGCGGCCGTGATCGAAATACAGCATCTCACCAAACGCTTCCAGCGCCACACCGCCGTGGACGACCTGAGCCTCGCCGTCCCGGCCGGGGAGATCTTCGGCTTCCTCGGCCCCAACGGCGCGGGCAAAACCACCACCCTGCGGATGGTGGTGGGGTCCCTGGCGCCCACGGGCGGCGAGATACTCCTCGGCGGGGTGAACCTGGCCCGCGAGCCGGAAAAGGCCAAGCGCCTGATCGGCTACATCCCGGACCGGCCCTTCCTCTACGACAAGCTCACCGGGGGCGAGTTCCTCGAATTCCTGGCCGACCTCCACGACGTCTCCCGGGCCGACGCGGCCGGGCGCGGCCTGAAACTCCTGGAGCTGTTCGAACTGGCCGACTGGCGCGACGAACTGATCGAGAATTTTTCCCACGGCATGAAACAGCGCCTCATCATGGCCGGCGCGCTCCTGCCGCGCCCGCGCATACTGGTGGTGGACGAGCCCATGGTGGGCCTCGACCCGCGCGGGGCCAAGCTGGTGGTGGATATCTTCCGCCACCTGGCCGAACGCGAGGGCGTGGCCATCCTCATCTCCACCCACACCATGAGCCTGGCCTCGCGCCTCTGCGGACGCATCGGCATCATCCACCGCGGCCGCCTGCGGGCCCTGGGCACCGAGGCCGAGCTGCGCGAACGCTCGGAACAGGGCGGCGACCTGGAGGACATTTTCCTCAAACTCACCGAGGGCGCCGCGCCCCAGATACTGGGCGAGGTCTTCCACTCATGAACGCGCCAAACAATTATAGTGTAAGGATTTTACGATGACCGCCTGGCCGGCCCTCCTGCGCCCGGCCGCGCTGGGCCTGAAAAACACGGCGCTTTCGCCCGGCCGGGGCGGGCGCGCGCGGGCCGCGGCCGTGGGCCTGTTCACGCTGGTGGTGGGGCTCTTGATTTTCCTTTTCGCCGCGCGGGTGCTGGGCCAATTGAAGGCGGCCGACGTGGTGGGCCTGGTGCTCTGCCGGAAATTTTTGGGCCTGATCTGGATCGCCGGGACCATGCTTTTGATGTTCTCGGCCCTGATATCGTCCTTGTCGAGCTTTTTCCTGGCGCGCGACCTGGAGCTTCTGGCCGCCGCGCCCGTCAGCCGCGAAAGCCTTTTCTGGGCCCGCTCCACCGAGGCCCTCCTGGCCAGCGCCTGGATGCCGGCGGCGTTTCTGCTGCCGCTGTTTCTGGCCTACGGCTGGGTGTTCCGGGCGGGCCCCGGGTATTTCCTGGCCGCGCCGCTGGCCGCGCTGCCGCTCCTGGCCGGGGCGGGCTACCTCAGCCAGATGCTGGCCATGGTCCTGGTCAACGTGTTCCCGGCCCGCCGGGCCCGCGAAATCATGGGCCTGACCGCCGTGGCGGGCTTCTGCGGCCTGTATCTGGCCTTCCGCCTCATGCGGCCCGAGGAGCTGGTGAACCCGGCCGGCTTCATGACCGCCGCCGCCTACCTGGCCAGCCTCGAGGCCACCAGCCCGGCCTGGCCCACCGAATGGGCGGTGTCGGCGGTGTGGCCGCTCCTTTCGGGCGAGCCGGGCTTCATGCCGCCGGCCCGCTGGCTGTTGATGCTGTGGAGCACGGCCGCGGCTCTCGGCGTGATGGCCTCGTACGTGGCCGCGGCCCTGTACTGGACGGGCTACAACAAAACCCTGGCCGGCGCGGCGCGGCGGCGCGGCGGCGCGGGCTCCATTTTCGGCCGGGCCCTGGACGGCCCGGCCCGGCTGATGAAACCCGCGCGCCGGGCCCTGGTGGTGAAGGATTTGAAGATCTTCTTCCGCGATCACAGCCAGTGGTCGCAGCTGCTGCTGCTGGCCGCGCTCCTGTTCATCTACCTCTACAATTTTTCCATCCTCAACCTGGGGCGCTTTCCGGCCGGGGCCTTCGTCCTCGAAAACTCCTTCGCCTTCCTCAACATCGCCCTGGTGGCCCTGGTGGCCGCCACGCTTTCGCTGCGCTTCGCCTTCCCCAGCATTTCCGCCGAGGGCCCGGCCTTCTGGATCGTCAAGGCCGCGCCGTTGTCCCTCAAGGATTTCCTTCTGATAAAGCTGTGGCTGTGGCTGCCGCCGATCTGGCTCATCGCCATGGGTTTGATTTTTTTCGGCAACCGCTGGCTCGACGTGGGCCCGGTGATGAACGGCGCGGCCCTGGGCCTGACGGCCTTACTGACGCCCGGCCTCTGCGCCCTGGCCGTGGGCCTGGGCGCCCGCTATCCCCGCTTCGACGCGGCCAACCCGGCCGAAGCGCCCACGGGCTACGGCGGGCTGGTGTACATGGTCAGTTCGAGCCTGGCGGCGATCACGGTGATCGGGCTCTCGGCCTGGCCCATCATCCACTTCCTCAGGCTCGACCGCGGCCGGCCTTTGCGGAGCGGGTATGCCACGGCCCTCAGCGTGGGGCTTCTGGCCCTGGCCGCGGCCATCTGCCTGTGGCTTTGGTTCGGGCCCCTCAAGCGGGGCCTCATCGCCCTCCAGGAAGGACACGACGAAGGATGACGGCTTTCCCCACCCCGCCGGCTGACGGCGATTATGAAGGACACGACGAAGGATGACGGCCTTTTCCCCCCCGCCGGCTGACGGCAATGATGAACGCTTCTTTCTCGACTGGCCGGCCTGGGTGGGCCGCCTTCTGGTCCTGTCGTCCCGGCTGGTGCGCTTCCGCGCCGTCAACTTCCCCGATTTCAAGGCCGAAGGCCCGGGCATCTTCGTCCACTGGCATTGCGAAGACCTGGCCATGCTGCCCCACTTCGGGCACCTGAACCCGCGCATCCTGGTCAGCCGGTCGCGCGACGGGGCCATCCTCAGCCGGGCCGTGTCCGTCATGGGCTTCGACACCAGCCGGGGGTCGTCCTCACGCGGGGGCGCGGCCGGGCTGCTGGCCCTCAAGCGGAGCCTGGCGAACGGCCAGAGCGTCGCCCTCGCCGCCGACGGCCCGCGCGGACCCCGCCACATCGCCAAGCCCGGCCCCCTCTACCTGGCCGCCAAAACCGGCCGCCCCCTCTGGCCCTGCGGCTCGGCCGTCAGTTTCTGCCACACCTTCCGGTCCTGGAACCGCACCCGGCTGCCCTATCCCGGCGCCCGGCTGGTCATGGCCTTCGGCCCGGCCACCTACGTTCCGCCGGAGGCCGCCAAATGGCCGACGCACGTCCAGAGCCGTTACCTGACAACGCTTATCGGCGACGCCGTCCGCCTCGCGGAAGTGGAATTGGAGGCTTGGGGAAAAAAGAAATAGGGGGCCGGGGGGAGTGATTCAAGAAAGAACGTGCAGCCCGTGCACCAGGGACCCTTCGCTGTCGAAGCTTTCCCGGACGATTGAAAAGAAGCGGTCGTCGCCCTTCTGATATTGACGGTATATCGAATAGGCCACCAAGTCGGCCAGTTGGATGAGGCGGGATGACTGCGAATCCAAAAAAAGGGGCACTTCCGAAAAATTCCGCAACAGCCCGTAGGCGTGGCCGCTGTGTTTGAAGGTGCGGGCCATCCTTTGGATGGCGTATTCGCTTTTGCTCTTGTCCAGAATGACGATGCCCCGGGCCGGCCGTTTTTCTCTTCGGTATATCCGCTGCAGGAACATGTCGAACCGGCTCGACACCTGGGTGAAATGATATTCGGAAATATCCAGCCCGGAAGCCGCCTTTTTATCGACCACGGACGCGAAGACCCGGATGGCCGATTTTCTGTTCCGGATCAGGCCGAGCGCCTCTTCCAGAGCCGCGAAACGGGCTTCTTTCGGAATGCCGCGCCACATGCCCCGTCCGCAACGCATGGGGGCGCCGTGAAATTCCATCTCAAAATTCGGGAAATGCTTGTGGGCAATGGCCTCCAGGTCCTGTTCAACCCAATGGGTGCCGGTCTCAAAAATGGAAAACCCGGCCAGGACGCTGAAATCGCAGCCGGGGTCGTCGATGGCTCCGGAATCGTCGAGATATAACAAATACATGACGCCCCCCCCCCAAAAAAAAGAGAGCCAGGTGGAAATACACTTCCAACGCACCACGTAAGAAGGCGGCACTCCTGACTCTGTAAAAAAGTATAAATTCAGTTGACAAATTTGTCAAGTCGGCCTTCGCGGGGCGGCCACGCGGAACCCGTATTCCGCCTTACCGTTCCAGCAGTTTCGCGAGTTCGGCCAGAGCTTGCGGGGTAAGGGTTTCCGCGCGCAATGAGGGGCTGATGCCCAGCCCGGAGAGGGCGGCGGCGGCTTTTTCCCGGCCGTAGGCGCGGGAGAGGTTGTTCAGGAGCGTCTGGCGGCGGGCGGCGAAGGCGGCGGCGGTGAGGCGGCCGAAGGCTTCGGGCGTAAGGGCCGGCTCGTTTTCGGGGGCCAGCGGGGTGAGGCCCACCACGGCGCTGTCCACGTTGGGGCGGGGATGAAAGGCCGTGGGCGGCACGTCGAAGAGCGGCGTGAGGCGGCACCACAAACTCAGGGCCGCGGCCAGGCGGCCGTAGTCGCGGCTGTCCGGCGCGGCGGTGAGGCGGCGGGCCATCTCCTTCTGGAGCATGAACACCGCGCCCGTGAAGCGGCGGCGGTGGGCCAGGAACCAGAACAAGAGCGGGCTGGAAATGTTGTACGGCAAGTTCCCGCACACGAAGCGGGGGGCGGATTCGGCCAACTCGGCCTCGCCCACCGTGAGGATGTCACGCTGGATCAAGGTGAAGCGGCCGGGGTATGTCCCGGCCAGAGGGCCGAGATTTTCGGCCAGGCCCCGGTCCAGCTCCACGGCCAGGACGCGGGCCCCGGCCTCCAGGAGCGGACGCGTCAAAGCGCCCAGGCCCGGGCCGATCTCCAGGAGATCCGGCTCCGGTCCGGCGCCGTCGAGGATGGCTTGGACCAGCCGCCCGATCAAAGCGCCATCCTTCAGAAAATTCTGCCCCCGGCTCTTGTGCGCGGCCAGCCCCAGGTTTTTCAACGTGTCCCGCACGAGGGGGGTGTTTTTCTTTTCAGCCAAGGTTTGGTGCTCCGTCGTTATGCATCGTCCGTCCGGTTGAAAGGAATTTTGCTTTTAGAGAATACCCGGAACGGCGCCCGTTGGGCGCCGTTCCTGTTGGGACGCTGTCCCAAGCCCTGCCAGGGAAGGGCTGCGCAGCCCTTCCCTGGACCCATCCGGCGCCAAGGGGGCTGGCGCCCCCTTGGATCCCCCGAAGAGACGAGGGGGGCGGACGCCCCCCTTCTAATCCCCCGAAGAACGAGACGGCCGTGGTGAGGGAAGCCTGGCCGGCATCGGGCGACCTTCTGGCGTGTGCCGATAGGCTGCGGCCCGTCCGACCCCGCCGCACCTCGCGTCGCACAGACAAGCGGCGGGGCGGTGGGGACCGGCGCAACGGGCGCCGGGGCGGCGGGCCGGGCGGCCCATTTCCCTGGGGCTCCGATGGGTTATCGACGCGACCTGTCTTCCTGGGATGTCGTAGCTACCGCTCTTCACAGAACCACAAGAAAACGGGCCGCCCAGCCCGGCTCTCCTGCGCCCGTGGACCGACATTTCTTCCCGCCCCGCCGCTTGTCTGAGCGAAGCGAGTTGCGGCGGGGCAATGGGGCTTGTCTATCGGTACACGCCAAAAGGCCTCGTTCAGGGAACATCGTTTCCCTGAACGCGGTCGTTGATTCTTCGGGGGGTTAGAGGTGGGCGTCCCGCCCCCCCGTTTCTTCGGGGGATCCAAGGGGTCC
>JAVBQN010000050.1:0-24026 GCA_031549025.1 Candidatus Adiutrix sp. | reverse complement strand
GTCGTCCGTGTCTTTGGGGGGGGGGCCGTTTTTCCGAACACTCTGCCCCCCCACACCCCCCGCCACAAAACCCGCCCCTCCGGGATTCTGGAGAGATAGTACGAACGGCGACTGCTCACCAACGGTTCAGTAAAACGGGCTGTCGTGCCCGCCCGCCCCGTGTCCATTGCACTCGATCGTCACCGCCCCGCCGGATGTCTGAGCGAAGCGAGTTCCGGCGGGGCCTACGGGTCCACTCTATCGGCCCGGTCGTCGCGCTCTTCGGGGGATCCAAGGGGGGTCTCCCCCCTTGGCGCCCGATGGGGTCTGGGGAAGGGGGGCGAGCCCCTTCCCCAGCGGGGTTTGGGGCTGCGCCCCAAAAGGGATAAAACCCTAATGGGTTTTGTCCCGGGTATTTTCCAGATGCAAAATTCCTTTTACATCTTCCCAGTGACGGCACGGAACAGCGATTCGAACATCGGCCTTCCATCCTCGCCGCCGAGGATCTCCTCCGCCAGCCGCTCGGGGTGCGGCATAAGCCCCAGCACGTTGCCGGCGCCGTTGACGATGCCGGCGATATTATCCAGCGACCCGTTGGGGGCGCTGTCCGGCCGCACCGTGCCGTCCGCGCCGCAGTAGCGAAACACGATCCGGCCGTCATCCTGAAGCTTTTTCAGGCCGGCCGGATTGACGGTATATCCCCCTTCGCCGTGGGCGATGGGCAGCCGAATCACCGCGCCCGGGACGTAGGCGCTCGTAAAATCGGTCCGGTTGCTTTCCACTTTCAGATAAATATCCTGGCAGATGAAGTGAAGACCCCGGTTGCGCAGAAGCGCGCCGGGCAAGAGCTGCGCCTCGGTGAGAATCTGAAACCCGTTGCAGATGCCCAACACCCGCCGGCCGGCGTTGGCCAGCCGAATCACCTCGGCCATGACCGGGCTGTAGCGGGCGATGGCCCCGCAGCGCAGGTAATCGCCGAAGGAAAAACCGCCCGGCAAAATCACCAGATCGTAGTCGGGAATAGCCGCTTCCTTGTGCCAGACGAGGTCGGCGGCCTCGCCGGTCACGGCCTGCCAGGCCCGGACGCAGTCCCGGTCACAGTTGGAGCCGGGAAAAACGATCACCGCCGTTTTCATGACACCCGCTCCACCCGGACGGAATAATTCTCCATAATCGGGTTGGCCAGAAGCTGGTCGGCCCACTCGGCCGCCCGGGCCTCCACCTCGGCGGCGCTCTCGCCCGCGACCAGAAGCTCGATGACCTTGCCGATGCGCACCCCGGAAAGGCCCTGGTGGCCGTGGGACCGGAGGGCCCGCTCCACCGCCGCCCCCTGGGGATCGAGAACGCTCTTCTTGAGCATGACCGTGACCGTGGCTTTGAACATCATTTCTCCTTACCCAAATAGTACACCGGCCTCCGGGGCGGTCAGCCCCGGATGCGGTTGTACATTTCCTGATAGGCTTCCTCGACCCCGCCGAGGTCGCGACGGAAGCGGTCCTTGTCGAGCTTCTCCCGGGTGGCGGCGTCCCAGAACCGGCAGGTGTCGGGGGAAATCTCGTCGCCGAGAAGAATACGGCCCTCGAAGCGGCCGAACTCCAACTTGAAATCCACCAGGAGGGTTTTGCGGGCCGCCAGATAGTCTTTGAGAATGCGATTGATCTTGAGGCCGGTCTCTTCCAGAAAATCAAAATCGGCCGGCGTCCCGGCGCCCAGCGCGGCGGCGTGATAGCGATTGATCAAGGGGTCGCCCAAGGCGTCATCCTTATAATAAAACTCCACAATCGGGCTCGGCAGCTCCCGGCCCTCGGGCCAGCCCAACCGCTTGGCCAGGCTTCCGGCGGCGATGTTGCGCATCACCACCTCGATGGGGATGATCTCCAGTTTCCGCACCAGCATGGACCGCTCGTCCACTTTTTTCAAAAAGTGGGTGGGCACGCCCTCTTTTTCCAGCAATTCGAAAAAGAGAGTGGAAATGGCGTTGTTCAGAACGCCTTTGGAATCAATGGTGCCTTTCTTCCGGCCGTTGAAGGCTGTGGCGTCGTCCTTGAAATAGACCAGCACCTGATCGGGCCGGTCAACGGCGAAGACCTGCTTGGCCTTGCCTTCATACAGCATTTGACCTTTTTTCATAAAAACCTCCCCGCTTTGAAAAAAGCCGGGCCGGTCGCGTCCCGGACGAAACGCGCCGCATAGCGAAAGCCCTCCGCGGTCCGGTTACAGCCGGGCCTGGAGGGCCTGATTTTTGGCCCGCACCTTGTCGGCCTGGGCCTCGCGAAACGCCGTGAGCCGGGCGGACAGAGCCGGGTCGGACAGGGCCAGAACCGAGACGGCGTACAAGGCCGCGTTCAGTCCGCCGTCCACGGCCATGGTGGCCACCGGAATGCCCGGCGGCATCTGCACAATGCTTAAAAGAGCATCGACCCCTTTCAGGGCCGAGCCGGAAATGGGCACCCCGATGACCGGGAGGGTGGTAAAGGCGGCCACCACTCCCGGCAAATGGGCCGCGGCCCCGGCCCCGGCGATGATCACCGACAGGCCCCGCTCCCGGGCTCCGGCCGCGAAGTCGCGCACCGCCTCGGGCGTACGGTGGGCCGAAGCCACCAGAACCTCGACCGTCAGGCCGAACTCCCGGAGCTGTCTATAGGCCGGTTCCAGTACCGGCCAATCCGAATCGCTGCCCATAATCAGGCCCACAATGGCCATATCTGACGACTCCTTCCGGGGGATGCCCCATATCTGGTACTTTTTAAAGTGTAAGCCAGAGCGCCCCGGATTGCAATAAAAAACGTCTCGAACAGAGGGGGGTCGAACCGCCCCGAAAGACGGCTACATCAGGGTGCGCTTGAAATTGAAAGGCGACCCCAAACCGCTGGCGGCCCCGGCCAGGGCCTTGCGCATTTCGCGAAGCCTGCTCCCGAGGCGAGTTTCGCCGCGCAAATCGAGAATAAACCCGGCCCCACCCGGCAGGGGCGGCATTTTCAACAGCGGTCCCATGAAGACCGGCCGCTCGGCCAGCACCACCGTGGCTTCGCCCTCTTGGTGGAGGCGGAATTTTTCGCCCTTGGGGCTGACCACGGGCAACTGGCGCTGGTCCAGAGGATAGCGGGCGGTGAACAGGGCCGGCCGGCCGTAGAGGTACAGAAGCCGGCCGCCGGCCGGGGGCGTGCGCCAGAGCTCCTGAAAGGTCTGGGCGTCGGCCTCCAGGCTGAGAGTGACCCCGGCCAGACCCAGATTCACCAAGGTGCTTTCGGCCAAGTGGTTGAGGACCCCCAAGCGATGGTCGCCCCAGATTTCAAGGTCCCCCACCTCCCGTCCGGCCCGCTGGATGATATTGATCTGCCCCAGGTTGGAGACCAGAAACTCCCGGCCGCCGCTGTCGATGAGGGCGGACAGTTCTTTGGCGAGCAAGGCCTGCTGACGGTAAAAGATCAGCGGCGGGAGACTCCAGACCAGCCGGCCGACCACGTTCCGGAGTTGGCGGCGGTTATGGTGCACATGCCGGAGATTGGGGACGGTGAGGGGCAGGATGATCTTTTTGGCGTCAAACTCCGCCAGCTCCCGCATATCCTCGGCCCGCTCCAGCCAGACCCAGTAACCGGGGCCGGACCGCCCTCCCCCGCCGCCGGCCGGGCCGAGGCGCGGTTTCAGTTCCCGGGGCGGAGCCGGGGGGGCGGGCAGGCGCATGTCCTTGGCCGCCTCCTTGACCCGCTTGACCAGGGGCGAGGCCAGGAAGCTCCGCTCCTCATTGCCGGAGGAGACTTTGAACAGCCAGCCCTTCTGGTCCGGCAGATTCGGGCCGCCGAGGGTGGCCTGGCTTCCGGCCGAAGCCGCATCCACGGCCTGGCCGTCCACGGTGATGGTTTTCAGGTTGAAGCCCGGGCTTTCCTCGCCGGCCTTGGGCTGCAAGCGCAGGCGGTCGTTGACCGCCACCGGCTTTTCCAGCGTCACCCGGCCCAGGCCGGGGCCGGCCGGCTCCATGAAGCCCAGCTTCAGGCCCGAGGTGGTGGGGCTCAGGGGAGCCAGGGCCCCCTCGAAAGCCGCGGCCAGGGGGCCGCCCGTGGTGCGGCGGCCCGGCGCTTCAGCTAAAATATTTTCAGCCTCGGCCAGGGCGTACCGCCAGTCCGCGTCCGGCGCGTCGAGAAGCATCCGGTAGGCCCGGACCACGCGGCTGACGTAGTCCGGCCCCTTCATGCGGCCCTCGATCTTGAAGGCGGCGATGTTCATGCGCCGCAGGTCCTGGAAATACGGGGCCGCGGCCAGATCGGTGGTGGAGAAAAAAGCGCCGCGCTGCCCCCCGCGCTGGTAGACCCGGCGGCAGGGCTGGGTGCAGCCGCCCCGCAGGGCGCTGCGGCCGCCCAGGAAACTGGACATCATACACAGCCCGGAAAAGGAAAAGCACAGGGCCCCATGAATAAAAACCTCCACTTCGATGGGGCTGTGCTGCGAGAGGGCGGAGACCTCGTCGAGGGCCAGTTCCCGGGCCAGCACGGCCCGGCTGAACCCGGCCTTCTGAAGCTCCACCAGGCCGGGCAGGCTGTGCCCGGCCGTGAGGGTGGAGGCGTGGCGGGGCAGCTCGGGGAAATGGCGGGCGGCCAGGGCGGCCAGGCCCAGATCCTGGAGGATCAGGCCGTCGGGCCCGCAGGCCGCGCTGGTGGCCAGGAGCTTCCAGGCTTGAGATAATTCGCTTTCCTTGACCAGGGAATTGAAGGCCAGATAGACCTTGACCCCGGCCTCGTGGGATTCCCGCACCACGGCCGCGAACTCGGCCAGGGAGAAATTGTCGGCGTAGGTGCGGGCCGAAAAATCGTTCAGGCCCAGGTACACCACATCGGCCCCGGCCTCCACGGCCGCGGCCCAGGCCGCCTTGGAGCCGGCCGGGGCCATGAGTTCGGGGGCACGCGGCGGGCGGGGGGCCGGGACCAGGGTGAAATCCGGCCTATCCGCTTCGGCAGCCCGGCCGGGACGCTGGGGTGCCGCGGACGCCGGCCGGGGTTTATGAAATTTTCTTTTCGGCGCGGGAGACATTACCGATCCTTCAGGCCCAAAGCGACGGCTATGTCCCGGGCCGCGGCGGCCACATAGGCGGCCCGGTCGGCCGGACTCTGGGTCTTCCCGGCCTCGGGGAGCGGCACGCCCGCCGGGGTCAGTTCCAGGGGCCGGTTGACCAGGTTGGGGGAAGCCTTGATTTCGAAGCCTTCCCGCAGCCGGTCGTCGTAATAGGCCTCCTGGAATTCGGCGAATTTCAGGGCGTGGGCCGTGGAATCCACCACCGCCCGCTCACCCGGGGTCACGATGCCGCGCTTTAGGGCCTCGCGCAGGCCGGCCAGGCCCTCGCCGCCCTGGGTGCACACGGTCAGCCCGCCCCGGTTGGCCAGGATCATGTGGTCCATGATGGCCTGCTCCTCCACCTGCACCACAAAAAATTTATGGCCGCCGGTCAGGCGCTGGTATTCGCCGACCATCTTCACCACCCGGGGGAAGGAGACCGGGTCCCCGATCATGGCCGCCTGGGCCACGGAGGGCCGCACGGTCACGGGCTGGTAGATCCGGTCCGGCCCGGGCTGGTCGTAGTAGCGGAACACCGGGTCCGCGTGGCTGGACTGCACGGCCACCACCTTCGGCAGGGCTTCGATGACGCCGTAGCGGTGCAGCTTCATCAGGCCGCTCATGATGGCCGTCAAATTCCCGGCGTTGCCCACGGGCACGAAGAGGACCAGGCCGGCCAAGTCGTAATCGAACTGCTGGGCCAGCTCATAGGCGTACGACTCCTGCCCCAACACCCGCCAGGGGTTCTTGGAATTCAGGAGCGCCACGTCATAGTGCTCGGAGAGGTATTCCACCACCTTCATACAGTCGTCGAACACGCCGGGCAGTTCGATGACCTTGGCCCCGGCCCCCAGGGGCTGGCTCAACTGCGGCCGGGTCACTTTGCCGCGCGGCAAGAGCACCGCCGACTTGACGCTCTTCCCCAACGCGGCGGCGTAGAGGGCCGCGGCGGCCGAAGTGTCGCCCGTGGAGGCGCACACGGCCAGGACCTCCCCCAGCTTCTGGGAGCGGATGAGGTATTTCAGATAGGAAAGCGCGGCGGCCATGCCCCGGTCCTTGAAGGAGGCGCTGGGGTTCTGGCCGTCATGCTTGACGAAAAAGGAGACGCCCATCTCGGCGGCCAGATCGGCCGGCGCGGCCACCACCGGGGTGTGGCCCTCGCCGAGGTAGATCACGTCCTCGAGAGGAATCAGGGGCGCCAGAAACTCGTGGAAGGTGAAAATGCCCGAAAGCGGCTGGACGTTCAGCATCCGGCGATGGTCGAACAGGCGGCGCCAGAAGTGCCCGGGCTTCTCTTTCAGCCGGCCCTCGTTCGCGTCTTCCAGCAAAAGCAGCCCCCCGCAGTCCGGGCAGGTGTAATAGAGGCGCCGGGGCGGGTGCGCCCGGCCGCAGGCCAGGCAGTGATAGCCCAAATCGCCGCCGGGGGCGGGAATGAGATGCGGCTGAAGGTCTTCCGGGAAAAATTCGAGTTTCATGGGTCACCAGAAAAAACGGTTTACGGTATGAAGCGAAAAGCGGTTTTCCGAAAACTCGGAAAACCGCTTCGGGTATCGGAACGAGAGGTCTGTCAGGCGGCGAAGAGGCCGGTGATGATGCCGCTCAGCGGGAAGGCGTAGAGCAGGATCAGGGCCACGACCAGGCCGTAGATGACCAGCGATTCCAGAAGCGCCAGACCGATGATCATGTTGGTGCGGATGATGCCGGTGGCCTCCGGGTTGCGGGCGATGCCCTGAAGGGCGCTGAACACGGCCAGGCCCTGGCCGATGCCGGGGCCCAGGGTGGCGATGCCGATGCCGAGGCCGGCGGCCAGGGCGATGGTGCCGATGGCGCCCAGGGCGGCGGCGCCCACGGGGTCGGAGGGGGCGGCCAGGGCCACGGCGGCGGTGGCCATGACGGCCACGAGGGTGCTGAGGAAAACGAACTTTTTCATGGTCGGGCTCCTGTGAAACAAGGGATATGGCGTGGTGCTTGACAACGGCCCGGCCAAAGGTCCGGGCCGTTGTCCGGAATCAAAGTCGAATCAGTGCGAGTCGTGTTGGGCGTCGCTGATGTAGATCATGGCCAAAAGGGTGATGATGAACGCCTGGAGGAACCCGGTGAAGAGGCCCAGGAACATCATCGGCAGCGGCACGAAGAACATGCCGGCCAGGATGAAGAGAATGGCGATGACCAGATCCTCGCCCATGACGTTGCCGAAGAGACGCAGGGACAGGGAAAGGAGCCGCGACAGGTGGCTCACCACTTCGATCACGAACATCAGCGGCGCCAGAAGCGGCATGGGCCCCAGGAAGTGCTTGATATACCCGGCGCCGTGGGCCTTGACGCCCTCCACGTGGGTCAGGATGAAGATGACCAGGGCCAGTCCCACGGTGGTGTTGAGGTTGGAAGTGGGGGCGAAGCTGCCGGGAATGAGGCCCTGGATATTGCAGCAGAACACATAGATGATGATGGTGGCCATCAGCGGGAAGAAGGGCTTGCCCTTGTCGCCCATGATGGAATATTGAAAATTCTCGATCAGTTCGACCACGTATTCGAACACGTTCTGGAGGCCCTTGGGAACCATGGTGATCTTGGAGGTGGCCAGGCGGGCCACAATGATCAAGACCAGCATCACCAGCCAGGAATAGATCACGTGGGGGTATTCGTGGGCGAAGTGGGACACGCCGCCGCCGATGAGATCGGCCAAAACCGCCAGAAACATAATGGGATGTTCCATGGTTCCTCCCGAGGGATGCATCATCCCCAAATTACGTACCGGGCAACTATAGCAGATTTGCCGTCCGGAATCAAGAATTTGTGCGAAACCGGCCTGGCGGAGGTTTTATAAAGCCTCGGGGGGCGTCACCAAAACAGGATAATCGCCGAAGTCAGCAGCATGATGACCGCCACGTAAGGAATGGCGGCGACGGACAGCCGGCCCAGGTCCACCCCCGAGAGGCGGGCGGCGATGAAGAGGTTGCCGCCGAAGGGGGGCGTCAGAAAGCCGGCCTCGCAGCAGAGGATGAACACCAGGCCCATGACCAGGGGGTCCACGCCCAGGAGCGTGGCCACGGGGAGGAATATGGGGGTCATGATGGCGATCATGGAAATGGTGTCGGCGATGAGGCCGCAGAGGAACAGGGCTCCGGCCATGATGAAGAGGAAGCCCACGGGCCCCCCGGCCAGGGCGGCCACCTGGACGGCCAGGGCCTGGGGCGCGCCCACGATGGCCAGATAGCGGGCCAGGGCCGTGGCCGGGGCCAGGAGGATCACCGCCCCCCCGGCCAGGAGCGAGGTTTCGGTCAAGGCCTCGAAAACGTCCCGAAGCGACAGGCGCTTCCGGGACAGGCCCACGGCCAGCACCCAGGCCACGGCCACCACCGCGGCCTCGGTGGGCGTGAATATCCCGCCCCAGATGCCGCCCAGGATGACGATGGGCAGGGCCGCCGCGAACTTGGCCCGCCACCAGAGGCCCCAGGCCGGGACGGCCCCCTCGCCCGGGGGCGGGGCGTCCTCTCTGAGCCGCCGCCGTCTGGCGTCGAGCCAGGCGGCGGCCATCAGGAGGGCCGCCAGAATCAGCCCGGGGAGAATCCCGGCCATGAACAGCCGGTCGGCCGGGACGTTGGCCTGGGCCGCGTAGATGATCATGGGGATGGACGGCGGGATGAGGATGCCCAGAACCCCGCCGGTGGCGGCCATGGTCCCGGCGAAGTCCGCCGGGTAGCCGGCCCGGAGCATGACCGGGATCATGATGGCCCCCACGGCGGCCGTGGTGGCCCCGCCCGAGCCCGAAAGGCAGCTGAAAAAGAGGCAGGCCAGGATGGTCACCAGGCCCAGGCCCCCCGTGGCCCGGCCCACCAGGCGCCGGGCGCAGGCCACCAGTTCGCCGGTCAGGCCGCTGGGGCCCATCAGGCTCCCGGCCAGGACAAAGCCGACAATGGCGGTTAAGGGCAGATTGTCCAGGCCGCGCCACAGGGCCTCGGCCAGGATCAGGGGATCGTGCCCGCTGGCCGCCAGGCCCCCGAAAGCGGCCCAGGCCAGGACCGCCACCAGCGGCAGGCCCAGCCACACCAGGGCCGCAAAAATGACGAACGCGGTCATACGGAACGACGTCCGCGAAAAACCATCCCCAGGCTCCGGGCGGCCACCATCAGAAAGGCCAGCGGAACCACCAGGAACAGGTGGTTCTGGTCCAGTCCCAGCACCGGGGTCAGGAGGGGAAATTCCCTGTGGGCGTAAATGTTCAAAAGGCTCAGGGCGGCCAGGCCCAGGGCGGTCAAGCCCCACAGCAGGTCCGCCACCCGGGGCATATGCGGCCTGAGGGCGGCCGGCCACAGTTTTTCCGACAGCTTGATGTGCACCAGGGCTCCGCGCTTGGAGGCCAGGGGCAGGCTCAGAAAAACGCTCCAGACGAACAGCAGCCGGGCCGTCTCGTCGGTCCAGGTCAGGTGGGCGCCCAGGCCCAGGGCCCGGCCGGCCACCTGGACGGCCAGGACGATCATCAGAAGGGCCAGGCACGCCGGCCCGGCCCGATCCTCGGCCAATACCCAGAGGCGCCCGATCATTTCAGGGCTTCCCCGGCCCGGATCACCAGGGCCCGGCCCGCCTCCCCGTCGCCCCGGCCGATGATTTCATAACATTCGGGCCAAGATTGGCGGCCCAGTTCTTGCCAGCGGCCGAAATCAGCGGGACGTCCCAAAAACTCCATGCCCGCGTTTTCCATGATCTTCCGGTCCCGGGCCAGGTAGTCCGGAGCCACCACGGTGAATTCGTAGCGCGTGGCCTCCCGGCCGGCTTCCAGAACCGCGTTCCGCAGCGCTTCGGGGAGACCCTGGAGCCACTTTTCCTGCGCAATGATGAAACCCACGTGGAGCCCGGTTTCAATATCCAGGGCGTATTTCTGCACCTCGTAGAATTTTTTCAGGGTCACCAGGGAATAGGCCGACTCCTGGCCGTCCACCAGACCCTGGGCCAGGGCGCCGAAGGTTTCGGCAAAATTCACGGGCACGGGGGTCAGCCCCAGGGCCTTGTACAGGGCCAGCCCCTGGGCCCCGGCCGGCACCCGGATGTTCAGCTTCCGGGCCCCGGCCAGGTCGGTGACCCGGTGGTTTTTACTGGTGGTAAGGTTGCGGAAGCCGATTTCGTTGATGAGGATGATCCGGCAGCCGGATTCGCGGATCACCCGCTCGTTGGTCTCGTCCCACATGGCCAGGGCGGCTTGGTGAAAGCTCTCCCGGTCCGGGAAAAAATACGGCATGTTCATCCAGCCCACGGAGGGGGCGAAGGTGGCCATGGTGTTCGACAGGAGCGTGGCCATCTGGATGGAGCCGCTCTGGGCCAGGCGGACCGTTTCGGGCTCGTCGCCCATGGCCAGGCCCGGCCGGTACTGGATGTCGAAGGCGCCGGGGGCTTTTTGCTCCACCAGTTCCATGAATTTCGCAAACGTCACGTGGGCGAAGTTGTCGCCCTCGTTGCCGCTGGAGGCCAGGACCAGAGGGATTTTCTCCGCGGCCTCCCCGGGGGAGGGCAGTATAAACAAAGTCGGGAGCAAAAAAAAGAGGGCCAGGAGCGGACGGTTCACGGGGATCCTTTCGGCGGACGCTCATTTCGCGGGTCGAAACTGCATTTTAACGGAGTTCTTCTGAACTAAGGCCTTGTATCGGATAGTAAACTAGTATATTATACCAACATCCGGGGGCTGAAAGCAAGCGCCATTTGGCCGCCGTTTCATCCGAGCGAACGGCCGGTCCGCGAGCCACCCCTTCGCGCCCCGATCCCCTGAGACAGGGGATTATATGTTTCGGTCTTCATACCAGGTTCATCCTCAAGGCTATTCTTTTCCTCGCCGGCGTAACACGCCGGCGCTCATTTTGCCGGAGTACGCGGCCGGGCCGGCCGAAAAGCGAAGCCCGGTCACCACCAAACCGTCCGCCCGGGAATTGACGACAGGCGGGGCGGATTTCGCGCCGGGTCCGAGGGCCCGGCGGGCCAGGAGTGAACGAACATGATAGAAGTCAGGTTCCACGGCCGGGGCGGGCAGGGGGCGGTCACCTCGGCCGAACTGATGGCCCAGACGGCCATCGGCAGCGGCAAGTACGCCCAGGCCTTTCCCAGTTTCGGCCCCGAGCGCCGGGGGGCGCCGGTGACGGCTTTTCTGCGCATTTCGGACCAGCCCATCCGCATCCGGGAAAAGGTGTATACCCCCGACGTGGTGGTGGTGCTGGACCCCTCGGTCATGAACGTGGCCAGGGTGGACGCGGGCCTTCCGGCCGACGGCCTTTTGATCATCAACACCGCCCATCCGGCGGAGGCCATCCGCAGGCAGTACGGCTTCAAGCAGCGGATCGCCACCATCGACGCCCTTTCCATCGCCCTGGAAGTGCTGAAAGTGCCCATAACCAACACGGTCATGATGGGCGCCCTCGGCAAGGTCTGCGGCGTGGCCACGCCCGAGGACGTGCGTCAGCCCCTGGTGAACCGCTTCGGCCCGGCTTTGGCCCCCAGAAACCAGGAGGCCTTCGAGCGGGCCTACCAGAACACCCAGGCGGAGGGCTGAGCGATGAGCAAAAAAATCGAAATCACCCGGGAAGGCACGGTCAAGGTGAAAGACATCCCCTTGGGCTTCACCGCCCGGCCGGGGACCACCAGGGACTTCAAGACCGGGGACTGGCGTTCGGCCCGTCCGGTCCTGGACCGCGAAACGTGCATCTACTGCGGGTTCTGCTATATCTATTGCCCCGACGGCGCCTATCACGACATGGGCTCCGAGGAAAAATACTACAAAGTCGATCTGGATTACTGCAAAGGCTGCGGCGTCTGCGCCCACGAGTGCCCCAAGAAGTGCATCCGGATGGTGGTTGAGGAGGTTTAGTCGTGAAAGCTACTGACAGCACTAAACCCGTCGGCATCGAGGTCTCCCTGGCCGTGGCCGAGGCGGTGAAGCTGGCCGAGGCGGAAGTCATCGCCGCCTATCCCATCACCCCCCAGACCCACATCGTGGAGCACCTCTCCGACCTGGTGGCCGACGGCGAACTGGAAGCCGAATACGTGCCCGTGGAATCGGAACAGTCGGCCCTGAGCGCCTGCCTGGGCTCTTCGGCCGCCGGGGCCCGCACCTTCACGGCCACCAGTTCCCAGGGCCTGATGCTCATGGCCGAGATGGTGTTCATCGCCCCGATGATGCGGCTCCCGATCGTGATGGCCGTGGCCAACCGGGCCATTTCCGCGCCCATCAACATCTGGAACGACCATTCGGACATCATGAGCATCCGCGACTGCGGCTGGCTCCAGCTCTTCGCCGAAAACGGTCAGGAAGCCATGGACCTGACCATCATCTCCTTCCGCATCGCCGAGGACGCGAAGGTGATGATGCCGCTGATCCTGAACATCGACGGCTTCACCCTCTCCCACTTCATCGAGCCCATCGTGTTCCCCGAACAGGACAAGGTGAGGAAGTTCCTGCCGCCCTACGAGACCAGCCACAAGCTGGACCTGGCCAGGCCCATCTCCATGGGCCTTCTGGGCGCGCCGGACGTGTACACCGAGGCCAAGAAGGCCACCGACGACGCCTTCCTGGCCTCCAAGCCCCAGGTGGTCAAGGCCTTTAACGAGTTCGCCGAGATCTTCGGCCGTCAGTACAACCTGGTGGAGACCTACCAGACCGAGGACGCGGAAACCATCCTGGTGACCATGGGCTCCATTTCCGAAACGGCCATGACCGCCGTGGACGAAATGCGGGCCGAGGGCCAGAAGGTGGGCCTGGTGCGCATCCGCCTGTGGCGGCCCTTCCCGGTGGAGGAATTCAAGGCCGCGGTGGCCGGGGCCAAGCGCCTGGCGGTCATCGACCGGCACTTCACCCCGGGGGTTCCCGAAGGCCCGGTGGCCACGGAAATCCGGGCGCTCCTGTATCACGAGGCGAACCGGCCGAAAATCTCCAACTTCCTCCTGGGCCTGGGCGGCCGCGACGTGCCGCGCAACCACTTCAAATACGTGGTCCAGCGGGCCGGGGAGCTGGCCGGGACCGGCCGCCAGGACCGCTTTGAAATGGTGGGGGTGAACGAATGAAATCCGCCGAAGTCCAATTTGAAAAATTGACCGCCAAAACCTTTCCCAAGGGCCCCGATTCCCTGGCCTCGGGTCACCGGGCCTGCCAGGGCTGCGGCGAGGTGCTGGCCCTGCGTTTATTGATGAAGGCCCTGGGCCGCGACTTCATGGCCGTTTCGGCCACGGGCTGCATGGAAGTGTGCACCGGCCCCTTTCCCCAGTCGGCCTGGGAAATGCCCTGGATCCACGTGGCCTTTGAAAACGCGGCCGCCGTGGCCTCGGGCGTGGACGCGGGCAACACCATCCTCCGCCGCAAGGGGAAACTCCCCGGCCAGCGCATCCCCGTGGTGGCCATCGGCGGCGACGGGGGCACGGCCGACATCGGCCTCCAGGCCCTGTCCGGCGCCCTGGAACGCTATCACGAAAACTTCACCTACATCTGCCTGGACAACGAAGCCTATATGAACACCGGCATCCAGCGCAGCTCGGCCACCCCCTTCGGGGCCAGCACCACCACCTCCCCGGCGGGAAAGTTTTCCAAAGGCCAGGCGACCTGGAAGAAAAACATGCCGGCCATTGCCGCGGCCCACAACATTCCGTATGTGGCCACGGCCAGCCCGGCCTTCCATCTGGACATGATGAACAAGATCCGCCGGGCCGCGGCGATCCCCGGGCCGGCCTACATCCACGTCTACGCCCCCTGCCCCACGGGCTGGCGCATGAAAGCGGAACTCTCGGTGGAAAGCGCCCGCCTGGCGGTCAACAGCCGGGTCTTCCCGCTGTACGAGGTCATCGACGGGCGGTACATCATCAACAAGAAGGTCGACAATCCCATTCCGGTGGCCGACTACCTCAAGGCCCAGGGCCGCTTCCGGCACCTGACCGCCGAGGACATCGAGCGCATCACCGCGCGGGTTTATCGGGAATACGACCACCTGGTGAAGCTGTCGGAAACCTTCGCCGAACCTCTGTTCTAAGCCGCCGACCGACGGTGTGACTCCCCCGCCCCCCTGACGGAACCATGAGTTCTTTCAGGGGGTACGCTTTTGGATATGGATTATGAAATACGATTTTGACGAGATCATCCCCCGGCGCGGCACGGACTGCGTCAAGTACGACGCCGTCCCCAAGCGCGGCCTGCCCGCCGACACCATCCCCCTGTGGGTGGCGGACATGGATTTCCGCGCCCCCCAACCCGTCCTCGACCGGCTGGCCGAAGTGGTCCGCCACGGCATCTTCGGCTACGCCGATTTTGCCGACGACGGCTATTTCCGGGCCGTGGCCGGCTGGTTCAGCCGCCGCTTCGATTTTCGCCCCGAACCCGAGTGGCTGATCACCAGCCCCGGCGTGGTCTTCGCCCAGGGCCTGGCCCTCTCCGGCCTCACCGAGCCCGGGGACGCCGTCCTCATCCAGGAGCCGGTCTATCATCCTTTCGCCAAGATGATCCGGGCCAACGGACGGCGGATGGTGTCCAGCGACCTCGTCCATCGGGACGGCGCCTACACCATCGACCTGGCCGATTTCGAGCGGAAGATGGTCGACGAGGGGGTGCGGATGTTCATCCTCTGCAATCCCCACAACCCCGTGGGCCGGGTCTGGACCCGGGACGAACTGACGGCGTTGGGGGAAATCTGCCTCCGACACGGCTGTTTGGTCTTCGCCGATGAAATCCATTGCGACTTTGTGCGGCCCGGCCACAGGCACCAGGTCTTCGCCGCCCTCTCCCCCGCGTTCGCGGCCCGGACGGTCATGGCCACGGCCCCCAGCAAGACCTTCAACCTGGCCGGGCTCCAGGGGGCCAACATCTTCATTCCCGATCCGGACCTGCGGCGCCGCTACCAGGAGGCCCAGTTCCGGACCGGCTACGGCGAACTGAACAACATGGCCCTGGCCGCCGGCCGGGCGGCCTACGAACACGGGGGGGAATGGCTGGAACAGCTGCGGGAATATTTAGAGGGGAACCTGGCCCTGGTGCGGGAGGCGGCGGCGGCCTGGCCGGGCGTCGGCCTGGTGGAGCCGGAGGGGACCTACCTGGCCTGGCTGGACATGCGCGGCCTGGGCCTGGCCCCGGCGGAGCTGGACGACCGCCTCACCAGCCGGGCCCGCCTGTGGCTGGACGAGGGCCGGAAATTCGGCGCCTCCGGCGAGGGGTTCTACCGGCTGAACCTGACCTGTCCCCGGCCGGTGCTGGCCGAGGCCATGGAACGGCTGAGGATCGCCCTCAGCGGAATATAGCCTTGATATATTGCTCGAAATAGGCGTTGTCGGCCAACAGGCGGCAGGCGTCCCAGGCCTGGCCCGAACCGAACTCCCGGGCCAGATCGCTGGCCAGGGCGTAGCCGGGCCCGTCGGTGTCGCCATAGATGAAGACGGCGTCCAGACCGCCGATCCCGGCCCGCAATTGCCCCAAGGCGTCCTTCACGTCCCGGGGCTCGTCGGGCCCGAGAAATTCGGAAAAGACGAGGAGCACCTTGCGGCCGGGAATGCCGGACAGCTCCCGCGAAACCTCGGTCAGGCCCAGGGCCAGGGAGGCCGGCTCCGGGCTGGCCACCAGCTTGGACACGGCCCGCTCCATTTCCGGCCGGTTGAAGATGGCCGGCCCGTAGAGGGCTTTTTTCACCGGGCGGGCCTTCTCGTCGTTCCACCAGGCCTTGATCCGGTTCGGGATTTCCCGCCAGTCGGCGATGTCCTGTTCCCGGGGCGAGATGGGCACCAGGGCCGCGGTATACGACGTGTCGGGGATGTAGACGATGGTCCGGTTCAGGACCGCGCCCAGGCGGCCGGCCTCGGAAAAGCCGGCGCAGGCCGAGGCGTCGGTGCGTTTGGCGTTGGGGCCGGGGCTGCCCATGGTCCCTTCCAGGCCAGACATGTCGGCCAGGATGACGAAGCCCGGCTGGCTGGCGGCCGAGCGCCGGGCCGCCCGGAGGGCGGGCTCGTCGGCCGTCCAGTCGCGGTGGTCCCGGGTGGGGGCCAGGTAGACCCGATACCACTGGGCGCCCCCGGGGTCTTTCTGGACCGAGGCCGACCAGCCCGAGGCCGAGAGCCGCTCGGCTTCGGCCTGGGCTCGCCAGGGATCGCGGAAACTGCCTACGAAGCGGCCCTGGACGTTCTTTTTAAAAGCCTCCCCGCTGGCCGCCGGCGAATCCGGCGGCAGCGGCTGGGCGGCCCTTTCCCGGGTCTCGCGGCTGGTCTCGGCCGCGTGGACCGACTGGCCCCGGGTCTGGGTCTCGGTGCTCTCCAGTTCGGCCGGGGCCTTTACGGGCAGCACCTGGAAATCGCTCACCCGCCCCTCGGCCTTGAGCCGCCGGCCCAGGATATCGGCGTCTTCGCCCCGGCCGAAGAGCCCCGCCAGGACCAGATAAAAATCGCCCACCGGGTCGGTCCCCAGGAGCCGCCGCTCGGTCACCCTCTTTTTCAGGACAAAGGCGGTCAGGCCCTGGGACTGGAAATGCCGGGCCAGGTTCCGGGCCGGGGCCTCGTCGAGGTAGCGGCCGGCCAGCACGGTTTTGTAGAGGCCTTTGGCGAAATAGCGGGTCTTGACGCCCTCGTAGCCGCTCTCTCCCTGGTGGGCCGGGGCCACGGTGTCGGCGCCGTCGGCCGACGGAGGCGGCACCTCCATCACCGTCGGGTCCGCGTCCGTGGTCTGGGCCAGAGCCGGGCCGGCCGCCAGGAGGAACGGCAGGAGCAGCGGCCCGGCCCACCGGAGCGGCCGGGGAGCCGGGCGACGGGACGCCGGGTTCGGAGACAGATTCGGACTCGGCCGGTGGTTCATGGCCGCCTCCACGCTGGAAAGTATGGGCCTGAGGGCAGGCCCCTACTAGTATACATAATTATGCTTAAATAGCTATCACTTTTTTTTGCCCGGCTGTTTTTGCCGCCGCCCGGCAAGGATTGCCTGGAGCGGCAGCGGGCCGGTTTTTGAAACTACCGCAAAAACAGCGGCTTATTTGACGGTCATTCTTGGCCCGCCTTTTGCTTGAATCCTGGCAAGAGAATATGGCCGCCCCCCTGGCCGAAACCCGATTCCAACCGCGAGGCTGATATGAAAATCACATCCACCGAGTATCTGGAGCAATTACGGACCGGAACCAAGGCCACGGGCCCCGATCAGACCGACCGGGGGTTTTCCAAGCTCCTGGCAGGGGACGAGTCCAAAGGCCCGGCCGGGACCGTGGCCCCGAACGGTCCGGGCGCGGCCGGCCTCTTGGCGAACGCCTCCCTGGTGGGCCGGATCCTGGCCAGTCAGGGCGCGCAGGGCGTGGGCGACAAGGCGGCCTCGGTCGACCAGCAGCTGGCCAGCACCCTGGACAAGATGGAACAATACGCCGCCGCCCTGGGCGACAGCCGCAGGAGCCTGCGGGAGGTCGAACCCCTGGCCCAGGACCTGGAGACCGCGGCCGGCAAACTTTCGGAACTCAGCCAAAACCTCCCGGACGACAGCCCCCTGAAGGGCCTGTCCAACGACGCGGCGGTCCTGGCCACGGTGGAGGCCATGAAGTTCAAGCGCGGCGACTACGTCTGAATTTTTTAATTTTCTGTTTTTTCCGGCGGCGGGCCTTCCCCGGTCCGCCGTCCCTTCTTGAAAAAGAGTCCGGACCATGTGGGCAGCCACCAATAATTACAACAGCCTCGGCAAAGTCGGCCCCCATTACGAGCGTCCGGAATACCGCCCCCCGCGGGAGGCCGACCCCGAAAGGAGCCCGGCCGCCGGCGCCCGGGAACAGGGCGACCGCCGGACCCTCAGCACCCAAAACACCCTCGTGGCCCCCAAAACGGCCGCGCCCCAGCCCACCGGCAAACTCAGCCTCGATTCGGCCCGCGACCTGACCGCGAACACCTGCTCCCTGATCCAAAGCCTCCCTCCCCAAAGCACTACCCGGGAACCCCACGGCTGGCTCCCGTCCAGCCTCATGGCCCCGACCTACGCGTAACCCCCGGCCGGGCGTTTTCCCATGAAGACCTCTCGCGGGACAATTGCGGGCGGCGAGGCCTGGCGGGGCGAAATTTTTTGGAGAGAGCCGTATTTTTACGACACGTGTCGGAGCGGAGCGACGCCGTTGTCGAAAAAATACGAGCGAACGGAAAAAACATTCGCCCCCGCCAGGCCGGTCCCAGGCTTCGCCGCCCTCAAGCGTCGGCCCCGGCCCTGCGCGGCGGGCCGGCCGGATTGATTTTTCGCCGGTTTTAGCGTATCTTGGACCCACTTGATACGCCATGGACGGCCAGGCATTCCTCTCTCCGATCGACCGGGAGGTTTTATGAAAAAGACGTCGCTGCTCATCCTCGGGCTGGCCCTGGGGTTCATGCTGGCGGCCGGCCCGATTCCGGCCTCGGCCCAAATGACGTTGAAGTCCGACACCCTGAGCTACAAAGTCGGCCAGACGACCAAAACCCTGCCCCTGGACGCGAGCCAGGCGGCGGCCAAAGTTGAGAATTCGGACCTGGTGTTCATCACCCTGACCGATCCCGAAGTGCTGACGGAGCTGGGAAAGCGGCCCGGCCTTTTCTTCTTCGATAAAAACGGGGCCCTGGCGGCCGAAGTGGCGGGCAACGAGCGCTTCGACCCGGAAATGTGCGCCGGCGCCTCCCTGTCCCCGGGCGGCCGGACCATGGCCCTCGATAACGGCACCTGGGTGGTCCGGTCCTGGAGCTTTTTCAGTTTTCCGGATTTCACCCCCCTGGGCCCGGCCGACGAGCCCTTTATCAGCTACCTCTCCCAGGGCGAGGGCCGGGACCTGGCCTGGGTCGACGACCGGACCGTCGTCCTCACCGACCTCAGCGCCACCCTCATCGCCCGCCCCTGCCCGGCCGACCCCTGCGAACCGTCGGACGTGGTGCTGCACCGCCTCGACGCCTGGGCCTCCGAAACCCTGGCCAAGGGCGACGAGCTGTGCGACTACCGCTTCCTGTCCCTCAGCGGCCGCACCGCGACCGTGGAAAAAACCTGCGTCAAGAAACTCGACGACTGGGCCGACGAGGACGGCAGCGCCAAGCGCCTCGTCACCCGGGAACAGGTGGCCGTGCCCGCCGGGAAATAATCCGCCCCGCCGCCCTCATGAAAACGGCGCCCGCTCCCTAATTTGGAGCGGGCGCCGTTTTCATGAGGGCGGTTCGTCGGGCGTTCCGGATTCCTTTTTCGGGGGCCGGCATAGTTCACGTTCTGAGATCGTAGGATTTTTGCAAAGTATCTATCAGGCCGCTCAACACCAGGTTCACCGGGGTCGGCACATTCAGGGCGCGGCCGAGCTCCACGATGGCCCCGTTCATGACCGCGATTTCCGTCCCCCGCTTGGCGGCGACGTCCTGCAGCATGGAACAGCGGTTGGCGCCCGTCTTGCGGGCCAGTTCCCGGGTATGGCCGACAGGGTCCTCGACTTCGAAGCGGATGCCCCGGGGCCGAAAGAGGCCGGCCGAAAATCAGGACGGTGGGCAATTCAATAGGCGACCAGGACGTCCCCGGCGTTGGCGGCCAGGGTGCGGAGACGCATCAGCACCACCCCCGCGCGCTCGGCCTGGACGACTTCGAGGGTTTGGCCGAAATAATCCAGGAGCTCGCCCAGCTTCTGGCCGGCGGCGACGGCCTGGCCGGGCTCGACGGCCGGCCGCCACAGGGCCGAATGCCGGCCGCGCGCATACACCGGGGCCGGCAGCTCCCGCGCCGCCGCCGGGGGCGTCGCCGGCGCGTCGGCCAGGAGCCCCAGGTGCCGGAAAAGGTTCCGCACGTCTTCCCGGTACAGCGCCACCTCGGCCGGGGAACAGCTCCCGCCCGTGCCCCGCACCAGCGCCAGGGCGGGCGTCCCGCGCAGGGCCGCCGAAGTGACGGCCCGCCCCGGGGCCTCGGTCCGCACCAGCCAGGGCACGTTCACCGCCCGCGCCGCCAGGCGGGAGGCCGCCACCACCGGCGGGCTCCCCACGCCGGGGTAGCAGGCGTGGGGAGCCACGTCCTCATGCAGGTCGCCGCCGCGAAGGTCCAGATGGAAATCGGCCAGGGCCTGGAACTCGGTCACCCGCCAGGCCGCCCGGGCCGAAGCCCCGCCGTCGGGCCGGCCGGGGAAGGTTTGGTCGAGATCGGCCCCGTCCTCGGGCAGCATCAGGCTCATCCGGGCCTGAAAGGCCTGGGTGTTGACCGGATGCAGGGCGATCAGGCGGCCGCGCACCTCCTCGGGGTCCAGCCCGCGGACCAGTTCGACCAGGGCCAGGGTGGGCACGTATTCGCTGCCGTGCAGCCCCGTGGTGACCAGGAGGGTCGGCCCCTCATGGCGCCCGGCGACAATGGTCAGGGGCATTTTGAGGTGGGTGTTCTCCACTTTGACGAGCATCTGGTTTTTCGTTCCGGGTTGGATTTCGAACAGGCCGGTCATATTCATGAGCCTTTCACAAAGTATGTTTTGGCCGCTTTTCCGGCCGCGGCCCGGGCCGGTCTCCGCTGCCGGCGTCACGCCCGGCCCAGGCAAATCAGGGCCGTGCCGCCGAAGGCCACGACGATGCCGGCCATGATCCGCCAGGACAGGCGGCGCCGATACCAGACCGCCCCCACAATGGCCACCACGATCGGCTGGAGATTTATCAGGGTGGCGGCCACGCCCACCGGCGCCTTCAAAAGGGCCACGCCCGACAGCCAGATGCCGCAGGACCCCAGGGCGCAGGACCCGAACAGCATCCAGTAGACCTTGGGATGTCGGCCCAGCCCCTGGCGGGCCGAAGTCACCCAGCCCCGGGCCGCGCCCATGCCCCAGAGGATCAGGGCCCCGTTGAGCATGCGCACGAAGGTGCCCCACAGGGGGTCGATGCCGGCCTGGAGCCCCATTTTCAGCGCCAGGAAACTGCCGGACAGGGCCAGGGCCGAGCCGGCCCCCATCATCAGGCCCCCGGCCAGCGCCCGCCCCCGGGGCACCTCCTGGCCGGGCATGAGCGTTGAGCCGCTCTGCTCGGTGACCACCAGCAAAATCCCGGTCATGGCCACGCCGATGCCGGCCAGGGCCGGGAGCGGTATGACCTCGTCCAGCAGCAGCCAGCCCAGGAGGGTGGAGAAAATGGTGCTGGTGGACATGAGCAGCACCGCCATGCAGGGCCCGATGACGTTGATCGCTCGGTAGAGGAGGAAGTCGCAGAGAAAGACCCCCAGCACCCCGGAGACCAGCAGAAAACCGTAACCCCGCAGGGAAAGGCTCGTATCCGCCTCCATCGCCAGGCACATCAGGCCCAGAAAAAAAAACTGATACGGCAGACGCAAAAGCGTCACCCCGTTGGTGCCCACCATCCGGCCCACCGCGCCGTGCACCTGGGTCGATATCCCCCAGGTCAGGGCCGTCCCGAAAGCGGCCAGTTCCCCCAGACTCGTCGTCATAACACTCCCCCGGCCGAAGCCGACCACACATCCCGCCGGAGCCTGTTCCCGCCTCCTGGCCGGCCCATGGTATCACAACCGCCCTCCCTTCGCCAGCGGGCTGCGGATCGGAGAGCAATTCTGGAATGGAGCTTTATTCCCTCAAGGGGCGGCCCGTAGACGGGCAAAAAGTGCAATTTTCGCCTCAATCGCCTGACCGGCGATAAAGTTGAAATCGCTCACAGAGCGATGATGCGAGTAACGATTATGCCCTATCCACCAGTCGCTGCGCTCCGTCTCACCGCGTTCGGCCCGCGACTTCGAAAAAAATCGGCCCACATTGAGAGTTGCGCGGGCCGAACCCGGCCATATTCGGCGGCCGCCGCCCGGGCGCGGAAAGAATTCGTCAAGGCCATTGTAAATTGACGGGTATCGTGGTATAAAAATGCTGTAAATTCTTTTGGTAAGGGGCACCGGCCCCCCCCGGCCCGTCAACGACCCGATCCCCGACTTTCACCGGCCCCGCCGAGGAGGATTCGGGATGGACCCATGCGGATGAGTATTTTAGACCAGTATCCGTCCCACCCCACGCTGAGCTTCGACCTTCTGATGACGATGGAGGTGGCGGTGCTGCGCCGCCTGGGCCCCAAGGTCTACCAGTTGTACGGCATGGCCCCCTATTTCTACACCCAGCTTTTCCCCCAGGAGGAGGACGGCTCCCACTGCCACAGCCCCTGGAATTATTCCCCCATGATGGAATTTTTCCTCGACGAGGCCGAGGAATTTTTCGAGAGCCAGCCCGAAGCCGGGGCCAGCGTGGTGTCGAGCATCTGGGTGGAGGAGATGGAGAGCGGGGAAAACGTGCCCCTGTCGGCCACGGCCCTGGCGCTGAAGGACGTCCAGGTGCTCCTGGTCCAGGCGGTGCGCGAGGAGCACGCCGAGCGGGTCCGCATTCTGCGCAAGGCCCGGGTGGAGCTCATGGAGCGGCGCAAAATCGCCAGCGCCCTCTCCGCGTACAAAAAAAAGGCGCTCTACGACTCCCTCACCAAGCTCTACAACCGCGGCGCCTTCATGGACATCCTCCAGAACCAGATCGCCAACCTCCGCACCTACGCCCCCAACCTGGCCCTCCTGATGCTGGACCTTGACGACTTCAAACTGATCAACGACGATTTCGGCCACCTGGCCGGCGATTCGGTCCTGACCCAGATGGGCGACCTTTTGCGCCGGTCGCTCCGGAAGAACGACGCGCCCGTGCGCTACGGCGGCGAGGAGTTCGCGGTGGTGGCCCCCAACACCAGCCTTTCCCAATCCCTCCAGATGGGCGAAAAGCTGCGCCACCTGGTGGCCGAGCACGACTTCGGCCTGGGCCGCCGGATCACGGTCAGCGTCGGCTGCACCATCTACCGTCCCGGCGAGGATTCCCGGGATTTCATCGACCGGGCCGACCAGGCCCTGTATGACGCCAAAAGCGCCGGCAAAAACGCCGTCCGCCAGCGCGACCCCTGGAGCATGGACCTCTCCGCCGAATGACCCCTTGAGCCGGGGACGAGGGGCTTCCCGGACCCGCCCGCGGCGGGCTCCCGAAGCCTTCTCCCCGGCCGCCGTTTTTTCATTTTTCAAAAAAAAATGTAAAAAACACTTTCTTCGCTTGACAAGATCGGGCCGATGGTTATATTTACTTCCGTTAGCAGACTCGTGCCAAGAGTGCTAAAATTTTTCCCGGTTTCCCGGGTATCCCTAAAACAACCCATGAAGAAGGAGTTAGCGACATGAACGTTCGTCCTTTGTCGGACCGAATTCTGGTCAAACGCCTGGAAGAGGAAGAAGTGACCAAAGGCGGGATCATCATCCCCGACACCGCCAAGGAAAAACCCCAGCAGGGCAAGGTTGTGGCCATCGGCGAGGGGAAGCTTCTGGATAACGGCGCCCGCGTCACCCCGGGGGTCAAGGTCGGCGAAGTGGTGCTCTTCGGCAAATACGCCGGCACCGAAATCAAGCTCGACGGCGAGGAATACCTCATCCTGCGCGAAGACGACATTTTCGGCGTCTTCAGCAAGTAACCCCCAGGCTCATACCATAATCTTAAGGAGGATCAACTCTCATGGCTGCTAAAGAGATCAGATACAACGTCAAAGCCCGCGAAGCCATCATGCGCGGCGTCGATACCCTGGCCGACGCGGTCAAGGTGACCATGGGCCCCCGGGGACGCAACGTCATCCTGGAAAAGACCTTCGGCGCTCCCAACATCACCAAGGACGGCGTGACCGTGGCCAAGGAAATCGAACTGGACGACAAGTTCGAGAACATGGGCGCCCAGATGGTCAAGGAAGTCGCCTCCAAGACTTCCGACGTGGCCGGCGACGGCACCACCACCGCCACGGTCCTGGCCCAGGCCATCTACCGTGAAGGCCAGAAGCTGGTGGCCGCGGGCCTGAACCCGATGTCCCTGAAGCGCGGCATCGACACGGCCGTGGAAGCCGTGACCGCCGAGCTCAAGAAGATGAGCAAGGCCACCAAGAACCAGAAGGAAATCGCCCAGGTCGGCACCATTTCGGCCAACAACGACCAGACCATCGGCAACATCATCGCCGAGGCCATGGACAAGGTCGGCAAGGAAGGCGTCATCACCGTCGAGGAAGCCAAGAGCATG
>JAVBQN010000088.1:0-43037 GCA_031549025.1 Candidatus Adiutrix sp. | reverse complement strand
TCGGGCGGCCGGGGGGTCCGACTTTTTTTCTCCAACTCTGGGGGCCCGGCCGGCCCGCCTACCATCACCTTTTATTGCCCCGGCAACTTCAGAAGTCTGTTCCCGGCCGCTGAACTCCAGTGATTTCGGGCTTGCGTCGTTCCACTTGACGACAGACGGAGATTGCCCGCAGGGTAAAGGCACCGAAATCACGGGGATGACTCTATTGAGGTGCCGGAGTGATAAATGCCGCTAGCCGCCGACTTCACGGCCCGGGGGCTGGGGCGCCGGGGCTCTTCGGCCGTGGCGCAGGAGCCGGAGTCCGGAAGTTCCGCGCGTTTGATTCCGCCGACGATAAAGAGACAACTCACGATGGCCAGCATGAGGCGGAAGATCTCCCAGCCGACCTCTTCGATGTTCCGCCCGCCGGTAACGATGCGGCCGCAGGGCGTCATCGACGCCTGGATTTTTCTGCAAAAATCGGGTACCATGCTTGGGCAGCAAGCGAACCCTCATTACCCTCCCTTCCGCGCCCGAAGGAGACGCCGCATGACGCGCCGCTATGACGAATACTTTCTGATGGCCCCCGGGGATGTGGCCGGCTATGTCCAGGCCCGGCTGTCCTTCTTTCCGGCCGAGGCCGATCTGCACTGCGCCGAAATCGGCGACGGCAACATCAACTACGTCTTCCGGCTGCTGGACCGCGCAAGCGGCCGAAGCCTCATCGTCAAGCAGGCCGGGACCGAGGCCCGCATCTCCTCGGAGATGCGCCTGTCCACGGACCGCGGCCGCATCGAGGCCGAAATCCTGCGTCTGGAACACCGATATGCCCCGGGCATGGTGCCCCGGCTCCACCTCTACGATCCGGTCATGTGCGCCATGGTCATGGAGGATATGACCGGCCACGCCATGATGCGCACCGCCCTTCTGCGGCACGAGATTTTTCCCCATTTCGCCGGGCACATCAGCACCTTCATGGTCGACACGCTTCTTCCGACCACCGATCTGGTCATGAATCCCAAAGATAAAAAACGGCTGGCAGCCGATTTTATCAACCCCGACCTCTGCGAAATTTCCGAAGACCTGGTCTTCACCGAGCCCTACAACAACCAGAAGGGCCGCAACAACGTCTTTCCGCCCAACGCCGAATTCGTCCGGCGGGAAATCTATGGCGACCAGGCCCTGCGGCTGGAGGCGGCCAAGCTGAAAATCGACTTCATGACCAAGGCCCAGGCCCTGATCCACGGGGATCTCCACACCGGCTCGATCTTCGTCACGCCCGACCGGACCGTGGTCTTCGATCCCGAATTCGCCTTTTACGGGCCCATGGGCTATGACGTGGGCAACATCATCGCCAACCTCTTCTTCATCTGGGCCAACGCCGACGCCACCCTGAGCCCGCCGGAGGCCGGGGCGGCCTACAAAGGCTGGGCCGAATCCACCATCGCCGACCTGACCGACCTCTTCATCAATAAATTCCGGCACGCTTTCCAGCGGCTGGTCACCGAGCCCCTGGCCCGCACGCCCGGCTTTCTGGATTGGTATCTGGGCACCGTCCTGGCCGACACGGCCGGGGTCTGCGGCCTGGAGCTGATCCGCCGCACGGTGGGCCTGGCCAACGTCAAGGACCTGACCACCATCCCCGACGAGGGCCAAAGAACCCGGGCCGAGCGGATCATGGTTTTCCTGGCCAAGGACTGCATTCTGCGCCGCTCCGCCTTTCAGAGCGGCCAGGACTATCTGGACGCCCTGACCCGGGCGGTGGCCAAAGCCTCGGAAAGCGCCTGACCATGAACGACTTTCAGAAATTTGCCGCCCTGGATACCGTGGCCCTGGTGGACGGCCGCGTGGTGATCATCGACCAGACCAAACTGCCGGGCCGCCTGGAAACGCTGCGCCTGCGGACCCAGCCGGAAATTTGGGAGGCCATCAAAAGCCTCCGGGTGCGCGGGGCTCCGGCCATCGGCGTCACCGCGGCCTTCGGGCTCGCCCTGGCGGCCCGCGACCTGGCGGACGCGGGCGCCCGGGATTTTTCTTCGGCCCTGGCCGAGGCCGCCGCGTATCTGGCATCCTCCCGGCCCACGGCGGTCAACCTCTCCTGGGCCCTCAAGCGGCTCCTGGCCCGCGCCGGGGAGCAGGCCGGCGAGGCCCCCGGCCGCATCGCGGAAGCCCTCCAGGCCGAGGCCCTGGCCGTGGCCGAAGAGGATGTGCGGGTCTGCCGGGCCATTGGCCGACACGGCCTTTCGCTGCTCCGGGACGGCGACGGGCTCCTGACCCACTGCAACGCCGGCCGCCTGGCCGCCATACGCTACGGCACGGCCACCGCGCCCGTCTACGTCGGCCTGGAGGCCGGCCGACGCTTCAAAGTGTTCGCCGACGAAACCCGGCCGCTGTTGCAGGGCGCGCGCCTGACCGCCTACGAGCTCTCCGCCGCCGGGGTGGACGTGACCCTCATCTGCGACAACATGGCCGCCACGGTGCTGAAGAAAGGCCTGGTCCAGGCCGTGTTCGTGGGCTGCGACCGGGTGGCGGCCAACGGGGACACGGCCAACAAGATCGGCACCCTGCCCCTGGCCATCGCGGCCCGGCGGTACGGCGTGCCGGTGTATGTGTGCGCCCCCACCTCCACCATCGACCCGGACACCCCGGACGGCGGCCGCATCGTCATCGAGGAACGGCCGGGCTCGGAAATCACCGACCAGTGGTATGCCGAGCCCATGGCCCCGGCCGGCTGCCGAACCTTCAACCCGGCCTTCGACGTCACCGACCAGGAACTGGTCAGCGCCTTTGTCACGGAATACGGCCCGGTCCGCCCGCCCTTTGCCGAAGGTTTCGCGCGGCTCTTCGCCGCCAAGGCCCGGGGCGAGGCTTTCGCATAGACGGGGAGAAAGAATGATCGAACTTCCTTTGGTCCAAAGTCTGCTGCGCCTGGCCGCCGACGGCGTGGCCCAGGGCTGGCACGAACGCAACGGCGGCAACTTCAGCTGCCGGCTGACCCCGGCGGAGCGGGAGGCGGCGGCCGGCTTTCTGTCCGCCGGAGAGTGGCGCCCCCTGGGATTCAGCCTGCCCGAACTGGCCGGAGAAACATTTCTCATCACCGCCGCCGGGTCGTATCTGCGCCACCTGCCCCGAATGCCGGAAACCGGCCTGGGCCTCATCGAACTCGACCGGCGGGGCGAAAGCTATCGCCCGGTCTGGGGTTTCCAGGGCGGCGGCCGGCCCACCAGCGAGATGCCCACCCACCTGATGGGCCAGGCGGCCAAACAACGGATCGGCGGCCCGGAGCGGCTCATCTATCACGCCCACCCGGCCAATCTTATCGCCCTGACCTTTGTCCTGCCCCCGGACGCCCGCCGCCTGACCCGGGAACTCTGGGCCATGATGCCCGAATGTCCCATGGTCTTTCCCGAGGGGTTGGGCCTGGTGCCCTGGATGCGGCCCGGGACCCGGGAAATCGCCGTCGCCTCGGCCGGGTTGTTGGAAAAACACAACGCCGTGGTCTGGGCCCAGCATGGGCTCTTCTGCGCCGGGGCCGAGGCCGACGCGACCTTCGGCCTCATGGAGACCGTGGAAAAAGCGGCCAGGATATATGCCAAGGTGCTGGCCCTGGGCGGCCGCCGATGCGGGCCCGATGAACAGGACCTGGAGCGCTTGGCCGCGGAATTCGCCCCGCCCCCGCCGGCGAGCGCGTAAAAAACCACCATTTTCACCACCCTCCCGGTATACAGCCTGAACCGCAATTCGCATTCTTTTCGTTCGTTTGCATTCAAGCGGACAGGATGCTACAATACTTCGCGGAAAATACATCCGCGGGAAGCAAGATAAGTAGGTCCGCGAGGCGCCCGAATCAGGCCCGGCCCGATCGGGGCCTGACGCGCCTCGCTCCCTTAAGAAAATCTCTGGTCGGCTTCGCTGGGAAGCCTAAGTATTCGGCTCGCATATCCCCAAGGAGGATTTTATGAATTACGGAAAAATGCTGATTCTGCCGGCCGCGTTCGTCCTGGCGCTGGGCTCGCTGCTGTTGACGGGCTGCGGTGAGGAAAAAAAGGAAGAGGCCGCCCCGGCCGCCTCCGCCGATACCGCCGCCCCCGCCGCCGAGGCCAAGCCGACCGTCGGCGCCCTGATCTACAAGTATGACGACACCTACATCTCCACCGTCCGCAACGCCCTGACCAAAGCCCTGGAAGGCAAGGCCGAACTGACCATGCAGGACGGCAAGGGCGACCAGGCCACCCAGAACGACGAACTCGACGTCATGATCCAGAAGAAAACCCAGGTGCTCCTGGTCAACATGGTCGACGCCAAGGCCGCCGCCGGCGTGGTCGAAAAGGCCAAAGCCGCGGGCATCCCCCTGGTTTTCTTCAACCGCGAACCCGACACCAGCGTCATCAAGAGCTACGACAAGGCCGTCTTTGTGGGCACCAACGCCGCCGACGCCGGCAAGATGCAGGGCGAAATCATCGCGAAGCTCTGGACCGCCCATCCCGAATACGACCTGAACCAGGACGGCCAGTGCCAGTACATCATGCTCCAGGGTGAGCCCGACAATCCGGAGGCCATCGCCCGCACCAAGTACAGCGTCGAGGAAGCCGTGAACCAGGGCGTCCAGATGGAGCAGATCGGCCAGACCTACGTCTGCAACTGGGATACCGCCCAGGCCCAGCAGGCCGTGGAATCGGCCCTGGCCGCCAATGAAGGCAAGATCGAACTGGTCATCGCCAACAACGACGGCATGGCCATGGGCGCCATCGCGGCCCTGTCCAACATCGGCTACAATAAAGAAGGCGGCGACAAGAGCAAGTTCATCCCCATCATCGGGGTGGACGCCACCGACCAGGCCGTCGACGCCATCGGCAAGGGCCTGATGAGCGCCACCGTCAAGCAGGACGGCGCCGCCATGGGCCAGGCCATCTCCACCATCGCCCTGAACCTGGCCGCCGGCAAAGCTCCCCTGGAAGGCACCGACTACAAGTTCGACGACACGGGCGTCTGCGTCCGCATTCCGTATTCGCCCTACACCGGCGAATAAGTTTTTCAGCCGTCACCGGCCCCGGCGCGTTTCGGCACGCCGGGGCCGCCTCCCCGGGGATCGGTTTGGGCCATGCCTATGAATGAAGAATCCTGTCTTCTGCGGATGATCGACATCGAAAAATCGTTTCCCGGCGTCAAAGCTCTCGACCACGCCCACCTGAAACTGCGCCGGGGCACGGTGCACGCCCTCATGGGCGAAAACGGCGCTGGCAAGTCCACGCTGATGAAATGCCTCTTTGGCATTTACAAGCAGGACGCCGGCACCATTTTGCTGGACGGCCAGGAAACGCGCTTCAGCGGTCCCAAAGACGCCCTCGACCACGGCGTGGCCATGGTGCACCAGGAACTGAACCAGGTCTTGAAACGCAACGTCATGGAGAACATCTGGCTGGGGCGTTTTCCGAAAAAATTCGGCCTGGTCGATCACAAGACCATGTACGCCCGGACCGAAGCGCTTTTCCAGGAACTGGACATCCCGGTCGATCCGAAGATCATCATCGGCAAGCTCAGCGTTTCCCAGCGGCAGATGGTGGAAATCGCCAAGGCGGTTTCGTTCAATTCCAAGATCGTGGTGCTGGACGAGCCCACCTCGTCCCTGACCCAGGAGGAGGTCGAGCACCTCTTCGTCATCATCGGCAAGCTGCGGGCGAACGGGGTGGGCCTGGTCTACATCTCCCACAAGATGGAGGAAATCCTGCGCATCAGCGACGAGGTCACCGTCATGCGCGACGGCCAGTGGATCGCCACCGAGCCGGCCGCCGAACTCACCACCGACAAGATCATCAAGATGATGGTCGGCCGCGAGCTGACCCACCGCTTCCCTCCGAAAACCAACGCGCCCGAAGAGGGCGACGCCCTGGTCGAGGTCAGCCATCTGACCGGCAGGCACATGCCCAGCTGCATCGACGTGAATTTCACCCTGCGCCGGGGCGAGATACTGGGGGTGGCCGGCCTGGTCGGCAGCCGCCGCACCGAGCTTCTGGAGACCATCTTCGGCATTGCCCAGCACTCCGGCGGTGAAATCCGCAAAAACGGCCGGGGCATCAAAAACAGTTCGCCCGGGGTCGCCATCAAGAACGGCTTCGCCATGCTGACGGAAGAGCGGCGGGCCACGGGCATTTTCGCCGGCCTGGACATCACCTTCAACACCGTCATCGCCCACCTCAAGAGCTATCGGGGCTTTCTGGGGCTGCTGTCGAGCAAGCGCATGGGCGGCGACACCCAATGGGTCATCGACAGCCTGGCCGTCAAGACGCCCAGCCAGAAGACGTTTATCCGCAACCTCTCCGGCGGCAACCAGCAAAAAGTCATCATCGGCCGCTGGCTCCTGACCACGCCGGACATCCTCTTGCTGGACGAGCCCACGCGCGGCATCGACGTGGGCGCCAAGGCCGAAATTTACCAGCTCATCATCAACCTGGCCAAGGAGGGCAAGGGCATCATCGTGGTCTCCTCGGAAATGCCCGAACTCTTCGGCATCTGCGACCGCCTCCTGGTCATGAGCAACGGCCGCCTGGCCGGCATACTGGACATCAAGGACGCGACCCAGGAAGAGGTCATGCGTCTGGCCGCGAAGCACATCTGACCATCACCGGCGGACATCCACATCGACCTGCTATCGAGGGAGAAAAACATGGCGGCAAGCGGGAAGGCGACGAAAGGCATAAGTTTCAACTGGCTGACCAGGGACTGGCTGCTGAGCTATTCCCTCTACATCATCCTGGGCGTCCTGATCGTCGGCGTGGTCATCAAGGACCCGACCTTCCTGTCGTTTTCGAACCTCAGTAAAATCATGGCCCAGGCCTCCACGCGCGGCATCCTGGCTCTGGGCGTGGCCGGCATGATCGTCTACACCGGCACCGACCTTTCGGCCGGCCGAATCCTGGGCTGCTGCGCGGCCATCTCGGCGTCGCTCCTTCAGAGCGTCACCTACGCCTCGCGCATGTATCCGGGCATCGTGGAGCCGCTGCCGCTGATCGTGCCGCTGCTCCTGGCCATCGTGGTGGCCATGGCCTTCTGCGCCCTGAACGCCTTCGGCTTCGCGGTGCTGAAGATGCACCCCTTCATCATCTCCCTGGGCACCATGCTCATCGCCTACGGCGCGCTCTGTCTGTATATCGACAGCCAGGCCGGCGGCGCCCAGCCCCTGGCCAGCTTAGACCCGCGCTACATCCAGTTGGTCAACGGCTATTTTGACCTGGGCTTTGTGCAGTTGCCGTATCTGGTCATATACCTGGCCATCTGTTCGGCCGCCATGTGGATCATCTGGAACAAGACGACTTTGGGCAAGAACATGTTCGCCATCGGCGGCAACCCCGAGGCGGCGGCGGTTTCGGGCGTGAACGTGACGCGGAACATCTTCGGCGTCTACCTGGTGGCGGGCGTCCTGTACGGCATCGCGGCCTTCCTCGAGGCCGGGCGCGTCCAGAGCGTCACCACCTCCACGGGCCTGAACTACGAGCTCGACGCCATCAGCGGCTGCGTCATCGGCGGGGTCTCCTTCACCGGCGGGGTGGGCACCATCCCGGGCGTCCTTCTGGGCGTGATCATCCTCCAGGTCATCAACTACAGCCTCTACTACCTGGGCGTCAACGCGTATCTGCAATACATCATCAAGGGCGTCATCATCATCATGGCCGTGGCCATCGACGTGCGCAAGTACATCGCCAAAAAATGAACGACGAACGTGAAGCCATCATCAGTGAAGACGACCTCGCCCGCCGCCTCGAGGATATCGAGGCGCGCGAGCGGGCGCTTGAAACCAAAGAACGGGCCGCCAAGGCGCGCGGGATCCGGCACAACATCTACGAACGGATCGATGTTTCCGTAAAAACCATGGACCGCATCATCATCGCCTGCGCCGTCGTCATCCTGGCGCTGGTGCTCATCGGGGCGATCGGCGGACAAAGCAACTGACGGGCATTCATCATATGAGCACTGTGGAACAACTGCGGAACGATTTTCATAAAACTTTCGAGCGGCCGGCCACGGCGTTTTTTTTCGCCCCCGGCCGGGTGAACCTGATCGGCGAATACACCGACATCAGCGGCGGCCACGTTTTTCCCTGCGCCGTTTCTTTGGGCACCTACGCCGCGGCCGCGCCGCGATCGGACCGGAAAATCCGCCTCCACTCCCTCAATTTCCAGGAGAAAGGCGTCATCGAGGCCGACCTGGCCGCGATCGAACGGCGGCCGGAGCACGACTGGGCGCTCTACCCGCTGGGCGTCTTCCGAGAGCTCGCGGCCCACGGATCGCCCGTGCCCGCCGGCGCGGATATTCTGTATTGCGGCAACCTCCCCAACGGGACCGGGCTGTCGTCGTCGGCCTCCATCGAAGTGCTGACGGCCACGCTCCTGAACGATCTTTTTGCCCTCGGCCTGGACCCGGTCAAGCTCGCGCTCATCAGCCAGGCCGCCGAGAACAAATTCGTGGGCGTGGCCTGCGGCATTATGGACCAGTTCGCGTCGGCCATGGGCCGGTCCGGCCAGGCGTTGCTCCTCAACTGCCGCACCCTGGAATATCAATACCGCCCCCTGGTCCCGGACCGGGCCAGCCTGGTCATCACCAACAGCCACAAGCGCCGGTCGCTGAACGAATCCAAATACAACATCCGCCGGGCCGAATGCGAGGCCGCGCTCGCGGCCGTGCGCGCCCTGAAAGACGTGGAAAGCCTCTGCGATCTGACCCCGGCGGAATTCGACCCCCTGAGCCGGGCCATCAAAGACCCCGACCAGCTCAAGCGCGCCCGCCACGTGGTGGGCGAAAACCAGCGCACCCTGGAAGCCGCCGAAGCCTTGGAGCGCGGCGACCTGGCGGCCTTCGGGCGCCTGATGAAGGCTTCGCATCTTTCCCTGCGCGACGATTTCGAGGTGTCGGGCCGCGAACTCGACACCCTGGCCGAGTTGGCCTGGCAATGCCCCGGGGTCATCGGCTCGCGCATGACCGGGGCCGGCTTCGGCGGCTGCACGGTGAGTTTTGTGGAGCCCGGGGCGGTGGACTATTTCCGGAACGTCGTCGGACCGGCGTATGAAAAAGCCGTCGGCCACCCGCCGTCATTTTACCTCGTCGAGGCGGCCGACGGAGCGGCGAAGCTCAAGGAGGCGGACACATGATTCTGGTTTGCGGCGGAGCCGGCTACATCGGTTCGCACATGGCCCACGCCCTCATCGAGCGCGGGGAGGATGTGCTGGTGGTGGACAATCTGCAGAGCGGCCACCGGGCCGCGGTGCCCCCCAAGGCCCTTTTTCTCGAGGGCGACATCCGGGACGCGGCCTGGCTGGACAAAGTCTTCACGGCCCATGCCGTAGAGGGCGTCATCCATTTCGCGGCCAATTCGCTGGTGGGCGAATCCATGCAGGTGCCGCTGAAGTATTTCCGCAACAACGTCTTCGGCATGCAGTGCCTCCTGGAAGCCATGCTGAAGCGCGGGGTGGACAAGATCGTCTTTTCCTCCACGGCGGCCACCTACGGCGAGCCCGAACGCGTGCCCATCCTGGAGGACGACCCCACCCGGCCGACCAACCCGTACGGCGAAACCAAGCTCACCATGGAGAAGATGATGAAGTGGGTCGCCCTGGCCCACGGCGTCCGCTTCGTGTCGCTGCGCTATTTCAACGTGGCCGGGGCCCTGCCCGACGGCTCCCTGGGTGAGGATCACCGCCCCGAAACGCACCTCATCCCCATCGTGCTCCAGGTGCCCCTGGGGAAGCGGCCGCACGTGGGCATCTACGGCGACGACTACGACACCCCGGACGGCACCTGCATCCGCGACTATATCCACGTCATGGACCTGGCCGACGCCCACCTGCGCGCCCTCGACCATCTGCGGCGCGGCGGCGCGAGCGACATTTTCAACCTCGGCAGCGCCCGGGGCTTTTCGGTGCGGGAAATCATCGACGCGGCCGGCCGGGTGACGGGCGAGCCCGTCGCATATAAAATCGAACCCCGCCGCCCGGGTGATCCGGCCCGTCTGGTGGCCTCGGCCGCCAAGGCCGAAAAAATCCTCGGCTGGCGGGCGGCCCATACCGAGGTCGAGGAAATCATCCGCACGGCCTGGGCCTGGCACCGGAGCCACCCGGAAGGCTTTGCGCAATAAGGAGGCGGCGGTGGACATCAACCGGGAATTGAACAGGCTCCTCTATTTCGCGCTCAGGCGGGGGCTCATCGAGCCCGCAGATTTTTTCTATTCCGCCAACCGGCTCATCGCGCTTTTGGGAATTCATTCCTTCGCGCCCGTGGATATTGATGAGGCTCTGCCGACCGCCGATCCCGTCTTGGAAAACCTTCTCGACTATGCCGCGGAAAAAGCGCTGATCGAAAACACCAGCACCCGGCGCGACCTTTTCGACACGCTTCTGATGGACTGCGTCACGGCCCGCCCCGCCGAAGTGGTTCGCCGTTTTGAAAGCCTGCACGCGCAAAGCCCGGAGCGGGCCACGGACTATTTCTACCAATTCAGCATCGCCAGCAATTATGTCCGCAAGGACCGCACCGACCGCAACATCAGCTGGCGCGCGCCCACGGAATACGGCGAACTGGACGTCACCATCAACGTCTCCAAGCCCGAAAAGGACCCGCGCGACATCGCGGCCGCCAAGCTCGCCCCCCAGAGCGGCTATCCGGCCTGCCTCCTGTGCCGCGAAAACGAAGGCTTCGCGGGCAATCTCCACCATCCCGCCCGCCAGACCCTGCGCCTGATTCCCCGCCGAATGGGCGACGCGCAATGGTTCCTGCAATATTCGCCCTACATCTATTACAACGAGCACTGCATCGCCCTTTTGCGCGAGCACGTGCCCATGAAGATTTCGCGGGCCACTTTTGAAAACCTCCTGGGGCTGCTGGATTGGCTGCCGCACTACTTTTTCGGCTCCAACGCGGATTTGCCGATCGTGGGGGGCTCCATCCTCAGCCACGAGCATTACCAGGGCGGCCGCTACCGCTTCGCCATGAACGACGCGCCGGTGGAAAAGCGCTATGCCGGCCCGGGCTTCGCGGGTGTGGCCGTCGGCCGCGTCAAGTGGCCCATGTCGGCCCTGCGCCTCGAAAGCCGCGACGCGGGGGCCATGATCGACCTGGCCGACCGGGTCCTGCGGGCCTGGCGCGACTATTCCGACGAAAGCGTGGGCGTTCTGGCCGCGACCGACGAGCCGCACAACACCATCACCCCCATCGCCCACAAAAACGGCGCCGACTACGTGCTCGACCTGGTCCTGCGCAACAACCGCCGCAGCGCCGAGTTCCCCTTGGGCATTTTCCACCCCCACGAGGACGTGCAGCACATTAAAAAGGAAAACATCGGCCTCATCGAGGTCATGGGCCTGGCCATCCTCCCGCCGCGCCTGATCCCCGAGCTGGAAGGCCTGGCCAACGCCCTGGCCGCCGGGCGGGACGACGTGGCCGACGACCCCGACCTGGCCAAGCACGCCCATTGGCTCCCCGAGTTGAAGGCCAGGCTGGCGGGCCTGGCGCCCGAAGCGCTCCCCGAAGCCCTGCGGCGGGAGGTGGGGCTTAAATTCCGCAAAGTGCTGGAAGACGCCGGGGTCTTCAAGCGAGACGCGGCGGGCCTGGCCGCCTTCGACCGTTTCGTCGCGACCCTGGGGCCGGGCGTCCCGGGTTATTACTCCGGCAACTGAATAAGTTATCCCCGTGATTTCGCCAAAGCCCGAAATCACTGGACTTCAGCGGCCGGGAACAGACTTCTCAAGTGGCCGGGTTAATAATAATGCCGCCGGTCTCAGAAAATTTATGAGCCTGTTATCGAAATTCATCCAGAAGTGCGCCCATATCAAAAACCCGCTGGCGGGCGGCCGGGATATCCTCAAATACATCGGCCCGGGCCTCCTGGTCACGGTGGGCTTCATCGACCCCGGCAACTGGGCCGCCAACCTGGCCGCCGGGGCCGACCACGGCTACGCCCTTTTGTGGATGGTGACGCTCTCCACCTTCATGCTGATCGTCTTGCAGCACAACGCCGCCCACCTGGGCATCGCCACGGGCCGCTGCCTGGCCGAAAGCGCGACCCTGCATCTCCCGCGCGCGGTCTCCCGGCCGATACTCCTGTCCGCCTTCGGGGCCTCGGTGGCCACCAGCATGGCCGAGATACTGGGGGCCGCCATCGCCCTGAAGATGCTCTTCGGCCTCCCGATACGCCTGGGCGCGACCCTGTCGGCGGTGTTCGTGCTCCTGATGCTCCTGACCAATTCCTATCGCCGGATCGAGCGCTGGATCATCGGCTTCGTCTCGCTCATCGGCCTTTCGTTCCTCTACGAACTGTCGATCATCCAGGAGGACTGGAGCGCGGCCGCGGCCGGCTGGGTGACTCCCGTCTTCCCCGAAGGCTCGATGCTGATCATCATGAGCGTTCTGGGCGCGGTGGTCATGCCCCACAACCTGTATCTCCATTCGGAAGTCATCCAGAGCCGCCAGTGGAACCTGAAGGACGAGGCCGTCATCAAGAGGCAGCTCGACTGCGAGTTCCTCGACACCATCTTCTCCATGCTGGTCGGCTGGGCCATCAACAGCGCCATGATCATCCTGGCCGCGGCCGTGTTCTGGACGGCCGGGACCTCCGTCTCCGAATTGGAGCAGGCCCAGGAACTCTTGCGCCCTCTGGTGGGGGCCCACGCGGGCGACATTTTCGCGGCCGCCCTCCTGATGGCCGGCGTGGCCTCGTCGGTCACCTCGGGCATGGCCGGCGGCATCATCACGGCCGGCATGGCCGGCGAGCCCTACAACATCCGCGATAAGCACAGCCTGGCGGGCGTGGCCGGCTCGCTCCTCCTGGGCCTGGCCGTCATATTTCTTCTCGACGACATCTTCCGGGGGCTCCTGATTTCCCAGATGCTCCTGTCGGTGCAGCTGCCCATCACCATGATCACCCAGGTGCGCCTGACCTCCTCGCGCCGGGTCATGGGGCCATACGCCAACGGGCCCTTTACCATGGCGCTCCTGATCGGCCTCACCCTCATCGTGAGCGCCTTGAACATCATGCTGTTCGTCAACGCCGTCCGCGGCTGAGGGGCGGCCGCCGGCGTCTTCAAAACGAACGAGCCGGCCGGGCCAGGAGGCCCGACCGGCTCGCGGTCAACAGGACATGGTGATGGAAATTACATCGGGCAGCCGCAGACGGTGGCGGCCATGCGCTCGGCGTGGCTCATTTTGGAAAGCTCTTCAACCCGCTTCAAGTCGAGTTGCAGGGCCGCGGCCAGGCGGCGGCCGTAGTCGGGATCGGCCAGGAAACAGTGGGCGCAGTGGCGCAGCTTGACGTTCAGGCTCACCGGCGCGATGTTGCGGGCCGTGTTTTCGATCAGAAGCGCCTTCTTGTCTTCAGTCATCAGGCGGTACAAATCGCCGGGCGCCCGGAAGCAGTCGTCGGTCGGGTCGTCTTTGGGCTCGTAGGAATCCATGGCTCCGCAGAGTTCCAAGGGGGGTTCCTTGACGCCGGGCTGTTCGGCCCACTCGCCATAGCTGTTGGGCTGGTAGTGGGTGGTGGCCCCGTAGTTCCCGTCCACCCGCATCTGGCCGTCGCGGTGATAGGCGTGCACCGGGCAGCGGGGGGCGTTGACCGGGATGGACATATGATTAACCCCCAGGCGGTAGCGCTGGGCGTCGCCATAGGAAAACAGCCGGCCCTGCAGGAGCTTGTCCGGGGACAGGCCCACGCCGGGAACGATGTTGGCCGGGTTGAAGGCGGCCTGTTCCACGTCGGCGAAATAATTTTCCGGATTGCGGTTCAATTCCAGCACGCCCACGGGAATGAGGGGGAAATCCTTGTGCCGCCAAATCTTGCTGATGTCGAACGGGTTCTCGTGGTGGTTTTTCGCCTGCTCTTCGGTCATGACCTGGATATAAAAATCCCATTTGGGGAAATCGCCGCGCTCAATGGCTTCAAAGAGATCCTTCTGATGGCTTTCCCGGTCGCGGCCCACCAGTTCGGCCGCTTCGGCGTCGCTCAGGTTTTCAATGCCCTGGCGGGTCTTCAAGTGATACTTGACCCAGACCCGCTGGTTGTCCTTATTGATCAGGCTGAAGGTGTGGCTGCCGAAGCCGTGCATGTGGCGGTAGGACTTGGGAATACCCCGATCGCTCATGACGATGGTCACCTGATGGAGGGCCTCCGGCAGCATGGTCCAGAAGTCCCAGTTGTTCTGGGCGGACCGCATGTTGGTCTTGGGGTCGCGCTTGACGGCGTGGTTGAGGTCGGGGAAGCGCAAGGGATCACGCAGGAAAAAGACCGGGGTGTTGTTCCCGACCAGATCCCAGTTGCCATCCTCGGTATAGAACTTGATGGCGAAGCCCCGGATGTCCCGCTCGGCGTCGGCCGCGCCGCGTTCCCCGGCCACGGTGGAAAAGCGGATGAACAGGTCGGTCTTCCGGCCGACTTCGGAAAAGATTTTAGCCTTGGTGTATTGGGTGATGTCGTGGGTGACCGTGAAGGCCCCGAAAGCGCCCGAGCCCTTGGCGTGCATGCGGCGCTCGGGAATGACCTCGCGGTCGAAGTGGGCCATTTTCTCGATGAACCAGGGATTCTGCAGGGTCATGGGCCCCCGCGCCCCGGCGGTGACGGAATTGGTGTTGTCGGCCACGGGAGCCCCGGCCGCGGTGGTCAGTTTTTTATCCGACATGAAAGCACCTCTCTCTGAAACGGTAAAGGTTTGTCTGATACGGGCTTCACTGGGAAGCGCCCAAAACGAAGCCGGTTTTTGTGATATTCAACGGCTGCTCCGGTCACACCTTTTTTCAAACATCAGGAGTAAAGCTGAAAAGATACCAGCGCGCAAAGGCAAGAAAAATTTGATTGGCATTGTTTTCATGAAGACGGGAATACGGCTCAACGCCTTATGTTGAATACAGTAACACAATAAAAAAAACTCCGCAAGGCCTGCGGGCGGCTGAACCAGGGCGTACGCCCTGGCGGCTGAACAATCTTGGCCCCGGCATGGAAATCAGCCGGCGGCGCCTGATGGTTCCGGCACCGGAGCGAATGGTGCGGGCCGCGAAAACACGAAAAGCGCGGGATCGCTCCCGCGCTTTTCGCTTTTTCAGTCGGCAAGGCCCTTACAGGCTTCGCTCGGAGGTCAGTTCCGCTCTTTGTGGTCCTCGGCCAGGGCGCCCACAATCAGGTCGCCCCACCAGGGCATAACGCCCTTGTCAAGCTGGACGCGAACGGCCTGGGCCGCGTTGAGGTCCGCCTTGGGCTGGTCGGCCTTCTGGGCCGCATCGGCGTGCAAAGCTTTAAAACCTTCGTAAGTCAATATTTCCATCGATATTTTCTCCTGCCCGCCTTTGGCGGTGTAGGCATTACGATGCCCACGACTTCCGGCGCTTGCCCGCGACGGCCGGCCCGCCGTTTCCAGAAAACACCCCGGACGGGCCGGGGCAGAACCGCGCGGCCGCCTGCGGCCGGGCCGAACAACTGCTCAAGGGCGCCCCGATTCCCCTCCGGGGCGGAATCGGCCAGGCCGTGGGCGTTGGCGGCAACTATTTTTTCGATTGCACATTCCCTCCTCTTTGGTTAAAATCGGCACGTTTCTTCGTGCACGTTGTATATACTCTATACTGTTAATTAAAACTTACAAGCGTAAAAATTACTTTTTACACTTCATTTTTCTATAATTTTCTATAATTTCAATAAATTACGTCATATAATTATTTTTCCTTTTATTCCGTTCTCTCTTTTTTTTCGCCTACACCCGCTTTTTTCCACGCGCGCTTCGCATTTTTTTCTTGCCATCTCCGTCCCTCTGCCGTACGTTAAAATCAGCGGAACATCCCCCCTCTCCACCCAGCTGGCAAAACCCGAGGCCTGAAAAAGACATGGATAGCTTAAGTCTGGTCATAGCCAGTAATTTAAAGAAGCTGAGAACCCAGCGAGGCCTGAGCCTGGGGCAGTTGGCCGAGGTCTCGGGGTTGAGCAAAGTGTTGCTGAGCCAGATAGAAAAAGGCCACAACAACCCCACCATCCAGACCATCTGGAAAATCGCCAACGGCCTGAAAGTACCCTATTCGGCCCTGATCGACGCCCCTCACGACGAAATGCGGGTGGTCACCTACGAGGAGGCCCTGACCCGCTGCCAGCCCACTAGCGACGCCAGATCAAGGGTTCTGTGTTATTACCCCAGTTCGCCCCATCAGAACTTCGAACTCTTCAGCATAGAAATCGAGCCCGGCGGCGGCTACGTCTCGCCCGAACATTCCCAAAACTCCATAGAATACATCTACGTCCAGGAAGGCGCCCTGAGCCTCACCGTGGGCGACCGCCGCCACGAGGTGCGGGCCGGCGACTGCCTCCGCTTTCCCTCCGACCAGCCGCACGAGTACAGAAACATCGGCCCCGCCAAAATGCGAGCCATGACCATCAACTTCTACGCGATATAAATCAGGCGCGTCGCCGGGACCGGCGACGCGCCGCCGCTTCGTCTCAATTCGCCGTCAAGCGTTCCCAAACCTGACGGCGAAACGGTATTACACCAGCCGCGCCAGGTGGCCCTTCCGGTCGCCCGGCAAGAGGGCCACCGGCGGGATGTCGATCATGGTGTGGGCGCCGGGCGCCAGCCGGGTGGCGGCCCGGGCCGCGGCCACCAGCACCTGGGCGGTGAGGGCCGGATTGTCGATGCGCATGTCGAAGCTGAGGCGCTGGTTGGAGGCCCGGCCCGAGGCGCCGGTGCGTTCCAGCAGCACCCCGTGGGAGTTGTCGGCCGCCCCGTCCAGTTCGGCTTTGGTGGAAACGAAACGGACTTCCAGCGGGTCGTGGCTGAAATAGGGATCGGCGGCCAGGGCGGAGCGGATGGCCTCCGGCGCGGCCCCCGCTTCGGGGAGGATGTACACCAGCCGCGAATGACGGCCCCCGCCCAGCGGCAGGGTCAGGGCCACGGCCCCGGCCACGCCCGGCAGGGCCCGCGCGGCCACCGAATGGCCCATGGACCGGCCTCGGCCGAAATTGGTGAAACTGGTGCCCACCGGAACCATGGCTTCGAACAGCGCCCGCAGCGCCGAATCCGTGCCCGGGTCCCACCCGGCGGCCACCACGGCCGCCCGCCCGGCCCGGACGGCCTCGGCCGTCAGCCTCTCCACCACCTCCGGAATGCGGCCGTGGATGTCGAAGCTGTCCACGGTGTGGAGCCCGGCGGCCAGATAGCGGGCCGCGTCGTCCGGGGCCTGGCGCGAGGGGCCGCAGATGATGGCCACCTGGGGTTTCCCCCGGGCGGCCACCAGGGCTTCGAAGCTGTCGAAGTCCGGGAGGCCCCGCAGCTCGAAAGGCTTGGTGCCCAAAGAGGCCGGGGACCGCACCACGCCCAGCGCTTCCATGTCGGGCGCGGCCTGGACCGCCCGCACCACGTTTTCGCCGATGTTGCCGAGACCGTGAATCAAAACAGAAATCAAAGGCATCCGTCATCCTCCGCAATGAAAAAAATCCGGCCGGGCGGCCGGTTACGATCATGATAGTATTGGGCCAGCGGCCGGATTCGTCAAGTTTTTTCCGGGGCCGGGCCGTGGAAATACCGCCGCTCCAAATCCAATAAACGCCGCCGGGTTCCGCCGTCCGGCCCCTCGCCGGCCACCGAGCCGTCGCTGCGGATCACCCGGTGAAAGGGGATGACCAGGGACAGCCGGCCCCGGCGCACGGCCGCGCCCACGCCCCGGGCCGCCCGGGGCCGCCCCGCCGCCTCGGCGATGTGGCGGTAGCTGGCCGTGTAGCCATAGGGGATGGCCCGCACCGCCGCCCACACGGCCCGTTCGAAGTCGGTGCCGTCCAGGGCCAGGGGCAGGTCGAATTCCCGCCGCCGGCCGGCGAAATATTCCCGCGCCTGGCGGGCCGCCCGGGCCAGGAGGCGCGTCGTCCGTTCCACCGCGCCGGGAAGGGCGGCGTCGGCGGCGAAAAAGACGTCGCAGACGGCCCCGTCTTGTTCGGCCAGGCCCAGGCGGCCCAATTCGGTTTCCAGATAGGTGACATATCTGGCCGGCCCACGGCCGGCGGCTGAGGGGAGCATGACAGACCTCGCGGAGGATTCAGCTTGACTTTACCCTGACGTAGTCACTATATTTTTCCCAGAGCGGCCTTGTCAAGAGGCTCGCCGCAAAACAAGAAGGAGACTGGCGATGCGACTGGTTTCGTGGAACGTCAACGGCCTCAGAGCCTGCCTGGGCAAGGGATTCATAAAAACCTTCCAGAAGCTGGGGCCGGACGTCATGGGGCTGCAAGAGACCAAGATGCAGCCGGGCCAGGCCGAGATCGAGCTTGGCGGGTATCAGGAGTTCTGGAACAGCGCCGAAAAGAAAGGCTATTCGGGCACGGCCGTCTTCAGCCGGCGGGAACCCGTCGGCGTGCGCTACGGCATCGGGCGGCCCGAGCACGACCGGGAGGGCCGGGTCATCACTTTGGAATTCCCCGAGTTCTTTTTCGTCAACGTCTACACCCCCAATTCCCAGGAGGAGCTGGCCCGCCTGGACTACCGGATGGTCTGGGAGGACGGGTTCCGGGCCTATCTCCAGGAACTGGACCAAATCAAGCCGGTGATCGTCTGCGGCGACCTGAACGTGGCCCACCAGGAGATCGACCTGCGCCACCCCAGGACCAATCAGCGCCACGCCGGTTTCACCATCGAGGAACGGAACAAGATGACCGAACTCCTGGCCGCCGGCTGGGTGGACAGCTTCCGCGAGCTGTATCCCGACACCGTGGCCTATTCCTGGTGGAGCTTTCGCGGCAACGCCCGGGCCAACAACGCCGGGTGGCGCATCGACTATTTTCTGGTCTCCCGCCGCCTGTGGCCCAGGGTGACCGGCGCGGCCATCCACCCGGAGATCACGGGCAGCGACCACTGCCCGGTGAGCCTGGAACTGGATATCTGACCCGGCGTCGCGGGAAGCAATCATGATCATCAGCGCCAGCCGCCGCACCGACATCCCGGCCTTCTACGCGGACTGGCTGACGCGCCGGCTGCGGGAGGGCCTGGTTCTGGCGCCCCAGCCCCGCAATCCCAAACGGCTGGGTTTGGTCCGCCTGTCGCCGGACACGGTGGATTGCCTGGTCTTCTGGACCAAGAATCCGGCCCCGCTCCTGGAGAAGCTGCGGATCATCGACGATCTGGGCTATCGCTATTATTTCACCTTCACCGTCACCGCCCACGGCCCGGACGCGGAGCCGGGCCTGCCCCCGAAACGGGAAATAGTGGAAACCTTTCTCCGCCTGGCCGACCGCCTGGGACCGGCCGGGGTGGATTGGCGCTTCGATCCGGTCTGGCTCCACGGCCCCTTTGACCGTGAGCGGCACCTGGACCGTTTCGGCGAATTGGCCCGCCGCCTGGCCGGGGCCACGGAGCGGTGCATCGTCAATTTCGTCAAGGGCTACCGCCACCTCGGCGGCCGCGTCGAAGAAGCGCCGGAAGAAGACCTATGGGAGACGGCCCGGGGCCTGGCCGCCGTGGCCGCCGAATTCAGCCTTCCCCTGGTCCACTGCACGGACCGGCGGGACCTGCGGCCGCTGGGCTTCCGCGCCGAAGCCTGTATTGACCGCCGCAAAATCGAGGCGTTGATCGGCGGCCCCCTGGCCGGCCGCAAAGACCCGGGCCAGCCGAAAATCTGCCGCTGCCTGGAGAGCTTCGACCTCGGCATGTACGACACCTGCGGCCACGGCTGCGCGTATTGCTATGCCGTGACCAGCGCCGGGGCGGCCGCGCGCCGGATGGCGGCCCACGACCCGGACTCGCCCATGCTGGCCGGGCGTCCCGTGGGCGATGAAACCGTGACGGATCGCACCGCCGGCTCCCTGCGGCGGGAAAGCGGGTTATTTTAGGGGTATTGTGATGGACGATCTTTCCCTTGGAACGAAAAATTCGGAGCCGGCGGCAAGCCGGCGGCTGCATCTGGTTTCGGCGTCTTCCGCCTGGGGTCTGCTGTTTCAATCCGGGGTGGGAATATCGGCGACGGTGGGCTTGCCGGCGGAAAAATTTCTGCGCCAGGAACTCGGGTTGAACGAGGCCCAGTTGGCCGGGCTGGATTCGGTCGTGCTCGACGGCCAGCCCGTGGACGATCCGGCGGCGGCCGTGGTGACCGACGGCGCCCGCCTGGCCCTGGCCGCCGGACTCCCGGGCATCGCCGGCCTGGCCCTGCGGAGCGACAGCCCGCTCAAGGCTTTGCGGGCGAGGCTGGGCCAAAGCCGGACGGAGACGGCCGCCCCCCGGCCCGGCCGCATCACCCTCTGCCTCTACAGCCTGGCCCAGGGGCGGCTGGCCGGGCATTTCCTGCGGCGCGGGCTGTGGGCCGGCCCGGACCAGCTTCTCCGGTACGGCCGCTTCGCTTTGTCCGATGCCGTCCGCCTGGACGGCCGGCCGCTGTCTGTGGCCGAACTGCTGGCCGGAATGGCCGGCATTCCCGACCCGGCCGAGTTTTTCCTCACCGGCGAAATGGCCGGGGACGCTCCCCTGCCCGCCGGGGACCGGCCGTGACGCCGAAACCGGGCGGGAACTGCGCCGGCTGCCCGGCGGGCTGTGCGGCCGGCGGCCCGGGAAAGAAACAAAACAAACGTTTGGCCTACGCCGCCCTCTGGGGACTCGACCCCGATGCCCCCGATTTTCCGCAATTTCTGGCCGACTATCACCGCCTCACCGACGATCTGGGCGTCGAGGCCTTTGACGTGGCCCGCACCCTGGCCCTGGCCCGGCGGGCCGGCCTCATCTCTCCCGGAAGCCCGGCCGCCATTCTAGAGGCGGTCGCCGAAATCGGCCGGGGCACGGATCTGGGCCGCCTCCTGGGGAGCGGCGCGGCCCACGCGGCCCGGGTCTGGGGTTTCCCCCCGGAGCCCGAGGCGGGCCCGGTCAAGGCCACGGGCCTGGACCCGGAAGCGGCCGCCCTGGCCGACACCCTGGGCCTGTGCGCCTTCGCGGCCCGGGCCCTGGCGGCCGGGCCGGAGGCCGCGCCCGAGGCCTGGGCCGCCCTGGCCGAAGTATTGCGCGCCAAGTATGGCCGCGCCTTCACTCCCGGCGACTGGACGGCGCTGGGCCGGCGGATCGCGGAACTGGAGGCCGGGTTCAACCGACGGGCGGAAGCGGCCGAAGGCCGGGAAGGGGGTTGAAGTTATGTCGAATTAGACATAACTTATTGTTTTTATTAAAAATTATCTTGACATGAGGCCCGGCCGCGTTATACTGATCATAAGCAGCCAAAAGGAGGGCACTCATGTACAAAATCCTTCGCGTTGATATGACCAAGAAGGCCTGCGTCTTCGAGGACGTGCCGGCCGAGTACGCGGCCCTGGGCGGCCGGGGCCTGACGTCCGCCATCGTGGCCCAAGAGGTCGACCCCACCTGCACGCCCCTGGGGCCCCACAACAAGCTGGTCTTCGCCCCCGGTCTTCTGGGCGGCACCACCTGCGCCAACGCCAATCGCATTTCCGTGGGCTGCAAGAGCCCACTCACCGGCGGCATCAAGGAAGCCAACAGCGGCGGCCAGCCGGGCGGCCACCTGTCCCGCATGGGCCTCCACGCCGTCATCGTCGAGGGTATGGCCGAAGGGGAATGGTTCAACCTGGAATTGACGGCCGACAGCGCCCGGCTGGTGCCCAGCCAGGAAGCGGGGTTGAACAACTACGCCGCCGTGGCCAAGCTGGCGGAGCGCTACGGCCAGGATTGCAGCTACATCACCATCGGCCGGGCCGGGGAATTCCGCCTGGCCGCCGCCTCCATCGCCTTCACCGACCGGGAACTCCGGCCGGCCCGTCACGCCGGGCGCGGCGGGGTCGGGGCGGTGATGGGCTCCAAGGGCCTGAAGGCCATCATCGTCGACCCTTCCAAGCGGAACGAACTGCCCGTCAAGAACCCGGACGCCTTCAACGCCGCGGCCAAGCGCTTCGCCAAGGCCCTGATGGACCACCCGGTCTGCGGCCAGGGCCTGCCGACCTACGGCACGGCGGTTCTGATCAATATTCTCCACGAGGCCGGCGGGCTTCCGACCAACAACTTCTCCACCGGCCGCTTCGACGGCCATGAAGCCGTTTCCGGGGAAATGCTCAACCAGATCACCAAGGAACGCGGCGGCGAAGGCATCGTTTCCCACGGCTGCATGAGCGGCTGCATCATCCGCTGCAGCGGCGTCTATCCCGACAAGAACGGCCAGGAAATCGGCAAGTGGCCGGAATACGAGACCATCTGGGCCTTCGGCCCCGACTCGGGCATCAATGACCTCGACATGATCGCCCGCTATGACTACATGTGCGACGACGTCGGCGTGGACACCATCGACGTGGGCGGGGCCCTGGCTCTGTTCATGGAGGCCGGAGTCCTGAAATTCGGCGACGCCGAGGGCGCCCTGAAACTTCTGGGAGAAATCAGCACGGGCTCGGCCGTCGGCCGCGTCCTGGGCAGCGGCGTGGCCGTGACCGGCAAGGTCTACGGTCTCCGGCGCGTCCCGGAGGTCAAGGGCCAGGGCCTGCCGGCCTACGACCCCCGGGCGGTCAAGGGCCAGGGCGTGACCTACGCCACCACCCCCATGGGCGCGGACCACACCGCCGGCTACGCGGTGACGGCCAACATCCTCAGCGTGGGCGGCCAGGTCGACCCCTTAAGCACCAGCGGCCAGATCGAACTGTCGCGCAACCTCCAGGTGGCCACCGCCGCCGTGGACACCACCGGCCTGTGTCTCTTCGTGGCCTTCGCGGTCTTGGACATTCCCGACGCCCTGGCGGCCGTCGTGGACATGCTCAACGCCCGCTACGGCCTCAGCCTGACCCTGGACGACGTCCCGGCCCTCGGCAAAAAGGTTCTGGAAACCGAGCTCGACTTCAACCGCCGGGCCGGCTTCACCCCGGCCCACGACCGGCTGCCCGATTTTTTCACTGACGAGCCTCTGGCGCCCCACAACGTCACCTTCGACGTCCCCGACGCCGAACTGGATACGGTTTTTAAGTGGTAGTCCCACCCGGCTCCGACTTTTGCCGGAGCCGGCCTTGACTTGGCCTTGGGAAACAATGCGTGTCTCCTTACGGCCGGCCTCCCTCCGGTTCAGGCGGCGTGCGGTCCGCCTGAAACCGGGGGGACGGAAATTGAAAAGCGGAAGCGGCCCGTCGGGCCGTTTCCGCTTTTCTCCGCTTGCGGTTTCGCGGGCCGGGCTGGTATGATGGACCGGGGGAGGTGGCGTGATGAAACTTTCAGCCAAGCTCTTCATCGAGGAAGGCGGCAACTACGTGCTCGGGCCCGGCCGGGTGGCCCTGTTGCGGGCCACGGCGGAGCTGGGCTCGCTCCACCAGGCCGCCAAGCGCATGGGCATGAGCTACCGCTGGGCCTGGGGCCGCCTCCGGGACGCGGAAAAGGCCCTGGGGATACGGCTCCTCACCCAGGACGGCCCCTTCCGCCGGGGCGCGCCCAAGATTCTGACCCCCGAGGCCCACGCTCTCCTGGATTGGTATGGCCGGCTGGAAGGGCGGATCGCCGAGGCCCTGACCCGGGGCGCGGCCGAGCGGCCGGAGTTCCTGGACCTGGAGGCCGGGCCGCCCGACGCGGCCCCCGACGGGAGGACGGCCCTTGACTGACTCTGTTTCCCAGACGCTCCCGGCCGGCCTGGCCGCGGCGGTGCAAGGGCATCTGAAGCCGGAAACCGGGCCGGGCCCGGGCCCCTTTTTCAGCGTGGGCCTGGAAGGGGTCCGCCGGGCGGCCGGGTTTCTGGAGGCAAACCCGCGCCAAGCCATGGCGGCCCTGCTGGAACACGACCACTGGCCGCGCCGCCTGGCCCGCAACCGGGGTCTCTTCACGCCGGCCGAGCAGGCCCGGCTGCTGGCCTCGCGGGTGGCGGTCATCGGCTGCGGCGGCTTGGGCGGGCATCTCGTCACCCTCCTGGCCCGCGTTGGGATCGGCGCCCTGACCCTGTGCGATTTCGATGTTTTTGACGAAAGCAATCTCAACCGTCAGGTGTTGAGCCGGGAAACCAACCTGGGCCGGAACAAGGCCGAGGCGGCGGCCGAGGAAGCGGCGGCCATCGCCTCCCACGTGGAGCTCCAGGTGTGCCCCGTGGCCGCCGGGCCGGACAACCTGGCCGGCATCCTGGCCGGGGCCGACCTGGCCGCCGACGCCCTGGACTCCCTGGCCGTGCGGTTTCCGGTGGAGGCGGCCGCCCGCGAACTGGGAATCCCGTTCGTCCACGGCGCCGTGGCCGGACAGGAAGGCCTGACCCTGGTCAGCCGGCCCGGCGGACCGGGCCTGGCCGATTGGTACGGCGCCGAAACCGGAGCCGGGGCCGAGGTCACGGCGGGGGTGCCCACCCTGACCCCGGCCGGCCTGGCCGTGCTGGAAGCGGAACTGATCGTCCGCGAGCTTCTGGGGCGCGGGCCGGGAAGCGGCCTGTGGCATCTGGATTTGGCCGGCCCCGGCCTGGAGCGGTTCGAATTCTGAAAGCCGGGGGGCCTAAATCACCGGCCCCAGGGTGTGAATGTCGATGAAGTTGAAATACCGCACCGCTTCGTTTTTGGTGAATTTGCCGCTCAGCACCCGCAGCATCTCCTCAAAGGCCGCCTCCCCCACTTCCGCGATGCTTTTTTCGCCGGTGATGATCACCCCCGCATTCAGGTCCATGTCGGTCCGCATGCGTTCGTAGGTGTGGGGGTTGCCGCAGATCTTCAATACCGGCATGGTGGGAAAGCCCTGGGGCGCGCCGCGCCCGGTGGAAAACATCATCACCTGGGCCCCGGCGCAGGCCATGCCGGTCAGGATTTCCGGCTCCCGCCCCGGCGTGTCCTTGATCCACAGGCCGGTGCGGCCCGCCAGCCGCTCCCAGTATTCCAGCACCCCCTCGATGGGCCGGGAGCCTGATTTCATAATAGCCCCCAGCGATTTTTCCTCGATCGAGGACAGGCCGCCGGCGATGTTGCCGGGGGTGGGCTGGCCTTTCCGCATGTCGCAGCCGAGGGATTTGGCCCGCGTTTCCATGTCCCGGACTATGGCTTTTATTTTTTCCGCCACCTCGGGGCTTTTGGCCCGGCGGGCCAAAATATGTTCGGCGCCGATGAATTCCGTGGTCTCGCCGAAAACCACCGTGGCCCCCAGATCGACCAGCCTGTCGGCCACATGGCCGATGACGCAGTTGGAGGCCAGGCCCGAGGTCGCGTCCGAGGCCCCGCATTTGATGGCCATGACGGCCCGGGACATGTCCGCCGGTTCCCGGCTCTGGGCCGAAATGTCTATGGCCAGTTTCTGGGCCGCGTCCACCCCGGCCTTGACCGCGGCGCTGAATCCGCCCAGCCGCTGAATCTCGATCACCTCCAGCGGGCGGCCCGCCCGGGACACGGCTTCGCCGATGGCCGCCACGTCCGTGCCTTCGCAGCCCAGGCTGACCAGCACCACCGCGCCCACGTTGGGCCCCACAGCCAGGCCGGCCAAGGTCCGGGTCACCCTCTCCAGGTCCGGGGGCAACTGGCAGCAGCCCTGGTGGTGAAACAGACCGACCGTGCCCTGCACCTGGCCCGTAATCGCCTGGGCCACGTCGTTGGCGCAGATGACGCTGGGGATCACGGCCACCAGGTTCCGGGCCCCGACCTGGCCGTCGGCCCGCGGATATCCGTTAAATTCCATCGCTCCAATCCCCCCTTCCCCGCTGGCTGTCCAGGTTGTGCACGTGCACGTGCTCGCCGGTCCGGATCGCGGCGGTGGCCACGCCGATGACTTCGCCGTATTTGATGACCGGGTCGCCGGGGCCGATATCCGCGACGGCGATCTTATGCCCGTACGGGACGGCCGTCCGGGCCTCCAGCGTCCGGACGGTTCCCTGTTGATCGTGAACCTCGACCGGCCCGCCGGGCTCGACGCGGTCGTCAAAAACCGTCGCCACCGTATCCTGATCATGCATTTTCAAAGCGGCCATAACCTCACCTCGTCGTTCCCCGGCGCGGACGGCCGGCGATGTCCATTGAACCGTCAGGACCATACAAGCGCCGGCCTCAGAGGTCCACGCCCAGAATCTTTTTGGCCAGAAGCCCGATGCCGAAGGAAATCACGGCCACGCTCAAACTCAGGCCGGCCATTTCCCAGAAGCGGCGGGCCAGGGGCAGCGACTTGGCCACCGAGAGATAGTAGTTGAAAATGAAGATGATCAGCACCACCACCGCCAGCATGGCGCCCAGGGCGGGGAGGTAGAGCGGACGCGGAAAGAGAAGGTAGGGAGCCACCAGGGCCACCACGGTCACGAGATAGGCCGCGCCGGTGTAGAGGCTGGACTTCAGGGCGTCCCGACGGCCGTCGGCCCGCTCGGCCAGAAAATTCGAGGCGGCCATGGACAGGGTGGCCGAAACCCCGGTGATGATCCCGGCCAGGGCCACCAGCCGGGTGTCGGCCAGGGCCAGGGTCAGCCCGGCCAGGGTGCCGCTCAGTTCCACCAGGGCGTCGTTCAGGCCCAGGACCATGGAGCCCACATATTTCAGCCGCTCTTCATCCAGAAGTTCGGCCAGCCGGTCCTCGTGGTTCTGTTCGTCGTCGATGAGGGTTTGGGTCTCCGGCACTTCCGCCACCAGGGCCCGGTAGGCCCGGCCGGTGACGTATTCCCCCCGCTCCAGCAGTTTCAGCACAAAGGTATAGCCGAAGAGCGCGCCCAAGAGGCTGTACCAGAGCACCTTCAGCCGGCGCGGCCCGGCCCGGCGGTCCGTATACCGGGCCCACAGGGCGGCGTGTTCCTTCTCGTCGTTGGCCAGGCGCTCCAGAATCCTCCGGTTGGCCTCGTTCTTCTCGCCCCGGGCCAGCCGGCGGTAAATCACCTGATCGGTCTCCTCGTCCCGCTGATAGCCCAGGAGCAGCCGCCGGGTGGCGGCCGTGAGCTCCGGAGCCTCGTGGGGTGGGCGGCGGCTTTCGGACATCCGCGGGTCCTCCCGGCTCTGAAAATTCGTCCCGCTCGCCGTGGGCCAGGGGACAAAAGGGTCGGGTTCACTATACCATCTCCCCCCGGCCGCCGGCCATCTAAAAATGGCGCGGCCCGAGGCGGCGTTGCCAAACCCGGCCCGCCGGGGTATGATGGACCGAAAACGGCCCGGGAGCCGAACCGAGGAGAAGCCATGATCGCCGTCGAATCCGAAGTGGGGTTCCTCTACCCCGAGGCCACGCTGGGAGTGCTGGTCATGCGGCGTCTCGGAGGCGTCCCGGACGGGGCGGCCCTGGACGCGGCCGCCGCGGGCCTCCTGGCCACGCTCCAAGAACGCTTCGGCGGCCTGACCCGGCCGGAGCTGCGGCGGCGTTACCCCCTGGACGTCACCCTGGCCTATTTCAAGAAATTCAACCAGACCAACCCGGTGCAGCATCAGTTGGAATCGGTCCTGGCCGGCCGAAAGTCCCTGACCGAAGCCCCGCCCCTGCCCCGGGCCATGTTCCTGGCCGAAATGGAAGGTCTGCTCCTGACCTCGGGCCACGACCTGGACCGTCTGGAGCCGCCCTTCACCCTGAAGGTGGCCGCCGAGCGCCTTCCTTTCATCGGCATCTCCGGCCGGGAAATGCGGCTGACCCGGGACGACGTCTATGTGGCCGACCGCCGGGGCGTGGTGGTCAGCGTGCTGCAGGGGCCGGAGGAGCGCAGCCCCCTGACGCCGGCGACGCGGAACGCCCTCTTCCTCGTTTTCGGTCTCCCCGGATGCCGGGAGGCCGACCTGGCCGCCCATCTCGACCGCCTGGAAAGCTGTCTCCGCTTGGCCGCCCGCGGGGCGGAGACCGCTTTCAAGCGGGTCCTGCCGGGACCGGCCTCGGGGCGGTGAAAGTTTTCCGCGTTCGCTCGTCTTTTTTCGACAACGGCGTCGCTCCGCTCCGACACGTGTCGGAAAAATACAACTCTCTACGAAAATTTCACCGCCCGCCAAAGGATTCCGGAAAGTCCCGATGCGCCGGCCCTGCCGGCTTCCAGCCGGAGACTTGACTTTCGGCGGGCGACACGATACAATATTTTCGTTCATCGCGCGAATGATCATTCACCCAAGAAGGGTGACCTTTTCCGAGTCAAATCCGCATACGGCCAACCCGGCCGCGATCGCGGGCCACGAAGGCCGCATATCCGTCGTTCACGGATATGCGGCTTTTTTTATTCCAAAAGGAGACCAAATGACGCTCAAACAAATTCTGCTGGCCGCCGCCCTGACGGCATTCGCCTTCTCTTCCCCCGCTTCGGCCCACGACCTGTGGAGCACGGCCGAAAAGCCCGAGGCCGGTCAGCCGCTCACCGCCGTGATCGGCTATGGCCATAACTTCCCGGAGTGGGAAAACATTCCCGACGATGAGATCGGCCTGTTCAAGCCGGTCCGGGTCATCGGCCCGGAGGGCGACCTGACCATGAAGCCGGGGAAGACGAACTATCAGGCGGTCAGTACGGAAGCCCTGGCCAAAGGCACCTACCTGGTCATCGCCGACGTCCAGCCGGTTTTCTGGACCAAGACGCCGAAGGGCTGGTCGCAGAAACCCAGAAACGAGGAGCCCCAGGCCACCGCCTGCGGCCTGTACATTGAAAACGCCAAAGGCCTCGTCAATGTCGGCGGGGACACGGCCACGGCCGTCATCAGCAAGCCCGTGGGCCTGCCCCTGGAGATAATCCCCCTGGCCAACCCGGCCGCCGTCAAGCCGGGGCAGCGGCTCCAGATGAAGGTTCTCTTCCAGGGCCGGCCCCTGGCCGGAGCCAAAGTCGAGGCGCGGTCCGCCGGGTTCGCCAAAGAGGCCTTGGCCGGCGCCCAAGCCTTTTCCGACACCACCGACCACGAGGGCCTGGTGAATTTCGTGCCCCTGGCCGATGGCGATTGGATCGTCACGGTTCGGAACGTCCGGCCCTTCCCCGAGACCGAAAAGTGCGACACCGAGGATTTCGGCACGTCCCTTTTCTTCACCATCCCCAAATGACGACCCCGGCGTCCTGATGACGAAGCTCCCTCCCGGCCGCGGCCGGGAGGGAGCTTCGTTTTAGGGCGCCAGATGGGGTCCGGCTCAACCCTCGGCTGGCGGCCGTCGGAATTCGCGCATCAGGGACGTGGCGTAGGCCCCTTTGGGCAGAGAAAAGGCCAGTTCGAGTCCTTCGGCATGCTCGGCAATGACCAAATCCGTCACCAGGAGGCGGTTGGCCCGGCGGTCGCCGCTCCCGGCGCCGGCCGTCTCGGCCGGGGTCAGGTTCAGTTCCGCCAGGGCCCGGATTTCCATCTCGCCGGCCGACCCTTCGGCCGCCCGCATCTTGGCGCCGAAGATGGGGCCGGTGTGGGTCAGTTCCCCGTCCCGGAGCCGCGCGGTTTCCACGGCCCCGTCTTCAGAGACGAAAAGGCCCCCGGTCTGGTATTTCTGACAGACGTCGCCGGTCAGCACCGTCTCAAACAGCCCCTCTTGGATGCGTCTGCCAAGGTAGTGGTTGTAGATCAAGGACTGGAGGGCAGACAGAAGAAATTTCCCGCGCCAGTTCCGGCCCCGGCGGCCGCTTTTCAAGAGGGCCAGACCGGCGGCCGGGTTGTCCCCTTCCCTCCCGAAACGCTGGGGCCCGAAGTAGTTGGGCAGACCCGCCGCGTTCAGGCGTTCGGCAATGGCCCGGGCTTCGGCCAGGTTTCCCCGGGGTTCGCTCAGGACTATGGCGAAGCGGTTCCCGAGAAGGTGCCCGACCTTCAGCTTGTTGCGGTGCCGGCCCAGGCGCACCAGTTCCCACGGACCGTCGGCCAGCCTGTCCCGGGCCTCGCCTTCGGAGAGACTCACCTCCAGGGAGAAGGTCTGGGTGGTGACGGCCTCCTTGTCCTTGAGCCCGGCGTAGCCGACGTCGGCCGCGGGCTTCGACAGGCGCCGGCCGAGTTCCGCGGCCACGTCCCGGGTGGTCAGGCCGGTCCGGCGCAGGGTCAGGTAGAGGTGCGGGCCGTCGCCGGACGGCAGATAGAGGGGAATCTCCTCGACCACGAAATGGTCGGGCCGGGCCTTGATGAAACCCCCGATACCGGGGAGGTCGGCGGAAACATAGGGCCAGTCCTCGCGAACGAGCAATTCTTCAGGCGCGGAAAAAACCATGTCAGACCTCGGTTCGGTTCCACAAACGGCGGGATTCAGCGCAGAAGACCGGCCAGGGCCGCGCCGTAGTCGGCCGCGCCGTAGAGGTAGGAGCCGCTGACGAGGATGTCGGCCCCGGCGTCGAAGAGGACGCGGGCGTTTTTATCGGTCACGCCGCCGTCCACCTCGATGAGGACGGGGCGGTCGGTATGCCCGTCGAGGAAGCGCCGCAGAGCGGCCACCCTGCCCACGGACTCGGGGATGAAGGCCTGCCCCCCGAAACCGGGGTTGACGCTCATGATGAGAACCAGGTCCACGTAATTCAGCATCGGGCCCAGCGCCTCCACCGGGGTGGAGGGGGTCAGGGAAAGGCCGGTTTTGGCCCCGGCCTCCCGGATGGCCATGAGCGCCCGGTGCACGTGGGGCGTGGCCTCCAAATGGAAGGTGACGAACTCCGCCCCGGCCCGGGCCATGGCCGGGCCGTAGGTCAGAGGATCGGTGATCATCAGGTGCACGTCCAGGGGGATGGAGGCGGCCCGCCTGGCCGCCTCCACCACCAGAGGGCCGAAAGTCAGGTTGGGCACGAAATGGCCGTCCATCACATCGAGGTGGTGGTAGGCGGCCCCGGCCTTTTCCATGGCCCGGAGTTCCTCGCCGAGCCGGGTGAAGTCGGCGGACAGAATCGAAGGAGCGACGGCTTTCATCTCATTTGACCGGCTTTTTCAGGGCCGCCTTTTTGGCGGCCGGCTTCGTGGCCGCCGGGGCCGGCTTGGGCTTGGCGGCCGTTTTTTTCTCTTTGGCCGCCGGGACGGGCTTTTCCGCCGGGGCCGGCTTCTTCTCCCTGACCGGGGCCGGCTTTTCCGCCGGGGCGGCGGCCGGTTCGGTCCGGTCCAGGAAATCCTCGCGGGTGACCACGGTAATGCCCCGGGCCGTCACATGGTAGCGTTTGCGGTCCTCTTTGGGATTGTAGCCGATTTCCGTGCCGGCCGGGATGCGGGTGCCGTCGGCGACAATGGCTTTTTTGATCTTGCAGAAACGGCCCACGTCCACGTTTTCCATGACCACCGATTCGTCCACCTCGGCCCCGCGATGGACGGAAACGTTATAGGACAGGACGCTGTTGCGGACCGTGCCGCCGCCGATGACGCTGCCGTGGGCCACCATCGAATCCAGGGTCTGCCCCTGAAGCTGCTGGCCGTTCTCCTGCATGACCGACAGGCTCTTCACGGGCGGGAACTGGCGCTGGAGCGTACGCACGGGCCAGCGGACACCGTAGAGGTTGAAGAAGGGGGTCAGGCCGCAGAGGTCCATGTTGGCGTTCCAGTAGGCGTCGAGATTGCCCACGTCGCGCCAGTAGCCGGAATCGGGGGCCACTTCCATGGGGAGTTCGGCCCGGCTGCCGCCTTCGTCGGTGAAGAAGACCACTTCCTCGATGCGGTTTTCCCGGCGGTAGGGATAGGCCATGACCTTGTGGCTGCTGAGGATGTTGGGCAGGATGTCCTTGCCGAAATCGGGCTTGTCGTCCCGCTTCAGGAGATCCAGAAGGACCTCGGTCTTGAAGATGTAGATGCCCATCGAGACCAGGCAGCGGTCCGGGTCGCCGGGGATGGGGGCCGGATCCTTGGGTTTTTCCTGAAAGCCGGTGACGTTGAATTCGCCGTCCACCTGGAGGACCCCGTATTCCCGGGCCTGGTCGCGGGCGGTCTCGATGACGGCGATGGTCACGTCCGCGTCGCGGTCGACGTGGTATTCCTTGAAGAGGGCGTAGTTCATTTTATACACGTGGTCGCCGGAGAGAATCAGGAGGTGCGAGGGATTTTCCCGCTCGATCATCTCCAGGTTCTGGCGGATGGAGTCGGCCGTGCCCTGATACCACTTGTCGCCGCGCATCATCTGGGGCGGGACGATGCGGAGGAAGTGGCCCAGGGCGGCGCTGAAGATGTTCCAGCCGGTCTCCAGGTGCTGAATGAGGGTCTGGCTCTTGTATTGGGGCAGGACCAGGATCTTGTAGACCTCGGAATTGATGCAGTTGGAGAGGGTGAGGTCTATCAGGAGATACAGTCCCCCGAAGGGGATGGCCGGCTTGGACCGGGAAGCGGTGAGGGGCATGAGCCGCTCGCCTTTGCCGCCGGCCATGATCAGAGCCATAACATTCTTCATTGTTACACCGTCCTTTCACCGGAGAGGGGTTGCCGTCGGACGCTCCGGACGCGAGAGGCCGTCCGGGGCCACGCCATCGCCACCCCGTTGGCGGCCATTTTCGCCGCGTCCCTTTGGGAAAATTTTCCTTATTATATCAACGCCTCGCCAAACCCACAAGCTTTATTCGCCAGCCCCGGCGCCGGCGGGGGCTATAAAAAATATTGCGACCGCCTATTAAAAATTTTTCCATACCCCGGCCGCGCGACCTCGCCCCGGAGCGGCGGGGAATCCCCGACACCATGATTTCAAACCATCCGCCGGATTCATCCGAAGCCCGGAGCAATGGCGTAAGAATTGCTACAATGAGGGCGACGAATATTTCCCGACCAGGCCCCCGGGCCGCGGCTCCATGAAGCGCAGAAACCGTCCTTCAACCGGACGACACCGCCTCCCCCCCCTTTCGGAGGCATAAGGAGAAAGACCGTGCGGACTTGCGACGTCCGAAAAGTCTCCCTGAACGGAGCGGCGCCCCCCGGCCCGGGCGCCGGCCACCCCTCGGGGCTGACTTTGGTGGAAATGCTGGTGACCGTGGTGGTGGGCACGATGATCCTGGGGCTGGTCTTTTTGATCTTCAACTCGGCCAGCCGCAGCTACGTGCGCCAGGACGCCCAGTTGGAGCAGGCCCAGAACCTCCGGGTGGGCCTGTATACCATCGCCCGCGACCTGCGCATGGCCGGCGGCGGCTTCCGGCTCGTTGGAGGCCAGGGGCAGCAGACCCAGCGGCTCCAGGTGCCGGTCTATCTGGACGGGCGGGAGGCCGCCTGGTTCCAATATCCCGACGATACGGTGTCCGGGGCCATGGCCATTCACGGCCTGGACGGCGGGCCGGGCGGCACCGACAGCGTGACGGTGTGCTGGCTGGGCCTGGAGTTCGCCACCCCCATCGGGCACCTGGCCTCCCCTCTGACCGGCGGCGGCACCATCCTGGCCCTCAAACAAAGCCCGCCTCTGCCCACGGACGTCAACGCGGCGGAAGATGAGAATCTGGCCGGAGGCGATGTGCTTATGGTCGTGGACGGCGCGGGCAACGCCGTGGCCCTCAAGATCGCGGCGGATGTGGAACCCGATGAGCGGAACATCCCCCTTGAGCGCGCTCTGCCCGCCGCCCTCCCCAACGGCCTGGCTTCCTGGCCGGAGGGTTCGGCCGTCTTCAACGTCAAGACCCTCCGGCTGGTGACCTATGCCATCGGCCCGGGAGGCGATCTGACGGCCAACTTCTACGGCCGGGACCTGGGCGACGCCGATGCCGCCGGGGCGGTGCTTGTGGCGCCCAACATCGAGGATCTGCAGCTGTGGTATTTTGAGCAGGGCACCAATCCGGCCAGTCCAGCCGGAGGTCGCAACGGGCTGAGCACCGACCTCCTGGTCACCCTGAACACCGCCGTCCCCCGCACCCCCATACGGTCGGCGCGGGTGGCCCTGTCTTCCCGCGCCTCCGTCCGGGATCCCTATGACCGCAAACACTCGCCCTACCAGTGGTTCAATCATCAGACCGTGGGGCCGGAGGACGCCTTTGCCCGCCGCAGGCTGGACGAAGTGGTGCAGCTGCGTAACTTCTAGAACCTGGATATTCAGAACCAGAGGCGGGGTGCCCCGCCGAGGGGGACTTTGATGACTCTCAGCGCCGACGCATTCAAAATACCCGGGGCCCGAAGCGGCTTCACGCTGCTGGAAATGATGGTCGTCGTGGCGATCCTCGCCATTCTGGCGATGATGGCCGTGCCGGCCTATCTGCGGATGCTGCCCTACATGGAGGTGAAAGCCGACGCCCGGGCGGTGTCCGTGACCTTCCAGCGGGCCCGGATGACCGCGGCCAACAGCCAGAAGCCGACCCGGGTGCTCCTGGACTGCACCGCGGCCACCCGGAAGCCCGTCAACGGCCACCCCACCGAGCCCTGCCGGCTCCAGACCCAGTTGGCGGTCTACAACTCCCAAGGGGCCATCAAAGAATGGAAGACCGTGGACAGCGGGCAGATCAAGCTGCACCTCCGGGTCTCGGCCGCCTATCCCGCTTCCGGCGCCCCGCACCAAAGCATGGTCCAGTTCGACATGTACCGGAATTTTTTCACCAACTTCGAAACCGCGGACGGCGGCACCGGGGTTTCCTACGGAATGGTCGCCCCGACCGACGGGAAGGCGGCCGACACCAGCTTTGTCGTGGCCTTTTTGCCCGACGGCTCGGCCATCACCGCCATCACCCCCCTGGCCATAAATTTTGTCTCCGGACATTTTGACTACGACCCCGCGCGGCTGTCGCTGCGCTTGAGCATCGCCAACACCACCGGGCGCATCAGCCTGGACCGCCAGAGCCAGACCGGCGGCTGAGGAGAGGGACGAGATGTTTGTCGGCGAAAAAACAAATTTTGGCCATAAAACCCGGGGCGTGGCCGCGGGCTTTACCTTGATAGAATGTCTGGTGGCCCTGGTGGTCATCGTGGTCGGCTTTTTGGCGGCTCTGATGCTCCAGTCCAAGGCCATGGAAGGCGGCTACCAGGCCACCAACCAAACGGCGGCCATGACCCTGGCCGAATCGAAAATCGACGAATTGATCTCTTTGGGCACGGCCTATCTGCCCGCCGATCTTAAAAATGGCGGTTCCCAGACCGAAAAGGTCGACGCGAACGGCCTGGTCCTGGCCGCGGACAGCGAGGGCGGCTATGAGCGCACCACGGTTCTGCGCCTCCAGTGCCCGACCTCGCAGACCAACGAAGTCGACGTCACCGTCACGTGGCAGGACGGCGCCAAGAGCCTGACCTATACCACCATCTATCAGCCCCGTAATTTTAACTAAGGCGGGCGACCATATTCAAAACAGGCGCGCCAAGGTTTGATTTTAAAGCATTTGACAGGCGATATTGATTTTTTTCAAACACCGGGCCCATAAAAAATGGCCGCCCGGCCGGCAGGGGCCGGACGAAGCGGAAAATATGCATCCAGATAAGCCGGTCCCGGTCCGCGAATCCGGCACTAAGGAGACAACCATGGCGGAATCCAAGAACCGGCCCGATATTGCCGGGCGTCTGAAACCCGCTCCCCAGGGCATGATTCTGGTGGTGACCATTGTCGCGCTTCTGTTGATCGCCCTGATGGGCGCGGCCATCATACTCAATACCAGCGTGGAGATGAACACCGCCAGCAATACCGTATCCGGACGCGAAGCCTTCTCGCGGGCCGATTCGGCCATACAGGTGACCACCCATTTGACCGATATTATGCAGAACCCCGACCTGGGAGAGGTGACGGACGCTCTCAACAACAGCGCGAGCCTTTATACGGTCGCCATCAATAAAAACACTTTCAATTACACGGACCTGATTACCGACATGAACCGCTCATCCGTCAATCAACGGTACCTGCGGGCCGGCCGCGCCGCCCCCGGGAGCGGAGGAGAAGCGCCGGACCTGATTTTCAGGGAGGCCGCCAACAACGCGGTGGTGGCCACGGCCATGGTTTCGCGCGACTTCGATTTTCTCGAAGGCGGCGATGATCTCTCCTGGGCCGCCGGGCACACGACGGGCGCCACCTCCGGCATCGTCGACACCCCCGGTTCGGGCGACGGCACCATCAAGACCGAAAACTACCTCGTCACCGCCACCGGGCGGACGCCGTCCTCCCGGTCCGGGGATTTCTTCGGCTCCGACGAGGCGGGCGCGACCGAACCGGTTTTCGGCCCCAACAGCGTCATCACCGCGATCCTCCGTTTGGTCATTCTGTAATAAATTATTCAGTGGAGCGAGTTATGAAAAAGATATCAATCGTCTTCGGTCTGTGCGTTTTCAGCCTGGTCCTGCTCGCGGCCGCGCCAGCCGGGGCCATTCCCCCGAAGATCGAGGATTACGACGTCCAGCCGCCGCTTTTGCTCAATGCCCAGATGCCGGCGGTCCTGCTCCTCATCAGCAAAGACCAGAAGATGTTCATGCAGGCCTACAGCGATACCGTCGACGCCAACGGCGACGGGCGCATCGATATCGGCTTCAACCCGTCCATCATCTATACGGGCTATTTCGACCCCTATTCCTGCTATAAGGGAACTTCGGGCACCTCCGCGATCGGTTTTGCCCGCAGCGGCCCGGCCGTTCCCGAGACGGCCCAGCCGACCCTGCCCGCCGGCAAAGGCTTCCCCGGCGATTTCCCGGTGCCGCGCTCGGCCACGGGCATTTGCAAGGGGGACACCAACTGGAGCGGCAACTGGCTGAACTGGTTCAGCACCGCCCGCATCGACGCGGTGCGCAAGGTGCTGTACGGCGGCAAGCGCTACAACGAAACGCCGGGCAAAGCCGCCACGGTCCTGGAGGCCGCCTACATCCAGCAGAACTCCCACGCCTGGGGCAATGAAGTCTGGTCCGACGACTCCTGGCCGACCCGGGCCTCGTCTTCGCCGTATTACGACATCACCAACTACGCCGGGGTCGTTTCCAAACCCAGCGGCAAGGACAAGGCCCATTTCTTCGGCCGCAGCGACATCAAGCTCCATGTGGGCCTGAACGTCAACACCATGCCTTCGACCACCGCCAACCCCGAGGGCCGGCGCATCTGGGACTGGGCCTCCCCCGAGAGCAGCGCCAACGGCGCCCCCAACGACAGCGCGGGCGGGGTCAGCGGCCGCACTTCCTACAACCTCCGGTTGCAGGCCTGCTATCCCCAGAGGTGCCCCTCGGAGGCGGAAGGCGGCTGCCAGGCCGGCGTCGATTACGAAGCCGGGGATTATTGCCGGCCATATAACGACGTCTACCGGCCCGCCGGCCTGCTGCAGAAATACAGCGAAGACGGAAAGGCCATGTTCGGCCTGATGAGCGGCATGTTCGACAACGCGACCCGCTGGGACGGCGGGGCCCTGCGCCAGAACGTGCAATACCTCATACCGCAGGACGCCGGCCAGCGCCAGATCAACCTCGATGACGGCACCTTCAGGGACAAGAGCCTGATGAAGATCATCGACAGCTATGCCCTGTCCCGGAAAGACGGCGACAGCGGCGTCTGGGAGAGCCCGTCCGAGAGAATCTTCGGCAACCCCATGGGCGAAATGGTGTATCAGGGCATGCTGTATTTCGCCGGCAGCAAGGTTTTCCCGGACTACGGCATGACGGAAAAAGACGGGATGACCCGGGTGCCCTGGGATTCGCCCCTGGGCAAGGCCGGCAACGAGTGCCTGCGGCCGGTGATCATGATCATCAGCGACATCGCCCCCAGTCACGATATGGATATGCTGCCCGGCGTCCGCCATAAGATGCGCGTGGGACAGGGCTTCGACGCTTCCGGCCAGGCCTTGACCAAGGGCCTCTACAACCCCGGCGATAACAACCAGCTGGAGACGACTTTCCACATGGAGAAATTTCTCGAGCATGTCACCGACCAGGAGGGGTATAACAAAGACGGCCGTACCTTCTACGTGGCCAACAACAACTGGGGCGCGAGTTCCGGCGAGTCGAGCGGGGGCGGTTCAAAACATGCTCCAGGCGCCGGCGATGAAAACGCCTGCACCCCCAAAAGCATCACCAACCTGGCCCAGGTGCGCGGCATGTGCCCCGGCGAGCCCCAGAACTACGGCGGCTACAGCATGGTGGCCGCGGCCTATTACGGCAACACCCACAAAATTTTTGAGAACAACAACGTCCAGACCTACGCCGTGGCCATGGCCTCGACCCTGCCGGAACTGAACATCAATGTGGAAGGCAAGGGCGCCATTTCCTTCATGCCCATGGCCATGGCCGCCTCCTCGCCCAACGGGACGGCCACCGCCGACAACGCCATCCCTTCGGGGGTCATCGCCACCCCGGCCATCAACACCTACATCATGGAGTGGAAAACCGACTCCAAGGGGCAGCCATATCGGGGCTCCTTTTTCATCAATTTCGACGACCACCTGGAAGGCACCGGGGCTTATGTCGACTATGACCAGGACGCCCCGTCCCGTTATTACTTCAACCTCATCCGCCCCTGCCGGGCCAACGAATGCAGTTCCAACGGGAAGCTGTCCGTGGACGACCTGAAAAGCCTGATGGCCGCCGGCGCCGACGGCGAACAGCGGTCCGCCAACGCCCCCGGAGGCGCCAACACCTCTTGCGGCACCGCCCCCTGCGCCTACCGAAACGCGGAATATGTCTACCGCAACTGGGATTACCACCGGTCGCCCAACTATATCAAAAGCAACACCGACGAAAGCTTCACCGGCCCGCCCACCATCGCCAACCGCCCTGATTACAAGCGTACCGCCAGCGGGGTAACCACCCGGTTTGGATACACCTACGGGGAAGTGGTGGACATCTACGGCCACATCGGCGACCCGGGCACGGTCTATAAAAAGATCACCGACCCCACGGAAATCAGCGAAGCCATCGGCATTTCCCTGTTCGTCTACACCCTGGGCGGCACCAACAACAGCTATCCGGCCCAGGTGGGCTACACCATCAGCGGCACCGAAAAGGCCGATGGCGGTTATCTGGAAATCGTTTCCGACACCACCAGCATCGGCAGCGTGGCCAACGCGCCCATGGGCCACAAGTTCAACAGCCCGCCGACCTGCGTGAGAAGCGGATCCAACGTCTACCCGGCGAATGTCGACCAGGCCAGGCCCTTCGCCTGGACAGACAGCGCCGCCCGAGGCAACGCCTATAAAAGCACGCTGAAATTCGACAACAGCAAGATGGTGCCCAGCTGCGGCAGCCCCCGCCTGCCCCTGACCGCCACCCGGCTGTTCCTGTTCAACAAGGATACAAGCGTCAAGGCCGCCGAATCCCTGCCCAACCCCCTGTGGCTGGCGGCCAAGTACGGCGGGTTCGACGATTACAACCGCGACGGGTACCCCGGCACCAAAGGCAAGCCCGAGGACGAGGACGAGTATGGCAAGGAATGGCAGGGCGCGGACGGCAACCCCAAAACCTACTTCTTCGCGGCCAACCTCAACGAGCTGAAGGACCAACTGGACCTGGCCTTCACCCGCATCATGAACTCCATGGCCACCGGCACCCCCAACGCCTCCTCCATCAACTCGGTTCTAGGCGGGGGGCTGGCCATCCGCACGTATTATTACGGTGAATACAAGCCGAGTTCGTCCAGCCCGGCCGAACAGACCATCAACTGGATCGGGGGCGCCTACAGCCTGTTTGTGGACCCCTGGGGCAATCTGCGCGAGGACTCCAACCACAACGGCAAACTGGATTTGGCCTGCGGCTTTGCCGGGGAAACCAGCCGCGGGGACAGCAGCGAGAGCGGGGGCGGCGACTGGATCGTCCAATTCGTCACCGCCAGCGACCGGCCCCGGGCGGACCTCTACCGCGATTCCGAAGGCACGGGCCTGCGCGGCACGAATCCGATCAGGGGCCTGGCGCTCGAAAGCGTCCGGGTTCTCTGGGATCTGGGCCGGAATCTGGCGGTGGACCCTCTGGACGGCGACGCCATCTCCACTCCGCGGGCCAGCTACGCCGCAAAAGCGGAATATCCGGCCAAACGCCGCGTCTATTACCACTTTGACCAAGGCGGTTCGAAACCCGGCGGCCTGAGTGACGACGATCTCTTTTTGCCGTCCAAGGCCGGGACTTTGACGGGCATCCTGCTGCAGGAGAACCAGGACGCGGCCGCAAAACTCATTCGATACATCCTCGGCCAGGACCAGCCCGGGTTCCGCAACCGGACCACCGCCTCCCCCTGGGACGGTTCGATCATCACCTGGCGGCTGGGCGACGTCATCAACTCCCAGCCCATCATTGTCGGCCCCAGCTTCTCCAGGTATGACCACACGTACCGCGACCAGTCCTATGCCGAGTATACCACGCGAATCGGGCCGCGCCGCCAGGTGGCCTATTTCGGGGCCAACGACGGCATGCTCCATGCGGTGAACCTCGGCTTTTTCGGCTCCCTGGCCGACGGCCGCAACATTTACCAGGTGGATCCCATCAAGCCCGATCCGGACGTCTCCCCCCCCCTGACCGGCCACGAATTGGGACAGGAATTGTGGGCCTTCATTCCCCAGGCGGTGCTGCCCCACCTGCAGTGGCTGGCCGATGAGACCTACGGACACAGCTATTTTGTGGACATGCGCCCCACCGTGGTGGAAATGAAACTGAAGATGAAAAACAGCCTGACGGGAGAGACGACCCGGGAGTGGCGCACAGTCCTCATCACCAACCTCAGGTTGGGCGGGCGGTCCATCGAACTGACCCCCCAGAATGGCGACACGCCGGCCACCTATTCCCATTCCGAAGTGTTCGCCATGGATATCACCGATCCGGAAAAGGAACCCGTCTTCCTGTGGCGGTTCAGCGCCCCGGATTTGGGCATGGTTGTGGCCCGGCCTTCCGTGGTCAACAACGCGGGGGACTGGTACGTGATCCTGGGCAGCGGCCCCACCTTCAATACCTCCGAAGGCGCCACCTGCGACGCGGGCCCCGCGGCGTACGGCGGGATGTCCAACCAGCGGGCCCGCCTGTTCGTCCTGGACGCCTCCACCGGAGAGCAAAAGACCCAGGTCGGCGGGGGCCAGGGATATCTGGAGGTTCCGGCCGGTTACGAAGCCAGCTTTTTCTCCGAGTCCTTCACCCTGCTCGCTCCGACCTTGACCGTGAAAGGCGCCGGCACCCCGGACACCGCCTGGACCAACCCGCTGGCCTACTTCAGCCTCATCCAGGCTCCGTATACCCAGGTCGGCGACAACATGCCCCGCAAGGGATTCATCGACCGGGGCGGCATCTGGCGCCTGCAAATGGCCGAATCCAACGGCACGGCCCTCAAACCCGAAGATTGGAAGCTGGACGTTTTCTATGACGCCCGGCAGCCGGTGAACGGTTCGGTCAACGCCACCTACGATGCCAAAGGCCAACTGTGGGTGCTCTTCGGCACCGGCCGCCTCTGGAGCAACGACGATACCCGGCCCTGCCAGAACGCCGCCACCGCGAGCGACCTGAAGCTCTGCGCCATGAACCACCTGAACTATATTTACGGGCTGAAGGAACCGATGAACGAACACGGGCAGCCCCTGTTCCAGCCGGTGGACGCCAAGAAGATCCAGGACGTTTCCAACGTGCTGGTCTATCCCGACCCCGACTCCCTGGAGACCCTGGACGGCAAAGTGGCGGTCCAGGAAAAAGACACGGTCAACAAAAACGGATACCTGATCTCGGGTGTCGACGTGCGCGTGAACGAATACAGCAAGCTGGCCGCGTTCATAGCCGGACCGGACAGCAGCGGGTACCGCCGGGCCCTGACCGCCAAAATGCCCCAAAACACCTTCGTGGACCCGGCCGACCTGGCCAACCCCGCGGCGGACATGTCGACCGCCTGGTGGAAGAATATCGGCTTCGAAATGAACCTCTACCGGCCGGCCCTGAACCCCCTGCCGGGCGGCGGTTCCCACATGGCCTTCACCACCTATGAGCCCACGGAAAAACTTTGCGGCGCCATAGGCAAGAGCTATCTCTATCTGGTGGACACCTTCACCGGCCTGCCCCGTCCCTTTCTCGGCCAATACCAGGGCAACAATGATTGGGACAAGCCCAAAAGCGACGGCGCGGTGTCCGACCACCTGGAGGCCGAGGACGGCCTCTCGTCCGCCGCGCAGACGGTGAAAAGCGGCACCCGCGGCAACATCACGGTCAACTATCAAACCAACAATCAGGATCAGACCCAGAGCAGTATTCCGGAACTGCTGACCCAGAACCTCCAAAGCGGGATCATCAGCTGGCGCGAGGTGCTGGACATGGGCCTCAGATTCGCCACCGAGAGCGAGGCCCCCTGATCCTTTCTCTCCATGCAGCCGGCAGGCGGGGATCGGGCGATCCCGACCCCGCCCGCCCTCTTTTTCCAGGCCGGAGGCGCCTAGAGCGTTTTGCGATTTAAACGTCTTATACAAATTAGCAAAACGCCAAAACATCCGGGCACTTTTCACTGTATGCCATGACTTTTACCGAAAAGTGCTCTAATGGTCTCCGGCCGCCTGTCTTTTCGGGAGTCCTGAACCGATGAAGCTCGTCTGCCCTAAATGTCAGGCCCGCAGTTCCATACCGGATGAACGGGTGCCGGCCAACGGCGCCTGGGCCAAATGCCCCCAATGCGCCGAGCGTTTTTTCATCAGGCCCGCCGCCGGTCAGATACCGGCTTCCGAGACCGTTCCCCGTCCCGCTCCGGCCGGCCGCAGCCCGGAGGCCCAAAAACTCCTTGACCGCCTCCGCGCCCAAAGGCCGGGAGAAGCCGCCGCGCCGGGTGAGCTGGAGCAGCCCCTGGAGGTGGTGACCGTCTTTCCCGATCCCGAGGCCCACTACCCCGCCTACGGCCTGGGACTGATCCTGGCGGGGCTGATCTTTTTGAGCGCGGTCATTTATCTGGTATACTCGGCCCAGTCCCGATCCGTCGAAGCGGCCCGGCCTCAGGCCACCGCTTTCATCCCGAAACCGTACGGAATGGAGGAAGTGCGCGGCGATCTGCTGCTCATGCGCCGGGAAACCGTCAACCGCATGACTTATGAGCGCCTTGTCGAGCATTCCGGCCGGGAATCGCGGATGTTCAAATATTTCTTGGCCAACCTGGCGCCGGGCAGCTGCCAGGAGATCACCAGCCTGACCCTGCGGTCCAAACGCCCCCTGGAAGGCTTTCAAGCCCAGGGGATCTGCCTGGCCGGCAACGGGAAGACGCCGGAACTTTCCGTCCGCTGGCAGGGGCGCACGGCCGTGGCCACCATGGGTGACGAGTCGGAGCAAATCGAGGTGCTGCTGTATCCCCGGCCCGCGCCGAAAGCCGCGGCGCCCGCAGCCGAGTAATCCCGGACCCGCCGACCCGGCGGCAACACCAAGACCGGCCCGGTCCCTGAAAAGCCCGCCGCCCGTCCGCTTCATGAAGCGGACGGGCGGCGGGCTTTTCAGGGACCGGGCCGGTCTTGGTGTT
>JAVBQN010000036.1:0-48949 GCA_031549025.1 Candidatus Adiutrix sp. | reverse complement strand
TTTCTTTGTGCGGTTGTCGGGCGTGGGTCATACACTATAATTAAACACCTCTCCCCCCCCCCCCCCCCTCTCCCCCGGACCCCCTCACCTCACCCCTTCCCCCAAAAACTGAACATTTCTGGTGAAGAAGGGAAACTCCGTTCAGGCTGACAGCTCCACAAGGTTGACGCCCTGAAAATATCAGCGGCACAGTGGCGGGTGGCGAGGCCTTCGGCCCGCGAAATTTTTCGGAGTGAGCCGTATTTTTTCGATACGTGTCGGAGCGGAGCGACGCCGTTATCGAAAAAATACGAGCGAATGGAGAAAACTTTCGCGGACCGAAGGCCGGTCCCGACCTCTCTCACGTCCAAGGCGTCAGACCTGGATAGCTTCAACCTTTAGATATTTCATAAGGTAGTTATGCCATTATTGATTGTGGCCGTGATTCTGGGCCTGGTGCAGGGCCTGGGTGAATTTTTGCCCATTTCCTCCTCGGGCCACCTCATCGTGGCCCAAAACGTCTTCGGGCTGGAAGAGCCGGAAGTGGCCTTCGACGTGGTGCTGCACCTCGGCACCCTGATCGCCGTCGGCCTCTTTTACCGCGAAACCATTCTCAGGCTGATCAAGGAACTGCGCTTTCTGCCCGGCGCCCTGGCGAGCCCGGCCCGGATGCGGGAACTGTATCGGGACCGCCCCGACTTCCGCTTCGGCCTCCTGATTCTCATCGGGTGCGTCCCCACCGGGATCATCGGCCTGGCCTTCAAGGATTTTTTTATTGCCCACTTCACCTCGATGGCCAGCGTGGGGGCGGCTCTCATCGTCACGGGCATTCTTCTGCGCCTGGTGGGCCGGCGGGGCCAGGGCGGCCGGGCCGCCGAGGAGATGACCATCCGCGACGCCCTCCTCATCGGCCTGATACAGGGGATCGCCATCATCCCCGGCTTTTCCCGGAGCGGCTTCACCATCTGCGCCGGACTCTTCGCCGGTCTCAACCGGATCACGGCCGCCCGCTATTCCTTCATCCTTTCCATTCCGGCCATTGTCGGGGCCACCCTCCTGGAGCTGCGGCACGGGCTGGACAGCCGTTTCGCCGCCGGGGATTTCCTGGCCGGTTTCATGGTCGCCGGCATCTGCGGCTATTTGGCCCTGGCTCTCCTGATCCGGCTCCTGCGCCAGGATAATTTCGCCGTCTTCTCCTGGTGGTGCTGGGGCGTGGGACTTTTCGCCCTGGGGTGGAGCGCCTTCGCCTGAGGACTCGTCAGGCCATAAAAAACCGGCGCCGGAATCACTCCGGCGCCGGTTTTTTATGGCCAAAACGAGGACGTCAGGCGGCGGAATACACCTTTCGGCCGGCCACATACGTGGCCCGGACGGCCCGGTCGTCGCCGAGGATCATGAAGACGAAGAGCTTTTCGGCCAAAGTTTTGGCGAAGCTCTGGCGGAACTCCATCAGAGGCGTGGCCTTAAGGTCCAGCACCACCAGGTCGGCCTCGTAGCCCGGGGCCACGGAGCCGATGCGGTCGGCCAGGTCCAGGGCCTCGGCCCCGCCCCGGGTGGCCAGGTAGAAGCCCTGGATGGCGTTGAGCCGGGTCTGGTTCATCTGGGCCACTTTGTAGGCCTCGTTCAGGGTTTGGAGCATGGAGAAGCTGGTGCCGGCGCCCACGTCCGTGCCCAGGCCCACCTTGACCGGCCGTTCTTTTTTCTTGGCCTCGTAGAGTTTGAAGAAACCGCTGCCCAGGAAGAGGTTCGAGGTGGGGCAATGGGCCATGGCCGCGCCGGCGCGGTGAAAATCGGAGAAGTCCGCTTCGTCGATGTGGATAGAGTGGCCGAAGATGGAGCGGGGGCCGAAGAGTTCGTATTTCTCATATACGTCCAGGTAGCGCTTCGTCTCGGGGAAGAGTTCCCGCACCCAGGCCAGTTCCCCCACGTTTTCGCTGAGGTGGGTCTGGAGGTACACCCCGGGGTGCTCCCGCCACAGCCGGGCCGCGGCCTGGAGCTGTTCCGGGGTGGAGGTGGGGGCGAAGCGCGGGGTGATGCAGTAGAGCTGCCGGCCTTTGTTGTGCCACTTTTCCAGAAGGCGCCGCGAATCCTGGTAGGCTTTTTCGGCGGTGTCCCGGAGGGCTTCGGGCGCGTTGCGGTCCATGAGGACTTTGCCGGCGATCATCCGGGTATTGGCCTCGGAGGACATGTCGAAAAAGGCTTCCACCGACTGGGGATGCACGGTGCAGTACACCGAGGCCGTGGTGGTGCCGCAGCTCAGGAGCTCCGAAAGGAACACCCGGGCCACCCGGCGGGCGTGGTCCAGGTCGGCGAAATCCTGCTCGGCCACAAAGGTGTAGGTGTTGAGCCACTCGATGAGCTGCTCGCCGAAGGCCCCGATCATCTGGGTCTGGGGATAGTGCAGGTGGCAGTCGATGAAGCCGGGGCAAATGACGGCGTCCCGGTGGTGATCCACCTGGAGCCCCTGGGCCGCCCGGGCGCTGTAGGGCCCGACGCCGACGATGCGGCCGTCCTCGATGGCCACCAGGCCGTCTTCAAGGAAGGTGTACGAATCCTCGGGGGAGTTGAAGAATGGGTCCCGGGTGAAGGTCAGGACCGCGCCGCGCAAAGCTGTTTTGGTCATGAAAAATTCCTTTCGGTATTCGGCCGGGGACGGCTTTGGCATGGCAAAGCCGCGGCTGGCGGCCGCGGCTTTTGTTTTTTTAGTCGGACCGGAGGGGCGACCGAAATCGCCGTCTGCCCTCTGGTTTCGGGCCGCTATGGGTATTTTGTCTGTATCCGGACGGCTCCGGGTCCGCCCCGGGGCCGTTCGCTTCGCGCGCCAAAACGGGTTCAGCGCGCGGGGTTGGCTTCGGCCGGCTCTGCATCCGCGGTCGCATGCACGGCCTCGGCCTCCACCGCCTCTTCATCGTATTTCGGCATCAGGAGGTTGGTGAGAATGGCCACGATGGCCCCGGTGGCCACCGGCGAGTGCAGGAGATCCTGTAGCCAGTGAGGCAGGGCCTGGCTGAAATCGGGCTGGAGCGCCGCGCCCACGCCCGCGCCGATGGAGATGCCGATGATCAGGACCGAACGGCGGCCGACGGGTTCGCTGAAGATGATGCGCATCCCGGTGGCGGTGATGATGCCGAACAGGAGGATCAGGGCGCCGCCCAGAACCGGGGCGGGGATGATGTTGAAGACGGCCCCGACGATGGGGAAAAGACCGAGGATGAAGAGGTACACGGCCACATACTTGCCGACGTGGCGGCTGGCGTTGCCGGTGAGTTGGATGACGCCGTTGTTCTGGGCGAAAATGGCCATGGGGAAGGAGTTGAAGACGCCGGCCACCATGGAGGCGAAACCGTCGCAGAGAATGCCGCCCTGGAGCCGGCCGATGAACTCCGGCCCGCTGGTGGGGCGCTTGGAAAGCATGGAGGTGGCGGCCAGATCACCCGTGGCCTCCATGGTGCTCACCACGTACAGCAAGGCCACCGAGATGAAACCGCCGGTGTGGAGCGCGCTGAAGGACACGCCATATTTGAAGGGGTGGGGGATGTTCATGACCGACAAGCCCCGGGTGGCGGTGCTGAAATCGACCATGCCCATGAAATAGGCCACCACGGTGCCCACCAGAAAACCGATGACCATGGCGCACATGCGCAGGACCGGGCTCTTGAAGCAGTTGAAGACGATGATGACCAGGAGCACCAGGGCGCCGAGGCCGACGTTGGCGGCCGAGGCGAAATCTTTCGTGCGCAGGACCACGGAATTGAGGTTCATGGCCGCGTTGGTGATGCTGTCCACCAGGGCCTGGGAAACGTTCGGCAGGGTCTTTAAGGCTTCCAGCATGGCCGCCATGTTGTCGGGGTTCAGATCCCGGCTGGTGACCACTTTGACCACGCCGGGGCCGCCGATGAGGTTCCCCATGCCCACGGCGATGAGGGAGACGCCCACCATGGTCACCGTGATGCCGCAGACCAGGGGGGTGAAGACCACCCGCAGGACGCCCGTCAGCCGGCTCAGGGTCATCTGCACCAGGGAACCCAGGATGACCGCCCCGGTCATGACCGCCACCACCTCCTCATGGGTGATGTTCGGATTGGCCGCCTTGGCCGAAAACCCGACCGAAATGAAGGCGGACAGAAAAATGAAGCTGGTGGCCTGAATGCTCAACAGGCCCGAGCCCAAAGGGCCGAAGCGGTTGGTCTGGATGAACGTGCCGATGCCGGAGACGAAGAAGGCGGTGCAGGCCATGTGGATGACGATCTCGTTGGGCATGCCGAGGGCTTTGCAGATGATGGTGGGCGGAGCCCCGATGCTGATGAACATGGACATCAGATGCTGCAGCGCCGTCAACGCCGCCTGGACGAACGGCGGCTTATCTTCCAGTTCGAAAATGATGCCGGAGGAAGCGTCCTTGAATTCAGAGGGTGCGGACATGTTTTGAACCTTTCTTACTGTTGAAATAGCGCTCTGTTTTTATGTTGGCAGCGTTGGTTAAATTACAATTAAACTGAAAAGCGCTCCAGACCGAGGGCCGGGGCGCGGGATCCGGCCCCAGCGCCCCCGGCCGACGGCGCTTAATGCAGACGCAGGGCGAAGTTGTAAATGAACGCGGCGCTGACCACGATCATGACCCAGCTCACTTCCCTGGCCCGGCCGGAGCAGATCTTCAGGAGCGTGTAGCTCACGAAGCCGAAGGCGAAGCCGTTGGCGATGCTGTAGGTCAAAGGCATCATGATGATGGTCAGGAAGACCGGAATGGCGTCGGTGATGTCGTCGAAGCAGATGCAGGTCACTTCGGACATCATCAGGGCGCCCACGATGATCAGGGCCGGGGCCGTGGCGAAGCCGGGGACCAAGCCCACCAGGGGCGCGAACAGAAGGGCGATCACGAACAGCACGGCCACGACGATGGCGGTGAGGCCCGTGCGGCCGCCCTCGGCCACGCCGGCCGCGCTTTCCACGTAGGAAGTCACGGTGGAGGTGCCCACCACGGCGCTGGCCATGGTGCCGACGGCGTCGGTGGTCAGGGCGCGGTTGAGGTTTTCGATGTGGCCGGTTTCATCCATCAGCTTGGCCTTTTTGGTCAGGCCGATCAAGGTGCCCATGTTGTCGAAGAGCTCGACGATGGTGAAGGTGAAGATGATGTGGAAGACGCCGAAAGTCAGGGCCCCGGCGAAATCCATGGCCATGAAGGTGCCCTCGTACTCGCCGGGCCGGCCGAAGATGCTCGGCACATCCGTGCTGATGATGCTGGAAATGCCGGTGGGAGCCGGGCAGGCGCCCAGGACCATGCCCAGGATGGTGGTGACCAGAATGCCGATGAGCATGGCACCCTTGACGTTCCAGCGCATCAGAACGCCGGTGACCACGACGCCCACGCAGGTCAGAAGCGGCGCGCCCGTGCTGAAATCGAAACTGGCCACGTGGCCGGCGGTCACCAGGGTGGCCGGGCTGGCCACCACGATGCCGGCGGTCTTCAGGCCGATAAAGGCGATGAAGGCCCCGATGCCCACGCCGATGGCGTTCTTCAGACACATGGGCACCGAATTGATGATGGCCTGGCGGATGCCGCCCAGGGTCAGGACGAGGAAGACCACGCCGGACACGAAGACCGCGGCCAGGGCCGTCTGCCAGGAAAGGCCGAAGGTCAGGACGGCGGTGTAGGTGAAAAAGGCGTTGAGGCCCATGCCCGGAGCCACGGCCACCGGGTAGTTGGCCCACACCCCCATCAGGGTGGTGGCGAAAATCGTGGACCAGATCGTGGCGGCGATGGCCGCCATCTTGGGAATGCCGGCTTCGGCCAGGATGTTGGGGTTGACGAAGATGATGTAGGCCACGGCCACGAAGGTGGTGAGCCCGGCGATCATTTCGGTTTTGACGGTGGTGCCCTTTTGACTCAGCTTGAATAACTTATCCAGGGGACCGGTGGCTGCGACAGTGTTTTCCGCCATTTCTCCTACCTCTCCATTGTGAAGGTTCCCCGGCCGTCGGCCGGCGGTTGGTGTGGTTGTGAAAACTTAGAGAATGTCCCCATTCTCTCCCGCGCGTTCCGTTGTTCCTCATAATCCCGAAAGAAATCGGGCGAGTAATCACGGTATCCCGAATAACCCGGGGACCACCGGTTTCAAACCGCCGCCCCAGGGTATACCTGTCCCCCCGCTGGTTTGAGGTTTCGAAAAAACCAGCGTCGATTTTGCGCTCTCTGACGTCGCCCTATAAACTGTTCAGCCCCTGGCCGGATCCACCGGCCGGCATTCGGCGGCGCCCTTGACCGGGCGCCCCAGGGCCAGCTCCACCGCCTGGGTGATCATCTCATACCCCGTACAGCGGCAGAGATGCCCGGCGTGGGCTTTTTTGATTTCCTCCCGGGTGACCTCGTCGGCCCGGTGGCGGTTCTTTTCCACGAAAGCGGTGGTGGTCATGACCAGGCCCGGGGTGCAGAAACCGCACTGAACGGCCCCGGCCTCCACGTAGGCCCGCTGCACCGGAGACAGTTCCCCGGTCGGTCGCAGCTCACCCTCGACGGTGCGGACGCACTGGTCCGCGGCCCACACGGCCAGAGTCAGGCAGGAATCCACGGGCGTCCCGTTCAGAAGGACGTTGCAGGCCCCGCATTCGCCCACCCCGCAGCCCTGCTTGACGCTGATGAAGCCCAGACGCCGCAGGACTTCGGCCAGGGATTCCCGGGCGTCCGCCTCGATCTCGAAATTCCGGCCGTTGACATGGAGTTTGACGGCGTTCATGGTCAGGCCCTCTCTTTCGCCCGCTCGGCGGCCGCGCGGATCATCCGTTCGGCCAGGGTCTTGATGATGCGGGTGCGGAATTCCTTGGTGGCCCGCCAGGAGGTGCGGGGTTTGATGTCCCCGTCCAGGGCTTTGATAACGGCGGCCAGAGTTTCGTCGCCCAAGGGCCGCCCCGTGCCGGCCGCTTCGGCCGCCCGGCAGCGGATGGGCGTGGGCGCGGCCACGGTCAGGGCCAGGCGCAGGTCGGCGATGACGGGCCCGTCCATCTTCACCCCGGCCGCGCAGCCGATGGTGGCGATGTCCATGGCCGAGCGCATGGCGTATTTGTAATACAAGGCCCCCAGGCCGGCCAGGGCCTTGAGGTCGAAGACGAAGCCGGTGAGCACCTCGCCCGGCTCCAGGGCCACCTGGCCCGGGCCGGTGTGAAAGCCCAGAACGCTGACCCGCCGGGTTCCGGCCGGGCCTTCGATGACCAATTCCGGCTCCAGCACCAGCAAGGGGGCGGCCGTGTCGGCGCTGGTGGCCCCGTTGGCGATGTTGCCGCCGATGGTGCCCATGTTGCGGATCTGAGGGCCCGCCACCGTGGCGCAGGCCTCGCCCAGGACCGGGAGGTGCTCCCGGACCAGGGGGTTGTTCAGGGCGTCGCTGAAGGTCAGGCCCGAGCCCAGGAAGAGTTTTCCACCCTCCACCCGGCTGGTTTTCAACTCGGCCAGGCCGTGGATGTCCACCAGGTGACGGAACTGGGGGCTCAAGTGGCGCAGCTTGACCAAGACGTCCGTGCCCCCGGCCACGAGCTTGGCGCCGGGGTGTTCGGACAGGAGTTTGACGGCTTCGGAGACGCTGGCGGCCCGGTGAAATTCCTGGATGTCGAACATGGCCCGCCTCCTTACATCCCGGCCTTTTCCAGGTACCGGAAAAGGGTTTTGGGGGTGATGGGAATTTCGTCGACCTTGACCCCGGTGGCGTGCCACACGGCGTTGCGGATGGCCGGCGCCGGGGTGACCAGGGGCGGTTCGCCCAGAGCCCGGACCCCAAAGGGGTTGGTGGGGTCGGGCGCCTCGACGAAGGCGCAGTCCAGGTCGGGCAGATCCATGATGGTGGGCATCTTGTAGTCCAGGAGGTTGTTATTGAGGACCCGGCCCTGGTCATCCAAAAGCATTTCCTCATACAACCCCATGCCCAGGCCCATGCCCATACCGCCGTGGACCTGGCCGGTGGCCAGCTTGGGGTTGACGATGCGGCCGGAGTCGTGGATGTTCCAGGCTTCCTTGACGGTGATGCGGCAGAGGGGGATGTCCACTTCCAGGTCGACGAAGGTGCAGCAGTAGACCGGGGGGTTCATCCGGGTCTTGTGGCCGGCCTGGGCCACGATGGGGTTGCCGAGGTCGAGGTGGTAATAGCTTTCCAGAGCCAGGTCGGCCAGGGCATAGACCACGTGCCGCTTGTCGCTGCCGACGATCCGGCCGTCCACGAGGTCCAGGGCGTCCTGGGGCACGCCCGTGAGCAGGGCGGCCAGTTCCAGAATCTGGTTCTTGAAATCCCGGGCCGCCGCCGCGATGGCCGCGCTGGAGGTGTAGACCTGGCGCGAGGCGTAGGCCCCGGTGTCGAAGGGGCTGTGGTCCGTATCCTGGTTGGTGACGACGTGGAACCACTCGAAGGGGATGCCCGTGGCCTGGGCCGCCATCTGGGCCATGGCCGTGTCCGCGCCCTGCCCGATTTCGGTGGCGCCCACGGCCAGGGTGACCCGGCCGTCCTGGTTGAGGATGAGACGGGCCCCGGCCGGCTCCACGGCCGCCGGATAGGTGTTGGAGCCGTAACCGCAGCAGGCCACGCCCACGCCCCGGCGGACGGGGCCGGTCTGGTTCCGGTAAGCCTCGCGCTTCTTTTTCCAGTCGATGAGTTCCGCGCCGCGCGTCAGGGCCTCATATAGGCCGGCGGCGTGGATGACATGGTCGTTATACGGGCAGACGTCGCCGACCCGGGCCACGTTTTTCAGCCGCAGCTCCAGGGGGTCCATATTCAGGGCCTGGGCCGCCTCTTCCACCAGGCAGTCCATGATGAAGGTCACCTGGGGCTGGCCGTAGCCGCGCATGGCCCCGGCCGCGGGCGTGGTGGAATAGTAGGTGGTGGCGTCGTATCTGAGGGCCGCCCGGGGATAGAGGTACGGCGACTTGGACCCGGCCGCCCCGGCGATGGAGTGGCCGTGGGAAGCGTAAGCTCCGGTCTGGGACCAGACCTGGCAGTCGAAAGCGGTGAAGGTGCCGTCTTTTTTGAGGCCCAGCTTGATCTCGCCCTCAAAGGGATGGCGGGTGCGGGTGGCGATGAAGACTTCCTCCCGCGTGAGCGCGATGCGCACCGGGACGCCCCCCAGCTTCCAAGTCAGGAAGGCGCACAGAGGCTCGGCCAACACGTCCTGCTTATTGCCGAAGCCGCCGCCGAGATAGGGCTTGATGACCTGGACGCGGCTCCAGGGGATATTCAGGGCCTGGCCGACCACCCGGCGGACGATCTGGGGAATCTGGGTGGAGGACACGATGACGATATGGCCGTCGTTATCCATGTAGGCGTGGGAGACGGCGGTCTCCATGTGGCAGTGCTGCACCCGGGGGGTGCGGTAATGCCCTTCCAGCACCAGGTCGGCTTCCTTCAGGAGCTCGGCCACCTGGCCGCCGTGTTCGCTGACGGTGTGTTTCAACACGTTGTCGGGGCGGAGGTCGTGGATGACCGGCGCGCCGGGGGCCAGGGCCGTGCGGCGGTCCAGGAGCGGCGGCAGTTCCTCATACTCGACCTTGACCAGATGGGCGGCCCGGGCGGCGGTCAGGGAATCCTGGGCCACCACCACCGCCACTTCGTCGCCGTGGTGGCGCACGTGGGAGGTCAAAAGACGGCGGTCGGCCACGTCCCGGCGCTCCGGCAGGAGGTTGTAGGGATGGCCGGCCGTGGGGTAGAGGGTGTCGGGCACATCCTTATAGGTGAAGACGGCCTCGACCCCGGGCATGTCCAGCGCGCGCTGGATGTCGATGGATTTGACCAGGCCGTGGGCGATGGGCGAACGCACCACCACCGCGTGCAGCATGCCCGGCAGCCCCAAATCCTCGGTGTAGCGAGCTTTGCCGCTGACCTTGGCCGCGGCGTCCAACCGGTTGGGTGAAGTTCCGATGCTCATGTGGACCTCCCTGTAAACCCGCCGCATACCATCGCGCCTTCCTACGGAAGGCGCTTCAGGCCGAACAGCCCGGGAATCCCGGTCGATTGGCGGCGCTGGCGGCCTCGGAAACATTCCCCGAGGCCGCCGATGTCTGGGAAACAGTCTTTCAGGCCTTGAACAGGTGGTGGTCCTTCAACAGGGCCCAGACCACCGCGGCTTCCGCCGCCGGGGCCAGAGAGACTTCTTTGAGGCCGTCACCCAGTTTGACGGACCGGGCTTCAAAGGTACTTGGGTCAAGCTCGGCCGTCATCTGCTTGTCCACGTATTTTAACGCATTCGCGTCTATTTTCATAGTGGCTTCTTCGCCGCCCCGCTTGACCTTGACCAGGTCCCGGCCGAAAAAGAAGAACCCCTCGGGATTGCTGTCATAGCTGGCCTGGGACAGGTGCACCCGGAACTTGTCCTGATAGGGCGCGCCGCTGGTGGGGCAGAAGGCGGCGCAGTTGCCGCACTCGTTGCAGAAGTCGGCCAGGTTAAATATCTGGAAGGCCTGGTCCAGCTTGACCTGGCCTTCGGTCTTGATGCCGCCGGCCGTGGCCGTTTGGACGGGCTGGACCAGCTTCTTGCCGTTCACGGCGATGGCCAGGTTGGCCCGGTTGGGGCAGACGGTGGTGCAGACGTTGCAGATCAGGTCGCACTGAAGGCAGCGGGCCGCCTCTTCCCTGGCCTGGGCCTCGGTGAAGGTGTCGGTGTAAAGCTGGAAGTTGATGCGGCCGGCCGCGGCCTTGTGGGCCGGGGTCGGCCCGAAGCCGCGCCGGGCCTGGCGATGGCGCAGGGCGGCCACATCCAGCAGCCGGTCCTCGGCCGGGGCCTGGGGCAACTTGGCGTCCTTCTTGGCCGCGCCGCAGATGGCCTCGGCCACCTGACGGCCGTCGGCGATGGCCCGGATGAGGGAGGCGGCCCCCCGCCCGGCGTCGCCGCCGGTATACACACCCGCCAACTGGGTGGCGCCGGTCGCGGGGTTCATTTCCAGCTTCTTTTCCGGCCAGGCGTCCAGGCGCAGGTCCTGGCCGATGGCGGCGATGACGGTGTCGGCCGGGAGGTCGTACTCGGAACCGGGGATCTTCACCGGGCGGGCCCGGCCCGAGGCGTCGGCCTCGCCGAGCTTCATTTTGGCCACGGTCAGGCCCACGGCCCGGCCGTCTAGGGCGATGACTTTTTCCGGGGCGGCCAGTTCCACCAGGGCCACACCCTCTTCCAGGGCCTCACGGATCTCGTCGGGGTCGGCCGGCATTTCCCGCCGGGTGCGGCGGTAGACAATGGTGACGTCGCTGCCCAGGCGGCGGGCGACGCGGGCCACGTCCATGGCCGAGTTGCCGGCCCCGAGGACGATGGCCTTCTGACCCAGGCCGGTCGCCTGGCCGCGCCGCACCTGGCTGAGGAAGGTGAGCTGGTTCATGACCCCGGCCGCGTCCTCGCCTTCGATATTGAGGCGCGAGTTGGCCTGGGCGCCGATGGCCAGGTAGACGTAGTTGAAGCTCTTGCGCAGCTTTTCCAGGCCGGCCGGATCCACCTTGTGGCCCAGGTGGAGGGTGACGCCCAGGTTCAGGATGTTGTCGATATCCGTCTTCAGGGCCTGATCGCTGAGGCGGAAGGCGGGGATGGCGTCGGCGGCCATGCCCCCGGCCAGGGGCTTGGCCTCGAAGATCTCCACCTTGAAGCCCAAGGTGGCCAGGTAGTGGGCCGCCGAAAGGCCGCTGGGGCCGGCCCCGACGATGGCCACGGACAGGCCGTTTGGCGTCCCGGCCTTGACCCCGGTGCCGCCCTGGTGTCTTTCGGCCACGAAGCGCTTGATCTCGCGGATCTTCAGCGGTGAATCGTAATTCAGCCGGGTGCACTTGAACTGGCACTGGTGGTCGCACACCGCGCCCTGGACATTGGGGAAGGGGTTGGTGGCCATGATGGTCTGGTAGGCTTTTTCGTATTCGCCCCGGGCCGTGAAATTGAGGTAGCGGGGGATGTCCTGGGAGGCCGGGCAGGTCTCCATGCAGGGCGCGGCCGCACAGTTGAAGCGCGGAAGGGGCCGCCGGGTCTTGACCCCGTTCTTGTAGACGTAGGCGGCCTTCATATAGCGCGGGTCGGTCAGAACCTCGGCCGCGTAGGCGGTGAGGTTTTCCAGCGCGGCGGCCTGGTCCTTTTTACCGGAGATGTTTTTGGCGTTGATGAAGGTTTCTATGTCGGCCGCCTTGGCGTCCTGCATGGCCGCGCCCAGGGCTTCCAGGTACTGGGACGTACGGCCGTAGCCTCCGGGGCGCAGGGCGTCGGAGCTGACGGTCACGGGCTTCAGGCCCGAGGCGATCAGGGACGGCAGGTTCCGGTAGTCCGCGCCGCCGGAGAAGGAGATATCCAACTGGCCGCCGAATTCCTTCTGGAGTTTGGCCGCGAGGTTGACGCTGATGGCGTGGAGCGAGCGGCCGCTCATGTAGACCATGGGCTCGTTCTTCGGCAGGTTCTGGAGCTTGTTCCGGGTCTCCAGGGTGTTGGTCAGTTTCAGCGAAAAGGCCACGCCCTTGGCCTGGGCCTGCTTCATGAGATTGCCGATGAGCTTGACCCCGTCGGGGTATTTGAGGTCGTGGCCGAAAGCCTCGTCCGGCACCCAGGTGGAGTAGCCGAGCTGGTCGTTCAGGATCGACCGCAAGGCCTCGGGCCCGATGAGGGTGGGGTTGAGCTTGACGGTGGTGTTGAAGCGGCGCTCGTTGATGAAATACGAGCCGATCTTCTCCACCTCGTCCGGCGGGCAGCCGTGCATGGTGGACACGGTGAGGTTGTCCGACAGGCGCGTGGGGATGCCCAGCCCGCGTACTTTGGGGTAGAACTTGGCGGCCTCTTCCAGCTTCCCGGCCAGTTCCGTTTCGCAGTTGGTCATGCGGTCGAAGAAACGCTGAACGGTGGGGCTCTGGATGCCCTCGAGGTTGTAGCCGGCGCTCATGTTGAAGATGAAACCGGGCTCGCCGGGCTCGCCGATGTTGAGCTTATCCTTGAGAATATAGAGGATGATGAAGGCGTTGAGGTACTCGTTGAAGGACTGGTCCAGCTTCAATTCCTGCGACCACTCGCAGTTGTAGCCCTCGTCGCCCATGTCGATGCAGGGCTTGGTCACTTCCAGTTCGTCCAGCACCTGGATGGTCTTGAGCTCCAGATAGCGGCTGCCCGTGAGCCAGGCGGCCACGATGTTCTGCACCAACTGGGTCTGGGGGCCGGCGGCCACGCCGATGGGGGATTCCATGACCCGGCCGTAACGGGTCATCCGGAAGGGGTCGTCCTTCTTGGGACGGAAAAAGAGGCTCTCGGGGATGCCGAAAATCTCGCCCCGTTCCAGGTCGCCTAAAATCCACTTCAGGTAGGTGCTCAGTGAGGTCAGGTAGAATTTGTCGCTGTGTGATTTAGTCATGTGTTCCCCCGATGGATTGGCGCCGCGCATGCATCTTACGGCCACGCCTGGTTCTTTTCCGAAATCTTTAAGTGTACTGAAACGATTGGCGGGCAATGAATTTTCCCTGGCCCGGCCCGCCCAGAAAACGCTCTCCGTCGACTATTTTCCGGCCCCGCAGAAAGACCATCCGAGGCCATCCGCGAACCGTCATGTTTTCAAACGGGGTGTAGTCCACGGCCTGATGCAGGTGCTCGGCCGCCAGGCGCTTTTCCATGTGGGGGTCGAAAACCACCATATCGGCCTCGTAGCCGACCTTCAGTTCGCCCTTGCGGGGCAGGCCGAAGAGGCGGGCCGGCGCGGTCGAGGCCAGTTCCACGAAACGCGTAAGGCTCAGGCCCCGCTTGACCACCCCTTCGGAATACAGAAGCGGCAGGCGCGTCTCCACGCCCGGGATGCCCCCGGGACACTTGAAGACGTCGCCCCCGGCCCGGGCTTTTTTCTCGGCCCAGGCAAAGGAGCAGTGGTCCGTGCCCACGGTGGAGATGGTCCCGTCGGCCAGCCCCTCCCAGAGGGCCTCGACGTCGGCCCGTTTGCGCGGCACGGGAGCCATGACGTATTTCAAGGCTTGGTCAAAGTCGCCCTGATAGCAGTCGTCAGTCAGGACCAAATACTGCGGACAGGTCTCCGCCCAGACGCGGCGGCCGGCCTGGCGGGCGGCCCGCACCCGCTCCAGGCCCTTGGCTGTGGAAAGGTGGACGATATACAGCGGCGCGTCGCCGGCGGCCTCGGCCAGGGCGATGGCCGTGTCGATGGCCGTCGCCTCGGCGTAGTCCGGACGGCTTTGGGGGTGGCTGGCGGCCAGATGGGGCGCGGAAACCCGCAAGGCGTCGGCCAGGTAATTGACGATGGCGTGATTTTCCGCATGCACGGTCATCAGCCCGCCAGCCTCCCCCAAAACCTTCAGGGCCCTGACAAACTCCTCGTCGCTCAGGCGGCCGTCATACGTCATGTAGGTTTTGAAGCTGGGGTACCCGGCCTTGACCAACTCGGCCACTTCCGGGGCCAGGCTCGGGTTCCAGTGTTGAAAAACGCCGTGGAGGCCGTAATCTACGGCCGATTCCGCGGCGTTCCGTCTATACAGGGCCAGTTGGTGGTTCAGGGAGCATCCTTCCGGCCCAAACCCGGGGTGCTCCACCACCGACGTGGTGCCGCCGTACGCGGCCGCTCGGCCGCCGGCGAACCAGCCGTCGCTGACCTTGGCCTCGCCCACGGTGAGATCGAGGTGGGTGTGGACGTCCACGCCGCCGGGCAGCACCAGAAGCCCGCCGGCGTCGACGATCTCCGTCCCTTCCGGGGCGGCGAGATTGGGCCCGATGGCCGCGACGAAGCCGTCGCGCGTGAGGAGGTCGGCCTGAATTCCGCCTTCCGCCGTCACCACTTGTCCGTTTTTAATCAGGACGTCCGTCATGTTCCCGCCTCTTCAGAGGTTTTCTCAAGCCAATATCAACTGATCATCTTTTCCGCAGGGCGTCCCACAGCCGCTTGGCCTGCTCCTGGGCGTAGGCCACGATGCTGTCCTCGTCCTCGGAAACCAGGCGGCCCTTTTCCACGATCACCCGGCCCTGGGCGATGACGGTCTCCACATCGTTGGAGGAGTAGCCGTAGGCGAAGTGGCCGACGAAGTTGTCCTTATGGAGCGGCGTGGGGCTCTGATAGTTCATGATGACCAGGTTGTTGCCGCTGTCGCCGGGCACGTCCATTTCCGCGAGGTAGCGGTGCACGGCCCGGAACCGGTCATATATTTCCGCCGGGGAAATGCCTTCGGTGTTCTGGCCGGCCATGTAGGCCGCCTGGGCGCTGCGGATCATGTCGTTGTGCATGCCGTCGACGCCGAGCATGACCCGGGGGGTCCACTTGTAACCGGTGAGGCCGACGTTGTTGTTCTGATTGCTCTCGCAGCTCTGGGCCACCCACGCCTTGGAGCCCGCCACGATCTTCTTTTCCTCGTCGTTGAAATGGACGCAGTGGCCGAGGATAGTGTGGGGCTGGGCCAGGACGCCGAATTTATCCAGCCGCTGGGCCAGGCGCATGTTGTATTTTTTCAGGCAGTCGTCCTGGTCGGACTGGGCCTCGGCCACGTGGATGTGAAGGCCGGTCTGGTGCTTGACGGCCAGGTCCACGGACTTTTTCAGGGTGTCGTCGCTGACGGTGAAGGAGGCGTGGAGGCCCACCAGGCCGTGGCGGCCGCTGCCGAGATATTCATCGTGTTCCTGGAGGGCCTCTTCGGCGATTTTCAAGCCGTCGCGGTCGGAAATTTCATAGCACAGGAGGTGCCCCACGCCCACGCGCTCGAAGGCCCGGGCGATGGTTTCCAGAGAACCTTTGATGGCGAAGGGCGCGGCGTGGTGGTCGATGATGAAGGTGACCCCGCGCTTGGCGCAGCCCATGGCCGCGATGAGGGCGCTGGCCTCGGTCATGTCGTGGTCCAGGCACTTGTCGAGGCGCCACCAGATCTGTTCCAGCACTTCCACGAAATTGGCGGGAACCTTGGGAGCGGGCGGCATGCCGCGCGAAAGAGCCGAATAGATGTGATGGTGGCCGCAGCCGAAAGAGCGGGTGACGAGCTTCCCGCCGCAATCCACCACCCGGTCGCCGGCCGCGCGCCGGGCCAGCGGCGGAATGGATGAAATCAGCTTCAATCCCCCTTTGGGGCCGTCTTCCACCGCCAAGTCGGTTTGGGAAAATTCCAGCGATTTGTAATCGAGATACAGAGCGTTTTTTAAATACAGGGTCATTATCGGATCTCCGCTGTGTTCTTGGTTTCCGGGGAAAACGATGAGAGGTAATTCCGGTCCGGGAGGCCGGGGTGCCTCCCGGACCGTTTCAGAGCTTAACGCCTCTCGGCGAAAAAGCCCTTAGCGAACGCGCGGGCAGCCGCACTCCAGGCGCTCGGCCAGCTTGTCGGACGGGTTCTTGAACTTGGCCAGCATCATCATGGCGGCGATGATGTAGGGCTTGTAGCTGGCTTCCTTGTACATGGCCACGCGGTGACGATCAAAGACCGGGCCTTCCACTTCGCCTTCCTTGCAGGAGACGCCGGTGATATCGGCCGGGAGGCAGTGCATATACAGGGCCTCGCCCCACTTGGTCTTCCGGTTGGTGGTCTTCATCATTTTTTCGGTGCAGTGCCAATCCTTGTGTTCGGCGTTCTGCTTCAGAAGTTCCTGCTCCAGGGCCTTGATGCCGGCGTCGTCGCCCTTGGCATACAGGTCGGTGCGTTTTTCCATGGCCGCGAAGGGAGCCCAGCTCTTGGGATAGACGATGTCGGCGCCCTTGAAGGCCTCTTCCATGGAGTTGGATTTGGTGAACCTGCCGCCGGTGGCTTCGGCGTTCTTCCTGGCCACTTCCTCGACCTCGGGCATGACTTCATAACCCTTGGGATGGGCCAGGGCCACTTCCATGCCGAAACGGGTCATGAGGCCGATGACGCCCTGAGGGACGGAGAGGGGCTTGCCGTAGCTGGGGGAATAGGCCCAGGTCATGGCGATCTTCTTGCCTTTCAGCTTATCCACGCCGCCGAAGGTGTTGATGATGTGGAGCATGTCGGCCATGGTCTGGGTGGGGTGGTCGATGTCGCACTGGAGGTTCACCAGGGTCGGCCGCTGTTCCAGGACGCCGTCGCGGTGGCCTTCCACCACGCTCTTGGAGACTTCGCGCATGTAGGTGTTGCCCTTGCCGATGTACATGTCGTCGCGGATGCCGATGACGTCGGCCATGAAGGAGATCATGTTGGCGGTCTCACGCACGGTTTCGCCGTGGGCGATCTGGGATTTGCCTTCGTCCAGGTCCTGGACGGTGAGGCCGAGGAGGTTGCAGGCGCTGACGAAGCTGAAGCGGGTGCGGGTGGAGTTGTCGCGGAAGAGGGAGATGCCCAGGCCCGAATCAAAGAAACGGGTGGTGATGTTGTGTTCGCGCATCCCGCGGAGAATGTCGGCCACGGCGAAGACGGCGGCGATTTCGTCGTCGGTCTTTTCCCAGGTCAACAGGAAGTCGTTATTGAACATTTCCTTGTAGTTCAACTGGCTCAGTTTCTTGATAAGGCCTTTGATCTTCAGCTTGTCCATGGTTTTTCTCCTTCATGGATATGGTGGTGGCCGGCGCCGGCCGGATTCTTTTTCCGGGTTTGAAGAGCGCCGGCAGTCTATTCAGTCGCGATGGTGAAATCCGTCACCGTCAGTTGACGATGTGGGTGCCCTTTCCCTCTTTGACCGCCGCGCCCAGGTTGGCCGGATCGGTGATGATGACTTCGCTGCCGCCGTTCTTCAGGAAATTCAACGCGGCTTCGATCTTCGGGCCCATGCTGCCCGGAGGGAAGTGGCCCTCGGCCAGGTATTTGGCCATCTGGCCGGCCTTGACCGTCCCGAGCTTTTCCTCGTTGGGCTTGCCGAAATTGATGGACACCTGCGGCACGCCCGTGGAGATGATCAGAAGGTCGCTCTTGAGCTTTTCGGCGAGGAGACAGGTGGCCAGGTCCTTGTCGATGACCGCGGGCACGCCTTCCAGGAGGCCGCCGCTGTCGATGACCGGAATGCCGCCGCCGCCGACGGTGACGACGTTGAAACCGGCTTTGATCATGCTTTCCACGGCATCCAGTTCCACGATGGCCCGGGGCACGGGGGAGGCCACCACCCGGCGGAAGCCGCGGTTGGAATCAGCTTTCAGAATCCAATCGGGGTGGTCTTTTTTGATTTCCGGCAGTTCGCTTTCTTCATAGAAGCCGCCGATGAATTTGGTGGGATTTTTGAAGCCCGGGTCGTCCTTGTCCACCAACACCTGGGTCACCAGGCTCACGGTGCGGCTCTGCTGACCGCGCTTCTTCATTTCATTGTCAAGGTTTTGCTGAATTTCAAACCCGATGGCCCCCTGGGTGTCGGCCACGGCGATGACCAGGGAGATGCGGTGAATCTTTTTGGCGGCCAGATCGGACCGGGCCAAAATGAAACCGACCTGCGGACCGTTGCCGTGGGTCACCACCACCTGATAGCCGGCCTCGATGATGTCGGCGATGTGCTTGGTGGTCTCGAAGACGGCCATATGCTGGTCTTCAAGAGATTCCTTGCCTTTGCCCGAGATGAGGGAATTGCCGCCGATGGCGATGACGGCGGTGCGTTTTTTCATGATCGTTCTCCCCTGGCGGGCGGCCGCCGGCGTGGCGGCCGCCGCTGATGGCGATTTCTTCAGACTACTTGTTGGCGGTGGTGTACACGTCGGGCAGGGCCGCGTAGAAGGCGGCACAGGTCACCAGGTCCTGCTTCCAGGTGATCTCATTGGGCGCATGGGCCTGGTTTTCCTTGCCGGGGCCAAAACCCAAAACCGGGATGCCGAACATGCCCATGATGGAAACGCCGTTGGTGGAGAAGGTCCACTTGTCGAGGCGGCCGTCTTTGCCGAAGAGCTTTTTGTAGGTGTCCTGGCCGGCCTTGCAGACCACGTGGTCTTCAGGCAGGACCCAGGTGGGGAAATAGCAGTCGGTGGGGTAGACCAGGCCCGTCCAGGAGGGCTCCTCGTAGGTGTACATGGAGACCTTGACCTTGTCGCCGCTTTCCTTCACGGAAGGGAGGTTGCGGATTTCGGACAGGGAGCTTTCCTGGTCCTCGCCCCAGGTCAGGCGGCGGTCGATGGAAATGGCACAGCTGTCGGCCACGGCGCAGCGGGAGGGGGAGGTGTAGAACACCTGGGAAACCGTCAGGGTGCCCTGGCCGAGGAAGGGGTCGTCCTTCAGGTTCTGGGAGAGCTTTTCCAGGTCGGACAGGATGCGGCCCATACGGAAGATGGCGTTGTCGCCGCGATGCGGGGCGCTGCCGTGGCAGGACACGCCCTGCACGTCCACGCGGATTTCCATGCGGCCGCGCTGGCCGCGATAGATGCCGCCGTCGGTGGGCTCGGTGGAAACCACGAATTCGGGCTTCAGGCCCTTTTCCTTAATCAGGTACTGCCAGCACAGGCCGTCGCAGTCCTCTTCCTGGACGGTGCCCACGAAGACCACGGTGCAGTCCTTGGCCAGGCCCATTTCCTTGATGATTTTGCCGGCGTACACCATGGAGGCCATGCCGCCCTCCTGGTCGCTGCCGCCGCGGCCGCCGATGACTTCGTCGTTTTCCATGCCCTCGTAAGGATCGAAGGTCCAGTTGGCCCGGTTGCCGATGCCCACGGTGTCGATGTGGGCGTCAAAGGCGATGAGACGCTTGCCGTTGCCGATATACCCCAGGACGTTGCCCATGCCGTCGATTTCCACACGGTCGAAGCCGACCTTTTCCATCTCTTCCTTGATGCGGCGGATCACGGCTTCTTCCTGGCAGCTTTCGCTGGGAATGCGGATCATGTCGCGGAGGAACTTGGACATGTCGGCTTTGTATTTCCCGGCCAGTTCGTTAATTTTTTTATAATCCAGATCAGCCATGGGACAACTCCTTCTGTGAGCGCTTGAGATGATAGGGTCCGGGAAATCCGGCGCCCGTGCTTGTTTGTGTCGCCCTGTAAATAGCAATCCGAGTGCCAAATTTTATATTTATAATATCAGCGTGTTATCCATGAAACAGTTTTATTTTTTTCAAAATTACTTTTCTCAAAACAAGATTTTTATCATTTTGGGAAAAAGCTGAAAGCGCAAACAGGAGGTATATACAAGCAGAGGAAAGGCCGGCGGGAAAAGGGTTCGCGGAAGGGAGAAACTATCTCCCCTCCGCAAAAATCAAACGGGAGGATTGGTTACAGGGCGTCGCTCAGGAGCGTCCGGCCGTCGAAAGTCCGCACCTCGAAGCGGCCGTCCTCATACCAGCCGAAGCTGGGCGGCAGATCATTTTTGGGCAGGGACACGCTGCCGGGGTTCCAGAAATGGGTGGACCCCCGTTTTTCGGCGGTGGGGACATGGGTGTGGCCGCTCAGCACGGCCACCCCTTCCGGGGCCGGGAGACCGCCGCCGTTGATGTGCAATTGGTGGCCGTGGATGGCAAAAATCCGGCGGCCGCCGTCATCCAGCAGCCAGGCGTTTTCGGCCAGGTGGAACGGGAGGACCAGCTCGTCCACCTCCGCGTCGCAGTTGCCGCGAACGGCGATGACCGGGGCGCCCAGATCGGCCAGAATCTCGACCGCTTCTTTCGGCGCGTAGTTTTCCGGCAAGGGGTTGCGGGGTCCGTGGTACAGCAGGTCGCCCAACAGCACCACCGTTTCCGGCTTCAGTTCGCGGACCCGGTCGCGGATCAGGCCGGCCCTGGCGGCCGAGCCGTGGAGATCCGAGGCTATCAACAGACGCATAAACGTTCCTCCTTCATTGTTTCAGGCCCAGCCGCCGGGTGGCTTCTTCCCGCAATTCCCGCCACCAGTCCTCGTGGCCCAGATACCATTCCACGGTCCGCTTCAGGCCCGTGGCAAAGGTTTCCCGGGGTTTCCAGCCCAGTTCGCGGAAAATTTTGGCAGCGTCTATGGCGTAGCGCTGGTCGTGGCCCGGGCGGTCGGCCACAAAGGTGATGAGGCGGGTGTGGCTTTCACGGTCCGGCCGGGGCCGCAGTTCGTCCAACAGCCGGCAGATGCTTTCCACCACTTCGATGTTGGCCACCTCGTTGTGGCCGCCGATGTTGTATTTTTCGCCGATCCGGCCCTTTTCAAAAACCAGGACCAGGGCCCGGGCGTGGTCGTCGACATAGAGCCAGTCGCGCACGTTCCGGCCGTCGCCGTAAACTGGAAGCGGCTGGCCGCCCAACCCGTTGAGGATCATCAGGGGGATGAGCTTTTCCGGGAATTGGTACGGGCCGTAGTTGTTGGAACAGTTGGAAATCAAGGTCGGCAGGCCAAAGGTGTGGAGCCAGGCCCGAACCAGGTGGTCGGCCGCGGCCTTGCTGGCCGAGTAGGGCGAATTGGGGGCATACGGGTTTTCCTCGGTGAAGAACCCTTCCGCGCCCAGGGAGCCGTAGACCTCGTCGGTGGATATCTGGTGAAAGCGGAATTTTTCCTTGGCCGTACCCGTAAGGGTTTCATAATACTTCCGCGCGGCCTGGAGCAGGTTGAAGGTGCCGACGATGTTGGTCTGGATGAAGTCGACCGGCCCGTCGATGGACCGGTCCACGTGGGATTCGGCGGCCAGGTGCATGACCCCGTCCGGCCGGTGGCCGCGGATCGCGCCCTCCAGAGCCGCCGGATCCCGCAGGTCGGCCTGAACGAAGTGATGGCGCGGCGACCGGTCCAGTTCGGCCAGGGCCCGGCGGTTGGCCGCATAGGTCAGAGCGTCGAGGTTGACCACCTCATGATCGGTTTCGGCCAGAAGATGGCGGCACACGGCCGTGCCGATGAAGCCCGCGCCTCCGGTGACGAGTATTTTCATGATCCTCCCCTTCACCAATCCAGAAAACCCAGCTCCGACAACAGGGGCAGGGCCGCATCCTTATCCGAAAGGATGGGCCCGCCGGCGGGGAACGGCCAGGCCACAGCCACTTCCGGGTCGTTCCACCGGAGGCCCGCGTCACATTCCGGGGAGTAAAAATCGGAAACCTTGTATGTCACCACCGTATTGTCTTCCAGGGTGCAGAAGCCGTGGGCGAAGCCTTCCGGCACGAACAGCCCGCACCCGTCGGCCGCGCTCAGTACAAAACCGCGCCACTGGCCAAAGGTCGGGGAGCCTGGCCGCAGATCCACAGCCACGTCAAAGATGGCCCCGCGGGCCACCCGCACCAGCTTGGCCTGCACATGCGGTATCTTCTGGAAATGCAGGCCCCGCAGCACCCCCGCCCGAAGGGACAGCGACTCGTTGTCCTGGACGAATTCCACCCGCCGGCCCAGTTCCCGCTCCAGGCGGGCCTGGTGATACGTTTCGCGAAAATATCCGCGATGGTCGGCGAAAGTCTGCGTCTCGAGAAGCTTCAGTCCCTCAAGGGGCGGTTGGGGCATAGCCGGACCTCAATCGATCAGGTTCATCACCAGGCCGGTGGTCACCTTGGGATAGAAAAAGGTGGACTTGCGCGGCATGATCAGGCCCTTTTCCGTCACCCGCAGAATATCTTCCACGGTGGTGGGATTGAGGATGAAGGCCACGCCGGTTTTGGACGCGTCCCCAGCCACGGCTTCCAGGGCCTTGCCGAGATTGGAGATATAGGAAATCTTGTCCGGATTGTCGAGATCGGCCTCAGTCAGGCCCAGGGCCTCCATGAAGACGATGTTGCTGAGGATGACCGTGTCCAGGGCGGCCAGCTCTTTCGGTTCGCGCGTCAGGGCCGAATCTTCGCGGGCGGATTCCAAAAGTTTCAGGACGTAATACGCCTTACGGCCGGCCATGGCCAGGCCCAGGCTGTTGCGCTGCTTTTTGAGTTTGGTCAGGAAGCGGTCCCGCAGGGTGGCCTCGGTATCTCCGGTGAAGGTTTTGCCGCTGATCTTGAAATAGCGGGACAGACGGTTGAGTATCTCGTCGGGATGGATGGAACCGTTATTGAGCAGCCGATGCGTGGGCAGGATCACCAGGCCCGGGTCGCTCATGGGGCAGAGATACATCATCAGATAATCCGCCGAGGCCGGCACCGCGGTGCCGCTCTCCCTGAGCCAGCGGCGATAGTTCAGGGCCGTTTCATAGCGGTGGTGGCCGTCGGCGATATACACCCGGCGGCCTTTCAGCGTCTCTGTCAGCGCCTGGTTGGCCGCTTCGTCCCGGCACACCCAGAGCCGGTGGCCGAACCCGCGATAGTCTTTAAAATCAAAGTCCGGTTCCCGGCTCAAGGTCGCCTGGCCCATCTGTTCCAAAGCCCGGCGATCCTCGTCCGGGAAAAATCCAAATACCTGGCTGAGATTGGCGCCGGTGGCTTTCATCAAATCCAGCCGCTCTTCCTTATGGCTGCTGAACGTCTTTTCATGGGGCCGCACCTGGGAATTCCCGCCGAATTCCTCCAGCCGCATCAGGCACACAAAGCCGTGGCGCACAATGTTGCCACCCTTATATGGGTTGCGGCAGGTGGTCTCTATATGGATAATGGCGGGCGCGTCCAGCCGGCTCAATACGCCTTCCCGCAGCCATTGTTGCAGAAGGGCCGCCGACCGCCCGTGCCAGGCGTATTTATGCTCGTCCTCCGGCAGCCTCGGGGCATAGTCCAGATGCAGAATATTATGCGGATCCAGCTCCAGGCAATCCCGCTGCTCTTTTTCACTCAACACGTCATACGGCGGGGCCACCAACAGTCCGCCCCGATCCTTCATGGCCTGGGAGTTGTACATGACCCCCCTGAAAGGCGCTATCTCAACCAAGGACCACCTCGCGATTCAAACCCCTTAGCGGCCAGGGGCGTTTACATTCAAGCGGATTGTACGGAACCCGCTATGCGGTTTTTGACGTCGAAATCCACATCCTGGAAAGGTTTGCGGCGCATCCGGTGCGGCAGGGCCAGTTCGGCCGCTTCGATCACCTCGTCGTGGTCCGGATTGGGTTTACCCTTCCAGGCGGCCAGGGTCAGGGCCGTCTTGATGACCGTCAGATCGCCTCGGTGCCCGTCCACCCCCAAGGACAGGCAAATCCGCACCGCGTAGTCCACGGCGTCATCCGTCAGGCCCACCTGGGGCAGGCGGAAACTGGCTTGTTCGATCTGGCGCCCCAAGGCCTCTTCGTCGGCTTGAAAGCCGGCCATAAAACCTTCCGGATCGGCTTCGAACTCCAGCCGCCGCCGCACCACTTCCCGCCGCTGGCAGGGGTCCTCCAGGCCCTTTACTTCCACACAGAGGCCGAAACGGTCCAAAAGCTGCGGCCGCAGTTCCCCTTCCTCGGGGTTCATGGTGCCGATGAGGGTGAAGCGGGCCGGGTGGCTCACCGATACCCCCTCGCGCTCCACGATGTTGCGGCCCATGGCCGCCGCGTCAAGAAGGGAATCCACCAGGTGGTCGTCGAGGAGGTTGACCTCATCCACATACAGCAGACCCCGGTTGGCCTCGGCCAGGAGCCCGGGCTCGAACTTGCTTTCGCCCTTGGTGATGGCCTCTTCCAGGTTGAGGCTGCCCAGGAGGCGGTCCTCGGTGGCGCCTATGGGCAGTTCCACCAGCGGACGCTTACGCCGCTTGACCGCGAAGCCGGGGCGGGTCTTGCAGGCCTCGCACCAGAAATCCCGATTTTCCGGATCGCAGCCATACGGACACTCGGCGATGATTTCCTGCTCGGGCAAAAGCGCGGCCAGGGCCCGCACCGCCGTGGATTTGGCCGTTCCTTTTTCGCCCCGGATCAACACCCCGCCCAAGGCCGGATTGATCACCGCCAGGATCAGGGCCAATTTCATTTTTTCCTGGCCCACCAGGGCCGAAAAGGGATAGGTCTGATTCATGCGCACCTTACGCTTACAAATTCGGTAACCGGCTTGCTTAAAGAGTTCCGAGCACCGGATTGGTTTTAAACGAAAATCACCCGGTTTTTCCTCAGAACCTGTTCAAAACCCTTTCGAAATTGTTTAAATCCCCCGGCTTTGAACAATGGCCGACGGATCGGCTGTCTATCCGGCCCGGTTTCCTATCATTGGCAGTTTACTGTAATATAATGTTTTTATTAATATTACAATCGATTTAAACAAATTTTCCCACCTTATTATTGTCTATTATTTTATAAATTATATAAGAAGAGAGAAGACGAAAGAGGCGGAAACATTCCAGGTTCTCCACATTTCCCTCTCAGCCTCATCAAACCGGATCCACCCCTATCTTTTTCATCAGCCATTCCAGTTCTTCATTGCTGGCGTAATAAATTTCCATTTTTCGATTTCGGCCGGTATGATTGATTTTTATTTTCAAGCCACCCAGCTTGTTGGAAAAAGATTTGGCCAAGGCTTCGAAGTAAGCCGCGTCCTGGGTTGCGGGCCCGGGCTTACGGCCGGGCAGACGGTTACATTTTTTGACCAGGGCTTCGGCCTGACGCACGGTGAGGCCTTTGGTCATGATTTCCGTGCGCAGCTGATGATAGAGGGAGGGATCGGTCAGGGCCAGGAGGGCCCGGCCGTGGCCCGCGGACAGACGGCCGTAACGGATGTCGTCCTGCACGAAGTCGGGCAGTTTCAGAAGGCGCACCGAATTGGTGATGGTGGGCCGCTCCCGGCCACTCATGGCCGCGATTTCCTGATGGGTGCGGCCGAATTCTTTTTCCAGGCGCGAAAAGGATTCCGCTTCTTCGATGGGGTTGAGGTCTTCACGGCAGAGATTTTCCAAAAGGGCCAGAACCAGTCGATCAGCCGGGTCTTCGTATTTTTCCCTAATAATAACAGGAACTTCATTTAGTTCCACAAGTTTAGCGGCCCGGAGTCGCCGCTCTCCGGCTATGATTTCGTAGCGTCCGTCATCTTTTTTGGTCACCACCAGAGGTTCGATTACCCCCTTGGCCTTGATGGATTGGCCCAGGGATATAAGCTCTTTCTCATTGAAATGGCGTCGCGGTTGATCGGGGTTGTGGTCCAGCAGGTTCACGGGCACCATCAAGGGGCGGCCGGACTCGGCTTCGGCGGTTTCCGGTTCCAGGCCGGCGGGCAGAAGCTTATCCAAACCTTTGGGAGCGACCAGCGTATCCAGACCCCGGCCCAGGCGACTTTTTTTACTGCTCATGATCTTTATTTCCTCTCGACAGCCGGACTTACTTAAGGCCGACGCGGTCCATTATTTCGCGGGTGACCGCCTGGTAGCTCAGGGAGCCGGCCGACCTGGGGTCATACATGATGATGGGCACGCAGAAACTGGGGGCTTCGGCCAGACGGACATTCTTGGGAATAATGGTGTCGAAGACCAACTGGCCCATGTTCTGTCGCAGGTTCTGGGTGACTTCCTTGGAAAGGTTGTTGGTGGCCATATACATGGTGATCAGGACGCCCAGTATGGAAAGACGCGGGTTGACGGTGGCCCGCACCCGCTTAAAGGTGTCGATAAGGTCGGCCAGGCCTTCCAGGGGCAGGTATTCCGGCGGCGTGGGAATGATGAGGCGGCTGGCCGCGGCCATGATGTTGATGGCCAGGATATTGAGGTTGGGCGGAGAATCGATGATGACGAAATTGTATTTATCGGAACCGTCCGGCCGGCGCAGTTGGCTGTCCAGAAGCCGCTTGAGTTGAGTCTCCCGTGCTTCCTTAACGGCCAGATCGTGATCAACACCTAAAAGATCGCGGTTGGCGGGCAGGATGTGAAGATTGGCCACAGGAGTATCCATAACGATATCTTCCAGGCGGGCCTCGTCCATCAGGAGGTGATAGAAACTTTTTTGCAGGTTGGCCTTGCTGATGCCCAGGCCGCTGGTGCTGTTGCCCTGGGGATCGGCGTCGATCAGAAGCGTTGTCTGGCCGGCGGCGGCCAGGCAGGCGGCCACATTGACGGCGGAGGTGGTTTTGCCCACGCCTCCCTTTTGATTGACGATTGCGATAATTTCAGCCATGGAATCCCCCGGACACTGTATCTTTTTAATGTTAGCACAATATTCTTTTTTTTTCCACCTAAAGACGGGCCTCTGGACCTGGGACTGGCCATGTGGTATAACGCATTTACAAGTTTTATTCCGAGCGTTCGTTTTTATTGCGGGTGAATATGGTGGAACAGAATACCGAAGTGAAATCGCTGTTGTGTGAAGGATTGACCGAATTGGGGCTGATTCTGGAAGATCCGGTAGTTAATCGTCTGGTGGATTATTTTGTCCGGCTGATGCAAAAAAATGAAGTTCTCAATCTCATCAGCCCCAAACAGGATCTGCGAACCCGGGTGGCGGTACATCTGATCGACAGCCTTACCCCGCTGTTTTGGGATAATTGGCCGGATGATTTGAAGGCCCTGGATATAGGGTCCGGAGGCGGACTGCCGGCCGTACCGTTAAGTTTGGTTTTTCCGGGTTGGTCGTATACCCTGGCCGAGGCCACGGGCAAGAAGGCCGGTTTTTTGGCCGAGCTTAAGGAAGCCATGGGTCTGGCTCGAATGACCATTCTCAATCGGCATCTGGAACCGGACCGCAATATGGAGGGGCAGGTCTATGACCTGGTAACGGCCCGGGGGGTCAGTGAAATGAGAAAACTGGCTGTTCTGGTTGGCCCCCGGGTAGCGCGCGGCGGTTATTTTTTAGCCTTTAAAGGACCCCAGGGTACGCAGGAAATACAGGAAGCGGAAAAGGAACTGCGTCGGCATAAGCTGCAACTGGCGGATCAAGTGGATTTTGTATTGCCTCTGGTGGAAGCTCGGCGCTGTCTTTTTCTATTTGAAAAAAGGTGAGGTTTCACGTGAAACCTTCCTATACATATTGAGGGATAAAATACGATGTCGACCGCTCGAGTGAAAGAGTATTTACGACGGTGGAACCGGGATGGGGATGTGCTGGAAATGGATATATCCACAGCCACGGTACCCCTGGCCGCGGCGGCGCTGGGCGTGGAGCCGGGACGCATCGCCAAGAGTATCACTTTTCGCAATGGTGAAACCGGCTTGATGGTGGTGGCCGCCGGGGACGCCCGAATCGATAACCGGCGCTTTAAAATTCAGTTCGGTTTCAGCCCGCGTATGTTGAGCGCTGACGAGGCCCTCAATTGTACCGGCTTTGCGGTGGGCGGCATCTGCCCTTTAGCTTTGCCCGAGGAATTACCTGTCTACCTGGATGAAAGTCTGCGCCGCTTTGCCACCGTGTTTCCGGCCTGCGGCAGCGCCAATTCCGCTATAGAAGTGACTCCTGACGAACTTCATGAGTATGCCCGCAGCCGAGGCTGGGTGGCGGTCTGTACATATTGAAAAGGATCATCAGTGAATATGTTTCACGTGAAACATGTCCACTGATGCTCATCCTGTAAGGCTCTTGAAGGTACCTATCTGGTTGGCACTGAAATTGCTTTTTATTTGGCAGTCAGTCCCGGCGGAATTTCCTGCCGACCAACCAGAGCGGAAGGTATCCCATGAGCATCAACAGTCTCCTCTTCACCGTCCAAAATATGGCTCCGGCCATGCTCGGCGTGGGCGTCGGCAAGGCCCAGAATTACGCCAACCTCAGTGAGCTGATGAATACCTTGGGTGGCGACAGCTCTTCCACCGCCTCCGCTTCGGATACGGTCAATCTGACATACAAAAATATAGGCCAGAAAGTCGTTTCCGATCTGGCCGGGGTCGCCGCTCAAACCATCAAGGAATTCCCCGACCTGGACAAGGATTACGTCATCGCTATCGTAGATGACGGCTCCACGCGGGAAGCCCGGGTCTACCGCCGCTCCGATATCCTGGATAATTTCACCGGCACGGATGAGGAAAAGGCCTCCCTGCAGAAACAGCTCGACGAAAATCCCCTCATGGTTTTCAGCAGCGCCAACGGCCTTCCGGAAACCACGGCCGACGCCAGTTCCCAGGCGCTGGCCCAGAACATCAATGCCTTCCTCAAAGCCAACGCCAAAACATTGGATGTGTTGGACAAGGCCGGCTTCGACCCCTTGGCCGACCTGGCCGGTTCCGGCTCCCTGAAAAAAATTCTGGCCAACTTCGCCCAACCCCTGATGGCCGACGACGACGATTAACCGCCAGAGCACATGTCCTGGAGCTATTTCCGAGCGGCGGGGAGAGCGGGAGCGGTCTGATCGGCCCCGGGTTGGCGGCGGCGATGAAATCGGGGGCGGGCCTATGCCGGCCCGGCGGGCGGGTGCGTATCGAAAGCTTGACGGACGCCCGGGTCGCGGCCGGGATTAGCCCAACTTGACCACTGGCGCGTTATGGTGTGTTGAGAAGAGGAAAAGGGGGCGAGTACCCCCACTACTTGAATATAGCCATTTACCATTTTTCCCTTCTGGACTATAATAAAAATATAGTTTCCGGAGGGGTATAGCTTTGGCCGAATTTTTTGATCTCGTCGTCAACGGCATCAGCCAGTTTATCGACTTCATTCTTCATATCGACGTCCACCTGACCGAAATCGTGCGCCAGTACGGTTGGCAGACTTATCTCATCCTTTTTATCATTGTTTTTTGGGAGACCGGGGTGGTCATCTGGCCTTTTTTGCCCGGCGATTCCCTGTTGTTCGCCGCCGGTTCCATTGCCGCGTTGCCCGGCTCACCCTTGAACCTGGGGTTGGTGTTTGCGGTGCTGGTCGTTGCCGCCATTCTGGGCGATACCTGCAACTATTGGATCGGGCACTTCATCGGGCCCAAGGCCTTTAAGAAGGACGGCCGCTTTCTTAAGAAGAAATACCTGGAGAAAACCCAGGCCTTTTATGAAAAATACGGCGCCCGGACCATTATCATCGCCCGCTTCGTGCCCATTGTCCGCACCTTCGCCCCCTTTGTGGCCGGCATTGGCACCATGCATTATCGTCGCTTTTTAATTTATAATGTGGTGGGGGCCCTGTTGTGGAACGTCATATTTATCGGGGCCGGGTATTTCTTCGGGAATCTCGGGCCGGTCAAGGACAATTTCTCCCTGGTTATCCTGGCCATCATCGTCTTGTCGTGTATTCCCGTGGTGGTGGAATTCATCCGGGCCAAGATGAAAAGCCGGACTCTCTGAAGTTCAGCCGGGAGGGTATTGTATGAAATATCTTCTGTCTCTGGCGCTCGCCTGGGTTTGGCTGGGGGCCGTTCCGTTGCCGGCCCAGATGGCGCCTGGTCCGGCCCCGGGCCAACTGGTGGCGGACCTGACCGGGCCTGAGAAGCAGGTGCTCCTGCTCATCGCCAAAGAGGCGGTGAACGCCACTCTGGACAACCGCCCGTCCCGGGAAGCCACGGTGGATGCGCGTCTGGCCCTGCCGCAGCCCATGGTGGTCTCCATCTATGTGGATGGTCAGCTGCGGGCCCGAGCCTGGCGGCTCAAGCGACCCCTGCCGCTCTATATGGAAGCCCGGGACCTGACTTACGAAGCCCTGGCCACCCCCAAGGTCAGCGACTTGGACCTCACCCCCGAGGAACTGGCCCGGGCCGAACTGTCGGTGGCCGTGCTGGCCAACTATTCCCAGGCCATGGACGAAACCGAGGTGCCGCCTCGTTCGGCGGTGATCATCTACAACGGCTTCACCGAATGGCTGGCCCTGCCCGGCGACATCCCTTCCGAGAGCGCCGCGGATCTCCTGACCTACGCCTGTCAGCAGGCGGGTCTGCGGCCCAAAATCTGGCTTCTGCCCCAGACCACCATCTATTCGGCCCGGGTGGAGGAGATTCGGGAAACCACGCCCGGCGGGCGGTGAGCAGGTGCGGTAATTGTGGGGAAGTGATCGGTGAAGGGTGCGGGGCCGGCCTTGGAAACAAGGTCGACCTTGGAAACAAGGTCGGCCTTACTTTTTCAAAGCTTTCAGCCAGCGCCAGGGAAAGATTTTGCCGGCGGATATTTCGGGCTGGTCGCCGGTGCGGCGATCCATTGGGCTGGAAACGTGGAAACCGCACGATTCCATGAAGCCGGCCACCTCGGCCAGAGGCCAGATGTTGAAGTAGGATTTCAGATTTTCCGCGCCCGGATCAAGGTAGTCATCGGTTTCGTAGCGGATGCGGGCGGCCTCGCCCAGAGTGGTGCGGAGGATGAGGATTTTGCGCGTGGCCAAAAGAAGCCGCTCCAGGGCCTGGCGGTAGTCGGGCAGGGCGAAGAGGGTGTTGAGGCAGAAGACGGCTTCGTATTCGCCCGGCGTCTCCTGAAGGCTAGCGTGGAGGAAGCATCCGGGGGGCAGTTCCGTGCCCAGGGCCCGGCGGCCCATGGCCAGAAAGTCGGCCGTCTGATCCAGAAGGTGATAGCGGCCCAGAAGCCCGCGCGTTTTCAGGGAATGGAAAAAATACCCGCTGCCCCCGCCGGCGTCCAGAATCCGGTCTGTGGATTGGTGATGGGGGGCGTAGAGTTCGGCGGCCTGGGCGTGGCAATCCATTTCCGGAAGTTCGCCTCGGGCCCGTTTTTCGTAGAGAGAGTATATGGAATTTTTTGTGTAATTCCAAATATTTACGGTGTAATCCGGAATCATCGGCCGTATTTCCGCAAAAGATTCGCCAGCAATTCCGCCGCCTCGGTCACCCGCTCCGGAGCGTGGGCCGGGGCCACGGGCAAGTTAATGAGATTTTTGAAAAAAAACTCCGCCTCGGGAAAACTCCCGACTTCGTAGCCTAAAGTCCGCCGGTAATAGCTATGGTAATGGAGGGGGATGAACAGGACGCTCGAGCCGATGTTGTGGGCCCGCAGGATTTCGATGAATTCGTCCCGTTCCACGGTCAGGGCCTCGGGTTTGAGCCGCAAGGGATACAGGTGCCAGGCGTGGCCCGCCTCGGGCCGGGCCGTCGGGAGGATGACCCGGTCTTCCAGCCCGGTCAGGGCCCTAGTGTAGGCGGCCGCGTGGGCGGCCCGCTGGCGGATGAATTCGGGCAGGCGGCGCAATTGGTGAATGCCGATGGCGGCCTGAATGTCCATGAGGTTGTATTTGAAGCCCAGGTCGGCCACGTCGTAGACCCAGGTCCCTTTCGGCGCGTAGCGGTCCCAGATGCGGCGGCTGTCGGAGATGCCGTACATGGAAAGAACGCGAGCCTTTTGGATCAGCCCCTCGTCGGTCCCCGTGAGGTAACCGCCCTCGCCGGTGGCCAGATTCTTGGTGGCGTAGAAAGAATAGGCGGTCAGGCTCTGGAGATGCCCGGCCCGGACGGGCCGTTGCTCCCGGTGGCCGATGGGCCGGCCTCGCCAGGCGGCCCCGATGGCGTGGGCCGCATCTTCCAGCATGGGGAGGTTGAATTCCGCGGCCAGGTCCCAGAAGGCGTCCAGGTCCACGGGGTGCCCGCCGTAGTGGACCGGCAGGAGCGCGGCGATGCTGTCGCCGGTCGCCCGGTGGCGCGGCCGTCCGTCCGGGCCGGGCGCGCATTCCTCGGTGAGGAAGCGGCGGGCTTGCTCCGGGTCGAGGTTGCCGGTTTCGGGATCGATGTCCGCGAAATAGGGCCGGGCGCCCAGGTAGCCCACCACGTGGGCGGTGGAGGCGAAAGTCAGGGGTGTGGTCAGGACGCCCTGGCCCGGCCCCACGCCCAACACTTTCAGCCCCAGATGGAGGGCCGCGGTGCAGGAATTGACGGCCACACCCCGGGGGGAGCCGACAAAGGCGGCCAAATCCAGTTCAAAGCGTTCGGTCTTGGGTCCGGTGGTCAGCCAGCCCGAGCGCAGGGTGTCGGCCACTTCCGCAATTTCCTCCTCACTCATGAGGGGGGGGGCGAAGGACAAAAATTTTTCCAACGGTTTCACTGTGTTACTGTTCATATCAGCCTTGAACAACTGTTTGTTTATTAACCCGGCAACTATAGAAGTCTGTTCCCGGCCGCTGAAGTCTAGTGATTTCGGGCTTTGGCGAAATCACGGGTATGACTTATTTAGTTGCCGGATTAATAAGCATTGCGGTACTTCGAATCGTAGGGATCGCCCAGGTGGCCGTCCAAGAGGGCCTCCTTAATTTCCCGGATTCCGTCGGCCGGGTCCCATTCCGGGGTGAAACCCAGGACGGTGCTGATCTTGTCGAAGCAGACGTGATAGTCCCGCAGGTCGGGGGGTTGGGGCACAGTCTCAATTTTGGCCTCGGGCAGCACGTCCAGGATGATGCGGCGCAAATCCTTGAACTGAACGTTCTGGCCGTTGGAGCCCACATTGAACACCTGGCCCGAGACCTCCGCGGCCGGCGCGGCCAGGGCCAGGGCAAAGGCCCGGGCCGCGTCCCGCACGTGAACCAGGGGCCGCCACTGCTCGCCGCTGAAGATTTTGGCCCCGGCCCCGACCACCGATTCCCGCGTCAACAGGTTGATGATGAGGTCGAAGCGCATGCGGGGGGCCAGACCGTAGAGGGTGGCCAGACGGAGGATGGTGGGGTGGAAACCTTCCGGCCGGGGCAGGCCCAGAAATTCCCGCTCCACCCGGACTTTGAGTTCGGCGTAGAGGGAAATGGGGATCATGGGCGATTCCTCGGTCAGGAACACGTTTTCCTGGGCCCCGTAGCAGGAATCGGTGGAGGTGAAGATGAACCGCTTCACCCCGTAATAGGCGGCGGCCTTCATGAGGTTGAGGGAAGCCAGGTAGTTGATGGCCACGGTTTCAGCGGGGTCGCGGTTGCAGGCCGGCTCCCCCACCAGGGAAGCCAGGAGGATCACCGCGTCCTGGCCCTGAACCGCCTCGGCCACCGCGCCGATGTCGCGCATATCGCCGGCCACCAGGCGATAGCGGTCCTCTTTCATCAGGGGGTCCACCGCTTCCCGGCCGAAAGACAGGTTGTCGAACACCGTCACCTCATGCCCTTCGGCCAACAGCCGGGGGGCCAGGGCGCCCCCGAGGTAGCCCGCGCCGCCGAAAACAATCACCTTCATTTCATCACCTTGCCATAGGGTATCAGAGTATTTCCGCCGAGGGATCGACGGCGAAGTCCTTCACTTTGCGCATTTCCTCCACCAGGTCGTAGGGCCCGACCCGGGGGCCGAATTGTTTGGCGGCCGTGACCAGTTCGCCCGGCTTCCAGGCCGGATGAGGATCGTCATCCGGCCGGCGGCTGACGACGATGGCGTTGCCGCAGCGCTGGCCGTCGAAGGCCAGAAACGGGCCGAAAGCGGCCTCCGTGGTCTTGAGCTGGTCCTGGAAGACCCTGGGCTGGCTTTGATGCAGATTCTGGACCAAAAGCCCGCCCGGAGCCAGCCGGGACCGGCAGAGGGAAAGGAATTCCAGGCCGGACAGGCGGGTCGGGACATAGTTGCCCGAAAAAGCGTCCAGCCAGATCTGGTCCAGACCGCCCTCGGGGAGGCCGGCCAGAAAGTCGCGGCCGTCATCGACCACCAGGCGCACGTTGTCGACGGGGTCGAAACCGAAATAGGTCTGGGCCAGTTCCACCACCAGAAGGTCCACCTCCACCACGGTCAGCTCATGGCCGGGCAGGTGGGCCTGGAAGAGGGCGGGGATGAAGCCGCCCCCCAGGCCGATGAGGGCCACGCGCCGCCCCTCGGGCTGGAGGGCCAGGGCGGTCAGCATCATGCCCGGGTATTCGAAGACCGGCTCCAGGGGATTGGCGAGATCGATGGACGTCTCGGCCTCTTCGCCGTGCTCGCCGAAATACATGGTGCGCCGGTTGCCGACATCGCGGATGATGATGTGGTGAAATTGGGAATCACCTTCGAAGACGGGGTCATCCTCGCAGTCAGGCTTCATGAGTTCCAGAAATTTGGTCCATAGTTTGGGACGCATGGTCACCTCACGGCCGTCCGCCGGGCGGGTCGCCGGGCACCACCCGGAAGCTGGGGCAGTCCGGGCCGTCGGGGTGCCGGGGACAGACCCAGGCTTCCTGCCGTCCCCGCCAGAGGCGTTGGAACGGGATGCCGGGCGTGAGGCCGCAACGGGGCGGGGCCGCGAAGGGTTCCCGTTCGTCGAGGCGCCGGGCCCCCCGGCGGCCCTGGCAGTCGGTCAGGCAGCTCAGTTTCAGGGGCTGTTCGTCGCCGGCGCCCAAAAAGTGTTCCTGGTTGATAAGCATCAGAGGCCAGCCGCAGTGGCGGCAGGTTTTCAGCCCCCCGCCCCGGCGCCCCATTTTTTCGGTAATCAGTTTCATTTGCAGGATTTCCCCTATTTCGCGGCCGGCCCGGGGTATCAGGGCCGATTTCAGGCCGCTCCAAACGTGGAATCCCCGGGCGCCCGGGACAAAGTGTCCCCAGGTGAGGTGGCCGCCGTCCACCAGGGCCAGGAGGCCGGGAAACCCCCCGGCCAGGTGCACGGAGCAGCCGTAGGCGGACAGCGTCTTGATGGCCGCGCCCGCGTATTCCCGGTCGCCCTCCCGCACCGGGGGGGCGGTGAGGATGGTCACCGGGACCCGCCGCCGGGCCGCGGCCAGAAAATGCTCTTCCAGGGGCCGCCACCAGAAGGGCTCGAAGGTGGGGATAATGGCCCAGACCTCCTCCTTGGCCTTGTCCAGGGCCTCCCAGAAGGCGGGCGCGGGTGGAGAGCCCGGCGCTTCCGGGCGTTCGGCGGCCTCGGCCGGGTTTTCGGCCAGACGCCACAGGGCGGCCAGGGGCGAAGTCTCGGGCAACTGCCGCATCCAGCCGTTCCGGCCGGCCAGCCAGATGTGGTCCCGGGCCAGGGACCAGGCCCAGGTCAGTTTCTGGCGGCCAAAGGAGGGCCAGGCCCAGGGGTGGCCCGCATGCGGGGCCTCGAAGGCCGGTTCCAGGATGACCAGGGGCACGGGGTTCCAGTGGCTGAAATCCTGGGGCTCGCCACTGAATACCCGGCCCGGGGGCGCGCCCAGGTCTTCCAGCATGAGCCGCACCAGCCGAGCCTGGGCGGCTGAAGCGGTGAGGACGATGGCCGCCGGTCCGGGTTCCTCGAGGCGGCGGGCGAATTCCAGGGCCGCCCGGGCGGTCGTCAGGGCGCTCACCGGATTGGCCGGGCCCAGATCGCCCAGGGCCCGGAGGCCCAGCCCGCAGCCGGGGCCGGCCTCTTCGGCCCGGGGCCGGACCGGCCGGGGGGCGCCCCCGTCATTTTCAATCGGCGAAGACGCGTCCATCGCGGCCGGCAACGGGCCGGGGGGCGTCCCCAGTTCCAGCCGGGCCAAAGCCGGGCCGCCGGCCGGGAGGCGGCCGCCCCCGGTGAAGAGGCCGCCCTCGGCCAGAAAGGTCTTCACCTCGTCCGCCTCTTCGGCCGCGATGAGGTTGAGCCAGGCCGGGGCCTCGGGGCCGCCGGGGGCCCGGCCGCTCCAGACCGGCCAGAAGGTGAAGTCGCCCAGCACCACCAGGTGCCGCCGGGCGAAAGGCGCCAGGGCGGCCAGTCCCTGGCGGCCGGCGTGGTCCGGCGGGCTGGAGACCAGAGCCACGATATCGGTGAAATCCGGGCCGGACCACCCCCCGGGAGCCAGCGTCCCGGCCGCGGCCAGCACCAATGACGAGGCCATAATGAAATCCTCGGGGCGGGGTTTGGGAAGGGCGTTGACCGCCACCAGAAGGGCGGCCGTCTGTTCCCGCTCCCCCCGGAGCCGGGCCAGTTCCTCTTGCAGTCGATCACGGGCAATCCAGTCCATGGAATCCCGGCGCATCTGGTGGAGGCGGTCTTCCAGGTGCCGGGCCTCGGCCAGCAGCCGCTCCTCTTCCCGCCGGACTGTGGCCAGGGTCGCTTCGGCCGAGTCCAGCGCCTGGCGGCAGCCTTCCTCCCGGCGGCGGGCCTGGCCGTTCGGGCTTTTTCGCCAGCCCAGGAGCCCTCGGCCGCTCTTTTCCACGGCCAGCGAGGCCTCCTCCCAGGAGGCGCGGGCCGAGGCCAGGGACTCGCGGGTTTCGGTACCCAGCCGGCGGTGCCGCTCCACCTCCCGGCCGAGCTCCAGAAAGCGGCGCTCCAGGTCGTCCAGGTCCGTCCAGTTGGTCAGGCGGGCCTTGACGCCGGTCTCTGCGGACTGGAGGTCGTTGAAGCCGTTGCGGAGCCGGCCCAGCTCCAGCTCCCGGGCCTCCCGGGCCTCGATGGTCCGGGTGTGGATGCTGACGGGGTGGAGGGGCGTGCCGGGCGAAGCCGGGCCGGTGAACACCGCGCCCGGCAGCTCGGCCAGGGGTTCGAGATCGGCGTAGGTCTGGCCCGTGACCAGCACCCGGCCGTCATGCTCCAGGAAATGCCCGACGAGCCGGACCACGGCGGCCGCGTCCCGGTCCGGGGCCTGGCGCCAGATGAAGGTGGGGCCGTGAGGGTTCAGGTGGCCGGGGAGGTCGCCCCGGGCCACCCGGGGCCAGTGGGCGGGGTCAAACAGCGGGGCCTTCCGGCTGGCCGCTTCGGCCGCGCTCATGACCCAGCCTTCGGCGGGATCGAGAAAGAGGGCCAGGTCCGGGCGCCGGCCCGCCTCGGCCGGCTCCGGCGGGGCGGCCGGCGGTTCCGGCCGGAAGAGGCCGGCCACCTGGGGGCCCAGGGGCTTGTCGGCCGTGAGGCTGATGGTCAGGCGGGGGCCCAGCCGGTCGACCAGTTGGGCCGGAAACTCGTGTGCTCCAAGGGCAAAAATCCCCCGGCGGCCGGGATCGGGCAGGGGGCCGCCAGGGGATTCGAAGGCATAGAGATAGATGTCCGGGCCTGGCCGGCCTATCAGCCGGCCGCGTTCCAGAGTCAGGCCACGCTCACCCTGTTCCTGCGGCTGGCTCATGAGTGATCCTCACGGAGCCAGCCATGGCGGAAAACTCCCATTACTCCTCGGCGGGTTGATCGCCCTCCTCTTGGCCGCCGGCGTTATCGTCCGGCGCGGACGGGCTGGGGGAGAAGCCGGGGATGGCGAACTTCAGGGCCGGCGCGGCCTCCCCGTTGGCCGATACGGAGATGTTCAGCGAGTTGAGGATTTTGTTGGCGTCGCCGGCGGCTTCCGAAGCCGACTTGAAGTTCAGGGGCGGATCGGCCTTCAGCTTCAGTTCCAGGTCGCCCGGCTTGGTGAGGAAAGCGGCCAGGCTCTTGGCCAGGACGTCGGGATTTTGCAGGTATTCGCGGCCCCGGATGTCCATGAAGATCTGGAGGTTGCTGACGGCGGCCTGGCGGAGGACGTCCGGCGGGACGTTTTTCATCTCTTCGCCGCCGGAGGCCGCGGCGAACTTGAAGGCCCGATCCACCAGACCATGGTCCGTCAGTTTCAAATCCATGTTTTTGAAGGACAGATCCCCGAAAACCGCTTCGGGGGCCAGCATGACCATGAACGCCGAGGACAGGGGGATGCCGCTCAAGGTCTGCACCCGTTCCGGGGTCAGACCGCTCATCTCGAAGGAGAAGGTGGAATCAAACAGATCCTTGACCGTGCATTTGGTGGTGCGGCTGACCCAGGTGCCGGTGGCCGGCTCGTAGTTGCTCTCGCCCTCGGCCTCGATCTGGAACGTGGTCATGCCGAAATTACGGCCGAACTCGTATAAGGCCTGGGAGGCCTCGTAGAGATCCTTATCTCCGCCTTCGGTGAGCTTGGGTTCGGTCTCAGGCAGGCTGACGGTGAGCCCTTTCATGAAGCTCTTCTGCTTGGCCGGCACTTCCCCGGCCACATAGGGGCCCTCGGCCTTGGCCTCGGCTATGGTCATGGTGAACATGTCGGCCACTTTCAAATCCAGGCCGGCCACGGTCATCTGGTTGAGGGAGAACGGCGAAACGAAAAAGTCGCCCAGGGTCTGGAGGCCCTTCATGGCTTCCTCGGCCCGGTTGGGATCGGCGGCGGCCAGGGCCACGGCCGGCAGGATCTTCTGGAGGTAGGCGCTCATGTCGAAGCCGTCGGCGGTGACCTGATCCAGGGCGAAGGACATGAGCGGTTTTTCAGCCCCCTCCCCGGGGGCCATGTCAAACCGGAAGCCCTTCATGTCCAGACCCCCGAGGTGCCCCAGGCCTTTGACGTCCTTCTTCTCCACGCTGGCCACGCCCAGGCTCATCTTGGCCTTGTTCTGGCCCGAGCCGCCGGAGAAGGTCATCATCACGTCCTGGGCGGTGGCCTTGGCCGCGGTGATGGAGGTGCAGACCTCCAAAAGGCCGCTGGGGTCCAGCGGGGCCAGGCCGGTGATGGGCGGGGTGGTGAAGCTCAGGCCGTCGATCTGCGCCGCGCCGGCCCGGCTCTCCATGTTCATTTTGTCGGACGTGACGGACATCCGGCCGTTTTTATAGGACACGGCGCCCAGGCGCAGGGCCTTGACAAACCCGGCCCGGCCTTCCGGGGCCTCGGGCCCGGCCGCGGCCAAGGCGAGGGATTTCACGGACATTTCATCCAGGCTCATCTCCACGGCCTCGCCGGCCGGGGTGGTGTCCTTATGGCTGACGCCCTTCAGCACCAGGCTGTCGGCGATTTTCAGCTCCTTCTGGTCGCGCCAGTTGGGGGTGGCCAGGAGCTTTTCCAGGGCCTGACGGCCGAGGCCGTTCTGGATTTCCACCGTGGCGAGTTCCACGGTGCGGTCGGCCGCCGGGGCGGCGGGCGCGGCGGCCTTGGCTTCTTCGGCCGAGGCGCCCGGCCCGGCGGCGGCGGCGGCGTCGCCGGCCGGCGCGACTTTGGCGGCGGGCAGCTTAAGGCTCAGGCCGTTCACGGTCAGAACCCCGCTGAAGGCCCCGGCTTCATGGTCCTTGATCGTCCACTGGCCCGGTCCGGCCAGATGATCCAGGGCCAGAGACAACGTTTCATAGGCCTCTTCGGTCTTGGATTTCTTGGTCATGAAGAAAGCCGCCACCGCGACCACCACCACCGCCAGAATGACTAGGGGGGTCTTTGATTTCATTATGTCCTCATTTCTGCCGCCAGGCGGCGCCAATTTCGCGGGAAACTCCGAAAGTTCCCATAAATAACAACGAGAGCGCCGACAAGAGCGCTTTTCAAGATGAAGGTCATGGGCATTATACGAAAAGCGCCCGGATGTTTCGGCGTTTTGCTGAAATGGATGATGGCGGTTGTAATGCAAAACGCTTTAGGCGCCATCGAAAGGAAAAAACTAAATATCCTCTTCTTCGAAGAGGTTTTCCATGGGTTTGGGGGCCGAGGGCAGCCGCTCGTGAAAAACGCCGGAAGCCACCCCCACGGCCACCGGGGCCCGATCGTTGACCTGGATGGTCAAACATAACTTTTCGATTATATCATACTTGTCCAGATTGGCAAGGGAAGTGACCGACAGGGGTTCGGCCGGGGCCGCGGTGAGGGACAGCCGGGCCGGCCGGGACAGAAAGGCTTCGGTCTCGCTGACCAGGGCGGGCAGGTTGGAAAAACCGGCCTCGTCCTCCAGGGTACGGGCCAGGGGGGAGATAAAGTATTCCATGATATTGGCCGGCGTGGGCCGCTGGGGCGCGTGCCGGAACACGGTCCGGTCCAGGTGCCGATAATAGTTGGCCATGAAACCTTGGTCCGCGAAAGTCAACGACAGCCCGTGCAGCCGCCAGGCGCCGGCCCCGAACAGAAACTGCGAAGGGCTCAGGTGGGGCCGCATGGCCTTGACCCCGGCCAGGTCCCCGGTCAGTTCCAGGCGGCCCAGGGTGGGGATCTCCAGCCGGGCGCTCTTCAGCGCGGCCTGGCCGGTGTGGCGGTTGAAATCCAGGCGCAGGGCCATTTCCCCGGCCACCCGGTCGCCGGCCAGGTCGCGCAGGCCGCTCCAGAAGGGGTCCCGGGGCTGTTCGGCCAGGGAGATGAGGGCGGGGAGGTCGGCCGAGAAATCGAAGGTCCGGGCAAAGCTGGCGCCGCCGCCTTTATCGGCCTCCTGGTAGTCGAAGCGGGCGCTCTTCACGACCACGGCTTCCCGGGTCCCCAAGGTGAAGACTCCCTGGGCCAGGTCCAGGGTTTCGCACACTGAAAGCACCCACAGGGGCAGAAGCTTTTCCCCCTCGGTCACGGCCCGGAGCACCGCTTCGATGTCCAGGCCGCCCAGGGTCAATCCCCCCAAGTTCAGGTTCGGCCGGTTCGCCCCCTCCGGACCCCAGGCCAGGTTCAGGCCGCGCACGGTCAGACCGTCCAAAAACTCCGGGCCCAATCCCCGGGCTTCCAGGCGGCTGAGTTCCACCCGGGCCAGGGGTTCCTGAACGTCCAGATCCAGTACGTCGAGCTTGCCGAACCAAAGCGGCGACCCGGCCCGGCCGGCCGGAGCCGGGGCCAAGACCAGATCGCGGCCGCCGACCTCCTTGGCCGAGGCCAGGCGACGGCCGTCGCGCGTCAGAGAGAGGCCCTGGACGGAGAAGTCGTCAGCCAAAGGCCGTGCCTCCGGATGCGGGGCAAAAGGGTCCCGCAGCAGGCCCACCACATTGAAAAACGAAAGGTTGTCCAGGCGCAGATGGTCGATCGCCAACGTCCGGGACTCATCGGCCGCCAGATGCGCCACGGTCAGATCGGTCACGGTGATCCAGCGGAACAGAAACCCGGCCCGGGCCTGGCCGTACTCCAGGGTCGGCCCGCCTTCCGTGGCCGGAATCCGGGCCAGGAGGACATTCAGGACGATCGTCGGCCCCAGCGCCAGAATCAGGCCGACCACGGCGATCAGGATCGGCGGCCACAGCCGGCGCCGACGTTTCTTCGGTCCGTCAGAGTTTGAGGGAGCCCCGGAGTTGGCCAAGGTCATCCAGTCCTTCCTGGCGCATCCAGTCCCGGATGCCGTTGATGATGGTGAGGGGAGTCCGGGGATCCACCAGGGTGGCGGTGCCCACCTGCACGGCCGCGGCCCCCACCAGAATGAATTCCAGGGCATCCTCGGCCGTGGCGATGCCGCCGAGGCCCACCACGGGTATTTTGACGGCCGAGGCCGCCTGCCACACCTGGCGCAAAGCCACCGGCTTCACCGCCGGCCCGGAGAGGCCCCCGGTGATGTTGGCCAGCTTGGGCCGGCGCCGGGCCAGGTCCACGGCCATGGCCGGGATGGTGTTGATGAGGGAGAGCCCCGTGGCTCCGGCCGCCTCGGCCGCCCGGGCCACGGCCGCCACGTCGGCGACCTGGGGGGTGAGCTTGACCAGGAAGGGTTTGCCGCCGCAGTTCTCCCGCACGGCTTGAGTCACCTCGAAAATCGAGGAGGGCTCGGCCCCGATGGCCAGGCCGCCGCAGGCCACGTTGGGGCAACTGACGTTGACCTCGATCAAATCCACGTCCGTGACGGCCAGGCGGGCGGCCAGGCGGCCGTATTCCTCGGCCGAGTGGCCCAGGATGTTGGCCGCCACCGTGGCCCCGGCGGCTTTCAGCGGAGGCAGGGCCTCGGCGATGAAAGCCCCCACGCCCATGTTTTCCAAGCCAATGGCGTTGATCAGGCCGGCGGCGGTCTCGGCCATGCGCGGGCCGGGGTTGCCGGGCCAGGGCGTCAGGCTGACGCCCTTGGTCACCACCGCGCCCAGGGCCGCCGGCGGGCAGAAGCGGGCCAGTTCCAGGCCGTAGCCGCAGGTGCCCGAGGCGGTCATGACCGGGTTCTTCAGGGTCAGGGGGCCGAGCCGGACGCTCAGATTCGGTTCGCGCGTCATTGCACGCCCTCCCAGTCCACGGCCGAGCCGTCGGCCACCGGGCCGTCCTGGCAGACCCGAAACCGGCCGCCGCTTTTCCACGGGAGGCTGCACGTCAGGCACACCCCGAAGCCGCAGGCCATGCCGGCCTCCACCGACACCCACGGGGTCACCCCGAAGCGGGCCGCCAGCCGGGACACGGCGGCCAGCATGGGCGCCGGCCCGCAGGCGAAGACGGGCCGGGGGTCGCGTTCCAGGGCTTTTTCCAGCGGGACCGTGACCAGGCCCGCCTGGCCGTAGCCCTGACCGTCATCCACCGTGGCCGTGAAATCGCCGGCCCAGGATGACAACCACTCCCGGTCCACCTGGAAGCGGCCGCTCCGTTCGCCGTAAAAAAGACTCACCCTTCCCGCGCCCAGCCAATCCAGGGCCAGGCCCATGGGCGCCAGCCCCAGGCCCCCGGCCACCAGATACATACCCTCCGGCTTCGTCGGCAGCATCTCGCCGAGGCCGCGCCCCAAAGGGCCGCTGATCTTGGCCGTCCCGCCCGCCGGAGTTCGGCTCATCAGCCGCGTGGCCGGCCCCAAAACCCGGTAGAGAACGGAAACCTGCCCGTCCGTGGCCCGGTGGATGGAAAAGGGGCGGTCCAGCAGGGGCCCCCCGTTTTCCGCCCAGGCGCGGAGTTTGACGAAACGTCCCGGCCCGGCCGCGCGGGCCACTTCCGGGCAGTCGATCCTCATCAGGTATGTCCCGGCGGCCAGGGGCCGGTTTTCCACGATCCGGCCCTCGGTGATGACGGCCTCGCTGATATCGGTTATACGCAAGACTTTTTCCTTTTGGCTTATCTTTTCAGCACGCCGGCCATGGTGCCGAAGCGGCCCCAGTCGCCGCGGCGGTAGCTGAAGAAATCGGGGGAGCATTTGGTGCAAACGCCGGCGGTGGCGATGTTTTCCGGGTCGAGGCCGCTGTCGGTCAGTTGGTGGCGGCTGATGGCCCAGAAGTCGAAGTGGTTTTCGTCGGTCATGAAATTTTGAAAGTGCTCCGGCAGTTCCTGGCGGTGGTTGACGAACTCGGCGCAGCAGGGGCCGAGGGAGGGGCCGATGGCCACCTTGATGGCGGCCGGCCGGGCGCCGAGTTCGGCCATGTGGGCGACGGTGACGCCGAGGATGTTCTGGACCGAGCCGCGCCAGCCGCTGTGAACCAGGGCCAGCATGCGGGTTTCGGGGTCGTAGAGGATCACGCCCTGGCAGTCGGCCGTGCGGATCAGGAGATTCACGCCGGGCTCGGGGGCGATCATGGCGTCGCGGCCCTGACGGATGTCCTCGGGTCCGCGCGGGTGGTAATTGTCCTCGGGCCGGACCATGGTGAGGCGGGCGCTGTGGGTCTGGCCGACAAAGGCCGCCGGGGGCAGGCCCAGGGCGTCCTCGGTCCGGCGGAGGTTGGTCCGGACCCCGGCCGGGTCCGCGCCGCCGCTGAAAGACAGATGCAGTTCCCGCCTTTCGGGACCGCTGACGCCGCCGTGGCGGGTGAAGACCCCGTGGCGGAGTTCCGGGTGTGGTTCAAAGATGGAGAAGGTATACCAGGTCAGCCCGTGGGGGCCCGTCTTTTTACGCATCATGGTTCACCCTTTCCCGGGCGGCCGGCGTCGGATGGCCGCCGGACGGTCCGCCGACCCCGGCCGGTCATTGCAAACGGGACCAATCTTCCAGATAAACGCTTTCCGCCTCACCCACGGACTGGAGATACTCGGCGTTTTCCCAGACGGCCTCGGGCGGATACAGGGTGGCGTTGTTCCGGACCGCCGGGGGCAGAAGGTCCAGAGCGGCCTGATTGGGTGACGTGGCCAGGTTCCAGACGGATACTTCAGCGGCCACGTCGGGCCGCAGGAGATAGTTCAGCCAGGCGTGGGCCGTCGCTTTTCGGGGACTTTGAGCGTTGACGACGTAGACATAGGACCAGGCCAGGCCGCCGCCCCGGGGCACATGGAAGGCCAGGCCCGGGTCGCTGGCCATGGCCACGGCCGCGAGATTGTTATAGGTGATGGCCGCGTAGATGAGCTTTTCTTTGAAATATTTCTGGAGGGTGTCGGGGTCCAGATAGCCCAGAAAGGCCGGGTGGGCTGACAGGCCCCGCAGGAGTTCGGCGGCCTGGGCCACGGCCGCCGGCGAGGTGGCGTTGTCGGAGTGCCCCAGATACAACAGAGCGATGCCCAAGGCGTCCCGGTATTGGTTGATGACGGCAAAGGGGGCCACGCCGGCGCCCGGGCCGAAGATGTTTTCCCAGGAGGGGGGCCAGGTGCCCCAAAGTCCGGCGCGATAGAGAATGCCCAGGGTGCCCTGGAGGTACGGCGCGGAATGGAGGCAGCCGGGGTCGACGGGGTTTTCCAGGGCCCGCCGGCCGAGGTTGGCGAGGTTGGGCAGGAGAGCATGATCCAGGGCGGCCAGGCGGCCGTTCCGGGCCAGGCTGCTCACATAGTAGCCGCGGATGAGGGCCAGGTCGTCCCGGGGCTGGGCCTCGAGATAGGCGGCCAGGTCTTCGGCCGATTCAAAATACTCGAACCGCACCCGGAGGCCGAATTCCTTTTCAAACCGCTCCACCACGGCCGGCGGCGTCAGGCGGGCGCTGGCCAGGATGCGCAACTCCTCCTCGGCGGCGGCCGGCCGGGCGGTCAGCGCCATCAACACTGCAACAATCAGCCAGCCCAGTTGTTTCACCATTGCCAACCTCGCCTTGATCCTTCTTTTGATTGTGCCCCCATTGCGGTTAAAAATCAATAGTTTTTCCCCTGGCATACAGGGTTGACGCTTTAAAACCGCGAAGGCCGGGACCGGCCTCGGGGCGGTGAAAGTTTTCTGCGTCCGCTCGTATTTTTTCGACAACGGCGTCGCTCCGCTCCGACTCGTGTCGAAAAATACGGCTCTCTCCGAAAAATTTCACCGCCCCGAGGCCTCGCCACCCGCCAAGGTGGCCTGAAAAATCTCAAGCCATCAGTTCGTCCGGGCCAAAAACCGGTCGGCGGCCGCTTCCCCCGTCCGGGGAAAACGGCCGCCGACCGACGGTCAGGTCGAATAAAAACTCATCTGCGCAAGCGGTGCCCCAAAAAACCCGCACGACGGGCCACATTGGCCAAGTCGGGCTAATCCCGGCCGCCCCCGGGCCGCCTAGGCCCGCCTCCGGTTCCACGGCCGTCGCCAGCCCGGCCGACCAAGCCGCTCCCGCTTTCCCCGCCGCTCGGAGTCGGGTGCAGGGCAGCAAGCGCCCTGCCTACCAGCGGGCGCGCATGTGGGTGAGGACGAGGGCTTTGATTTCCTCGGCTTCGGCGAAGATGCGGCCGCGCTCGCTCATGATGTCGGCGGCGAAGGCCTGGTCCTTGATGGCGGGGAGGTTGATGTCCACCGACAGCATGGCCGCGCGGATGGCCGCCTCCAGGATGATGGCCGAGACGCCGCAGTCGCTGATGGCGCCCTTGTTGCCGAAGGGAGCCAGCCTGGCCGCTTCGCGCATCAGTTCCAGGCATTGGCGGCAGATATTCATCGGCGCCAGGGTGGCCTTCTTGACCCCGTCCTGGATGGCCGCGCTCCGGGCCGCCTTCTGCTCGTCGGTGTCTTTGGGGAGCTTGAAGGTCTTCATGTAGGCGTCGAAGGCCTCCACGTCGCCCCGGGTCAGTTCCTTCAGCTTTTCAATGCCGGCCATGAAAGCCTTGAGGATGGCCGCGTTGGCTTCCTGGTGCTCCTCATAGCCCTTTTTGCCTTCGGTGAGGCTGGCCACCATGGCCCCCATCGAGGCCCCCAGGGTGGCCACCACGGCCGAGACGTTGCCGCCCCCGGGCACGTGGGAACTGGACGCGGCGACTTTGAGGAAGTCGGTGATGGTCATCGAATAGAAATCGGCGGGCACGTCGTGCATGGGCGGCCTCCTTGTTTCTCAAAGGTCCTGAAGGCCGATGGCCTTCAAGAGGTTCTGCATGATCACGGTGGTGGTCAGGGAGCCCACGCCGCCGGGCACCGGGGTGATGGCCCGGACGATCTGGCTGACGGGCTCGGTGTCCACGTCGCCGCAGAGGCTGCCGTCTTCCAGCTGGTTGATGCCGGCGTCAATGACCGTCTGGCCCGGGGCGACCATGTCGGCCTTGACCAGCTTGGGGAACCCGGCCGCGGCCACCACGATCTCGGCGGCCTTGACCGTGGCGGCCAGATCCACCGTCTTGGTGTGGCAGACGGTGATGGTGGCGTCCCGCTTGATGAGGAGGCTGGCCAGGGGCCGGCCCACGGTGTCGCCCCGGCCCACCAGGGTGACCCGCTTGCCCTTCAGATCCAAACCGCTGCGCTGGATCAGCTCGATGCAGGCCAGCGGAGTGGCCGGCACCAGCGCCAGATGCTCTTGCCCGCCCAGAAGGTAGCCCCGGTTGACCGGATGAACGCCGTCGACGTCCTTCTTGGGATCGATGCGGTTCATGACGTTTTCCTTCTGGATGGTCTTGGGCAGCGGCAGCTCCACCAGAATGCCATGAACGCCCTGGTCCGCGTTCAGGCCGTCGACCAGCTTGATGATCTCGGCCTCGGTGGCGGTGGACGGACGCACATGGAGATCCACCTTGATGCCCATCTTTTCGCCGACCTTCTCCTTGGACTGGGCATAGACGCGGGAAGCCTCGTCGTCCCCCACCAGCACCACGGCCAGCTTGGGCTGAATCCCCTTGGCCGACTGCAGGGCCTTCACCTGGTTGGCAATCTCTTCACGCATGGCCGTGGCCACGGGCAAACCTTTGATAATTTCGGCGGGCATAGTCACTCCTCGTTAAGTGGTAAAGGGCGTTTTCGATCTTGGGGGCTTCGCCCCCAAACCCCCGCAAGGGGGCAATGCCCCCTTGACCCCCTCTGAAACCGGCCCAAAGCGGCCGATTTCAGACCGGCTCAGGGGCCATGTCCCCTTGGTGGGGCTTCAAGGGCCGGCGCACCCAAGATGGAAAAACGCCCTTTTTCCACTTTGAGACGCCGACCCGGGCGTATAGTTATTTCACGTGACCGATTAATATGTTACAATCCCAGGGGAGACGAACCGGTCCGGAATTTCTGGAAATCCAGCCGAATCGTTTCCCCCCGGGCCTTGGGCTGCCGGCGCCGGTAAGGGCGCGGCCAGTCGGTCCGCCTGGTTTTATTATTTTTTTGTGTGTGACACCCAAATACTATACACTATGCGCGTGGAAAATAAAATACCTATTTTGCCGGCCCTGGTCCTGACCCTGGCCTTGGTCCTGGCGCGGCCGATAGGCCTGCAGGCCGATCCGGAAAGCGGCGGCGGGAGCCTGACGGCCTTTTCCGGCCGCGAGGACCTGCGGGCCGCCGTCTGGCAATTGGCGGCCTTCATTCCGGCCGGAGGCGAGGCGGTCACCGAGCCGGAACGATCCCTGGTCGTGGAGGGAGTCAAAGGCCTGCCCCCGGTGACCATCAGCCTGACCTTCGGCGAACCCCTGGACCCCTGGCCCGAACGCCTGTCGCTGAGCTTCATGGCCGAAGCCTCCGATCCTCCGGCCTATTTCACCCTGACCGACCGGCGCCCCTTTGGCGGAGCCAATATTCAGATCACCGATCCGGGAGCGAAAAATTCGGGCGCCCGGAAAGAAATTCAGGACCCCGCCGGGCTCCTGGTGGAAATCCTTCAAGGCCTCAACCAAAGGCTTCTGGGCGGCCGGCCGCGCCTGGGGCCGGTCAGTTGGCGGGAAAGCGCCCCGGGCCTGGACATGGCCCGTCTGCCGCTCCTGTACGGGGCCCGGCTGGGGCCGGCCGACCTCTTCCTGGTGCGCTTCGATCCGGCCCAATACACCCTGCGGCCCTATCATGAGAGCGAATACCCCGGCGCGCCTCCGGTGGACCTCAGCGGCTGGGCCGAACGGCTGGAATCGGCTGTGGCCCTCATCAACGCCGGCCAGTATTACCCCGACCGCACCTACATGGGCCTTTTGAAGCGGGACGGAAAGAGCCTGTCAGACAAGTCCCACCCCCAATGGAAAGGCTTCCTGGCGGCCGAGCCCGGCCCTGAAGTCCCGGCCGGCGCCCCGGCCGCGGCCGTGATCGACCGGCAGATTCCTGATGCCCCGGATCCGGACCAATACCAGAACGTCATGCAGTCATACATGCTGCTGGGCCAGCGCGGCACCATCCGGGTGCGCGACAGCTACAACCTGGCCGGCCGGGCCGCCGTGGGCCAGGACCGGGAAGGCCGGATCGTCCTCATCATGACCCCGGCCGCCGTTTCCCTCTATGACCTGGCCCTGGCCCTCAAGGAACCGGCCCTGGGCCTGGCCCAGGTCATGGGCCTGGACGGCGGCTTCGAAGCCCAACTCCTCCTGCGTCAGAAAGGCACCCCGTTTCTGACCGGCGGCCAGTTCTCCATCTCCGAAAACCGGGCCCTCTACATCCCCGGCTACCACGCCACCCTCCCCGCCGTCCTCGCCATCACCCCCCGCCAGGGCACGTGCCCTGGACCCGTCTCCGAGTAACGGGGAGAGCCACAGCGACTTGGTCGGCCGAGCTGGCGACGGCGGTGGAACCGAGGCGGGCCTATGCGGCCCGGGAAAAGATCCGTATCGAAAGCTTGACGGACGCCCAGAGGCGGGCGGGATTAGCCCGGCTTGGCTGACGGCGCGTGGTGTGGGGGGCGGGGAAGAGAAAAGGTTTGGGCCGGACCGCTGGGCGGTCCGGCGCTGCGCCCTGGCGGGGGTGCGGGGGGGCAAAGCCCCCCCCGTGTTAAAAGCCCGCCCCCGGGTTATCTTATCAACACCAGTTTGGCCGCCGCCCGGGGGGGAGGGGGGGCGGCCCGGGGGGCGCG